>PDZX01000003.1 GCA_002753185.1 Magnetococcales bacterium WMHbin3
CGCCGCCCCCTCCAGATGGAGCACCACGCCGGGGACGTTGAAGGCCCCGAAACTCTGCCCGGCCACCCCCTCGAAATGGCACTTGATGGTATCCTTGGGCAGCCCCACCGCGCCGAACAGCCGGGAGATCTCCCCGCCCAGCATGGCCCCGACGGTGCGATCGGTGTTCTGGATCGGCAGCCGGATCTCGATGGGCCGCAGATTCTCGAAGACCCGTTTCGCCAGGTCCAGCAACTGGTGGTCCAACACCTTGTCGATGCCGTGTTCCTGCGCCTGCACGCAACGGGTGGCGATGTTGGAGGGGGCGTCCGGCTTCTCCAGCAGCGGAGTGAGGTCTAGTCCCTTGGCTTTCCAATGGCTGATCGCGTCGTTCACCAGCAGGAAACCCGACTGGCCGACCATCTCGTCGATGGTGCGAAAACCCATGCGGGCCATGATCTCCCGCGCCTCGTTGGCGATGAAATAGAAATAGTTGACCAGATGTTGCGCCTGCCCCATGAACTTCTTGCGCAGTTCCAAAGACTGGGTGGCCACCCCCACCGGACAGGTGTCCAGGTGGCACTTGCGCATCATGACGCACCCCATCACCACCAGGGGCGCGGTGGCGAAGCCGAACTCCTCGGCCCCCAGCAGGGCGGCCACCACCACGTCGCGACCGGTGCGCAACTGCCCGTCGGTCTGCAGCCGGACCCGGCCCCGCAGGTCGTTGAGCACCAGGGTCTGCTGGGTCTCGGCCAGACCGAGTTCCCAGGGCGCGCCGGCGTGCTTGATGGAACTCAGCGGACTGGCCCCGGTGCCGCCGTCCCCGCCGGAGATGAGGATCATGTCCGCGTGTCCCTTGGCGACCCCGGCGGCCACGGTCCCCACGCCCACCTCGGAGACCAGCTTCACCGAAACCCGCGCGCGGGGATTGACGTTCTTGAGGTCGAAGATCAGTTGGGCCAGGTCCTCGATGGAGTAGATGTCGTGGTGGGGCGGCGGGCTGATCAGGGTAACGCCCGGCGTGGTGTTGCGGGTGCGGGCGATGGTCTCCGTGACCTTGTGGCCGGGGAGTTGCCCCCCTTCGCCGGGTTTGGCCCCCTGGCAGATCTTGATCTGCATCTCGTCGGAGTTGGCCAGGTAGTGGCTGGTGACCCCGAACCGTCCCGCCGCCACCTGCTTGATGGCGCTGCGGGCCAGGTCACCGTTGGGCCGGGGCAGGAAGCGCGCCGGATCCTCGCCCCCCTCGCCGGTGTTGGAGCGCCCGCCCAGACGATTCATGGCGATGGCCATGGTCTCGTGGGCCTCCTTGGAGATGGAGCCGAAGGACATGGCCCCGGTCACGAACCGCTTGACGATCTCGGAGGCGGGTTCCACTTCGTTGATGGCCAGCGGCTCGTCGGCCTCCTTGAGATGGAACAGCCCGCGCAGGGTGCATTGCGCCCGGTCCTGGTCGTTGATCAGGCGGGCAAACTCCCGGTAGAGCTGGAAATTGTCCTCGCGGGTGGCCTGTTGGATCTTGGCGATGGTCTCCGGGGTCCACATGTGGCGTTCGCCGTCGTGGCGGTATTTGTAGTCGCCCCCCACCTCCAGCATCTCGCGCATGCCGGTGATGCCGGAGAGGGCGCGCTTGTGACGGGAGAGGGTCTCGCGGGCGATGCCGTTCATGCCTACGCCGTCCAGACGCGAGAAGGTCCCGGTGAAGTGCCGTTCCAGAAAGCGCCGGTTGAGGCCGATGGCCTCGAAGATCTGTGCCCCGCAGTAGCTGCGCAGGGTGGAGATCCCCATCTTGGAGAAGATTTTCAAAAGGCCCTTGCCGATGGCCTTGATGTAGTTGTACTTGGCTTTTTCACCCGTCACCCCCTCCTGGAGCAGGCCGCGTGCGGCCAGGTCGTCGAGGGTTTCGTAGGCCAGATGGGGGTTGATCGCCCCCGCGCCGTAGCCGAGCAGCAGGGCAAACTGGGAGACCTCGCGGGCCTCGCCGGTCTCCAGGATGATGCTGGCCGCACCACGGGTGCCGGAGCGGATCAGGTGGTGATGCACGGAAGAGACCGCCAGCAGGGAGGGAATCGCCGCCTGATGGGGTCCGACGCCCCGATCGCTGAGGATGATCAGGCTGATGCCGTCCTCCACGGCGTTGGAGACCTCCTCGAAGAGGAGCGAGAGGGCATTCTTCATGGCATCCTCGCCGTCCTCGGCATCGAAAAGGGTGGAAAGGGTGCGCGCCCGCAGTCCGTCGCTGTCGATGGCGCGGATCTTTTCCAGTTCGGCGTTGGTGAGGATCGGCTGGGGCAGCCAGATGCGGGCCACGTGCTTGGGGGTCTCTGCCAGGAGGTTGCCCACCGGTCCGAGTTGGGTGAAAAGACTCATGACCAGTTCTTCGCGGATGGGATCGATGGCCGGGTTGGTCACCTGCGCGAAGAGCTGCTTGAAATAGCTGAACAACAGCACCGGGCGGTCGGAGAGGACCGCCAGGGCGGCGTCGTTGCCCATCGAGCCGATCGGTTCCTGGGCATCGTTGGCCATGGGGGCCAACAGCACCGAGATGTCTTCCTCGGTATAGCCGAGGATGCGCTGGCGCAGGCGCAGGGGTTGGGTATCCCGCTGTTCCGGGCCGCCGTCGGGGAGGGTGGAGAGACTTTTGAGGTGATCGGCGAGCCATTGGCGGTAGGGTTGCCGCGCGACCATGGAGGCCTTGATTTCGGTGTCGTCGATGATGCGGCCTTCCGCAAGGTCGATGACGAACATGCGGCCCGGTTGGAGGCGTCCCAGTTTGACCTCCTCCTCCGGGGGAAAGGGGATGGTGCCGGCCTCGGAGGCCATGACGCACAATCCGCTCTTGGTGACCAGATAGCGGGCCGGGCGCAGGCCGTTGCGGTCGAGGGTGGCGCCGATGTAGCGGCCATCCGTGAAGGCGACGGCGGCGGGGCCGTCCCAGGGTTCCATCAGCGCGCCGTGATACTGGTAGAAGGCCTTGCGGTCGTCGTCCATGTGCTGGTGATTCTCCCAGGCTTCGGGGATCATCATCATCATGGCGTGGGGCAGGGAGCGGCCGCTGATGACCAGGAACTCCAGGGCGCGGTCGAAGCTGGCGGAGTCGGACAGCCCTTCCGGGACGATGGGGAAGAGTTTTTTGATATCCTCGCCGAAGAGGTCCGAGGCGAGCGCCGCCTCGCGGGCGCGCATCCAGTTGATGTTGCCGCGCAGGGTGTTGATTTCGCCGTTGTGGCAGATCATGCGGAAGGGATGGGCCAGTCCCCAGGTGGGGAAGGTATTGGTGGAGTAGCGCTGGTGGACCATGGCGAAGGCGGTCGTCAGGGTCTGGTCCGAGAGGTCCGGGTAGTAGGCGCGCACCTGCTCGGCCAGGAACATCCCCTTGTAGACCAGGGTGCGACTGGAAAAGCTGGAGATGTAGAAGGAGTTGACCTCGTCCCGGACGTAGCCGAGCACGGCGTTCTCGACCCGGCGGCGGATGATGTAGAGTTTGCGTTCCAGCCACATGGGGTCGGCGTTGGCGGGGCGGTTGCGCATGCCGACGAAGGCCTGGCGGATGACCGGTTCCGCGCCCTTGGCCGTAAAGCCGATGCGGGCCTGGCGGCTGATCGGGACATTGCGCCAGCCCAGGAAGATTTGTCCCTCCTCGGCGGTCATCTGTTCCACCAGCCGTTCGCAGGAGGCGCGCAGATCCTTGTCCTTGGGCAGGAAGATCATGCCCACGCCGTAATCCCCTTCCGGGGGGAGTTGGATGGAGAGTTTCGTGGTGTGCGCGCGCAGGAAGGCGTCGGGGATTTGGATCATGATGCCGGCCCCGTCGCCGGTGAGGGGATCGGCGCCCGCCGCGCCCCGGTGGGTCAGGTTGACCAGGACGTTGAGTCCCATGCGTACCACGTCGTGGCTTTTCTGGCCGTTGATCCGGGCGACGAAGCCGACGCCGCAGGCGTCGTGTTCCAGTGCCGGATCGTACAGCCCCTGTTTCTCGGGCAGACCGTGCTTGGACATCGTGATTCCTTGTGAAAAATCGCAAAAATCCGCGGTTCGTGACTATGGATCGTATGCGGATCCTCAATCAGCCTAGCAAATCGGGGAGGGATCCGTCAACCATGCCCGTTCTCATGGCACGGGAGACGCGGGAACTCATCGAAAGACCGCTTGCACGGTCTTGGCGTCCAGAATGCGGGCGGTCCAGGCGCTCAACTCCTCCAGTCCGGCTGGGTTCATTTTATTCTTATTTAGTTTTCAGTGGGGTGTCGAACTCGTCCTTGCTCAAGGAATCGCATGGCGCAACTCTTCCTCCCGCCCCTCCCGTTCCAGCCGCAACGTCAACTCCGTGCCGGGGGTGAGTCCCCGGATTCTGCGCGCCAGGGCGTGGCGGGAGGTCAGGGGAACCCCGTCGAGGGCCAGCAGGCGATCCTGGGCGCGGATCCCCATGCGCTCGGCCAGGGAGTCGGGCATGACCATGGTGACCACCACCTTTTCCGGCTCCTTGTCGTCCATGGTGATGCCCAGTTGCACCGGAGCAGGGGTCTCCGGGGTGGTGGGCGTTCCCCAGGCGAAGTCGCCGGCATCCCGGTCGATGCGGGATTCCGCGCCGCTCCAGGGCAGCAGCGTCACGATGTCGGTCACGCCGCGCCCGCGCAGTTGATGCACAATGCCGTGCCCGCCCAGCAGATGGCCGTTTCCGGCCAATCCCACCACCAATCCGTCCGGATGGGCGTCGCTCCACCGCTCGATGCGGTCGGCCATCACGCTGTCCCATACCCCCTGCGCCTCGACGAAATGATCGAACTTGCCACTGCGCGACATCATGGGATGGGCGTTGAACACCTCCTCCAGCATCATCCGGTAGGCCGGGGTCGCGGGACAGACCGGCGGCAGGCTGTCCCGCAGTTCGATCTCCACGCCGGCCAATCCCTTCTTGCGCACTTGTGTCACGTTGTCGCGCCGGGTGTTCATGGCGAGCAGGGGAATCCGCTCCGCTCTGGCGTAACGCAAGATCGGCAGATAGAGTCCGGCGTCGAAACCCCAGGTGAAATACCACTCCACCGCGTCCAGAAAGGTCGCCTCATCCAGTTCTCCGGCGACCCAGCGGTCCAGTTGGGGTTGCAGGTGGCCGGGAAACATCTCCATGGCCACCACCATCGCCGGTCGCCTGGCGCGCAACTCCCGGATCAGGGTCAACTGCACCTCGTGATGGGCCGGATTGTCGTGCGCCTCGCCGATCAGCACCACACGATGCCGTGACAGTTGATCCACCAGTTCCTCGCGGCTCACCGCCGTCTGGTCCGACAGACGCAGGATGACATTATCGTCAATGGCCAGGGGTCCCATGACACTCCATTGATACCAGGAAAAAAGCAACATGAACGGTAGAAAAATCATTTCACATCCAATCGGCGCCGGCGCCGCGCAAGAGTTCCGTCACTTCCCCCGCAACCCGGGGATCGACGAACACCCTGGCCAGCCGGCGTCGGCATCCCCCCAGAAAGTGAATTCGCGCCGACACCTCCTCCGCTGGCCGGGGAGGGCCGGGTCCGTCGCTCACCAGGACCGGATCCGCGCGTCCCGTGGCATACTGAAGATGGGCATACGGCGCCCGCTCCAGCCGATCCACCAGCACCAGCAACCGCAAGGGCAAGCCGCTGGTCGTCCCGCTCTCCGGGTCACGCACCGGCAACCGTTCCTCGCCGTGCCGCCGGATCCATTCGTCCACCGCCCCGGCGATCTCCGGGTCGTGGATGACATCGGTGTAGCGGCCCTCCAGCCGCCAGACGATGCGCCGGTAAACCGGCCCCCGGTCCCGGAACATGCGGCATTTCCATCGCAACTCGGCCTGCAGAGGGGTGCGCGGTTCCAACTCGGCCCAGTGGCCGATGGCATAATCCAGCACCATGTCGTCCAGGCGCAGGAAATCGTCCAGCGGCAACTCGCCGCCCCCGTCCAGAATTTCCAGGAACCGTCGCAGTACCGGCGGCGAACCTTCTGGCAACTCCTCCATGCCCGTCAACCGGTCCAGCAGCCAAAAAATGTGGATCAGCAACGCCTCCATGGCCCTTACCGTCTTGTGGTCGTAAACCTGACGGTACATGTCGTCGCGTGCCGCCACGTAACTCTCCAGCGCTGCGGGTCCCTTGGAGAGGTCCACGCACAGGCGCGCCACGCCGTCGCTGGTGCGCACCCGCAGACTGTGCAACAGCCACTCCAGGTCGTAACGGCCATAGCCGACCCCGGTGAAATGGGCGTCCCGCAACAGGTAATCCATCCGGTCGGCATCCAGTTGGCTGGAGATTACCTGGCGCCCGAAACCGGAGGCTTCGTTGCCCTCGTCGCGGCCCCACACCCCGGCCAGGCCATGCAGAAACGACTCCTCCTCCAGCCCCAGGCGCTGGCAATGACGCCGGATCGTCTCCCGGATCGGCCCCCAGCCCGCCACCAGCCGCCAGCCGCGCGCCTCGTGGCTTTCCAGACCGGGGTGCAGATGATCGAAGACATGGGAGTAGGGACCATGGCCGATGTCATGGAACAACGCCGCCACCTTGACCTGCAACATCTCCTCGCGGGAGAGGGCATGGGCCGGGGCGAGGGTGGCCAGGATCCGTTTGGCCAGGTGCATCACCCCCAGGGAGTGGGAAAAGCGCGAGTGCTCCGCGCAGGGGTAGACCCGCGCCGCCGGACCCAGTTGGCGAATACGCCGGAGACGCTGCATCGGCGCCAGATCGATGAGGTCCAGCAACATGGCGTCGCCCCACTCCGCCGGGTCCGCCGCCGGTCCCTCCCGTTCCCGGTGCAAGGAGATCATGTTGTGGACCGCGTCGCGGAAGACCTTGTGCGTCATGCCAGCGGCAGGCCCCGCAACCTGGCCCAGGCGGTGCGGTATTTTTTCAGCCGGATCCAGTCGCTCTCCAGGCACTGGTGATCCAGCCGGCGGATGTCCATGTTGTCCTCCAGGTCCAGCAGTTTGACCTTGCGCGCCAGGGGGTGCGGGAGGATCTTTTGCAGATAGTCGTCATAGGACTCCTCCGGGCGGTGGGTGAGCCGGTCCAGGGCATCGATCACCATCGGGGAAAACCCCATGGCCCGCAAATCGTCCAGGGTGACATCGGTGTCCTCCACCACGTCGTGCAGCACCGCGACGATCCGTTCCTCCTCCTCGTCCAGGCGCAGCATCAGCCGCAGGGGGTGGAGGATGTAGGGTTGTCCCACCTTGTCCACCTGGCCCTTGTGGGCAGTGACCGCCAGGGCGATGGCCGCCTCCAGGGTGGCCATCAGGCGATCTCCAGCATGCGGTTGAGCGCCACCCGCGCGGATGCCGCCTCCCGCTCCGGCACGCGGATGACATTCACCACCTCGCCTTGCGCCAGATTTTCCATGGTCCAGCACAGATGCTGGGCATCGATGCGGAACATGGTCGAGCACATGCAGATCGTGGGACACAGGAAATGGATCCCCTTGTCGGGCATTTCGTTCTTGAGCCGGTTGACCAGGTTCAACTCCGTGCCGATGGCCCACTGCGAGCCGGAGGGGGCGGCCCGCACCGTCTGCTGGATGATCTCCGTGGAGCCGCGATGATCGGCCATGCGGCACACCTCGAAGGCGCATTCGGGATGGACGATTACTTTGATGCCCGGAATCCGGGAACGGAACAGTTCCACGTGGGCCGGCTGGAACATTTGATGCACCGAGCAGTAGCCGTCCCACAGGATCACACTGGCGCGACGCAGGGTCTCCGGGTCATGGCCGCCCAGCTTGAGTTCCGGATTCCACACCACCATCTCGTCCAGGCCGACCCCCAGGGTGAAGGCGCTGATGCGGCCCAGGTGCTGATCCGGGAAGAACAGGACCTTCTCCCGTCGCGCGAAGGCCCAGGAGAGGACCTTGGTCGCGTTGGAGGAGGTGCAGACCACCCCGCCGTGGTCGCCGCAAAAGCCCTTGATGTCGGCCATGGAGTTGACGTAAGTGATGGGTGTGACGCGGTTTTCCACGTCCATCACCCCGCCCAGGGCGCGCCAGGCGGTTTTCACCTTGGCCAGATCGGCCATGTCGGCCATGGAGCAGCCGGCGGCCAGGTCGGGGAGGAGCACGGTCTGTTGGGGCGCAGAGAGGATGTCCGCCACCTCGGCCATGAAGTTGACGCCGCAAAAGACGATGTATTGCGCCTCGGTGCGCGCGGAGGCCAACCGGGAGAGCTTCAGCGAGTCGCCGGTCAGGTCGGCGAACTTGTAGACCTCCTCGCGCTGATAGTGATGGCCGAGAATCACGCACCGTTCTCCCAGGGTTGCCTTGGCCGCGCCAATCCGGCTGTCCAATTCGGCATCGGAGAGTTCATAATAGGGTTCCAGGGGTATCATATTCTACTTTCCAGTTGAAAATGCGGATGAACCAGTTTAGCAATCCTTGGGTGGAACTGAAAGAGTCCTTGCGCGACCAGGCGTTGGCGAGCGGCTTCGACGTGGCCGGTTTCGCCGCGCCCCGGCCCCCTCCCCGTGGGGAGTATCTGGCCGACTGGCTCGCCCGTGGCTGGCATGGCGGCATGTCCTGGATGGAGCGGCGTCCGGAGTCCCGGATCGATCCCGCGTCCCTCATGGCGGGGACCGGGGTGATCCTGGTTCTGGGGGTCAATCAGCGTCCGCCGTCGCGGCCAGAGGCGCTTGCCACCTATGCTTGCCATGCGGATTATCATGACCTTTTGACAAGGGGGGTGCAAGATATCGGTGTCTGGCTGACGGAAAAAGTGGGCCATCCGGTGGCCATGCGGGTGTGCGTGGACAGCGCGCCGCTCATGGAAAAACCCCTGGCGGTGGCCGCCGGGCTGGGGTGGCAGGGCAAGAACGCCTTGTTGGCGACGCGGGGGTTCGGCTGCTGGCTGATGCTGGCGGAACTCCTGATCGACCTGCCCCTCCCGCCGGACGCGCCGGATGGGGGGCATTGCGGCGATTGCGACGCCTGTCTTGGCGCCTGTCCCACCGATGCCCTGCGCGAGCCGTACCGGCTGGATGCCTCGCGCTGTCTGGCCTACTGGAGCGTGGAGAGCAAAGGCGCCATTCCCCATGCCATGCGCGAGGCGATGGGAATCCGGGTGTTCGGCTGCGACGCGTGTCTGGCGGCCTGTCCATGGAACCGCTTCGCCCCGGTGGTCCGCCGGGCGGAGTTTCTGCCGCGTCCGGAGTTGTCCGGCGCGGCGTGGGGGACATGGGCCACGCTGGACGAGACAGGGTTCGCGCGCCTGTTCGGCGACACCCCGGTGCGTCGTCTCGGGCGGATTCGTTTTTTGCGCAACGTGGCCGTGGCCCTGGGGCATGCCGACCCTCCAGAGCGCCTCGACTTGCTGGCGGGATTGCTGGCGCACGCCTCGCCCCTGGTGCGGGGTCACGCGGCCTGGAGTTTGGGCAGAATCGCGCGCCTGGCCACCCAGGCGTGCGACCTGCTGCGCGCGCGCGAGTCGGTGGAAGGGGACGACACGGTCCTGGCCGAGATCCGTCAGGCCCGCACGTTCACACCTCCGGTGTGATCCGCCCAGGGGTTGCCCTGGTTGTCCTGCATGGTCATCAGGTAGCGGGTGACGGCCACCGGGGCGGTGCGCGCCAGGCGGACATGTCGTTCCACTTCGGCCTCCAGAGGTTCGCGTCGCGCCGAGCCGTCGCTGCTCCCGGTGGCGGGCATCGTTTCCCTTTGGCTCTCCTCGGCGGCCTGACGGGCCTTTTCCATCTGGACGGCGAGGGGTTGGATGGAGACGACGTCCTGCCGGGGTAAAGCCACCGGCGGGTTGGCGGGCGGCTCGCTGTTGCGTTGCGGTTCGGGCGCGGGTGGGGGAACGTCGTTGGTATTGTTTTGCAGTGCGTTGATCATGAGCGGTACTCCTCACGAGCAAGAAAGCTTTCACTCCCATGGACTCTTCATCGGCTGCAACCGGTTGGCGGTTGAGTGATTTTTTTATGGGGTCGCACGATTTTTCAACATGCGGCCCAGGGCGGCTCCGGGGTCGGCCTCTTTCATGAAGGACTCACCGATGAGCAGGGCGAATACCCGATGCTCCATCAAGGCGTACACGTCGTCGGCGTCGCGGATGCCGCTCTCCGCCACCACGATCCGTCCCGCCTCCACCCGCCGCGACAGGCGGAAGGTGGTGGTCAGGTCGGTGACGAAGGTCTTGAGATTGCGGTTGTTGATGCCGATCAGCGGGGTGGCGAGGTCATGGGCCAGTTCCAGTTCGGCCTCGTCGTGGACCTCCACCAGGACGTCCAGGCCCAGTTCCAGGGCTGCGGCTTCCAGTTCCAGGGCCTGGTTGCGCTCCAGGGCGGCGATGATGAGGAGCACGGCGTCGGCGCCCAGCCAGCGGGACTCGGCGACCTGGTAGGGATCGTAAAGAAAATCCTTGCGCAAGACTGGTAATAAAATACGTTCGCGGATGCGCGTGATAAAGGCGCCGTCCCCCTGGAAGAAGTCCCGGTCGGTCAGGCACGAGATGCAGGTGGCGCCGTTGTCGGCGTAGCCTTGCGCGATGGCGTCGGGGTGAAAGGGGAGATGGGCCGGGAAAATACGGCCCTTGGAGGGGGATGCCAGCTTGACCTCGGCGATCACGGCGGGTTTTTCCGCTGCTACCCGTTCTTGCAGGGACTGGGCGAATCCGCGTGGCGGGGGGCTGCCCCGGCATTCGGCCAGCAGCAGGGATTCGGGGCGCGCGCGGCGGGCGGCGGCCACCTCCTCGCGCTTGCGGGCCATGATGGTGTCCAGAATGTCGGCCATGGCGGGTCTCAGGGATCCTTGGGCGAATGGGAGAGAAAAACGAGGCGGGTCAGGCGTTCCATGGCCTGGCCGGAGTCCACGGCGTCTGCAGCCAGCCGCATGCCGCTGGCGAGATCCTCCGCCTTGTCGGCCACCATCAGGGCCGCTGCGGCGTTGAGCAGGGCGATATCCCGTCGTGGCCCTTTTTCTCCGCTCAGGATCCGGCGGGTGATGTCGGCGTTGTGGCTGGCGTCGCCCCCTTTCAGGTCGGAGGGGGTGGCGCGGGGAATGCCGAGGGATTCCGGTTCCAGCAGGCGGATGTCCACCGAGCCGCCGGGGTGGAGTTCGGCGATGCGCGTCGGGCCGGTGGTGGTGATTTCGTCCAGTCCGTCCAGGCCGTGGACCACCATGGCGCGTTGCGATCCCAGGCGGCCGAGGGTGCGTGCCACGGGTTCCACCCATTTCTCGTCGAACACCCCGATCAGTTGCCGGGCGGCGCCCGCCGGATTGGTCAATGGTCCCAGGAGGTTGAAAATCGTGAAAAATCCCAGTTCCCGGCGCGGCCCCATGGCGTGTTTCATGGCTCCGTGATGGCGTGGGGCGAAAAGAAAGCCCACCCCTGCCTCGCGCAGGCAGCGTTCCACCATGGGCGGTTCCAGATCGATGTTCACCCCCAGGGCGCTCAGCACGTCGGCGGAGCCGCTTTTCGAGGTGATGGAGCGGTTGCCGTGCTTGGCCACCGTCACTCCGCAGGCAGCGACGATGAAGGCAACGGTGGTCGAGATATTGAAAGTGCCCAACCCGTCGCCGCCGGTTCCGCAGGTATCCACCACCACCCCGTCGCCGGCATTCACCCGCAGCGCTTTTTCCCGCATGGCCTGCGCCGACCCGGCGATTTCGTCCACGGTTTCGCCCTTGACGCGCAGTGCGGTGAGGTAGGCGCCGATCTGTGCATCGGTCACCTCGCCGGACATGATGCGCTCCATCATCCAGCGCGCCTCCTCCTGGGAGAGGGAGCGGCCAGTGACCGTGCGGGCGAGAATCTCCTTGATCTCCATGGGGACTCCTTTCGGCAAATGGGTGATTTTTTGGAAAAGACTTTATTTTATGGCACGTTTTCTGTATTGTCAAACCGGATGGTTTTTCGTTGTGACGGATGGATCGGGGCGAGCATGAAGATCACTTTGAAAAATTTGGGTCCGCTCCCGCAAGCAGAATTCGAGCTTGGCGATCTGACCATTTTGTGTGGGGAGAACAATTCGGGCAAGACGTATGCGACCTATGCCTTGCATGGTTTTTTGGCGTGGGGAAAGCATTTATGCGTTCCTGAGATTTCGAGCATCGTGTTGAGGCAGTTGCAAGAAACCGGGCATGTCAAGTTGGATATCAATCATTTGCTGGATCAATTCGATCACGTGCTTCGTGATGCTTGTGAACAGTATTCCAGTCAAATTAATATTGTTTTTGGATCAGATGAAAAATTGTTCGATGGGTCGGTTTTTGATCTTAAAATTTTAAAATCCGAAAGAAAAGTGCTTCCTTTTTATAATGGAAAAAATAGATTTTTGCGTATTGCTAAGGCACGAGAATCTGACGAGATAGAGGTTTTTGTATTGGAGGATCGGGTTGTGCCGGACAGGGCGATCCTGGATGGGATCGCAGAGGGTTTGAGAAATATTATTTACTCTCCATCGTTTCCGAGTGCTTTTATTGCGAGTGCCGAGCGCACTGGGGCGGCCATTTTCAAGAAGGAGTTGAATTTCAATCGCAATCGTTTGCTGGAAAGGATGGGGGCGCAGCCGGACAAGGATCCGCGGGAATTGATGGCGAGCAGTTATGCCGATTACCCTCTGCCGGTCAAGGTTAATGTCGATTTTACTCGTCAATTGCACGGGGAGATAAGTAATAAAAGTTTTCTTAATACCACGCATCCCGATCTCCTGGAGGATTTTGTGGAGATTATTGGTGGTAATTATAGTATTGACAATAACGATGAAATATTTTTCAGCCCAAAAAATAATAAAAAAATCTTTTTAAAGATGAGTGAAAGCTCAAGCGCTGTCCGTTCCTTGTTGGATATTGGGTTTTATTTGCAACATATCGTCAAGGAGGGGGATATCCTGATGGTGGATGAGCCGGAATTGAATCTGCATCCGGTCAATCAGAGGAAGTTGGCCAGATTGTTTGTGCGTTTGGTCAATAAAGGCGTTAAAATTTTTATTACTACGCACAGTGATTATATTATCAAAGAATTGAACAGTCTGATTTTATTGTCCATGGATCAGCCACATCTCAAACAAATCGCCGAACGGGAGGGTTACAGGCCGGATGAGTTGTTGGCCCCGGATCGGGTCCGGGTCTACATGGCGCGCAAGGAACTGGTCTTGCTGGAGGGGTATCAACGCAGAACCAGGAATTTGACGTTGGTGCCAGCCAGGATCACGGCGGAACATGGAATCGAAGCGATTACATTTGACGAGACGATCAATGATATGAATCGAATTCAAGATGATATCTATTTTGGAGATTAGATGTATCATGACGCCTCGTGAGATCCTGGATCGGCTGTTGCTTCCCGATTTTTTTGTTCCCGTGAATGGGGATAAGGCCATTCTGGTGGAATCGGAACCGATGTCTCTTATTAAAGAAATCCATCTCTCCCCCATTCCGGCAGGTTCGGTGCTGTTAAGGATGGATCGAATTGATCCAGGGGATATGAAGAAGTATTTCGGTCTTGCTGGCAACGCAGGCGAATTAAAAAGATGCGATTATTTATTGATCGGAATCTATAATAATATTAAATTTATATTATTTGTAGAATTAAAATCAGAAGAAGTAAAATCTCCGGATGTTAAGGAAAAATTTTATAGTTGTGAATGTATTATTGATTATTATTGCTCCTTGTTGAAATCGTTTCACGGGTTGAATTTTAATGGTTATAAAAAATATTATGCTGTGGTGTATTGGGATGCGATTCTGAAAAGGTCAACATCTATTAACGGCACCAATCAACGATCTGTAAATAATTATTATAGAATTCAGGTCAATAAACCTGTAACCGAAATTAAACTGAGCCGCTTCTTCAATCAATAGGTGGAGAAAAAATGCCTTCCGGTCATGTCACGCCACGCTCCATCGCTTTCCGGATGCCGATGCTCTGCCTGTGGCTGCTGCTCATGCCTCTGTCCGCAGGGGCGGAGTGTCTCGTCGGTTTCGATGTCGGCTCCTCCGGCGTGCGGGCCGGGGCGAATCATGTGGGAAAGGTCGCCAAGGTCAGGATCGACTACCTGGAGGACGTCTGGCCGGACAACCGCATCGACGTGACCAACGAGGCCACCATCGCCGCCTTCCGGGATCTGCCGCAGGAGATCGGCGCGGGGGAGAACTGCGCGGCCGTGGCAGGGGGGTATTCCGCCTGGCGCTACGCCCTGGAAAAGGGCAAACGGGCCGATGTGGCCGCCACCCTGGCCACCTTCCATCAGCGCGCCGGAGTCCACTTCTTCGTGATCCCCCAGGAGGTGGAGGGGAGCTATGCCCATCTCGCCGCGCAACGCATCCTGAAAGACAAACTGCAAACCCCCTTCGTCCTCGATATCGGCGGCGGCAGCATGCAGTTCGCCAGCCGCGATAATGGCTGGGGGGCGCCGCTCGGTCAGAAATCCTGGCGCAAGCGGTTTTGCCAATCGGCGAGAAACAGCGCCAATCCCGACTGCGCCCCCAATCCGGTGGGCGAGGGGGCGTTGGCGGCAACCGGAAAAATCCTCGGCCCGGAGGTGGCCGCAGCCAGGGAGCGGCTGGGGCAGGGCGCGCGGGTCACGGCGGTCAGTTCCACGGTGGTCAGGGAGATCCATCCTATCCTGCGTCATCTTTTCCCCGCCAGCGGCGAAGTGGACGAGAACGGTTTCGGTCGCCGTCCGCTCGCCGAAGCCATCCGCCGGTTGAGCACCCTGGATGACGCCGGCATCCTCGCCGCCCTCGACGGCTGCCGATTCACCGATGCCAGGCCGACCTGCGATCCCCGCCATGTGGCCACCTTCGTCACCGACATGCTCCTGCTGCACGCCTTCCTGGAGGGGTTGTCCATCGAGCGGATCGAGGTGGGGGCCGCCGACGTCAACAACGTCCCCGGCCTCCTGGCCGATGCCAGGCCCCGCGCCTGGATTTCCCATTATCAATGTTATCTGACCCGTCTGCAATCCGGCGGGGTCGGGGCCTTCCTGAGCGATCCGGGCACCTGTCCGCCGGAACCCTGATCGATATTACGTCAGGGCCACCTTGGGGTGGCGGATCTCCGACAGCAGCCGTTTGAGAAACGACGACAGCGATTCCATGTAGTGCGGGTCGTCGATCAGAAAGGCGTCGTGGCCGTGGATCGAACGGAACTGCTCGAAGGTGACGGTCTTCCGGTGCCAGTTGAGCATCTTCACCAGCTCCTTGGAGCGGGAGGTGTCGAACCGCCAGTCGGTGTCGAAGCTGATCACCAGCAGCCGGGCATTGAAGGCGAGCAGACGCTTGGCCGTGGTCTCCGGATCCGGGAAGGGATCGAAATAGTCCATGGCTTTGGTGATGTAAAGGTAGGTGTTGGCGTCGAACTTCTTGACGAAGGTCGATCCCTGATAGTGAAGATAGCTCTCCACCGCGAAATCCCGCTCGAAACCGAATGACAGTTGTTTGCGGTCTTGTAATTGGCGGCCGAATTTTTCGTGCAGCCCCTTTTCCGACAGATAGGTGATGTGGGCGATCATGCGGGCCAGGGCCAGCCCGTTGACCGGTCGCTCGACCCCCTCGCCATAATAATCCCCGCCGTTGAAATGGGGATCCACCATGATGGCCTGACGCGCCACGGCGTTGAAGGCGATGTTCTGGGCCGACAGCCGCGGGGTGGAGGCGATGACGACCACCGCCCGCATGGCGTCCGGAAAATCCAGCCCCCATTGCAGGGCGATCATTCCCCCCATCGACCCGCCCGCCACGGCCATCAGTTGCGGGATCCTCAGATGATCGATCAGCGCCTTTTGCAGTCGCGCCATGTCGGCGATGGTGATCATCGGAAAGCTCAGGCCGAAGGGGCGTCCGGTCGCCGGGTTGATGCTGGAGGGACCCGTGGAGCCGTCGCAACCGCCCAGATTGTTGCTGCAAATGACGAAATAACGGTCGGTATCGAAGGGTTTGCCCGGCCCGATGAAGTTGTCCCACCAGCCGGGCTTGCGGTCGTTTTCGTGGTGGCGGCCGGCGGCATGGGCGTTGCCCGACAGGGCATGGCAGAGGAGAATCGCGTTGCTTTTGTCCGCGTTCAGCCGGCCATAGGTCTCGTAGGCCACCCGTACCGGGGCCAGTGTGGCGCCGCAATCCAGCGCCAGGGAGGTTTGGCCGTCCGAGAACAGATCCACGTATTCCGTCTGGACGATGCCGACCGATTGGGGAGTGGCAGGAGTGGCATTCATCTGAAAAAATCCGTTCGGCAAGTTGGTGAATGGTAAACGGAAAACGGCTGCCTTGACCTCATTGTCGCGGATTTTGCGGAGATGAACAAGGCATAAAAATTGCTCGATGCCTCATTCGATTCCCCGCGTCGTTGCGCATGGGGCGTTCACACGGAGAAAGGGTACGGAATATGTCTCGGTATTTCAAGAGATTCAGCGGATTCAGCGACATCCTGATGGCGGCTGGCGTGATCGCGATCCTGGCGATCATGATCATTCCCTTGCCCTCGTGGATGTTGGATATCTTCCTGTCCGTCAACATTTCGCTCGGCATCGTCATCCTGCTGACGACCGTTTATGTCCACAAACCCCTGGATTTCTCCTCGTTTCCGAGCATTCTGCTCATCACCACCCTGTTCCGGCTGGCACTCAATATCGCCGTCACCCGTGTGATCCTCCTGCACGGCGGCGAGGGCGAGGCAGCGGCGGGCGAGGTGATCCGCTCGTTCGGCCAGTTCGTGGTGGGGGGCAATCCCGTGGTCGGGATGATCATCTTCGGCATCCTGGTGATCATCAACTTCGTGGTCATCACCAAGGGCGCCGGGCGCATCGCCGAAGTGGCGGCACGCTTCACCCTGGACAAGATGCCCGGCAAGCAGATGGCCATCGACGCGGACCTCAACTCCGGCCTCATCTCCGAAAGCGAGGCCAAGGCACGCCGCAAGGAGATCGAGCAGGAGTCCGAGTTCTTCGGGGCCATGGACGGTGCCTCGAAGTTCGTGCGCGGCGACGCGGTGGCGGCGATCATCATTACTTTTATTAATATCATAGGCGGTTTCATCATCGGCGTCGGTCAGCACGGCCTCTCCGCAGCCGATTCGGCCAACATCTACACCATCCTCACCGTGGGCGACGGCCTGGTGGCCCAGATTCCGGCCCTGGTCATCTCCACGGCGGCCGGTTTTCTGGTGACCCGCGCCTCCTCGGACGAGAACCTCGGCGAACATGTCGGCGGCCAGATCACGGCCCAGCCAAGGGTCATCCTGTTGAGTTCCGGGGTGCTGGGCCTGTTCGCCATCATGCCGGGCATGCCCACCGTGCCGTTCGCCATCCTGGCTGTTCTGCTGGGCGGCTGGGCCTATCTGCTCTTCAAGAAACTCGAAAAGGCCGAACAGGTCTCCGCGCGCACCGAAACCATGCGCGCCCAGAGCGAGGCCATGGTCGAAGAGCCGATCGAGTCCTTCCTCTCCCTGGATCTCCTCCGGCTGGATGTCGGCTACGGCCTGATCTCCCTGGTGGACGAGAGCCAGCAGGGGACGCTCCTCGACAAGATCCGCTCCATCCGCAAGCAGTTCGCCTCGGACATGGGTTTCGTGGTGCCCCCGATCCACATCAAGGACAATCTCCAGTTCCGGCCCGGCGAGTACGCCTTCATGATCCGGGGCGTGGAGGTGGGCCGCGGGGAACTCAAGACCTCCCATTATCTGGCCATGGAAGGGGGCGCCGTCACCGGTCGCGTCGAGGGGACCCCCACCACCGAACCGGCCTTCGGATTGCCCGCCCTCTGGATCTCCCCCAACGACCGGGAGCGCGCCGAGATGATGGGCTATACCGTGGTCGATCCGGCCACGGTCCTGGCGACCCATATCACCGAACTGATCCACAACCACGCCCACGAGATGCTCAACCGCCAGGAGGTCCAGAGCCTGCTGGACCTGACCGCCAAGACCCAGCCCAAGCTGGTGGAGGAACTGATCCCCCACATCATCACCCTGGGGACCCTGCAGAAGGTGTTGCAGGGCCTGCTGCGGGAACGGGTCTCCATCCGCGACATGAGCACGATCCTGGAGACCATCTCCGACTACGCGCGGGTGGTCAAGCAGCCGGCGCAACTGGTGGAGTTGACCCGTCAGTCCCTGGCCCGCTCCCTGGTGACCCGCTATCTGGACGAGGATGGCCGGCTTTCCGCCCTGATCCTGGGCGCGGATGCCGAAAATCTGGTCAACGAGGCCATCGTGGACGGGGAGTACGGTTCCTATCTCTCCCTGGCCCCGCGCGCGGCCGGATTGTTGATGGCGCGCATCCGCGAGTCCGTGGACCGCATCGCCGCGCATGTCCAGCAGCCGGTGATCATCACCGGAGCACGGGCGCGGCCATTCTTCAAGCAGGCGGCGGAGGCGGTCATCCCCCATTTGGCGGTGCTTTCGCAAAACGAGATTCCAACCAATATTCCCGTGCAGTCCCTCGGCACGGTGACGCTCTCCTGAATGGCGGGCATGGCCTCTGACAGTCAAGGATTTGACCGTAGATGAACGTTTCGAAATTTCAGGCGCGCGACATGCGCGAAGCGCTCCAGGTCGTCAAGGAGCAGTTGGGACCGGATGCGGTGATCTTGTCCACCCGGAGCGTCCGCGAGAAGGGCGGTCCTGGGATGGCCCTGGGGCGCACCCTGATCGAGGTGACGGCCTGTCCCAGCCCGGCGGCGACCGCTGCCGCCGGCGGGCGCTTTTCGGCGGTGGTGGACGACCCCATCGAGCGCCCCTCCCTGGAGAGCAGGCCCCGCGCCCCGGAACCCCGGCCCCGCGTCGAACGGAGCGCCCCGCCGCCGCCTCCCGTCGCCGCCCCTTCGGCCAGGGAGATCCCTGCGCCCAGGGAGAGCGAGGATGCGGCTCCGGAGTTGCCCATGGCCCTGGGAGAACTGCCTGCGGACTATCCGGTGCTGGGAGACGCCTCCGGCCTGGACGTGATCGGCAAGCGCCATTACGGCACCCTTCTGATGCATGGCGTCGAGGAGCCGATCGCCCGCAAGATCGCCATGATGGACCAGTCCGGCAAGGAACGCGGTCTGGATGTGGCCTTTACCCGCAGCTTGAAGTTCCGGGATCCCCTGGATGGCAAGTCGCGGGTCATCGTGCTGGTGGGACCGACCGGGGTGGGCAAGACCACCACCCTGGCCAAGCTGGCCGCCGATCTGATCCTCAACCGGCAGCGCTCGGTGGGGATGATCACCCTGGATACCTTCCGCGTCGGGGCCGTGGCCCAGTTGGAGACCTACGCCAAGCTGTTGCAGGTGCGGCTGGTGGTGGCGCGCACCCTGTCGGAGGTCAAGGCCGGTCTCCACTCCCTGAACCGCTGTGACTTCGTGTTGGTGGATACCGTCGGCTCCAGTCCCTACAATCGCCGTCAGGTCAACTCCACCGCCGGACTCCTGCCCATCATGGGAGACGACCGCGAGGTGATCCTGACCATGGCGGCCAATGTGCGCGAAACGGAACAGCAGGCGATCTACCGCCGCTTTTCCGTGCTCAAGCCCACGGGATTGATCTTCACCAAACTGGACGAGACCGTCACCTATGGCGGGATTTTGAACGTGGCCGTGCGTGCCGGCCTGCCCCTGACCATGTACACCGACGGTCAGAGGGTGCCGGAAAATCTCGGCTGGATGTCTCCAAAGACCATGGCGCGCTGGTTTCTCGAAGAGCGGGATCTGGATCAGTGATTTGGAATGAAAGTTGCTTCACCTATGCAATAGGAATCCACCTTTTTGATCCGTGCTTGCCGGGGATGCCCCATCACGGGGATGCGGCACAGCGGGGGTGATATGATCAAGGACCTGGACAATCAAGTCGCTACATTGAAGGAACTGGCCCGGCGCAAGGCGAGCGCCCAGACGGACGGTCCGTTGCCCGCGCCCAGCGCCCGCAACGAACTCTCCCAAAGGCGGGTGCCCCATACCCTCGCCATCACCAGCGGCAAGGGGGGAGTGGGCAAGACCCTGGTGACCGTCAATCTCGCCATCCAATACGCCCGCCAGGGGCTGAAGGTCCTGCTGATCGACGCCGACCTGGGGCTGGCCAACATCGACGTGGTGTTGGGCCTGCAGCAGCCGGACCATACCATCCAGGACGTGCTGGACGGGCGTCTGACCCTCGATCAGGTGGCGATGGCCGGACCGGAAGGGATCACCGTCCTGCCGGCGACCTCCGGGGTCGCCGGACTCTCCGCCCTCACCGAGGAGCAGAAGCTGGTCCTGATGGATTGCATCGACAACTGGAACGCCGAGTTCGACGTGGTCCTGGTGGATACCGGGGCCGGGATTTCCGAAAACGTGCGCTTCTTCGTGCTGGCCGTGGAACGGATCATGATCGTCGCCACACCGGATCCCACCAGCGTCACCGATGCCTACGCCCTGATGAAGGTCCTCTTCCTGAACCATCGCGCCTCCCAGTTCGACCTGGTGGTCAATCAGGTGCGCGACGAGAGCGAGGCCAAGGATGTCTACCGCACCCTCTCCCAGGTGGCGGACAAGTTCCTGAGCATCGGCATCAACTATGTCGGCTTCATCCCGGAGGACACCCTGCTGGCCCAGTCGGTGCGGCAGCAAAAGCCGGTTTCGGTCGCCCATCCCGACGCCGCCGTCTCCCGCTCCTTCGTCCGCCTCGCCGAGAGCCTGATGCGTCTGTGGCGGGAAAGGCGTCAGGAGGATGGCCGCATGATCTTTTTCTGGAGGAGGCTGCTGAAGGATTCCGGGCAGCGGGAAACCTCATGATCGGCGGGGCCGCCGTGGCCGACAAGGCAGAGCACCACAAGAGTGCCCCGGACAAGGATCAGGGCAGCCTCTGGGAGGGGATGACCCGCGATGAGGTGATCCTGAAATACGCCCCGATCGTCAAATACGTGGCCAACCGGATCTCCCTGAAACTGCCCCAGTCGGTGGAGATCGACGACCTGATCCAGGTGGGAATCCTTGGGCTGATCGATGCCATCGCCAAATTCGATCCCCATCGGGGCATCAAGTTTCAAACCTATGCCGAATTCCGCGTGCGCGGGGCCATCCTGGACGAACTGCGCTCCATGGACTGGGTTCCCCGCGCCGTCCGGCAAACCGCCACCCATATTCAGGATGCCTACCTGATGCTGGAAGGGGTGCATGGCAAGGCCGTGGAAGACGAGGAGGTCGCCTCGCATCTGGGGATGACGCTGAACGAATTTTATCGTAACCTGGATGCCGTGCGCGGGATCTCCATCCTCTCTTTTGACGATCTGCGCCCCTCCATGGAGGAAGAGGATTGGGACGTCATGGAGATGCTGGCCGACCCGGGCGTCGTGGACCCGGTGGACAGCATCGGATTGAGCCAGTTGCGGCTGTCGTTGTCGGAGGCGATCACGGCGTTGCCGGAAAAGGAACGCCTGGTGGTGAGCCTGTATTATTTCGAGGAGTTGACGATGAGTGAAATCGGAGAGGTGCTCGGCTTGACCGAATCGCGCATCTCCCAATTGCACAGTAAGGCCGCCATGCGCATGCGGGCCAAAATGCGTCGGGTATTGGGGAGACTCACATGAATATCTGGAATCTGATGGTGGTGGTCTGTTTCGGGACGCTCTACCTGGCGTTGACGCTGGTCTTTCTGCAGATTCAAAAGCTGCGGGAAGAACTGAAACTGTCACGCGCGGAACCAGAAGTGGAATCGCTGGATCCCACCGAGTACATGAGCATGATCCGGCGTGAGATCGCGGCCTTCGAGGAGCGCTTCGAATCGGCCATCTCCGCCATACCGGAACAATTGCGCAAGGATTTGCAGGGCATCCAGGCCGACTTGCGGTTTCTGTCCCGGCCGATGGCCGGTGGGACCATGGGCAAGATGAGCGATGTCATGGTCGGCGGCGGTGGCTCGAACATGTCGGATGCCTACCGGGAAGCCCGGCTGTTGCTGGCCAACGGCGTGGACGAGGAACGGGTCATCAACGAAACCGGTCTGGCGGTCGAGGAGGTCAGCCTCTTGAAGCGTCTCGGCAGGAATCCGGACGATTTTTCCTGATACACCACAGGGCGCGGGGTGGCCATGATCGTTTCCGGTGTGCTGAACGGACCCGTCGATCCCACCGCCCCCACCCCGACGCCCGCTTCCCCCCCCCCATTGACCGAGGGCAGAGTGCTGGAGGGTCGCATCAGCCAGACCTCCCCGGACGGTCAAGGCGTCGTAAGATTTCCCAATGGCAGTGGTTTTACTTTCACCGGCGGACAGGCCTTGCGTGTCGGCGATCAGGTGACGCTCGAGGTGATGCGCCTGGTCCCGGAGGTGACCTTGCGTCTGCTCTCCAGCGACTCGGCGGCTGCGGCCTCCCTGGCGCGGTCGGCGTCGCGCGGCCTGATGCGGGCGCCGGATCTGTTGCAGTCGCTGTTGCGTTCCTCCCCACTGCTGGCCGAGGTGGCGCGCGAGGCGTTGCCCGATCTTTCGTTCAAGGGGCTGATGAAGGGGGATATGACCCGTCTGGCGCGTTTGCTGGAGAATCACGATCCCCGTGAGGTGGCGCGCTCGGTGGCGCGGTTGCGGCAGGCGGCGGCGGATCTGGAGGCAACCCCCGCGCGCGCCGGCCAGGCGGATGCGGCGGAATCGGGCAGCGCGCGCTCCGGGTTGCGCATGCTGGGGGACGCCCTGGCGATGCAGCATCTCCTGCCGCAGGTGGCCACGCCGGAGGATGGTTCGGTGTTGCTGGGGTATCGCCTGTTCTGGATGCACGAGGGCGGAGTGGGCGAGGCGATCTGGCGCGAGGAGAAGGAAAAGGAACGCGGGCGCAAATCCGCCAAGGAGAGGCTGCATTCGGTTCTGCTTTCCTTGCACATGACCCGGCTGGGGATGGTGCAGGCACGCCTGGCGTATGGGGAGGGGTTGTTGCGGGTGGCCATCGCGGCGCGCGACGAGGCCGCCTTGACCGAGTTGCGCGCCGGCATCGGCGATCTGCGCCGCGCCATGATCGCCGCCGAGGTGCCTCTGCACTCCCTGGATCTGGCCAAACTGCCGGAAACGGAAATGCGCGCCGAACGCGCCCGCGCCCTGGGGTTGGGCAGCGGCTTCGACGCGGAGATCTGAAGCGTTCTGGCGCGCGCCGGGGCGTATCATGTGAATCGCAATTCAATTTCTTGATATTACAAGAAAGAACCGTGCGTCCCTCAACTCGGACGTGATATGCTGTCGGCCCGATTTTCATCCCTATCCTACGTGGCGGCGGACGCGCATGAGTGCATGGAGTATGCGGTTGCGGGGCGCCAGGCGGCGCTTTTATGGGTACATGGAAGAGCCTGGCTCTCCTTACCGGATTTATTATCATTACGCCATGATCGTGCTGGTGTGCGTCTCGATCTGGCTGTTGGTGATGGAGGTGCAGAGCGTCGGCACGCCACTGCAGGGCAGCTTCACGCTCCTTGGCGACCTGGTGACCGCTTTGTTCACGGTGGAATACCTGCTGCGCTGGTGGATCAATACCTCCCTGGTCGAGGATTACCGCGCCGCCGTTGCGGAATACCATCGCAGCCATTACCAGGACAAGCGCCCCGTCGAGATCCTGCATGCCCTCTCCTTCGCCCTGCGCAACAAGTTGCGCTGGATGTTGCGACCGTTGTCCCTGGTGGATCTGGTGGCGATCCTGCCGTTGTTGCCATCTTTTCATCTCATGCGGGTGTTGCATCTACTGAAGTTGTTTCGTTACTCGCGGCGGGTCAGTTTCTTTTCCAACATCATCGGCGAACGCAGTTACGAGATGGTCTCCCTGCTTTATGCGGCGATCACCATCTGGGGCATGACCGCGGTGGCCTTCTTCGTCGTGGAGCATAGGATCAATGAACGTGTGCAGGATCTCGGCGATGCGCTCTATTGGACCATCATCACCATCACCACGGTCGGCTATGGGGATATCACGCCGGTAACCGATACGGGCCGCTTCATCGCCTCGCTGGGGGTGCTGATGGGCATGGCGGTGACCGTCATGCTGACTTCGCTCATCGTTTCGGTATTCACGGATCGCGTATTCAACCTCAAGGAGTACCACATGGAGCAAAAGATCGCCCGGTTGCAGAATCACTTTATCGTATGCGGTCTGCAGGCCCTGGGGCAGTTCACCTGTCAGAGCCTGGTCTCGGAAAATCGGAATTTCATCGCCATCGACACCGATCAGGAGCGGGTGGACGCCGCCCTGGCCGAAGGGTGGATCGCCATTCGCGGCGACGTCAACGACGCCCGGACCTGGGAACGGGCGCGCCTCTCCAGCGCCGCCGGGGTGATCAGCACCATCCTCAACGAGGCGACCAATGTCTACATCATCATGATGGCGCGCGAGATCA
Source organism: Magnetococcales bacterium WMHbin3 (assembly GCA_002753185.1). Taxonomy (GTDB): domain Bacteria; phylum Pseudomonadota; class Magnetococcia; order Magnetococcales; family Magnetaquicoccaceae; genus Magnetaquiglobus. Next base: position 24,241 of record PDZX01000003.1, read on the forward strand.
ACCCCAAATGTTTCGTGGTGGCCTGCGGCAATCAGTCGAACTCGGAGCAGCGCCTGCTGCGCATCGGCGCGGATCGGGTGGTCTCCCCCTATCAGAACGCCGGACAGCACCTGGCACAGACCGCCATCCGTCCCAATGCCCTCCAGTTTCTCAACCTCGCCCTCAACCAGGGGTATGCCGACCTGGTGGCGGAGGAGATCGTCATCACCCCTGGCGCGGTGTTCGACTTCACCCTGTTGCGCGACTCCCGGTTGCGGGAGGAGTACAACGCCTACGTGGTGGGGATTCTGTCGCAGGGGGTGAAGATGCTGCATACCCCGCCGCCGGATTACCGCCTGATCGCCGGGGATGTGCTGATCTGCCTCGGTCACAAGCTGGATCTGGAACGCCTGAAGCGGGCCGCCTGCCAGATTGCCATCGACAATGTCATGGACAAGCTGGAAATGGCCCAGATCTGGGTGGGACCCAACTCCTCCCTGATCGGCGTCCAACTCGAGGACGCCGAATTCCGTTCCCACTACCGGGTGCAGTTGGTGGGGATGGTGCATGAGCGCAAGGTGGTGTTCAAGCTGGATCCGAAGGCGCGTTTCACTTCCGGGGATGTGCTGATTTGTCTGGGGTTTCGGGATCAGCTCGACATCATGCGCCAGCAGGTGGGGGATTTCGCCCAGACCCCCATGAACTACCTCAATCTGGAACTGGAGCGTATTCATGTGCCCATGCGTTCCTTTCTGCGGGGCAAGAGCCTGCGCAACGCCATGCTGCGCAGCAATTTCGCCTGCACGGTGGTGGCGGTGCAGCCTACCGGCGGGGACTTGAGTCTCAACCCGATGCCCGATTACCGGTTCGCCGGCGACGAGGAGATCTTGTGTTTGGGGAGCCGCGCCGATCTGGATCGCTTGAAGGGGGTCATCGGGTGATGCCATGATCGATTTTGGCGACTGCCTGACCGTCACCCGGCTCAACGAGGCGATCCGGGATATGGTGGAGAACGGTTTTCCCTATCTCCAGGTGCGTGGCGAGGTGGCGGACTGGAAGGTCCATCCGTCGGGTCATATTTATTTCGTGCTCATGGATGCCGGATCGCGCATCCGGGCGGTGATCTGGCGGGGCAACCGTCTGCGCATTCCCAATCTGCCCAAGGGCGGGGAAGCGGTGGTGGTCACCGGGCGCATCGCCCTGTATGTCCCGCGTGGGGAGTATCAACTGATCGTCGAGGGGTTGCGGCTGGAGGGGGCCGGCGGCGAACGGGAGCGGATGCTCGCCCTGCATGCCAAACTTGGCGCCGAGGGGTTGTTCGATCCCGCCCGCAAGCGCCGGCTCCCCATGCTGCCCGCCGCCGTCGGGGTGGTTACTTCGGCATCTGGGGCCGCCATTCACGACATCACTCGCACCCTTGAGCGTCGTTTCACCAATTTTCATCTCATTCTCGCGCATGCCCGCGTGCAGGGGGAGGGGGCGGCGGAAGAGATCGTCCGCGCCCTGACCCTGCTGATCCGCGATGGCCGCGCGGAGGTGATCCTGTGCGGTCGTGGCGGCGGTTCCGCCGAGGATCTGTCCGCGTTCAACCACGAGAGCGTGGTACGGGCCATTGCCACCTCTCCCATTCCGGTGATCTCTGCAATCGGTCATGAAATCGATGTCACCCTGGCGGATCTGGCGGCGGACGCCCGCGCCTCCACCCCATCCGTGGCCGCCGAGTTGGCCATGCCGGAGAAAGCCGTGTTGCTGGCCAGGCTCGATGCCCTGCGGGCACGTCTGCTCCGGGTGGCGACCGTCGGGTTGACCCGCCGCGCCGAGCGCCTGAAAGTGTCGCAAGGACGCCTGCTCCATCCCGGACGCCGCATCGAGCACGCCCGTTTGCGTTGCGACGAACTGGAGCAGCGCCTGCATCTGGCCGTGCGCGCTTTGCTGCAACGACGCCGACAGACCGCTCTCCACCTGACGACCCGCCTGAATGGCTGGCCGGCCAATCGTCAGTTGGCTTTGCACGCCGCCCGTCTGGAACGCGCCCAGGGTCGCTTGACGGACCTTGTGAATACGCGTCTGGCCAGCCAGTGGGAAAAGCTGCGTCTTTTGCAAGTGCGTCTGGAGGCCATTTCGCCAGTTCAGGTGCTGGCACGCGGCTATGCCCTGGTGTGGGATGATCAGGGCCGCATTCTCCGATCTCCCACCCTGACCCACCCCGGCGCCACCTTGCGCGTGCGCCTGGCCGAGGGGGAGATGAGCGTGACGGTGACGGAGATTGCGTGAACCCGTGTCGCCTCTTAAGGATGCCGGTTCGACCATGCGAGGAGGACGATAATGGCAATGGAGGGAGACAAGGAAAAACGCCAGAACGATCAGTTCGATGTGCCCTGGAAGGAGATCGTCGAGAGTTATTTCAGAGATTTTCTTGTTTTTTTTCTGCCAGATGCGCATAATGACATCGACTGGGAACGGGGATACGAGTTTCTCGACACCGAACTGGCCCGCATCACCCGTGAAGCCGAGATCGGCGACCGGCGCATGGACAAATTGGTAAAAGTGTGGAGGCGCGACGGCAACGAGAACTGGGTGCTGATCCATATCGAGATCCAGGGCGATCGGAAAGCGAATTTTGCTGAAGGGATGTTTGTTTATCAGTACCGGGCGTTCGACCTCTACCAAAAGCTGGTGGTGGGATTGGCGGTTCTGGCGGACGAGAGCGTCCAGTGGCGGCCCGAGGCGTTCCAGTACGAATTGTGGGGAACGCGCCTGAATTATCGGTTCACGGCAGTCAAACTGATGGACTTCGTCGAAGCGGATTTGTTGGACTCCACCAATCCGTTCGCCATTGTGACCCTGGCGTACTGGCACGCCAAAAAAACCCGGCAGCGGATGGATGAGCGCCTGGAAGTCAAATCGCGCATGATCCGCAACCTCTACCAGAGTGGTTTTACCCGCCAACAGGTGATCGACCTGTTTCGCTTCATCGACTGGGTGCTGCATTTGCCCAAAGAACTGGATGCCCGGCTGCGGGAAGAGATCTTCGCCTTCGAGGAGAGCCAAAAAATGCCATACATGTCTAGTATTGAGCGAATGGGAATGGAAAAGGGCCTGCAGCAAGGCAAAGCGGAAACCCTGCTTTTGTTGCTCCAAGAGCGTTTCGGTTCGGTCCCGGAGTCGATCCAACAAAAGGTCGGCTCCGCCAGTTTGGAAGATCTGACTGCCTGGATCACGAGAATTTTCAAGGCCGATTCATTGCAGACCGTCTTTCGATGAAGCCTGCCGGAATTCCTGGCAAACAGGACCAGACCTCATGACGCGTGTCAGGGCTGCCGGGTTCACCGACAGTCAGGCCGAGGAGGTGGTTTCCGCTTTGCGCGAGGTGCGCGATTCCCGCCTCGAGGAAATGGCCACCAAAGGAGACATCAAGGAAGTAACCTTGGAAATCGAAAAAGTTCGCCGTGAGATCGCCGAAGCCAAAGCCGAGACCATCAAATGGATGTTCGGCGTGGCCGTCGGGCAGGCGCTGTTCATTCTCACCATTTTCAAGATGTTCTCCGGACGTTGAGAAATTTCAATTCCCCTTCGGGACCCCGGCCTCATGACGCGCGCGTCGGGGCTGGCGTCCTGGCGCGCAACAGCACGATGGCCAGCATGGTCGCGACCGTGGCCGGTACCGCCCCGTGGTTCAGCCCGTCCCAGCCCCCTCGATTGACGATCATCCCGGACGAGAGCGCCGTAAAGGTCTGCACGGCGAAAATCAGAAAGTCGTTGATCCCTTGCGCCACCGCCTTTTCGTTGGGATGGTGGGTGGTGGTCAGCAGCGTGGTGCCGCCGATATAGAGAAAATTCCAGGCCACCCCCAAGAGCAACAACGCCCACCAGAAATGGGCCAGCGATCTGCCGCTCAGGGCAATGGCATTGCAGCCGAACAGCAGCAACACCCCCGCCAGCAGGATCCGTCTCACCCCGAAGCGTTGAATCCACGATCCGGTAAAAAACGAGGGGACGAACATCCCCAACACATGCCACTCCAGCACCAGGGCGGCATTGTCGAAGGTGTGGCCGCACCCCTGCATCACCAGTGGCGTTGCGGACATCAGCAGGTTCATGACCCCGTATCCGGTGGTGGCGCACAGCACCGCCACCAGATAATCCGGCTGTGTGACGATGCGCCATGGGGGGCGGCCGGGTTCGCGTTGTGCCGCAGCTTCGGGCAGGGGGATGCGCAGGTGACCGAGGAGCAGCCAGACGAACAGTGCAAGAACGACCAGCGAGGCATGGGAGGCCAGAAACATCGGTTCCAGCAGGTGGCGGGTCCATTTTCCCATTTCCGGCCCCAGCACCCCGCCGAGGATGCCGCCAGCCAGGGTCAGGGAGATGGCGCGGCTCTTCCACGCATCGGGAGCGGTATCGGCGGCAGCGAAACGGTACTGCTGTGCAAAGGCGTTGTTGAACCCGGAGAACAAACTCCCCAGGCAGATCAGCAGGAAAGCCTGGCGCATCAGTCCGATCACGGCGATGAGGCTGCCGCAGAGACCGAGAAGGGCGCCTAACCGGAATCCCCGGACGCGTCCGTGGCGCTGCATGTAAAACGACGCGGGCAGCGAGGCCAGGGCGGAGCCGGCCACGAAGGTCGCCAGCGGCAGGGTGGCGAGGGATTTGTCCTCGGCGAGCGCCAGGCCGATCAGGCCGTTGACCGCGACGAGGGTGACGTTGTTGAGGGTCAACAGCCCTTGCGCCGTGGCCAGGATGGCGAGATTGCCCCGGATGGGGGAGGGGAGCGGGAGATTCATGCCATGTCCATCATCCATGGAGAGGTCTGGTCGCGGTGGGTTGCGGCGCGGCAACATCATGGCCCAAATGACAGACTCTGGCAAGCGGGTACATTGTGACAAATTCTTCCTTGATCGTCACAAAGTGGTCTGTTATGGTAGCATTCAGCTTAATGATCGTTTATAACGGATCTCAGGCCATGCAGAATGCCGATGTATGCCCGACACGGGCGGAACGCTATGAGTTGCAGACCAGGGTGCTGCTGGAATTGAGCGGCATGCGCGCCTACATCGGCATGACGATCAATGTCAGTGACAGCGGCCTCCTGTTCGAGTTGGGGTATCCACCCATCCGGATCGATGTGGGGGAAACCGGCCTGTTGCATCTCATGCCCTTGACGCTGTGCCGCATCATTCCCTGTCAGGTGTCCAGATTGACCGAATCCGGGGTGGCGGTGCAGTTCCTCGTGCAGGCCCCGGTGGGGTTGATGAGCGAATTCGAGGTGGTCAGTCGGAGCCGGTGCAGGGAGTGCCTGCCCCAGCCTCTCTTGCCGGTGATCGGCCTGGAAAGTACGGGCGGAGCCTCCTCCGTCCGGTTGTGATCCATCCCGGTGTGCCTCGACGAAACCGGAAGAGTCATGGCAATGTCGGCATCGCATCCGCCGCAGCCAGCAATTTTGCGTTCGGTTCTGGTGGATTTTCCAGAAGTGCGAGAACGCGCAGGCTGTCGCGTTCGGAAAGCTCGACTCGTTCGGCTTGATCGATCACGGCCTTTGCGGCTTGTAATGCGTTTTGTAAGACAAAGTCCGTCAGGTCAGTATGCGTCAGCGCGACGGCACGCATCAGCGTGGCCTTGTCGTCGGGATGAATCCGCAGGGACAACCTGTTGTTGGCGCCAACCATTGCTCGTGACATGGTTCCTCTCCTTGCTTATGTACTGCGGGTCAAGCGGAGCCTCGCGTATGTGTCCCGAGTCTTGATCCGAGAGTACGGGCGGGGTCTCCCCCGCCCGGTTGTGATCCATCGCCAGGAGTTTACCGCAGTTCCGGCAGGTTGCGCAGTTCTTCCGCCCGTTCCGGCGGATACCCCAGGGCGACGAAGTCGAGGATGCCGCTCTTGGCATGGCAATCCTTGCAGCCGCGACCCTCTTTGCGAATGCCGTGGTTGATCATCAGCGAACCCATCTGTCGCATCCAGTGGGCCTCGACGTTTTTCAAGTTGCCTTCCTTGTCCAGCGGGTATTCCGCCTGCCATTTCTCCACCCCGAAGTAGCGCATGAACTCGTCCATCATGAAGAGCTTGAACGGGGTCTGGTACATGCGCCGGATGATCGGATGGCCGATGGCTCTCTTCACCGAGGCCAGCGGATCGCCTCCCTCGTAGTAGGACGGATAGTCGAAGGGGAGGATCATCGCGCCGAAGGGTCCCTGGTTGTTCATGTCCTCGTACATGATGGCGTTGAACACCTTGAAGGGATAGATCTTGCTTTGTCCCTTGGCCATGATCGGGCGGATCTTTTCTTCGATCATTTTCTTGCGTTTCTCCAGCATCTCCGGGGAGAGGGTCGAAAGGGGATCGGTGGCCTCCTTGACATATTTTTCCACGTCGAGGTCCGGATAGGTTTTTGCCAGTTCCATGGCAGATGCGCGGATGGCCTCGATGGCCATGGGGTCCTCGATTCTGGCCAGTTGGCGCATCAACGGGTTGTAGGAGCCGTCGCCCACCGGGTTGTCGCCCAGGGCATTGGCCAGGAAGGTGCCGTTGCCGTTGAACCACAGGAAGGTGAAACCGCGTCCCGCCAAGCCGCTCTGAAAGACATCCTTGAAGACGAAGGCCCCTTCCTCCTCGTTCCAGACCGGATGGATCCAGTCGCGCAGCACGGTGTTGTCGTCGCGCAGTTTCTTGATATGGCACGCCTCGCAGGAGACGCGGGCTACATGGCCGTTGAGCAGCGCCCGATCCTCCGGGTCTTTCACGTGGGGGGCCGCCGTATGGCAGGACTCGCAATCGACCTTCCTGCCGGGCAGGTCGTTGGCCACCAGGTCAACACCCATGGTCCCGCGCGGGATCTTGTGGCCTTGCGGTTTGTGGCAGTCGGTGCAGGCCATGCCGGCGGCGGCGTGGACATCGTGATCCGGCTGGAACGACGTGCCCCGCTTGGCGCCCGGATGGAGCAGCCGTTTGTTCTTGTGGCCCAGATTGTCCGGGGCCGCGCCTGGCGGCAGGGATTTTTCCAGGTCGCCGCCCATGTTGTGCTGATGGCAGTACAGGCAGGTTTGGCTGGTCGGCGGGCCGACGGTGAGGGCCGCCTTCATGGAGCGGTCCTGGTTCCAGCGGCGACCGTTGCCGTCCTCGATCACGTAGCGTTCGTTCATGTCGTAGGTGGGGCTGTGGCAGATGAGGCAGTCGATGCCGGCCTTGGCGCTCGCCGGGGCGTTGTGGAGCGGCAGCATCTGTTCCGTGGCCGGGTGGTAGCCGCCGCCGATGTGGCATTGCCCGCACCCTTCGCTGCGGGTCTCGGTGGCGCCGTTGGCATGCGCCGGTTTGGTGGTGACCAGATCGGCCCAACCGGTCCAGGTGAAGGAGCCGGGCACGCCGCAGGCGCGGTCGATCTTGCCCACCGGAATCGGCCGGACCCCGGCGCCGTTGACCTGCCGGCCATCGAAGCCGTAGGTGGAAAAGCCGCCGGAACTGCTCTGGAACTTGAAATGGACCGACTCCACCACGTCCTGCATGGTGTCCACCTCCTGGATCCGGCCCTGTTCGTCCGTGACCTTGATGGTCTCGTGGCAGCCGAGACAGGTTTCCGGTCCCTGGTACTGGCGGATGCCGGCCTTGCGGAAGTACTGGATGTGCGGGAAGGGCGCCTTCTTGGCGAAGGAGCCGGTCTTCATCAGCAGGTTGATCTTCAGGCGCCGGGCAAAGGGGACATCCTCCTCGGCGGTCTGTGCCAGGGCGCGCTCCTCGCGGTGGGCGCGGGTCAGGGAGTCGGCCAGGGTTTCGAACTCCCGGTCGCTCAAGGCCACGCTGTTGGCATAGGTCAGGGGGGCGTTGGTCACCCCGATGTAGCTTTCCAGCAGGCCGGGATAGATCCAGCGCACCACGCCGATGGTCACGCCCAGGCCCAGCAGCAGGGCGATGCGTTTGATGTGCCGTGCGGGATGAAAGGTCGTGGCGTTCATGATTTTTCCTCCGTCAGGGTGGAACCGAAGACCATTTTCTTGAACTCACCGAGGAGCGTCTCACCGGCGGTGGCCAGATAGAGATGCCCGATGAGGAACAGCGTGAGAAACAGCCCGATAAGATAGTGCAATACCCCGGCGATCCAGAGGCCGTCCATGCCCAGCACCCGATCCGGGGTCAGGCCATCGAAGAAGAAGGCCAGCCCGGAGAGGATCAGCAGCGGCATGGCGCCGTACATCACCATCAGATAGGTCACCTGTTGCAGCGGATTGAACTTGGCGTCGCGGGTGGCGGGAAAGGGGTGGGGTTGCCCGCGGAAGATGCCGATCCCGTAGAAGCGCCCCTGGATCAGCAAACGGACCAGGAGGCCTTGCGGGCGCGGGCGATAGTGGATGCCGTTGCGGCTCCAAAGGTTGCCGATCACGAACGCCAGCCAGCCGCATCCCAGCAGGATGCCGAACAGATTGTGTACCACCCGTGCCGTCTCGAAGGGGATCAGCGGCGCCCCCGGTTCCGCGAAATGGAGGCTGACCCCGGTGACGAGCAGCGCCAGGAAGGAGAGGGCGTTGCTCCAGTGCCAGACGCGGATCCAGACCGGATAGAGTTCAGTGGTGGTGTTCATGGGGGGTGCTCCTTGCGCTCAGGTAACGGGCCAGGCCGTGGCCGGCGACACCGGCGAGGGTCAGGGCGACCAGGACGGCTCCACCCCAATCCAGCCAGGGATGGCGGGTCATGCCGATGATGTAGGCGTCGTTCATCACGATGGAGTGGATGAACCCGGCGGTGCGCTGTTCATGGCGGATGCGGTGGCGGTAGAGTTTCGCGGCCAGCAGGGAGTTCCTGCTGTGGCACGCCTCGCAGGCGCGCACCGCGTCGTTCTTGCCGACGATGAAGTGGTGTTGTTTGTATCGGCCGCGGGTGTGGCATTCGATGCAGCGCACCTTGCCCCAGTGGCGTTCCGTCTCCGGCAGCCAGGCGTGGGTGTCGGCGAGGGTGGCGAAGAGGCGGCCGGTCTGGTTGCGGATTCCTTCGCTGGAGTCGTGGCAGCGGCGGCAGGCGGCATTGTCCTGCGCCACCACGCCCGGCAGGTCGGCGCCACTCTGGCCGGAGATGGCGCGGAAGTCGTGGGGGTCATGGCAGGAAAAGCAGGTGAAGGTCTCCGGCATGGCCTGATAATGGATGCTGCGCTCGAAGCTTTTATTGATGGCCTCGAACCGTTCCCTGGGAAAGGCTTGGCTCTTCTCATGGCATTTCAGGCATTCCAGGCGTTCCCGTTTCGCCTCCTGGAAGTGGGGAAAGTCATCCAGGCCGGTCCCGTGGCAGTCGCGGCAGCTCAGTTTGCGGTGTTCGGAGCGGGCCATGGCCTTGGCATCGATGGCCAGGTTGCGCACGCCGCCGGTTGTCGGGTCCTGGTAGGCCAGGGTGGCCATGCCGTGGCAGCGCAGGCATGCCTTGTCGGAAGGCGGATCGGCGTATGATACGGGTGAGAGTATTGAAAATAAAAATAATACAGCACTGGTGAAAAAAAGCCTGAGCGGGATGGCGTTCATGGCGGCTCTCGGCGAAGGTCCGGTTGGCCGGGGGCCGCCTGCCAAATGGTCAGGTGGCCCCCGGGCTTGTTGGTGTGACCGGGTGGTTCATGCGTGCGTGTCGGGGATCAGCAGTCTGTTCATGGCCGAGCTGGCGCCCTTGCGCAGATAGTCCTTGGCGGTTTTGCCGCTCTGGTCCACCAGGTTGGTTTGGATGCCGCGTTCCATGAGCAGCCTGGCGGTATCCAGGTAGTTGTAGCGGGCCGCGAACATCAGGGCCGAGGTCCCTTCGTAGTTGACGGCGTTGATGTCGGCGCCGCGGTCGAGCAGCATGCGCACGATTTCGGTGTAGCCTTTTTCCGCCGCCGCCAGCAGGGCGGTGCAGCCGCACTCGTGGCGGAAGGTGAGATTGGCGCCGTTGTCGAGCAGGGTGGCGACGATGGCCGTGTGACCCGATTCGGCGGCGATCATCAGCGGGGAGTAGCCCTGTTTGTTCTGGACGTTCGGGGTGGCGCCTGCCGCGAGCAGTTCCTTCACCACCGGGATGTGTCCCCGTTTGGAGGCGATGATCATCGGGCTGTCCCCCCGTTTGTCGATGGCGTTGACATCGGCGCCCCGCTCGATCAGCACCTTGAGCATCTCCTCGAAGCCGTACTGCGCCGGCCCGAAGAGCGCGGTCTGTCCCGACCGGGTGGCGATGTTGGGGTTGGCTCCGGCATCGAGCAGCATGCGCACGATGGTGTGGTCGTTCCAGCGGGTGGCCAGGTTCAGCGGGGTGAAGCCGGAGGGATCGATGGCGTTGACGTCGGCGCCGGCCTCCAGGAGCACCCGCACCACCTCGGCGTGACCGTTGTCCGCTGCCCAGGAGAGGGGGGAGATCTTCAGGTTGCCATGGCTGTCCACATGGACGCCCTTGGCGAGCAGGGCGCGCACGGTAGCGACATCCCCTTCCATCGCGGCGACCGACAAGGCGTTATCGACTTTTTTCGTGTCCCGGTCGCCGATACCGCTCATGCCCAACACGGCCGCAACGGCCAGAGCGGAGAGGGTGATTGCGATTTTCTTGGCGTTCATGGTGGTTCTCCTTGGTGTGATCCGGTTGTTCCAGCGGGTCTGGTGTCCCGCGATGGTTGTTGGTATGCTTTGTTGTTTATAGCGCACGGGACGTGCCAGGGCGGCAAGAAAAAAAATTTGTTTTTTATTAGTTGGTTGCATAACAGATCCCCCCGTGTCGCGTGCTGGAACACCGTTTGGGACATGTCCGGGTGGAACAGAATGGGACATTGTGTGTCAGTGTCGCGAGACACTTTTGTTAACTGCTCCGCAACCGTGGAAAATCGAGATGAGACACTCCGTGCCATTGCATGCCGTTCTGTTCGCGGGCGTCGGTTCCCATTTGGATGCCCGTTTGGGAGATGTGCTGGCCGCCATTGCCCCCGTGGAGCGGGTGGGGGCGCTCGATGATGCGGGGGCCGTGATCAAGCGTCAGCCGGTGGGGGTGATCGTGACCGAGATCCCGGCGGGCAAGAGCGGGATGACACAGTTGCGCGCCTTTGCGAACACCGGTCCTCGTGTTCCGCTGGTGGCCATCGATGGCGAGGAGCGGGTGACGCTGGTGGAGCCTCTGGAGGAAGTGACGGCTTCCGCCAGGCAGACCCGCTGCGCCTGGGAGGAGTTGCCGGAGAGGATCAAGGGGTTGTTGCAATTGGCCGGGTTGCGTCTGGAGGCCACGTTGCCACGCGAGATCCTGGAGTGTGTCGCGGACAATGTGCGCGAGGGGGGATCCGTGGTGGATCGGGGGATGGTGGTCACGCGGGTCAATCCGGCGGCCATGAACGCCTGCCGTTTCGTGGGCGTGGTATTGGGACACTCCATGCTGGAGCAGAAGCGGGGATGTATTCCGGAAATCGCCCTGGTGTTGCAGCGGGTCATCGCCACGATGAAGGCGGAGTTGAACGTCCATCTGCGTTGCGCCATTCCTGGCGAGGAGAAGACGGAGATCCATCTCACCGCGACGCCGCTGATGGATTCGGTGGGGTGTTGTCATGGCGCCGTGGCGGTGATTCTGGAGCGGGCCAGTCTGGCCGCCGTGCCGGAGGAGAGCCGCAACAAGCGGCGGACCTTTCATCGCCTGATCGGGGTGAGCGAGAGGATGCAGGAGGTATACGACCTGATCGAATCCCTGGCCAACAAGGACACCACCACCCTGATCACCGGGGAGTCGGGGGTTGGCAAGGAGTTGGTGGCTGAGGCGCTCCATTTCAAGGGGCGGCGTGGCCATGGTCCGTTGGTCAAGGTCAACTGTGCGGCCTTGCAGGACAATCTTTTGGAAAGCGAGTTGTTCGGGCATGTCAAGGGGGCATTCACTGGCGCGGTGCGTGACCGGCCTGGGCGTTTCGAGGTGGCCAGCGGGGGGACCATCTTCCTGGACGAGATCGGGGACATCTCCATGTCCATGCAGACCCGTCTACTGCGGGTGCTCCAGGAGCGGGAGTTGCAGCGGGTGGGGGATTCCCGGACCATCAAGGTGGACGTGCGGGTGATTGCGGCCACCAATCGGGTTCTGGAGGAGCAGATCCGGTTGGGTCGTTTCCGGGAGGATCTTTATTTTCGTCTCAACGTGGTGGAGATCAACGTGCCGCCGTTGCGCAAGCGGTTGGAGGACATCCCCTTGTTGGTCAATCACTTCATTCAGAAGTTCAATCAGAAGTACGAAAAGGGGGTTGTCGGGGTACAGGATGGGGTGTTGGAGCTGTTTTTGCAGTACCCGTGGCCGGGCAACATCCGGGAGATGGAGAACGCCGTCGAGCATGCCTTCGTGGTGGGGGGGGTGAATACCATCCGGGTCAAGCATCTGCCCAAGAATCTGGTCTTGCAGCGCCCCTGCGCGGACCCGGAGGTGGTCGAGGCCGAAGCCGAGAACACCTGCTGCCTGCCTTCCGCCCCGGTCATTCCGGCGCCGGCTTCCTCGGAAAAGGAGTCCTTGTTGCGCACTTTGGAAGAGGCCCAATGGAAGAAGAAAAAGGCGGCCAAGTTGCTCGGCATGAGCCGCAGCACCTTGTATCGCAAATTGGAAAAATATGGGATCCGGTGATCGGTCAATGCATCTTCATGAGAGCGCCCAACGCCGTGAAGCCGGCGATCATGATGCCGCCCAGGCGGGTGGTCATGCGGTATTCGAGTTCCTTCAAGCGCGCGTCCAGGTACTCCTTGGTCACCAGTTGTTCGCTGGCGACGGAGGATAACGCCTTGGCCTGTGCCTTGGCCTGTGCCTCCGGGACGCCAGCAGCCACCAGTTCTTCAACGAACGCCAACGTGTCGAACGTAATGGTGGCCATGCGCGATTCTTTGGTTTTTTCCGTGGCGTCATGCGGCATGAAGCGGAATAATCTCCATGCGCAATCGATCCAGCATGGCATCCTTGGCGGTTTCCATATCGTACCTGGTTTGCAAGCCCAGCCAGTATTCCTGGGATTGATCGAAAAACAAACCCAGCCGCAAGGCCATTTCCGCCGTCACCGGACGATGGGCATGGAGGATATGGCTGATCCGCATGGCCGAAGTACCAATCGATTTGGCCAGCCGATATTGACGGATTCCCAGTTCATCCATGATCTCCTTGAGAAACGCGCCAGGATGAATGGGTGGGATATGCTCCCCGGTGGCGATCTCCTCCAGGTCGAGATGTTGAATTTCCCCCATACGAATGGTCATGTATAATCCTTAATTATTGTCAACAGCATCACAACGGATAGCTCTCCAATGCCGCCAGCAGGGTTTTCTTGTTGATCGGTTTGCCCAGGTGATCGTTGCAACCGGCGGCCAGGGCCTGACTGGCCTCCCGTTCCATGGTGTGCGCGGAGAGGGCGACGATGAAGAGCGGTTCCCGTTGCGTCTCCCGCTCCCACTCCCGAATCAGGGTCGTGGCCCGCAGACCGTTCATGACCGGCATCTCGATGTCCATCAACACCAGGTCGAAGCGCTCCTCCCGCACCAGTCGCACCGCCTCCTCACCATTGCGCGCCAAGGTCACCCGGTGCCGGGTCGATTCCAGATAGATGCGGATCACAAGCGCGTTTTCCTCCACGTCCTCGACCAGCAGAATGTTCAAGGGACGTGGCTGCCGGGGTGGTTTGGTCACCATGGGCGCCTCTTCGACCGGGGGGGCGCAGGTGGCGCGCAGGGGCAGGGAAAAAGAGAATCGGCTGCCGTGTCCATAACGGCTCTCCACCCAGATCCGGCCTCCCATCGTGGTCAGCAGCCGTCGGGTCAAGGCCAGTCCCAGCCCCGTTCCGCCATAACGCCGGGAGATCCCGGAGTCGGATTGGGTGAAGGTCTCGAAGATCCGTTCCAGGTGTTCTGGGCGGATGCCGATGCCGCTGTCGGCCACCGTGCACAAGAGGCGATCCGGCGCGTCGGCGTCGATGCCCATCTCCACCACCACCCCGCCTTGATCGGTGAATTTCACCCCATTGCCGATCAGATTGAAGAGACATTGACGCAGCCGCGCGGGGTCCGTCACGATCCACTCCGGCAGGGCGGGATCCAGGCGCAGCTCCAGCGAGAGTCCCTTGTCGCCGGCCAGAATCCGCAGCATCCCGATGGTCTCCTCCGTCTCGCGGCGCAGATGCACCGGTTCCTCGATAATCCGCAACCGGTTCGCTTCCACCTTGCTCAGGTCGAGGATGTCGTTGATCAGTTGTAACAGGTTATTGCCCGCCGTATTCAGCATGCGCAGATGGGAGCGTTGTTCCTCGTCCAGCGGGGTGTTCAGCAAGATTTCGCTCATGCCGATGATGATGTTCATCGGCGTGCGGATTTCGTGACTCATGGCGGCCAGGAAATCGCTCTTGGCCTGATTGGCCTGGTTGGCCGCAGCCTGCGCCCGGCTCAACGAGATCGCGGCCTGCTTCCGATCGGTCACGTCGCGCACCACGGCCAGCAATACGGTCTGTTCCCGCGAGAACAGTTGCAGATTGGTCTCCGTGTGGCGGGTCTGCCCGTTGGCGTCCGGATAGCTCCCCTCCACGGTCAGCAGGCCACTTTGCCGGATGCGGGTCAGCAGATCCGGCAACTCTCCCGCCTGGCCGACCAGCAGACGGCACTCCTGGATGTGCAGTTCGCCCACCGCCTCCTCCCGCAGCACGCCCAGCCGCCGGAAGGCCGTGAGGTTGCCATCGAGCAACAGTCCGGTCTCGATGTCGAACATCAGGATTTCGTCACCCGAGTGATCCAAAATGTCGCGGAACCGTTTGATCTGCGCATCCCGTGCCCGCAAAGCCTCCTTGTGGCGGAAGAGGTCCAGGAACACCTTGACCTTGGCGCGCAGGACAGAGGGATGAAAGGGTTTCACCAGATAGTCCACCGCCCCCAGGTCATAGCCGTTCAGGGCGTGACGATCTTCCAGAAAGACCGCCGACATGAAGATGATCGGGATGGTCCGGGTGCGATTGACCCCGGACATCAGCTTGACCACCTCGAATCCGTCCATGTCCGGCATGTGGGCATCCAGGAGCACGACCGCGAACTCCCGTTTGGTGAGATGCAACAAGGCTTCCCGTCCGCTGTTCGCCAGGACCTGCTCGGCGTCCATGTCGGCCAGCAGCGCGGCGGTGGCGGCCAGATTTCTGTCCAGGTCGTCCACGATGAGGATTGGTGGTTTCATGGCGCAATGGTTCTCATATTCAGCCAGAGGTGCATCATGGACAACAGTTTGTTCGTGTCCACGGGTTTGGAGAGATAATCCGACGCCCCGGCCTCCAGACAGCGCAGCCGCTCTCCCGGCAGCGCCCTGGAGGTCAATACCAGGATGGGCAGATCCCGCCAGGCGGGGCGACGGCGGATTTCGTCCAACACGGCATAGCCGTTTCGATCGGGCAGCATGACATCCAACAGGACGAGATCGACCGGCGCTTCCGCCTGCAATCGTTCCAGGGCCACATGACCGTTTTCCGCCATGATCACCTCGCCCCCTTTCTCCTCCAGCAGGTTGGTCATGGCGAAGACATTGCGGATATCGTCATCCACCAGCAGGATGCGTTTGCCTGCCAGGGTGTGTTCGGGCGCGGCAGGTAGCGGTTGCGGGGCGGGTGTGGCATTGGGCGCGAGATCCGGGGCGGCTTCGGCGATGGCGGCCAGAAAACGACCGCACTCCAGCGAGAGCGCCCCCTGGCCCAGGGTTGGTGGGATCACCTGCGCCTCTTCCGGCAGCGCCAGCCCGGCGGCCAGGTCGGCGCGGGTGGTCAGATACAGGATCGGGCAGCGGGGCCGCCGCACGGCCTTGCGCAGATGGAGCAGCAGGTTGTTGGTGTCCTGGTCGGGCAACTCCCCGCTGATGACGATGGCCAGGGGCTGAAAATGGTGGGCCAGAAACAGGGCCGCTCCCCGGTCCCCGGCCACGATCACCCGCAAATCCCGCGCGCCGGCGAGTTCGCTGATGTGGCGCATCCGGTCGAACTCCCGGCCCACCACCAGGATGGCGTGGTCGTCAGGGCGGAGCGTACGTCGGTCATCCCGCATGCCGTCGATTTCGTTCGTTTCGGGGGAAGGTGGCGCTTCGGTCTCCCGCATGGGCAACCAGAGGGTGAACACGCTGCCATGTCCCACGGTGCTGACCAGTTCGACGCGACCGTTCAGCAGGTGGCTCAACTCCTGGCAGATGGTCAGTCCCAGGCCGGTGCCGCCATACTTGCGGTTGAGGCCGTCGTCGAGTTGTTTGAACGGCTCGAAGACTGCGGTCTGTTGATCGCCGGGAATGCCGATGCCGGTATCCTCCACGGCAATGGTCAGCCACTCCCCGTTTCCTTCCGGGCGTCGCGTGCGCAGGATGACCGTGACCTGTCCGGCGGGGGTGAATTTGATGGCGTTGGAGATCAGATTCTTCAGAATCTGCTCCACCCGCATCCGATCCGTGTGGATGGCGTGGGGCAGGGGTTCCTCGAAGAGGATCCGGAACTCCAGCCCCTTTTCGCGCGCGACATGGGTGAACAGCCGTTCGAGATTGGAGGCCAGATCGGTCAACCGGATCGGGGTGTTGAAAATGCGGATGCGTCCGGCCTCGATGCGCGCCAGATCCAGGATTTCGTCGATGAGCGTCAGCAGATCGGAACCGGCGGCATGGATGGTGGAGGCGAACTCCACCTGCTTGTCGGTCAGATTGCCCGGTTTGTTCTCCCCGAGGAGACGCGCGAGAATGAGCAGGCTGTTGAGCGGGGAGCGCAACTCGTGGGACATGTTGGCGAGAAAACGGGATTTGTAACCGCTTTCTTTTTCCAGTTGTTCGATGGTGCCCCGGAGCACTTGTTGGTTGATGGCCAGGGTCTCGGCTTGCCGCCGGGTCTGATCGAGCAGTTTGCGGTTGGCCAGGCCTGTCTGCACGCCGGAGAAGGCGCGGGCGATGGAGTCGCCGATCCGTTCGAGGAATCCGGCATGCCATTTCTCGAAGGGGCGAACGGCCCCCAAGGCCAGGACGCCCTTCACCTGATCCTCGTGCAGCAGCGGCACGGCCAGGAGATGGTTGGGGACCACTTCCATGAGTTCGGCCTGCATGCGCAAGGAGTCGATGGGGGTGTTGGAGAGCCAGGTGAGCTTGCGATGCACCGCGATTTCGCCCAGGACCCCTTCCCCCGGTTGCAGGGTGCGTGATGGCGCCCGGTCGGGGAGGATCCCGTAGCTGGCGGTCAGATGGAGTTTGCCGTCCGTTCCCGCCAGGTAGAGCAGGCCGCTGTCTGCCGACATGTTGTCGGCCAGGCAGCGCAGGATGATCTCCCCCAACTCCTCCGGATCGGTCACGTTGCGCATTTTTTGTTGCGTTTCGACCAGTCCGTTCTGGATTTTCTGACGTGACCGCAACTCCCGCATGCAGGGGAGATGGAAGAAAACGATCAGGATCGCCAGATTCCAGACGACCATGCCGAGCACGTGCGCCACCCTGGCCCATGCATGATCGTTTTCGAAGTGCGCCAGTCCGATCGTGGCCAGCGTCTCGCCCGCGCCCAGCAGCAGCAGGATCGCGACGAAGCGCGACAGCGTCGCGTGGCGGACGAGGATATCGTGCAGTGTGCGTCGGTTCATCTCACAGGTGTGCCCGGTTGGGTGCGGCAGGATGGGAGCCGCGTGATCCCGTCTCATGCGGGACCATATTCACTCAATCGGGTGCCGGGATCAAGCGCCAATTGCATGCGCACCCTGGACGTGGCGGAACAATCCTATGTCAGCCACGTCCAGGGCGTCACGTCCTGTTTTTTTAGAAACTCTCGAACTCATCATCCGAGGTGGGCTTGCCATTGTGGCGCGCATCCCGGGCAGGGGTTGGCGGGGGGAGCGCCTTGACGGCGTGCTGGGGCAAACGCGCCGGTGTGGCTTGGCGCCGGGCCGCCGACGGGGGGGAGATGGCGTGGGAGGAGGCCTCGTCCGTCTTGAAGAAGGACATGGTCTGTCGCAAAAGATCCGCCTGGGCGCTCAACTCCTCGGCGGTGGCGGCCATCTCCTCGGAGGAGCCGGCGTTTTGCTGAATCACCTGGTCGAGTTGCTGGATCGCCTTGTTGATCTGATCGGCGCCTTGATTCTGCTCGCGGCTCGATGCGGCGATCTCTTGAATCAGCTCGGCGGTCCTGCGGATGTCCGGCACCAGCTTGTTGATGATCGTGCCGGCCTCCTCGGCCACCACCACGCTGCTGGCCGACAGATGACTGATCTCCCCGGCGGCGGTTTGGCTGCGTTCGGCCAGTTTGCGCACCTCGGCGGCCACCACCGCGAATCCTTTGCCATGTTCCCCGGCCCGCGCCGCCTCGATGGCCGCGTTGAGCGCCAACAGGTTGGTCTGGCGGGCGATCTCCTCGATGATGGAAATCTTGCTGGCGATCTCCTTCATGGCCGTCACCGCCTTGACGACCGCCTCGCCGCCGTTGCTGGCGTCCCGCGAGGCATCGGTGGCGATCCGTTCGGTGATCTGCGCATTTTCCATGTTCTTCTGAATGGTGCTGGTCATCTCCTCCATGGCCGACGAGGTCTCCTCGATGCTGGCCGCCTGGGAGGATGCCCCCTCGGCCAGGTTTTGCGCCGAATCGGAGAGTTGCTGGGAACCGGCGGTGACGTTCACCACGGATTGCGCCACCTCTTCCACCACCGAACGCAACCTGGACGCCATCTCGTCGATGGAACGCGACATCTGTCCCAGTTCATCCGCACGGTCGGTGGCGCAGTGAATGCCGAGATTCCCCCCGGCCATGCGCGTCATGTTGTCGATGCTGCCGGTGATCGCATTGGCCATGTTCCGGGAAAAGAGGTAGCCGATCACGATGCCGATCAGGATCGCCAGCAAGGCGCCGATCAGGATGAGCGATTCGGAACTGGCGACCTCGTTCTCCAGTTTTTTCTGCTGCCCTTCCACCACCTCGTCCACCAGCTTGTTCAGATCGTGCCTGGCGGCGATCATGCTCTTTTCCTCGTTTTCCAGTTCGTGCAACTGGGCCAGGAGTCCGTCGAACTCGTGCTGGTAGTTGGCGAACGCCGCCTCGGCGCGCTTGGCTACCTCGATATCCTTGGGATCGCGGAAAACGCCCGCCATTTCGGTGGCGAGTTTCTTGGCCTTTTCCAGTCCGGAACGGGTCCGCTCCACCTGTTTGGCATCCTTGCCCCCGGAGAGGATCACCTCCTTCTCCCCCAGACGGGCATCGAGGAACAACAATCCCATTTCGCTGCTGTGATTGATGTTCTGGATGCGGCCCGCCAGTTGCGCTTGCATCTCCTTGTATCCGGCGTAGGCGTTGAGCCGGTCACCGATGCCGCGCAGTTTGTCGGACTGGCTTTTTTCCAGCACATGCACCGCTTCGAGCACGGTGCGCGAGGCGGCGCGCATCTTCTCCATCTCCTCGGTGAGTTTCTTGTCTCCCGCCACCAGGGCGGTGAAGAGCTTTTCATACCCATCGGTCTTCTGAATTACATGCTGCATATGCTCTTTGTCAACCGGATCCTTGAAGCTCTCTCGCTCCTCTGCGGCCCTCTTTTTGATCTCACCGCCCGCCTTTGTGATATCGTTCAGATGTTTCGCATCCCGGTCCTCGATGAAGTTGCGCTCTGCCCGCAAGATATTGGTGGCATCGTCCTGAATGGCGACCATGTTGGTGGTGTGATGGATCCGTCCGATCACGCTGTCCAGGCTTCTCCATCCGTTCGCGGCGATCAGGACCGTGATCACCAGGATGGCGCCGAAGCCGAGCAGCATCTTTCCCATGATGTTGAGTTTCATTGTTTTTTCCTTTTATGGCATCGAGGGGGTTGGGGTTACAGCCATTCCACCTTGCCGTTTTCGACGTGATAGAGCGCTCCAACGACTTTAAGTTTGCCGTTCATGCGGAAGTTATATAATTCCTCGCTGCCGGAGAGCAGATCCTGGATCGACTGCTGCACGTTTTCCTTGATGGCATCCAGAATCAGGGCATCTCCGCTTGCGCCCTTGGCCTTGGCCCGCTGCGCGGCCGGGCCGATCCCCGACACCAATTGCGGGATGCTGCCGCCGACCTTGTCGCCCTTGACCACGGCGGTCACCGCCCCGCACCTGGTATGGCCGAGGACCACGAGCAGCGGGGTCATCAGATGACCGACGCCGTATTCGCTGGTGCCGATCTCGTCCGTCCGGGCCACGTTGCCCGCCACCCGGATGACGAACAGATCGCCGATGCCCCGGTCGAAGACGTATTCCACCGGCACGCGGGAATCCGAGCAGGAGATGATGGTGACAAAGGGGTGCTGGCCTTTGGCGGAGGTCTCTTCGATGCGCTGCATCGACAGATTGGGCCGTTCCGTCTTGCCGGCCAGGAAGCGGGCGTTGCCCTCCTTGAGCAGTTGCAGCGCCTGCTCCGGCGACATGGTCGGATGGAATTCCCCGCTGGCGCGGGCGAGTCCCGGGGCCAGCATGGCGCCCAAGCCGATGGCCATGCCCCGCAGCACGTGGCGCCGGGTGATGACGTGATTGCACATGGTACGAGGCTCCTGTTCGAATGGTTGGTATTCGCAATAAATTTATTCAACCATTCAAGCATGTCTTGCGTGGTATGCAAAAGCGTACACATCATCAATTGCATGTCGTATCACATGTCATTGATTGCCGTTCCCATGACGGCAAGATGGGGGAAGGTGCCGGATTATTTGATCAAATCGTGCTTGAATGCGTAGTGCGTGAGTTGGGCGTTGTTCTCCATGCCGAGCTTGTGCAACAGGCGGGTGCGATAGGAACTGATCGCGGAAACGCTCAGGGAAAGCTCCTCGGCGATGCGGGTGACGGTCTGGCCGCCGGCGATGCGGCACAGCACGGTGAATTCCCGATTGGAGAGGCGGGTATGCGGGGGAGAGTCCGGCGAGGGGTTGCCGATCTCCTCCAGGATGACGTCGGCCACCTCCTCGTCGAGGTGGCGCAGTCCCCTGGCCACTTTGCGGATGGCGTGCAGGAGTTGTTGCAGGCCGCAGTCCTTGGTCAGATAGCCCCTGGCCCCGGCGCGGATGAAGCGGCTGGCCAGCATCTGGTCGCGATGCATGGTGAGGATCACCACCGGCAGCACCGGCATCAGGCGTTTGATCTGGACGACCAGTTCCAGGGCGCTCTTGCCGGGCATGGAGACATCCAGCAGCACCAGGTCCCAGGCGCCTTTCCTGAGTGTCGTCAGGAGCAGATCGCCGTTGTCCACCTCGCCGGTGATGCGCATGTCGTCGCGTTCCGCCAGGATGCGTTTCAGCCCTTCGCGGAAGATGGAGTGATCATCGGCCAGCAGGATGCGGATCATGGATTTGTCTAAAGAAAGATCGCCTGCAAGGAGTCGGCCTTGAAAATCTTGCGTGCCCAGGCATTGAGATCGTCCATGGCGGCGGCGGTTACCTGCTGTTGGACCGATTCCGGCACGAGGCCGAAGCGTTCTTGCAACGGATCGAGCAGCATTTCCGCCTTGCCCTCCAGCCTGCCCTTGCGCATCCCGATTCTTTCCATGCTCGTGATATAAGGCATTGTCTGATTCTCCTTGCAGTTAGACGGTTTTTGCAAAAATTGGTTATTCTGGGAAAAAAATTCTATAGATTAATTAAAATACCCTTTTAGAATATATTTCCAAGGCGAGTCGTATTCATCTGACGGTAGGATATCCTCATCCGTCATGATACATCTCCCAGGGGCAGGGAGGCGGTGACGCGGGTGCCGGCGGCGGAGGTCTCCACATGGAGTTCCCCGCCGTTCTGGCAGGCGCGTTCCTCCATGCCGCGCAGGCCCAGGCAGCGCCTGGGGTCGAGCAGGATCTCGTCCGCGATGCCGCTGCCGTTGTCCTGGATCGTCAACTGAACGCGGCGTTCCAGGCGGTCAAGGGCGATGGCCACCTCGCTGGCCCCGGCATGGCGTCCCACGTTGGTCAGGGACTCCTGGAGAATGCGAAACAGGGCGAGCTTGTGGTTCTCGTCCAGGGGAGCCTCCATGGGAGCGGCCTCCAACCGGCAGTGGATGCCGCTCGCCTTTTCGAACTCCGCCGCCTGCCATTCCAGGATCTCCGGCAGATCGCCATGGTCGAGTACCGGAGGACGCAACATCAGGGTGATGTGGCGCGCCTTGGCGATGGACTCCTCCACCTGCCCCTTGAGGCGTTCCAGTTCCCGGTGGATCCGGTCGGGATCGTGGGGGTTGTCGAGCAGCCATTCGAGGGTCATCTTTTGTTGGGCGAGGGTGTTGCCCATTTCGTCGTGCAGGGCGCGGGCGATGCGGCGGCGTTCCTGCTCGCGTGCCTGCTCCACGTGCCGGTTGAGGGCGCGCAGTTCCGCACGCGCCTCCTCCAGGGAGGCGGTGCGTTCCGCGACCAGGATCGCCAGATGATCCCGGTGGAGCCGCAACTCCTCGCGTGCCTGATGCAAGTCGAGCAACACCTTGACCTTGGAGAGCAGGATGCGGTTATCCACCGGTTTTTGAAGGTAGTCCAACGCCCCGGCCTGGTAGCCTTGCAGGGCGTGCGGCATCTGGGTGAGGGTGGCGCTGACGAAGAGCAGTGGCATCTCCCGCGTGTGTTCCGTGCCACGCAGAAATTCCGCCAGCTCGAAACCATCCATGCCGGGCATCTGGACATCGATCAGGGCCAGGGCGAAACGCGCGTTCAGACAGAGGCGCAAGGCCTCGTCGCCGGACATGGCCTCCATCACCGTGGCCGGCAGATCCTTGAGCAGGCGTCGCATGGCGATCAGGTTGGCCCGTTGATCGTCCACCACCAGGATGGCGGGCGGGTCGATCCGGGACGTATTTTTTTCCATGGTTTGACCTCCTGGATTTGTTTAACATGATCATCCACGTCAACGCAAGATGCCGGCAGGTGGGAGGCCGTCATGCCCCGATTGTCCAACCTCTCTTTCGGATTCCGCGTCGTCGGTCTGCTGCTGCTGACCGGCCTGACGCCGCTGTTGTTGGCCGGCTGGATCGTCATGGAACAGGTGGACGCCCTCCTGCGGGAGATTGCCCGGCGTGACCTGGAGGACTCGCTGTTGTCCAAGAAGGTTCAGGTCGAGCTGTACCTGCGCATGAACGGCCTGCATCTCCTGGATCCGACACGCTCCGGGTCGTTGCGTCCGGAAACCGTGGCCGCGCTTCTCCGGCGGCGCGAACTGGTCCATGGTTTCGATGATCTGATCCTGCTGGGCGCGCGCGGTGGCGAGGTGATGCTGGAGGATCGGCGGGAGAGTCCTCTGGCGGTGGCGTTGCGCGCCGACTCCAGGGCCGGAGAGCGGATCGTCGCGCGGACCAGGGGCGAGTCCGCCTGGGTGGTGATCGGCCTGCCGCCATGCGCCCCCACGCCGGAGATGCCCTTCATCTGCCTGGCGGCATCCCTGGAAATGGCGGACGGGAGCCAGGCCGTATTGTTGGCGCGTCTCTCCCTGCGGGCCGTGGAGGAGATCCTGCGCGACAGGTCCGGCCTGGGCGAGACCGAGGAGGTCGTGTTGCTGGATGGCGACGGACGGGCGATGCCGCGCTTCGCCGCGCTCATTCCCCGACCGGAAGCGGGGCTGATGCGCGCCCAGGTGGCGCTGCAACTGCCCGGTGTCTCCTGGAGTCTGGCCGGGGTCCTCTCCCTGGAGGAGGCCATGGCGCCCACCCTGGCCATGCATCGGAGCCTGTGGTGGATCCTGGCGGTGACCCTGCTGGGGGTGGCGCTGCTGACGGTCGCCTCCGGCAAGATTCTGTTGCACGCCCTGCGTGACCTCTCGGCCACCATGCGGCGCATCGCTGCAGGCGAGTGGAACGCGCGCGTTCCGGTGCGTGTGGATGACGAACCGGGGCGGATTGGCGACGCCTTCAACTGCATGGTGGAGCAGGTCGCCGATCAGTTGTGGCTCAAGGAGCATCTGGCCCGTTTTTCCGCGTTGATACAGACCATCCAGGGCATCGAGGCCTTTCCGCAAGCCTTTTTGCGGGAGTTGATGGATCTCCTGGAGGCCCCCATGGGGGAATTTTATCTTTTGAACGACGGGACGGGTCGTTACGAGAGCGTCGCGCCCTATCGCCTGGAGGCCGGTCGGGAGGAGCGCTCCGCTTGCGCGCCGGGGGAAGGGATCGTCGGGCGCTGCGCGCTGGAGCGGCGATCGTTGTTTCTCGATGGCGCGCCGGAAGCAGGCTGGTCGCTCGCCAGCGGACTCGGCGCGGCGCGACCGGCGTTCCTGATGGCCCTGCCCCTGCCGTATCGGGAGCGGGTCGGCGGGGTGGTGGTGCTCGCCCACATGCGGCCCCTCACGCTGGTCCAGCGGCAGTTACTGGAGGCGCTGGCCCCGGTGGGCGGGCTGGCCCTGGACAACCTCGCGCGGATCCGTCACATCGAGGATCTGCTGGAAGAGACCCGCGGCCAGGCCGCCGAACTGGAGACCAGCCAGCAGGAGCTGGAAGAGATGAATCAGGAGTTGGAGGAACGCTCCGAGGAGTTGACCGAACAGAATGCCCGTCTGGCCAAGGCGCGGGAGGATCTGGAGAGGACCGGCCAGTACAAGTCCGAATTCCTCGCCACCATGTCTCATGAACTGCGCACCCCCCTGAACAGCATCCTGATCCTGGCCGGGGAGTTCTGCCGGAACGGGGAGGGGAATCTGCGTCCGGATCAGGTGGAGGCCGCCGAGGTGATGCGCCAGAGCGGGAGCGAGCTGTTGGGGCTGATCAACGACCTGCTGGATCTGTCGCGCATCGAGGCGGGGCAGGTGGAGGAGGCGCGGGTGGAGGTCCGGCTGGAGGCGTTCGCCGAGGAACTGCGGCGTCAGTTTTTGCCGCTGGCCAGGGAACGGGGGCTGCAATGGCGGGTGAGCATGGATGAGGGGTTGGCGCGACCACGACTGGCGGATGGGGAAAAACTGCGACGCATCGTCAAGAATCTGGTGGCCAATGCCTTTCAGTTCACCCGTCAGGGCGGGGTGGAGGTGCGTCTGGGGCTGGAGGGGGAAAGGCTGGCGGTTGCGGTACGGGACAGCGGTCCTGGCATCGCGCCGGAGCATCGGGAGGCGATTTTCAACCCGTTTCATCAGGTTCGGGGAGATGGGATGGAGGCGCGGCGCGGCGGGGTCGGGCTGGGGTTGGCCATTGCCCTCAAGCTGGCCCGACTGGCCGGGGGGGAGATCCTGGTGGAGAGCGAACCAGGACAAGGCAGCACCTTCATCCTGAGTCTGCCCTGTCCCGTGGTGGCGCGCCGGCTGTTGCTGGCGGATGCCGATCCCGCGTTGCGGGGTTTCGTGAGCGGATTGTTGCGGGAGCAGCAGGTGATGGTGGTGGGGGCGGCGAGTGGCGAGGAGGCGTTGGCCCGTTACGGGGAGGAGCCGTGGGATTGCCTGGTGGTGGCTCCCCGGTTGCCGGACCTGGAGGGGGGCGAACTGCTGGAGCGGATGGCCGCCCTGCATCCTTTGCCGCCGGTCGTCATCCATGCCGCGCGGGAGTTGACGCGCGAGGAGCATGCCCGTCTGCGGCGGTTTACCGATGCCATCGTGATCGATGGCGCGGATCGGGAGGCGCGGTTGCATGACGAGATCCTGTTGTCCTGGCAGAGGACGCAAACCCTGCCGCCCGTGGCGTCACCACAGGAGGAGGTGTCGTCGGTCGCCCGGCGCGGTGGGCGGGTCCTGTTGGTCGATGACGACATGCGCAATCTGTACGCCATGGCCCGCAATCTCGAAAAGGGCCATTGGAAGGTGGTCATGGCCAACAACGGTGCCGAGGCGCTCCGGGTGCTGGAAAGCGGTGAGCCGGTGGATATCGTGTTGATGGACCTCATGATGCCGGTCATGGACGGCTACGAGGCCATGCGTCGGCTGCGTGCCCAGGAACGGTTCGCCGCGTTGCCGGTACTGGCGTTGACCGCCAAGGCCATGCCGGAGGATCAACGGAAAAGCCTCGCCGCCGGGGCCAACGGACATGTGAGCAAACCCGTGGACATGGAACGTCTGCTGGAGACGATGTGTCTCCATGTGCATTCATGATCCATACAATCGATACGCAAGGGGGAACGGAAGCGAGCCATGGCTGGAAGAACCTACACCGTCACGACCTTCTGGAACATGCTGGTCATCACGATCAATCGCAGCCGTCCGTTTTATGCCCTGCTCGAGGAGTTGCAAGGCAAGCGGATGACGATCAGCAGCGCCATCGGTCAGTTGGCGTCTTTCATGGACCTGCAGGCCGACAAGCGGATCATGGCGTATCTGGTCTCCAGGAGCGGCAACATCATTGTCGTGGAATCGATTCGCGATCAGACGTTCGTGGTCGGCAAGCGGGAGAACGCCAAGCTGGCCCGCTTGACCTGCGGCATCAACCGGATCACCGATCTGGAGGTCACCAGCATCCACCAGACCGGCAAACCCGCCAAGTTGCTGGAGATGTTGCGGAACGGACTGGCCGAACTGCGGGCGGACGGGCGTTTGCGCAGCGTCGAGGGCAGGTTGCCCTTCCGGGATGTCACCTACGAGGTGCAGATCGATCTGGAGCATCATGATTCGTTGGAGGCGCTCCTTGGTCAGGATACGGTTGCCCTGGAGGAGGAGGGCAGTGGGGCGCGTTCCGCCTCGGACGATGCGACCGTGCTCAACGCTTCCTTGCGTCCTGTCGTTCCTCCCCCCGCCCCGGCGCCGCCTGTTCCGGTCCCGACTCCGCCCCCGGCGGTCAAACCCGTTGTTCCCCCGCGCAGGCGGGTCGGTGGTCCTTTCCAGCATCCGGAACCTGGGGTGGTCATGACCCAGGATGAGATCCGCAAGACCCTGGAGCATTATGCCAAGGATCGGGTGGGCAAGATCGAGGCCATCGCGGCCAGCCTCTCCTGGGGCAAGGGGAGCACCGACAAGGTCATGGTGGGAGACGGGCACTACGGTATGACCAGGGCCGGCATGACCTTCTCCAGGGACAACGCGGGCGGCAACAAACGCGGCAATTTCCGGTTGTGTTTCAGGACCTTTCCCGCCATGCTCAAGGTGGCGGGCGAGATTTGTTATGTGAATATTCTCAACATTTCGGAAAACGGGGCCGGTTTCGGGGTGTTCGTCGATCCCGACCAGCCCGTGGAGCCGTTCCGAACCGGGGAGGCGATCGAACTGGGTTTTCCCCTGGTGGATCGCAACCAGTTGACGGTTCGGGGGCGGATCATGCGCAGCTATCCGAGCGTCGATCCGGAGGGCCGGCATTTCATTTATCACGGTGTCCAGTTCGACTGGCCGCGCAAGCGGGCGCCGATGAATTTCCTGGAGACCATGCAGCGCACCGAACTCTTTCTGCTGGCGCACAAGGACGGGGGGGGTTAGTGGGCCGATCATGCCGTCGGGTGACATCCGCCCGACCTTCCGTTTGTTCGACCCGGCGTCAGGAGGTGGCAAAATATGTCTTGTAAAGCATTATTGGCTGTGCCATAGTTCTACACATGAGCTGGACTGTCATTTTTCACGATGCGTTTGACGCTGATTTTGTGGTGTTCTCACGCGATGTGCAAACAGCATTGCTTGCCAAGGCTCGACTACTCGAAGCTTTTGGCCCGCATCTTGGTCGTCCTCATGTTGACACGCTGAACGATTCAAGACACGCCAACATGAAGGAACTCCGATTTGACGCTGCGGATGGCGTGTGGCGTGTGGCTTTTGCCTTCGACACTCTCAGGCAAGCCGTTGTCCTTGTTGCTGGCGACAAGTCTGGCAGTAGTGAGAAGCGGTTTTACCGCTCGTTGATTGCAACGGCGGACAAACGGTTTGATGATCATCTGGCGCACCAGGGGAAGGGATCGTGACATGGCCAGGACATTGGACGATGTGATCGGTGGGTTACCTCTCGACCAACAGCAGGAAATCGCAGCGCAAGCGGCGCGTCTTATGGAAGAGGAGATGACGTTGCGCGATTTGCGCAAGGCTCATGCACTCACACAAGAGCGCATGGCCGAGGCCCTGCACATTTCACAAGATGGCGTGTCCAGAATCGAAAAGCGCAGCGATTTGTTGATCTCGACGTTGCGTTCCTACGTCGAGGCCATGGGCGGGACACTGCGCCTCGTCGCCGAATTTCCGAACCGCGCACCCATCACCCTGTCCGGTATCAATAGCCTTAAGGAGGCTATTCAAAATAACATGAACAGATAGTTGGCCCACCCGTTCACCCCGCTACCCGCGCGCTGCTGCGAATCTCCAGATAGAGCCGGTCCATGATGGCGAACAGATCCCGGCGGATTTCGTTGAAGCGGTCCATGGAGCGGATGGCCTCCTCGGTGCGTCCGTCGTTGACCAGTTGCACGGTGTCGCGCGCGGTGTCATGCACCGACATGTGGACCTTGCCCATCTCCCGGAAGGTGGGCAGGTCGCCGAAGCGTCTGCTGCCGTCGTTGTCGTACCATTTGCCGAAGTCGCAATCGTGGCCGGTGGCGACCTCGCCGGCGGAAAGCGCGATACGGCCCCGGATGACGTTTTCCAGTTTGCCCAGCCACTTGAGGTGCGCGCCTTTGATGACGCCGGTGGGAAAGGGCGCCTCCTCCACGCGGATCCTCCCGCTGGCCTTGGTCAGATCCGCAGCGGAGGTGTGGACCACATCCACCAGAATGGCCGTATGATGGGCGGTGCCCTCGATGTAGCCGACCCGGCTGACGGTCTCGCGCACCTTGTGGTTGGCGGCGATGATATTTTTGAGCGCGGACTGGGCGGCCTGCAGGGTGGAGGTGGAGAGGTCCTGCACCTCGTGGCTGCCGTGGGTCAACTCCTCGGCGGCCCTGGAGGCCTCGGTGGCCGAGCGGGAGATCTCCTCGGCCCCGGTGGCGGTCTCCTCGGCGGCATGGGCGACCTCGTTGGCCGCCACCGACAGTTCCTGGGCGTTGCGGGTCACGTCTTCCGCAGCGTGGGCGACCGCGTCCATGGATTGGGCGATGGTGCGGGTGACATTGGCCTGCGCGCCCACCGATTCGGTGATGCGCTGGTTGGTGGTGGCCAGGCTGTCCACCATGTGGGCGATCTGGCGCACGGCTTCCGCAGCCTCCTGGGTGAAATCCTGGATCTCTTGCACCTGTCGGGCGATCTGAGCGGTGGCATCGGCGGTCTGGCGGGCCAGGGTCTTGACCTCGTTGGCCACCACCGCGAATCCCTTGCCGGCCGCCCCCGCGCCGGCGGCCTCGATGGCCGCGTTGAGCGCCAACATGTTGGTCTGTTCGGCGATGGTGTTGATGATGCCGGTCACGTTGCCGATCTCCCGCGCCGCGTCACCCAGTTTTTCCATGACGCTCAAGCCGTTTTCCGCCACCTGGTCCGCCTGGCTCGCGTCCCGGCTGGCGGTTTCGCACCGTTCCCGCACCTCGTCGAGGGAGGCGCTCATGTCGTCCACCGCCCTGGCCACGGATCCCACCGATTGGTTGACCTGGGCCAGGCTGGTGGTGACCCCCGCCAGATTGGCGGTCATCTGCTCCGACGCGGCGGCCATGGTCCCCGCCGTGAGGGAGGCATTCCGGGCGACATCGGCGATGCCCAGAATGGAGGTGGTGAGCTGGTGGATGGCCGCCGCCACCACATTGATATTGGTGGTGGTCAATTGGGCGTTGTCCTGGATCAGGCCGGCCTGTTGTTCGAACAGGGCGTTGGTCTGGGCGACTTCGCGCACCAGCGTGGCACCGGCGCCGGCATCCTCGTCCAGGGTGCGTTTCGCCTCCAGCAACTCGCTGACGCAGGCCTTCAGGGTGTCGGTCTGGATATGGATCTGATGGATGATCAGGCGGATGTTGTTCACCATGCGGGTGGTGGCGCCCAGAATGCCCTGGCTGGTGTCGCCGTTCAGGGAGACGGTCAGATCGCCCATCGCCACCCGTTCCAGGAGCGCCACCACATCCGTGGGTTCGCCTCCCACCAGGCCGAGGATGTGGCGGGTATAGAAATAACCCAGCCAGCAGGAGAGGGTGATCAGCAACACCACCAGCGCGGCAAAACCGAGAAAGGCATGGAACGACGCGCCGCGCAGGCTCTCCACCCGCGCGATGAGATCGGTCGCCAGCCGCTCCTCCACCATCTTGAGCAGGTCGATTTTTTTGGTGCTGGCGGCAAACCAGGCCGCCGGGTCCACGCCGAATCCGCCGGTGGCGAGCTTGTCGAAGGCGATGCGGCGGAAGGTTTCCACCGCCTCGATCGGCTGGCCCTGCACGGTCTGCTCGAGGAATGCGCGCTGTTCCGGGGTGGCCAGCGTGTGAAAGCCGTGCAGGTAACCCGCCTCCTCGCCGAGCAGTTCCCCCAGGCGGCGTGGTACGCCAGGCGCGAAGGCGTCCCTGGAGAAGGTGGCGTTCAGGGTGGCCCGTTCCTGTCCGGCGCGTTCCTTGGCCAGCGACAGGTTGAGGTAGGCGCTGACGGCGGCCGCCATCGGGGCATCCGATGCCAGTTTGGGCAGGTCGTGCAGGGTGGCGAAGAGGGCAGTGATGATTTCGGTATAGGCCTGAATGGCTTCCGGAACCGGGGTCGAGAG
The DNA here is from genome assembly GCA_002753185.1 of Magnetococcales bacterium WMHbin3. Taxonomy (GTDB): domain Bacteria; phylum Pseudomonadota; class Magnetococcia; order Magnetococcales; family Magnetaquicoccaceae; genus Magnetaquiglobus. The sequence continues at coordinate 54,642 of PDZX01000003.1, forward strand.
GCTGTCCACCGTCTGGCGCAGGGTGTCCAGTCCTTGCAGTTTCTCCATGCCGGCCCGCAGGTTGCCGGCAAACCCGTCATCGAAACGGGCGGTGTCGAAGCCGCGCAGGAACTGTTGCAACTCGTTGCGTTTGCCATCGGTTTCCGTGGCGCGGTGGTTCGGGAGTTCCTGCTTGAATTTCTCCCCCTTGCTGGCCAGAAAGCCGGCCGACATGCCCCGTTCGACCTGGGTGGCATGCACCAGTGTGTTGACCCGGATCGCCAGATTCGCCAGGGCGTGCATGGCCTCCATGCGGCGGCTGGTCGCGTTTTTTTCCATAGCCAAAAAGCCCCCGAACCACAGGCAGCCCAGCAAGGGGAAAAAGAGCAGAATGACGAATTTGCTCCGCAATCGAATGTCGTGCAGCCATTGCATGATGTGGCTCCGAGTCGCTGGCGCGTGAGGGTGGCATGGATGGAGTTTCCAAAATTGTCGTTTATATACTCAATTATCCGCGAATGCAAGGAAACCATTTTGCAGGGAGTTGCCCGATCGAGTGGGGTGCAACGCAACGATTGCTTCCGGGTGCGCGTGCTGCTATGATGTGTTCTTTGTGTCGATGCATCGGACAGCAGCAAAAATACGGGAATGCCGCATGGATACCATGAAATCGCTCGACTTCGAACGCTCCCTGAGTCGCCTGGAGGAGGTCGTCGGTCGCCTGGAACAGGGCGACCTGCCCCTGGAGGAGGGACTCACCGCGTTCGAGGAGGGGATGGCCCTGGCCCGGCACTGTCAGCAGCGCCTGGACGCCGCCCAGAAGCGCATCGAGGAGTTGACCGCCGCCTCCTCGCGGGACGGCCTGGCTGCGGGTTGACGCCATGGACCTCGCCCTCTATCTGGAAGAGCGCAAGCAGTTGGTCGAACATGCGCTGGAGGAACTCCTGCCGCCGGTCCATCGTCCGCCGCAACGCCTCAATGCCGCCATCCGTTACAGCCTCATGGGGGGTGGCAAGCGGTTGCGGCCCATCCTGGTGCTGGCCGCCGCCGAGGCGGTGGGCGGGGGGATTCCGCCGCTGCTCCCCTTCGCCTGCGCCATGGAGTGCATCCATACCTACTCCCTGATCCACGACGACCTCCCCGCCATGGACGACGACGACCTGCGCCGGGGACGTCCCACCTGTCACAAGGCCTTCGACGAGGCCACCGCCATCCTGGCCGGCGACGCCCTGCTCACCTATGCCTTCGAGTTGGCCGCGCATCCCGTGGCGGGTCTGGATCCGGCCATCCAACTGGACGCGTTGGCGCAACTGGCCCGTGACGCCGGCATTCATGGCATGGTGGGGGGTCAGATGATGGACATGGAGGCGGAAAACCGCTCCATCTCCCTGCCGGAACTGCAAAACGTCCATATCCACAAGACCGGCGCCCTGATCCGTTGCGCCACCCTGGCCGGCGCCCGCCTGGGCGGCGGCTCCCCGGAAGAGATCAGGGCGTTGAAACGCTACGGCGAAGCCTGCGGACTCGCCTTCCAGATCACCGACGACATCCTCGACGAGGTGGGCGACACCCAGGTGATGGGCAAGACCGCCGGCAACGACCGCAAACGGAACAAGGCCTCCTATTGTTCGCTGCTTGGCGTTGCCCAGGCCCGCGAGGAGGCGGCCTCCATGGTCCGGGAGGCCCTGGAGGCCCTGTCGCCCTTCTCATCGGTCGCCGATCCCCTGCGCGGCCTGGTCCGGAAGCTGTTGGACCGCACCCACTGACACGAACGGCGCCCTTATGTATTCGATCCTCAAAAGCATCAACGAACCCCATCAACTCCGCGCCTTGCCGGAGCACGCCCTGCGGCAGTTGGCCGACGAGCTGCGGGAGTTCACCATCGAGACCGTCTCCACGACCGGCGGCCATCTGGGGGCGAGCCTCGGCGTGGTGGAGTTGACCGTGGCGCTCCATTACGTTTTCGACACCCCGGAGGATCGCCTGATCTGGGATGTGGGCCATCAATCCTATCCTCACAAGATCCTCACCGGTCGGCGGGAGCGCATGCATACCCTGCGGCAGCGGCATGGGCTTTCCGGATTCACCTCGCGCGCGGAGAGCCGTTATGATCCCTTCGGGGCCGGTCACTCCTCGACTTCCATATCCGCTGCCCTGGGCATGGCGCTGGCCAGTCGGCACCAGGGACAGAAACGGCGCGCCATCGCGGTCATCGGCGACGGGGCCATGACCGCCGGCATGGTCTTCGAGGCCCTCAACAATGCCGGGGAGTACCAGAAGGAGATCAACCTGATCGTCGTCCTCAACGACAACGAGATGTCCATTTCGGCCAATGTCGGGGCCTTTTCCGCCTATTTGAGCCGCATCATGAGCGGGCGGGTCTATACCCGTTTCAAGGGGGGCACGGGCAAGGTGCTGGGACGGATCGCGCCGCCTTTGCTGGACGCGGCCCGCAAGGCCGAGGAGCACATGAAGGGGATGCTCACCCCCGGCACCCTTTTCGAGGAGTTGGGTTTCGACTATTTCGGTCCCATCGACGGTCACGATTTTGCCCAGTTGTTGCCCACCTTGCGCAATGTCAAGCAGTTGCCGGGTCCGATCCTGGTCCATGTGGTCACCCGCAAGGGCAAGGGGTTCGTCCCGGCGGAACGCAATCCCTGCACCTATCACGGGGTGTCGCCCTTTGACCGGGGCAAGGGGATCCTCCCCTCCCGCGAGTCCACCCCTTCCTATACGCAGGTCTTTTCCGAGACCCTGGTGGCGTTGGCCCAGAACAACCAGAAAATCATGGCCATCACGGCGGCTATGCCGGAGGGGACCGGGCTGTCGGAGTTCCAGGAGCGGTTCCCGGATCGTTTTTTCGACGTGGGCATCGCGGAACAGCATGCCGTCACCTTTGCCGCCGGGCTGGCCTGCGAGGGGTACGTCCCGGTGGTGGCCATTTATTCTACCTTTCTGCAGCGCGCCTATGACCAGGTCATGCACGACGTGGTGTTGCAGAAGCTCCCGGTGGTTTTCGCCCTGGATCGGGCCGGTCTGGTGGGTTCGGACGGGCCGACTCATTCCGGGGTGTTCGATCTGACCTTTTTGCGTGCCTTGCCCGATCTGGTCATCATGGCCCCGGCCGACGAGAACGAGTTGCGGCACATGCTCGCCACGGCGGTTGCGTTGGGCCGTCCGGTGGCGATCCGCTATCCGCGCGGCGCGGTCATGGGTCTGCCGCGCGAGCCGGCCAGGACGTTGTCCGTGGGAGTCGGACGCATCCTGCGCGAAGGGACCGACATCATCCTGGCTGCGGCCGGGCAACCGGTGCATGCCGCCTTGTCGGCCGCTATGGAACTGGAGAAGGAAGGGATCTCCGTCGGGGTGTATGATTTCCGGTTCGTCAAGCCCCTGGATGCGCAACTGGCCAGAAAGGCCGCGCGGGTCAAGGTGATCGCTACCCTGGAGGAGAATACCACCCAGGGGGGGTTCGGCGCCGCGCTGCTGGAGTTTCTGGCCCAGGATGGCAGTCTGGACGGGGGGTGCCGGATCCGCAACTGGGGGATTCCCGACCGGTTCATTCCCCACGGCGGTCAGTGCGAACTGCGTGCCGAGTTGGAACTGGATGTCGCCGGGATCGTCAGGCGGGTCCGCGAGTTGTTGAAGTGACGCCATGGCGCAACGGCTGGACCGGCTGTTGCTCGAACGCGGTCTGGTAGCCGACCTGACCGTCGCGCGCGGGTTGATCATGGCCGGCAAGGTGCTGGTCGATGATCGCCCCTGGAGCAAGCCGGGCACACCCGTTCCCGACGGGGCCGGGATCCGTCTCAAGGAGAACCCCGTGCCGTGGGTTTCCAGGGGGGGGCTGAAACTGGCCGCCGCCCTGGAGGGTGCCGCCATCGATCTGGCGGGCGCGGTTTGTCTGGATGTGGGGGCATCGACCGGGGGGTTCACGGATGTCATGCTGGCCCATGGGGCGCGCAGGGTGTATGCCCTGGATGTCGGTTACGGGCTGTTGGCCTGGAAGCTGGTCTCGGATCCGCGCGTGGTGGTGATGGACCGGCGCAACATCCGTCACCTGACGGCGGCGGATCTCCCCGAACCGGTGGATTTTTGCAGTGCCGATCTCAGTTTTGTTTCACTGGTTCAGACGCTTGCGCCTGTCGTGTTGCATCTCCGTCCCGGGGGGGAGGGGGTGGTATTGGTAAAACCGCAGTTCGAGTTGCCCCGCGAAAAGGTGGGGAAGGGGGGGGTGGTCACCGATCCCGCGTTGCACCGGGAGGCCATTGGCCTGGTGGAGGCGGAGGCGGGGCGTTTGGGGTTGCGGGTGGTGCGGGTCTTGCCGTCGCCGGTGTTGGGTCCGGCGGGCAATCGGGAGTTCCTGCTGCATGTCATCAAGGAGGCCGGGCCATGAGAGCGCTCTACTGGAGCCTGAGAAAATGGTTGGCCAACCCTCACCGCAGTTGGCTGGAATTATTGAAATGGCAAAATAAATATTTTGCGCAACTGGCCTGCCGGGGGATGGCGTGGCGTGGTTTTTCCGCCTGGCCGCTCCATCCGAAGCATCTGTTCGATCCGGAAACCGCCGCCCATGCCCAGCGTTTCATGGCGCCGGGGATGCGCGTTCTGGATGTGGGGTGCGGGAGTGGGGCCTTCTGTCTGAAGGCGTGCGAACTGGGCGCGGCCAGCGTGGTGGGGTTGGAGCACGATGCGGAGTCGGTGCGGCAATTGCGGGCCGTGGTCGCGGACAGGGGGGTTCCGGTGGAGGTGCTGGCCATGGATCTGGAACGTACGCCGTATCCGTTCGAGGAGGGGAGTTTCGATCTGATCCATTGCTCCGATGTCCTGGAGCATCTGCACCGGCGGGTGGAGTGCCTGGTGGAGTTGCGGCGGATCAAGAAGAGCGGCGCGCCGATTGTCGTGAGCATTCCCAATACGGATACCACCTGGAAACGGCGGCTGCGCCAGGCCGGCATCGATTCTCGCGACGATACCGACCACAAGATCGAGTACACCGAAGAGACCCTGCGTGCCGAGATCGCCCGTGCCGGTTTGCGGTTGGAGGGGCCGTTGTTGCCGGTGGTGCCCAGTTTTCCCTGGCACGGGCTGTTGGCGTTGAGCGCGGTGGTGTCGCCGGCGTGGTATCGCCGGGCGCAGCGCTGGAAATACGCCCATGCGCGGCGTCACCCGGAGGAGTCCATGGGGTGGGTGTTTCATGTGATGTGAAGTGCTGAAACGAAGGGGAGGTATTTCCGTATGGCGGGTTTTTGGCGGCATTGGTTGTTGGCGGTCACATTTTGGTTGCCGGTTTTTTGCATCAGCTTAATTATTTATCTGTTGGCCAGCAATAAAATTTTAATTTTGTTTCTGGCTATCAATATTCTTGCATGGGGGGCGGCGATCCGTTGGGGGGCGGGCGTTTGGTTTCTGCAGATCCGGCTGTTGTATGGCATGTTGTTGGCGGTTGAATTGGCGATGCAAGGTCTGGCGTTCCTGCACGGGTTGCCTGGCTTGAATGTCAAGCACGATGTTCCGTTCGGTCGGGTTTATTGGACCAAGGAAGGGGATGGGGTCAATGCCACGATGAACCGTTTCGGCTGGTATGCCGTCGAATCCGTGCCGCGTCGGGACATGCGGCGGATCGTCCTGATCGGGGACAGCATGGTGGAAGGGGTGCAGGTGGAGAAGCGGGAGAAATTGGATGTACGTATGCAATCTCTGTTGGGTGGTACGCAAGTGTTTTCGTTGGGATTGTCGGGAGCCTATCCTGGTACCTATCTTGAGATGGTTCGTCATGCGATAAAATTTTATAATCCGCATGAGATCATTATATTTATTACAGTATGGAACGATTTCAGAAATGCCCTGCCGGAATTAAATGCGATTAATTATTCATATATTTATTATGATCTCGCGCCGGGCGGGGAACTCGTGGCCTTGCCGGGCACCAGGGAAGCCATACAGGCGCTGCATGCCCACATGGAGTCCAATCGCAATCCGAGCTTTTTTCTGTTGGTGGAGTCCGCGCGCGGTCATCTGCTCGTGCCGTGGATGGTGAGGAAATGGTTCGCCGACAGTCGGAAATCGGCTCCCCATGCGCGGGGAGCGGGGGAGGGGCGCTTCGGCGCGGGGGTGGACGGCGCGATTTACCGGAAGGAGCCAGACGCATTGACTCAAAAGGCCTATGCGATCAATTTCAAGTTGTTGGAGCAATGCCTGGCTTTGGCCAGGGCGCATGGAGCGACCTTGCGACTGGTGGCGATACCGCATTTTCCCGAATTCTTTCATGCTGCCGCGTCCGATGCGGCCTGGAGTACGGATTTCGGGGACATGGATCTCTTGTTGCCAGAGCGCAAGATCGGTTCTTTTGCCGCCGAACATGCCATTCCGTTTCTGCCTGGGGGGCAGAGGATGTTGGAGCAGGGGGTCGGTCGCGGCATGGTTTACTCCTGGTATGCTCGGGGGGTGGGTCACTGGACGGTCGCGGGCCATGAGCAATTCGCGCGGATGTTGCTGCGGGAATGGTATGTTGAATAAAATGTTCCGTGGAGGGAGTGTCTGTGCGCGTTCTTTTTGTCGTTGCTGATCTGTTCTTCTCGGAACCTTTGGGGGTGATGCTGCTTGGCGCCATCGCGCGTCAACACGGCCATCAGGCACGGCTTGTCGCCCTGAGCCGGCATCGGCTGAGCGGGATGCTGCGCGAATTCGATCCGGATGTGGTGGCCTACAGTGCCATGACTCCGGATGAACATCTCATCGCGCAGGCCGATGCGGTGGTCCGCCGCCATGCGCAATGGCGGGGCAAAAAGGTGTTTCGCATCCTTGGCGGGCCACATGCCACTTTTTTTCCGGAGGTGCTGGGCAAACTGGACCTGGATGCCGTCTGCATTGGCGAGGGGGATCTGCTGCTGCCGCGTCTGCTTGCGGCCCTGGAGAACGACCGGCCCCTGGAGGGAATCCCGAACCTGTTGCTGCCCGGCCAGGGCGACTGCGTGAAGGAACTCCCGCAGGACCTGGATGCCATCCCTTTCCCGGATCGGACCCTGTTGTATCAGGCCGACCCGGATTTGCAGGCGCAAGGCATTCGTTCGTTTTTGAGTCAGCGGGGATGTCCGCATCGTTGCACTTACTGTTTCAATCATGCCTACAACATGCTTTTCAAGGGGCCGGGCCATAAACTGCTGCGTCGCCGTTCGGTGGACAACCTTATCGCGGAACTCAGGGAGGTCAAGGATCGTTTTCCGACCATGCGTTTCGTGCGTTTTGCCGATGATGTCTTCGTCCTGCGCCAGGATGCCTGGCTGGAGGAGTTCGTCGTGCGTTATCCCCGTGAAGTCGGCGTGCCTTTCTATTGCCTGATTCGTTGCAATGCCCTGACCGACGAGGTGGGCAGGATTCTGCAACAGGCCGGGTGCCGCAGCATCAGCATGTCCATCGAGTCCGGTTCCGAGGAGGTGCGCAACAAGGTCCTGCACCGCAAGATGAACGACGACATGGTGCGTGGCGCTTTCGCCATTGCCCGCAAGTATCGTTTGAACGCCTACGCCAACACCATCCTGGGGATTCCGGGGACCACCCTGGCCGACGATTACCGTTCCTTCCTGTTTGCCAGGGAGGTCGCGCCGGCCTTTCCGACCTTCTCCATCTTTTCGCCTTTTCCCAAGACTCCCCTGACCAATCATGCCATCGCCATCGGGGCATTGGATCCGCAGGTTGATTATGCGACGATCACCTCTTACGAATCTTCTGCATTGACCAGTTATTCCCCGGAAGAGAAGCGTCAGCAAACCAATTTGTTGTATTTGAGTCAAATTTTTTGTCTGGTGCCTGGTTTCATGTTGCATGCGTTGCCTTGGTTGTTGAAATTGCCTTTGAGCCGTTTTTACAGGCTTTTATACAGCCTTTCATATACTTGGTTCGCCAGTTCCAGAATTTTCCCCGGTGCTGGGCCGCGCGATGTGCGTGGTATTGCCAAGGCTGTCCTGCGCAGTATTAAGGCGATTTATTTCCCTAATGATAAAAGACGTATCAGTGAGTAGTTATAAATTAGTATTTTTTAGATGTTAAAATAAAGGCTTAAGCAATTCAAAATATTTTTTGGTGTATTTTTGTTTGAACGCGGGTGCGACATGATTGATGGTGTCGCCAAGTTCTTCAGCCGGAATGGGGATTGGATTGGGATCCAACAAATCAAGTCCTGTACTGGTTACGAGTTTATTTATGTCGTTTATCGTGTCTGCCGATGTTTTTGCGACGGTTTCAAGTGTAGGTCCATGCAAATAAAGGCAACGCAAGCCAGATTCTCGGCATTTTTGCGGAATGGCGCGTAAGGATGCCGCATACCGGTGTGATGCATGGCCTAATTTTTTTGTGATAATATTTTTTTTATTTCTTTCTTGCTGTTGCTGATAATCATGTGTGAAATTAGGTATCGGTGGAGGCCCGTGCAGAATCACATCAATGCCATAGTTTAAATTTATCAGCGAAATCATCTCTTTAAGTGCTGATTGCATGAAATCCATGGAATAATTGCTGAGTTGATGCATGAAGAGAGCGGATTCCATACGTAACGTGCGCAGCACGCCGCGCATGGCAATATCATATTCTTTATTCTGTCCGTCAATGTCGTAATTTTGCGGGGACATCATAAAAATTAATGTTATTGAATTATGATTTTTTGCGATATGATGTAGCATATTATACATGCCCGGAATGTTGAAATTAAAGCCTGTCAGCGCAAGGGATACGGATTTTTTGCCTGACAGCTGTGTAAAGAGGTTGCTGTCCACGGAGTGTCCAAGCGAACTGTCGCCAAGAAACACGATATCCGTATCGTCAGGAAGGTTGTCGAGTTTGTCGAACTGGTATCGTACCAAGCCGCAGTCTTTCCCTGCGAAGCATTCCAGGCCGGACCAAAGCGCCACGGGCATGCCAAGAAACGGTATAAAGAGTTGCAACAATAATATAATTTTGATATAATTTTTCATTTAAAATTGATAATATAAAAATAATTTTCCTGGGGAAAAGATGATTTTTGATAGACTAAGTAGAAGAATAACGCCAACAAAAAGTGCAAACGGCGCGGTGGGTTGCCATCTCCAGAATGCACGGTTTGTGGAGGCGTGTTCGCTTGTCGCACCGGATCTGAACCGTGGAGGAAGGAATGCGTTCGAATCGGACAGAATTTGTTGAGAATTCGGCAACCACCAGACGACCATCAACAGCAGGGCAATGCTCGCCAAAGCGCCTGGATTGACAGGCAAATCGATTCCGTGCATGCCTGCCATGCCGTTCAGAACCCTCCATGCGGATGGCAAATCCTTCGCATAAAAAATCACCCAACCCACGGTAACGCAAATGAACGTCACACTTCTGCCCGTCGCATGCGCCAACCATCCCGAGGCTGTCCCGTGCCAAGCCCGCCAGAGGTGATTGAGTACCAGTAAGCTACCATGCAACCCTCCCCAGACCAGAAATGTCGCGCCGACACCATGCCACAGCCCTCCCAGCAGCATTACGATCATAATGTTAATGTATTTATTGATGTTTCCTTTTTGATTGCCTCCCAAAGGAATGTAAAGATAGTTGCGCAAAAAACTGGATAATGTCATATGCCAGCGATGCCAAAAGTCAATGATGCTTGTCGCCTGGTAAGGGGAATTGAAATTCAACGGCATCTTCACTCCAAACAAATAGGAGAGGCCGATCGCCATGTCGCTATAGCCGGAAAAATCAAAATAAAGTTGTAGCGTATAGGCCAATGCACCCGTCCAGGCAGGGAAAAAAGTCGGCAAAGCGCCTTTTTCCGCATCTTGAAAGAGAGGTGCGGCATGGGTTGCCAGGCTGTCCGCCAGGAGCACTTTCTTCGCCAAACCAATCGCTATCCATGTGATGCCAATGCCGATATATTCGCTCCGCAAGGGTGATTTCAGCATGTCTCGGAATTGAGGCATCATCTCATGGTGATGTATGATGGGACCGGCCATCAGATGCGGAAACCAGGTGACGAACAGAAAATAGCTGAGAGGGCTTTTTTCGTGTAATTGTCCGCGTGATATATCAACCAGGTAAGCGATTTGAGTGAAGGTAAAAAATGACACTCCTAAAGGCATAACAGTATGATAATCTTTCTGAAGCATGTCGGGCATGAAAGGTTGAACGGTGTGCAGGTAAATTTCTGACAGCGACCAGCTTTTAAAATATATAAGTGTAAATATATTGAAACCGATCGCCGTAATTAGAATAAATTTTTTCCAAGCGTGGTTGGATTGTCTGATAATTGCAGCCATGACGAAATTGATGCATATCGAAATCAGCAAGATTGGTGCAAACCTGATGTCCCAATAAATGTAAAAAAAAACAGAAGCCAAAGTCAGGCCAACGATCCCCTGAGTCGCATCAGGACTGGATTCTGGTACAAAAAGGCGGTATCCGATTAGCGTGATCGGTAAGAATAAAAAAATAAAAATAGGATCAGCGAATGACATCTTTTTATTTTTCCGGTAAATTTTTACAATAGATTATGAAGATGATGTAACTTCGGTGAAAAGAAGTCACAGGCAATGTCATCATGGTCTTCATGCGCCGGACGGTCGATGGACAGCTGCCAGCACGGAGCTGCCCGTGTCGTCGAGTACCGTGACCGACCGGATGCCAACCGGCCACAACTCCGCCGACCGGAATGGAATCCGTCGTCGCCCGTCCTGCGCCTTGGCATCCGCGATGTCGAGGGTGATGCCCTGATCCCACGGCCAACGCAACCCGGCAGGCTCCGGAGGGCCGATGCGCACACCGGTCATCAGCACCTCGGATTCGCCGGAAGGAGCCAGTTCCATGGCCTGTCTGGATCCGGTTACCTGCCCGATCTCCCACCACCCCGACCAGCCAGGGGGGAGTTCCTTTTCCAGGGTCGGCCCGGCATCTCCCGTGGCGGGACGCAGCCGCACGCGCACCGTCGTTTTGTTGGGGTTGTGCAGTCCGACATGCCAGGTGCCGGTCGTCATGTTGTCCGTCGGGTGCATGAGAATGGGGTGGCGCCGGATGATCGGCAAGCGGCCGTAGTGCTTCCTGACCGGACTCCATGTCACCAGATGGGTGATGCCGGTGCGTGAGGCGAGCCAGGCGTTGGTCTCGTCCGATCCAGTGGCGGCCAGCGCTCCGCAGCGATAGGCGCCATGGCTGAGATAATGGACGACCAGCGTGACATCCGTGTAGAGCACATCCCGGCAGGGAGGGTCTTGCGCGAGCAGCCTGGCGGGCTGGGAGGGGAGCAGGAGATATTCGTGACGGGTCAGATTGTGTCGCAGAAGTGCCGGGTAATGGTGGATCGTCGTCCGTGCCTGGAAGAGGAACTGGTCGGTCATGGCCAGGGTGAACCCCAGCATGAGCATCAGGACGAAGAGGTTGCGGAAGGCAGCGGGGGTTTGTGCGGTATTGCGCCATGCCTCCTGGATCAGATGGCCCAGGTGACCACCCCAGTGGTGGATGCCATGGGCGATGATCCCGGTCAGCAAGATGAAGAACGGCGTCCATATGCGCAGAAAAAGATGGCCAGGATGCGCGGTCTGGTGATCGATCAGACCAGCGGTCAGCAGTGCGGCAAACAACAATAACCAAAAAAGCGTATTGTTGCGTTCTTCCAGGGACAAGGAGAAGATGCCGAGGCCAAGTAGGATGGTTAAATACCATGGATGTTTATAAAAAACAATCAAATCGTTCAGACTGGAGCGTATCGCGGGCCAATGGAAAGAAAATAATTCCATTGGCGAATGCCCCGTGATGCCGTCCAGGGTGGGAATCCCCGTGCCGGAGACCAGCAATGGCGGCAGGAGGAAAGCCAGGACGAGGATGGCCAACGATGCGGTGATCCATCTGGTTTCCGTGCCCGTCAGGGGGCGTCCCGCAAACCAGGCGAGGACGATCAGGGTGACCACGGACCACATTTTGCCGATCATATGCCAGCCCGACATCAGGAAGATCAGGACAAAGAGCAGCGGCGCGCTTGCCGCTCCCCGGCGGCGAATTTCCGCCCAGGCCAGCATGCTCAGGCCCAGCGCGCCTTCGTTGGTCACGGAGAGGATCGGCGTCAGGTCCCACTTGATGGTCAGAAGCAGCAGGGCAATGCCCGCCGGACCAGGACCGAAAGTCACCAACAGCCAGTAACCGATCCCCGACACGAGCAATACGCCATGGACCATGAGCATCAGGTCGTGGCTGTCCACGAGCGAAAGCCCCAGCCGATGCAGGGCCAGGATCAGCCCGCCTGGCAGGAGTTCGGAAAGAAAGCTGACGCGCGACCAGATATCCCACAGAGGATAATCCGCCGTGCTCAAAACGCCTGGAAAGGCGGTTGCCTGCTGACGGAGGCTTTCCAGGGCGGCGCACTGCTGGGTGAAGCAGTGGAGGTTGCGCACCCCCTGGAAGATTCTGGCAAAGCTGTCGTCGGGGTCGATGGGCATGGGGCGTTCCAGAACGACCAGCGCGGTAAAGCCGCACTTGATCCCGAACGCGATCAGGCAGGCCAGCAAAAAGAACCTCCAGGCATTTCTGGAACCCTGGGGCGTGGCGTGCAGGGAAGGGCGATGCCGGGCGAGCAGGGCGCGGAGCGTCATTGGGGTTTGACCCCGCAAACCGACCATGACATCTCGTTGACCCAGACGGAGCGAATCTCGGTCAAGCCGGCTTGCGCGAGCAGTTCCTCGGCCTCCTGCCGGCGATAGTAGAGGGCGATGCGCGGCAGCATGTGGTCGAAGGTGATATGCTTGAGGTGGGCGAAGGTGGTTTTGCGCAGCAGATCATGATACGGCAGGCGTCCCCAGCCGAGGCGCAGCATCACCCACAGCAGGCCGGCCAGCGACCAGGCGAGTCCATTGGTGAGCCGGATGGGCAGACGGCTGAAGAGATGGATGCGCAGGGGGTTGAAGAGATGCACGATCCAGCCGTTGTTTTCCCGTCCGTACAGCCAGACCAGGACATGGCCGCCGGGTTTGGCCGCCTGGACCATGTTGCGTACTGCCAGTTCCGGGTCCTCGAGGTGGTGAATGACCCCCAGGCTGAACACGATGTCGAACGCATCGGTTGCTTCGATGGCATAGGCGCTCATCCAGCGGACTTGCAGTTGCTCTTGCATGCTGGCGGTGTTGCGCCTGGCGGCGGCCAGGGAGCGTTCGTCCACGTCGATGGCCATGCCGGAGGCCGCGCCCTGGCGCATGGCCCAGATGGCGTTGCGTCCCATGCCGCACCCGACGTCGAGAAACCGGGCGTCCCGCCAGGCGGTTTTCGGCAGGGCCGCTGTCCAGCCGGCGCACTGTTCGGCTTGAATCTCGCTCAATTCGTTGAACAGATTCCAGGAATAGCCGAACCGCTCCGCAGAGCCGGAGTGGGGGTCGGGAATGGCGGAAGCGGGAGATGCGGGATCCTGGTTCATGGCGGTGGGGCGTCCGGTGGTTGAAAAAGGGCCTGCAAGGCGATCCAACTCCAAATGAACAGCCGATCATCCGCCTGTCTGTTGAGATGTTTCCACCAGCGGTTCATCACCCGGTCGCGATCCATGCCCGGCATGGGGTGCGTGGACGGCACGGCGGGCATGGAGCGCACCCATTCGGCGACAGGCACTCCGAAACCCTTCTTGCGGCGATGGATGATCGTGTCCGGCAGCAGACCGGTCATGGCGCGCTTGAGCAGATATTTGCGCACGCCGCGCCGCATTTTGAGTTCATGGGGCAGGCGTCTGGCGAAGGCCACCACGTCATTATCCAGAAACGGGGCGCGCACTTCAAGCGAAATCAACATGGAGGCCCGATCCACCTTCATCAGGATGTCGTCCGGAAGGTAGAGGCAGGAAAAATACTCCAGGGATTTGTCCAGCGGATGGACCGTGTCCGAATCGCGCCACACCTCCAGGGCCTCGCTGTAGAGGCGTTCCGGATCGATGGGCTGGTGCCACAGATCGGCGATTTCGTCCGGTTGCAACGGCGCCATCCAGGTCGGATTCCATAACGGCATGGGATGGGAGACCCCGGCCAGGAAGCGGCGCAGCTTGAAATCCAGGCTCATGTTGCGTCCGGAATGGGGCAGAAGGTCCGCCAGACGGCGGAAGCGCCGATGGAGCGCATCGGGGACCAGGCGGCGATAGATCCGGCCCGCCTCGAGCGCCAGGAACGGGTCGTAGCCCGCGAACAGTTCGTCCCCGCCGTCGCCCCCCAGGGCCACGGTGACGTGTTCGCGGGTGAAGCGGCACAACAGGTGGGTCGGCAGAATGGAGGCGTCTCCCAGTGGTTCGTCCATGCGGCTCAGCAGTTCCGGGAGCATGGCCCTGGCCCGCTCCAGGGTCAGGATCGCCTCGTGATGGCGGGAACCGACCCGTTGCGCCTCGCTGCGGGCGTAGGCCGATTCGTCGTAGGAGGGTTCCTGGAAGCCGATGGAGAAGGTGTGCAGTTGCGACGGGGGGAGATGGCGGGCCGCCAGGGAGAGGATGGCGCTGGAGTCGATGCCGCCGCTCAGGAACAACCCCAGGGGCACGTCGCTTTCCATGCGTCGTCGCACGGCCTGGGTCAACAGGGCTTGCAACTCCTCGGCCAGTTCCTCTTCCCGGCGTTCCTTCCAGGCCGGATCGGGGGTGAGGCGGAATTTCCAGTAGGCGCGCAACCGCAAGTCGAACGAGGTCAGATCCAGGGTGAGGCTGTGGCCTCCCGGCAGCTTGCGGCACTCCCGATAGAGGGCGTTGGGGGCCGGAATGAAGCCGTAGGCGAAGAATTTCTGCAAGGAGAGGGGATCCAGGCTGTCCGGGGTCGCGGGATGGAGGCGCAACGCCGACAACTCCGAGGCGAACACGAACCTCTTCTGGTTGTGGTGGTAAAAAAAAGGCTTTTTGCCGAAGCGATCCCTGGCGGCGAACAGGCGTTTGCGATCCAGGTCGTGAATCACGAAGGCAAACATGCCATTGAGCCGTTCGGGCAACGCCTCGCCCCACTCCCGGTAGCCGTGGAGCAGGGTTTCGGTGTCGGAATGGTCGGTGAGGAAGCGGTGGCCGCGCGATTGCAGTTCGGCACGCAGTGCGGCGTGGTTGTAGATCTCGCCGTTGAAGACGATGCCGAGCCGGCGGTCGGCGGTCCACATCGGTTGCCCGCCTCCCGCCAGATCCAGGATGGCCAGGCGGCGATGGCCCAGAAAGACCCGGTTGTCCACATCGGCATGCAGGCCCGATCCGTCCGGGCCGCGATGCGCCAGGGAGAGGGTCATGCGTTCCAGGTGGTCCCGGTCGCCGCCCTCGCCCGCGAAGCCGCAGATGCCGCACATCAGTGGGGCCGGTCGTCGGGTGGGGGGAGGTTGATGGTTTCGCCGATCTGGTAGGTGCGGCGTCCCTGGGATTCGAAATAGGTCCGGACGAGCATTTCGGCGACCAGTCCCAGGAGAATGGTGATCACTCCGGTCATGAAGGTCATGACCGCCACCAGAGGGAGCGGGGTGACGATGAAGTGGATGCCCTGGAACAGTTTCAGGTAGACCGCCCACCCCCCGCTGAGCAGGGAGAGGAATAGCGAAAACAGCCCGAAGCTGCCGAACAGGTAGATCGGTTTGACGAAGTATTTGTCGAGGAACGTGACCACGATCAGGTCGAGGATGACCTTGAAGATGCGATTGAGGCCATACTTGGAGTGACCGAACATGCGGGGGTGATGGGTGACTTCCAGTTCGGTGACCGAGGCCCCCATCCATCGGGCATAGATCGGGATGAAGCGGTGCATCTCCCCGTAGAGCCGGACCCCCCGGAGGACGTGACGGCGGTAGGCCTTGATGGTGCAGCCGTAGTCGTGCAGAAATACCCCGGAAATGCGCGAGATCAGCCAGTTGGCTGCCCGGCTGGGCAGGGTGCGGATCAGGGGGTTGTCCTTGCGGGATTTGCGCCAGCCGGAGACCACGTCGTATCCCTCGTTCAGCTTGGCCAGCAGGCGCGGGATATCCCTGGGATCGTTTTGTCGATCCGCGTCCATGGGGATGATGATGTCGCCCTGGGCGAATTCGATCCCCGCCATGATCGCGGCGGTTTGGCCGCAATTGCGCCGGAAGCGGATGACCTTGAAACAGGCGTTCCATGCCGCCACTTCGCGCAGGCGTTCCTGGGAGCGGTCCTGGCTGCCGTCATTGACCAGAAGGATTTCGAAGGGCTGCCCCAGGGATTCGAGGACTGCAAGCAAATCCTTGCATAACGGCAGGATGTTCTCTTCCTCGTTATGGATCGGGATGATGATGGAAAGGGAGAAATCCGACACAATCGACCCGGCGGTGGAAGGAATGGTGCGTTGCCCTGGATGACGGCCCGGAAAATCATTCCCGGCGTTGGTAACAATTTAGCCATTTTTCGACCGGGAATCCAGAGAAATCTTTCCCGATGCGCCCGCAGTGGAGAGTGGGGGTCCCGTGCCGCGCCGTCTTGACAATTTTTTTGCGGCGTGGGAGAGTTGCATGCCGTTTTTTTTCAAAATGTGTCCGGTCGCAACCGCGTCGGGTTGGTATTTTTCATTCGGCTATCGAAAAAGCATGCATTCTTTGAAACGCATCATGCTGGTCGCGGGCCGCTACCAGCCTTCCACCCCATACCGGGAGTTGCTCGTCAAGCATCGCCTGGAGCGGATGGGGGTGGAAGTTCGTTTCGTCATTCCCGGCAGGGGATTGAACAAGGGCGCGGAGCTGGATATCGGTGACCATGCCGAGATGTTACGCAAGGAACGAGCCTGGCGCGTGGACGGGGAGTGGGAATTCCGCAAGGCCATGCGTGGTTGCCAGATGGTGGTCTTCAGCACCTGGCGCAGTTACCTGAAATTGACGCTCATGGCCAGGGCCGAGGGGCGTCCCACCATCAATTTTTGCGCCGCCTCCGGTCAGGATCACTGGTCCCATGGCGTGGACCGCTGCCTGATCCGTAGCGCATTCACGAAACGACTTCTCCAGCATCTTCATGAGGAGTTCGGTCATCCAATGCCGGCGGATAGCGATATACGTGTCGTCGGCTCCATTCAATACGAATATCCGGAGGGGCAGGACCCGATCGGCTTTCCGGATCGGGAGAGCTTCTGCCGCCACTATGGCCTGCGTCCAGAGCGTCCCATCGCGGTCTTTTTTCCCAAGGGGATTCAATCGTTCCACAAAAAGGTGGCCCTGTGGTTTCCGGAGTGGGACCAGGAGCGCGTGGACCGTTACAATCAGGCCTTTCTGGACAAGTATGCCCAGATATGCGCCCAGGTCAGGGCAGCGGAGTGCAATCTGTTGGTCAAGATGCACCCGACCGCCTACGCCTCGTACAACTGTGACAGCGGGTTCGAGTTCCGCTACTGGGAACAGTACCCCTGGGCCAAGGTGCTGGACGCGGCGCATACCATGGCCATGTATCGGTACGCCGACGTGGGCCTCGGCATCAACTCCCACTCCGCGCTGGACATGGGATACTTCGACAAGCCGTTCCTCTATGTGGATTCCGATCTGCTGCCGCCCCCCAATCACCCCGCGTTCGACACCAACAAACTTGGGCGTCTGCCCGTCGGTCCATCGAGCCATTGGCATGTCGGAACCGTCACGGACAATCCCTGGTTCCGCTCCTGGTTGGGGGCCTTCTGCCGGGTGGAGGAGATTCCGGGATTTTTGCAGAATCCACGGGAATCGTTACCCTATTCCAGGGAGGATTGGCAGGCGTTCATTCAGGAATACTGGGGCATGAAGGACAACAATGCCTCCGAGCGGATCGCCAACGAGATCCTGGCCTTCGGGGAAGAGTTCCTCGGTTCGTGGCATCGCCGCCTGTCGGTGCGGCATATGCGCGGGGCGTTCTGGGACGGAGTGGAACGCCTGAAGGGGGGCGCCCCCGTCGGAAAATACGCGGGGAGGCGTACACAATGATCGCTGCGCACCCTCTGGTCCATGCCTGGCGCTTCGATGGTTCCGGCGGGGGGAACTCCATGAGCTGGAACGAACTCCAGTGTACCCCGCCGGGCAAGCTTGCGCCCTACTGGCTCCACCTGAACCGCAATTCCGAAGCCTCCCTCGCATGGGTCCAGACCCATTCCGGGATGGACGCGAGCGCCGCGCGGGCGTTCCTGGCCGACGAAACCCGGCCACGCTGCTCCCGGTTCCAGGATGGCGCGGTCCTGATGCTGCGCAGCGTCAACGAGAACAAAGGTCATGAGTTTCACGACATGGTGGCCCTGCGCCTGTGGGTGGACGCACGCGGCATCCTTGGCATGCGTGGACGCCGGACGTTCTTCATGGAGGAGATCCATCACGCCATCGAGACCGGGCAAGGCCCTAAAACCCCGACCGAACTGCTGGTGATGCTCCTGGAACGGATGACCTTGCGCATGGAGCCGATCCTGGAAAATATGCGGGTTCAACTGGAGGACCTCCAGACCTATCTCCTCGCCGAGCACGACGCCTACGAGATGCGCCGCCAGGGTTCCCTCATCCGTCAGCGGTTGGGCCGCTTGCGGGTGGCCGCAGTGGCCATGCGCCGCTATCTCTCCCCCCAGAAGGAGGCCATCGCCAGGTTGATGAACGAGGAGTTCTCCTGGCTCGGTCAGGAATTCCGGCCCCGTCTGCTGGAGGTGGTGAACGAAATCACCCGTCACATGGAGGATCTGGACGAGATCCGCGATACCGCAGGCGTCATTCAGGATTCGGTGACCAACGCCATCAACGAGGGATTGAACGATCTGCTCTTCAAACTCACCATGCTGTCGGCCTTTTTCATGCCGCTCTCCTTTGTGGTGGGATGGTTCGGCAGCAATGTCAGCGGACTCATTCTCAATGTGGACAGCGCCTGGTTGCCGAGCCGGGACGGCTTCGTCGTGGAGGGGATCCTGCTGCTGGCGATCGGGATGTTCGAGGTGTGGATCTTCAAGAAGCTCAAGTGGTTGTGAGCCATGGCCGCGCCCGCTGCACACGACGCCGGAGAGGAAGATGCCGCCCTGTATCGCCGCCGGGCGGTGGCGTTGCGTTATCAGCGCCATCGGGATGTCGCCCCGCAGGTCACGGCCTCCGGGCAGGGTCGTATCGCCGAGGCCATCATCCGGACGGCCAGGGAGGCGGGCATCACCCTGATGGAGGATCCGGACCTGGTCAATCTTCTCGGCAAGGTCCCGGTGGGCGAATCCATCCCGCCGCCCCTCTACAGGGCCGTGGCGGAGGTGTTGGCATACGTCTATCGCGTCAACAAGATCAATCCTGTTTGAGGTGGCGGGAGTACGGGCATGGGCAAGGACAGGGAGTTTCGGCCCGTAGGGTGTGGCGCCATCGTCGAGGATATCCAGACGCGGCTGGACATGCTCCATCAGCGCCAGGCCAAGCTGGTGACGCGCATGGAGGAACTGGAACGCATGACGCGCGAGCGTCTGGACATCCTGGCCGGGCGTCTCGACGGACAATTGACCGGACTCCTGGCGCAACAGGAGGAGCTGTTGCGCAAGACCGAGGAGCAGGAAGAGGAGAGCGCGCGGATCTTCATCAACCAAAACGAGCTGTTGCTCTCCCTCCAGGAGTCGCTGGAGTGGCTCCGTGAAGGGATCAGGCAGTTGTCCGAACGCCACGAGGCCTTGTTGCGACGGGTTGCCGGATCGATCGAACGCGAGTAGAATCTCCGCAATCCAAAAGTGGATTTTTTGTTCGACCCCCGTCCCGATTGCGTTGGAACCCCCTCCATGAACGACACCACCACACCCGGCGCGGATTTCATCCGCGACATCATCGCCCAGGATCTGGCCGAGCGTCTCAACGGCGGCAGGCTGCACACCCGTTTTCCCCCCGAACCGAACGGTTACCTGCATATCGGTCACGCCAAGTCCATCTGCCTGAATTTCGGGGTGGCGGCGGAGCATCCGGGGGGGCTTTGCAACCTGCGCTTCGATGACACCAATCCCGAAAAGGAGGATGTGGAGTATGTGGACTCGATCCAGGAGGACGTGCGCTGGCTGGGGTTCGACTGGGAGGAGCGCATCTATTACGCCTCGGATTATTTTCCCAGTCTCTGCCGGTTCGCCGAGGCGTTGATCCTGGCGGGCAAGGCCTACGTGTGCGACCTGAGCGCCGCCGAGATGCGCGACTATCGCGGCACCCTCACCGAGCCAGGCCGGGAAAGTCCGTATCGTGAGCGGACGGTGGAGGAGAATCTGGACCTCTTCCGGCGGATGCGGGCCGGGGAGTTCCCGGACGGTTCCAGGGTGTTGCGGGCCAGGATCGACATGGCCTCGCCCAACATGAACATGCGGGATCCGGCGCTCTACCGCATCCGCCGGGTGACCCATCATCGCACCGGCGACGACTGGGTGATCTATCCCACCTATGACTTCGCCCACGGCCTCTCGGACGCCCTGGAGGGGATCACCCACTCCCTGTGTACCCTGGAGTTCGAGGACCATCGTCCGTTGTACGACTGGTTCCTGGACAATCTGGAGGTGCCCGCGCGGCCCCGGCAGATCGAGTTCTCCCGGCTGTCGCTGGAATACACGGTGATGAGCAAGCGCAAGTTGAACGCCCTGGTGCGGGCCGGGGTGGTGCGCGGGTGGGACGACCCGCGCATGCCCACGATCTCCGGGTTGCGGCGGCGGGGGTTCACCCCGGAGTCGATTCGTCAGTTCTGCCGGCTGATCGGGATCTCCAAGTCGCCGAACCGGGTGGAGTACGCCCTGCTGGAGAACTGCCTGCGCACCGATCTGGATGCGCGCGCGCCGCGTGCCATGGCGGTGCTCAATCCGTTGCGGGTGGTGATCGTCAATTTTCCGGAAGATCGGGTGGAGGAGTTGACCGCCCCCGCCCATCCCCAGAACGAGGCCATGGGGACGCGTCGGCTTTTCTTCACCAGAGAGATCCTCATCGAGCAGGAGGATTTTCGGGAAAGCGCTTCCAAGGAGTACAAGCGGCTGGTCCTGGGTGGCGAGGTGCGGCTGCGCAACGGTTATGTCATCCGCTGCCTGGAGGCGGTCAAGAGTGACGCCGGGGAGGTGATCGCGCTCAGGTGCGAATACGATCCCGCCACGTTGAACGTCAACCCGGTGGGGCGCAAGGTGCGGGGGGTGATCCATTGGGTTTCGGCCAGCCGCTGCGTGGTGGGGGAGGTGCGTCTGTATGCGCCTTTGTTCCACGTGCCGGAGCCGGACGCCCTGAAGGGGGAGATCGCCGAACAGGTCAATCCCGACTCCATGACGGTGCTGGCCGATTGCCACCTGGAACCCGGGCTGGCGGATCCGCGCCGGGATTTCGCCTATCAGTTCGAGCGGCTGGGGTATTTCTTTCGGGACCCGGACTCCACCCCGGAGCATCCGGTCTTCAATCGTGCCGTGAGTCTGCGCGATACCTGGGCCAAGATCGAGAAGCAGCAGGCCGGAGCCGGTTGATCCCCCGGCGCATCGCTCCCGGTCAACGGCAGGCCAATGATGGGCGAGATTGGCGTCGGGATCACGGGCGATGAGGGACATCATTTCTTTCGCCACCTGAAGGACCACCTCCTCCGGGGTGACTCCCCGCGCCAGGCCCTGCCGCCGCACAGCCAGATTTGATAAAGCATCATGCCGTGACATGTCCGCCTGGCGCAACAGGCGTTCCATTGCCTATTGAAAGGGTGGGCTGGGAGTTGCCATCCGGATTTTTCATGACGTTTGCCTGGCCGTGGCAAATGGTCGTCGGCTATGGCTTGAATTTTGCTTCAACCCCCTCATCCATGGCTTGGTTGCCAAAAATTTTTGACTCTTGGCTGGGAAAGGTGGTAGCACGATGAAAGTTGATATCTCATCCGTTATTGGTATGGTTATTGCCGTATTGATCGTTTTTGGATTGATGGGGCATAATTTGCATATGTTTGGAAGTATGCATGCCTTGATCGTGGTCGTTGGCGGGTTGATTGCAAGTACATTTATTAAATTTAATATTACAGACGTTATGAACACCATGGGGATCGTCAGCAAGATCTTCACCAATCCCCAGGACCATCCCAAGGAGATCATCGAGCAGATCATCAACTGCGCCAACATTGCCCGCAAGGACGGCATGCTCGCCCTGGAGAAGGTGCAGATCCAGAATCCGGTGTTGCAGACCGCGATCACCCTGTGCGTGGACGGCGTGGATCCGGTCTATCTGCGCGAGATGATGTCCAAGGAGAAGGAGTACATGGAAATCCGCCACCATGTCGGGGTGGTGATGTTCGAGAGCATGGGCGAGGCCGGCCCGGCCATGGGCATGGTGGGTACCCTGATCGGCATGGTGGAGTTGCTGGCCAACCTGAGCAACCCGGACGCCATCGGACCGGCCATGTCGGTGGCGCTGCTGGCCACCATGTACGGGGCCATCGTCGCCAACCTGATCGTGATCCCCTTCGGCATCAAGCTGCACCACTACAGCACCCATGAGGGGATCATCTACGAACTGGTCATGGACGGGGTGCAGGGGATCCAGCGTGGGGTCAATCCGCGCATCCTGGAAAAGGCCCTGGTTTCGGCCTTGTCCCGCGGCCAACGCGCGAGCATCGGCTGACGACGCGGCGTCATTCTGGCGGAAAGGAGAACGTTCATGGCCAAGCAGTGTCCCACCTGCAAGAAAGGCACCCCGTTGTGGTTCATCTCATGGGCGGACATGGCAACGCTTTTGCTATGTCTGTTCGTGATCCTCTTTTCGATGTCAACGGTGAACGCCACCAAGTTCATGAAGCTGCAAGGCACCATGAAGAACGCCTTCGGCCTCAACCGTTCGCAACAGCTCAATCCGGTGGGCGGGGACAGCCTGGTGGCCGTGGATTTCCAGCAGGAGATCAAGCTGGTGCAGTTGGTGGAAAAGATTCAGTTGCTGGTCAACAACCTGGTCGATAACGGCGAGGCGGAGATCAAGGAAACCGATGCGGGCATTTATCTGCGGCTGACCCGCAAGGCGTTGTTCCTGCCCAACTCCCTGGAGTTGCACCCGGAAAGCAAGCTGAAGTTGAGCCAGATCACCATGCTGCTGCAAGGATTGCGCAACGAAATCGAGGTGATCAGCGATCCGGACGCCAATCCGCCGTCACAACTGGCCAAGCTGAATCCCTGGGCGGCCGGTCTGGTGGAAGGTCAGGCGGTGGCGGCGTTTCTGGTGAGCGAGGGGGGGGTCGATGCCAGGCGGGTCAGGGTGGTGTCGTATGGCAAGCGGGCCTCGGATTTTCCTGGGGCCACCCAGGACAAATCCCATTTCGCCCTGGAGATCGGTATCATGAAAACCACGGAGCACAGAGGTGCCGGAGACTCCTCCGCGCCGGTCGATACGGGAGAGAATTAGACATGGCCACGCCAACCACGGCTCGCAACGCGCCACAAGCCAAGGAACCGCCCCCGCCCCGCAAGGAGCGTCGGAAAACGCTTTACAATCCGGCGGGCAATCCCCTGTTGTGGTGCAAATGGGTGGGCTTTCTGTTTCTGATCATGGCCGGCTACTTCGCGCAGTCCGCCAAGCCGCCGGATATCGGTTTTTTTCACCATTTGCTGGAAAATACGACGGTGCGGCACTGGAACCGTGATCTGCTGACCTTGAGCTGGTTGTTTCTGTGGTTGACCATTCTGGTCAACATGGGTGGGTTGGCCCTCAACGCCATGCGCCTGCGGCGCAAGAACGACCACATCAGCGTGGCGTTGATCGTTCTGCTGCTGATGACCGTCGTGGCCATGGGGGTCATCCCGGCGGGCAACCCGCTTTGGGTATTTTTGTCTCATCTATAATTTTAAGGAGTCAAGAGTGATGTCCGGTGTTCGTGCAGGTCAAAAATTGGCGCAAACTTCCAAGATAACCGTCAAAATTCTGAGTGCGCTCTATGTCGGCGGCGCCTACGGGCTGATCGCGGTCTCGCTGGTGCAGGCCATGATCCTGGTCTCCTGGATCAGACAGTAGTCTTCGTTTCCTTCGATCGTTCCCTGGTCAAGAGCGTCAGCATTGCGTACAGACCCGACAGGCAGGGTGTCGGGATCCCGTGGCGCTCCCCGTGACGGATGGCCGCCCCCAGGATGGCTTCGCTTTCCAGGGGGCGGTTGGCCATGTGGTCCAGGGCCATGCTGGTGAGGTAGGGTTCCATCCGGCGGGTGGCCCGCAGATTGTCTGCCACCGTCGATTCCGGCAGTTCGTGACCTGCCGCGCGCGCCACATCCACGATTTCTTTCATTATTTTTATTATTAATTGTTCGCAAGCCGGCATGGCCAGCATCTCGGTGGTGGTCGCATGGCCCGCCAGCACCGAGACGGGATTGAAGGCGGCATTCCAGACCAACTTGGCCCAGCGGGCGGCGAGGGGCTGCTCCGTGATTTGGCAGGGGACGCCACCGGCCTGAAACAGCCGCGCCAGTCGTTGCACCGATTCCGATGCCCCGGAAGGGTACAGGCCGATGGTCACCCGACCGAAACAGAGATGCCGGATGCGTCCGGGGGCGATGCGCTGCAGGCAGACGAAAGCCAGCGCAGAAATCAGGGTGTTCTCCGGAAAGGCGCGCGCCACCGGTTCCTCGATATCGATGCCGTTTTGCAGCAGCACGATGACGGTTCCGGGTCCCACCGCAGGGCGGATGAGCGCCGGGATATCCAGTTCCGGCAGGGACTTGAGGGTGACCAGCAGGTACTCCGGCGGGGTCGTGTACTCCCCGGCGTGGCGCAGGACCTCGTGCGGGGTGAAATGAAAGTCGCCGTCGATGCTCTCGATGGCGAAACCCCGTTGCCGGATCACCTCGAAGTCGGAGCGCTGGACCGTGGCGACCCGCGCTCCCGCCCTGGCCAGTTTCCCCCCGTAGAATCCCCCCACCGCCCCACTGCCGACGACCAGAATGGCAGGGGAATCGACTGGCGGATTTTTCGGATTGGGTGTATCGTGTGCGGGCATATTCCATCCTCAATGGTTACGGGAGTTCGGCACAATGAAGAAAAGTGTATGGATCGGGATCGCCCTGTTGCTGGTGGCGGCCTCCGGGTCGGCGATGGCGGCGGACGCGGCGCGGGGCAAGGAGTTGCACGACAAGAGTTGCAAGGGGGCCTGTCATGCCTCCAGGGGCAACGGCAATCCGGATGCCTTGTACCAGCGTTCCAATCGCAAGGAGACCCTGGAGAAGTTGAAGGTTCAGGTCTCCTTTTGCAACCAGCAGGTCCTCAAGTCCGAGTGGTTTCCGGAGGACGAGGCGGATGTGGTGGAGTATCTCAATGCCACGTTCTATCACCTCAAGTGATGTTGCAGGATCTGTTCGTCCGCAGCTGAGAAGGCCACCAGGGTCACGGTCATGCCGGCCTCCGGGAACTGGGTGAAAAACTCCCGGATCGTGGCGACGGCGATCCGGGCCGCCTCCTCCTTGGGAAAGCCGTAGACGCCGGTGCTGATGCCGGGAAAGGCGATGCGTCTGGCGCCGTGCTGGTGGGCCAGTTCCAGGCAGCGGCGGTAGCATTTTTGCAGATTGCCCGCCGGATCCGGATCGGAATGATAAATGGGGCCGGCGGTATGGATTACCATGCGGGTTGGCAGGTTGCCGCCGGTGGTCACCACCGCCTCGCCGCTGGGCAGGCCGTTCGGGTAGACCTCCTGGCGGATTTTGCGGCACGCTTCCAGAATGGCCGGTCCGCCGGCGCGGTGGATCGCCCCGTCCACGCCGCCGCCGCCGAGCAGCGAGGCGTTGGCCGCGTTGACGATGGCATCCATGACCAGATGGGTGATGTCGCCGGTCAGGGTCTTGATGGCGTTCATGGCGTCTCTCCTGGTGTCATCCAATCGCGAATGAATGCCGCCACGGCTTCCGGGTCGTTCAAGGGGAGGCGGGGCAGGTCGGTGGCCAGTTGCGGGTCGTCGCTGGCCACGGCGATGACGTTGCTCAGTTGGTGGTGGAGGTCGTGGGCGCCGGCCTCTCGCCGATGCACGACGATTTTGGGATGGGATTCGTCCTTGTAGCCTTCCACCAGGATCAGGTCGTGGCCGGTCATGTGGAACAACTGTGTTTTCAGGGTCGGTTCCTGGTCCGTGCCGGTCTCCTGGATCATGAACCACCGTTCCCGGCATGCGAAGAGCACGCTGGCTGCGCCTGCGGCACGGAAGCGGTGGGTATCCTTGCCGGGGGTGTCGGGGTCAGCCGGGTGATGGCCGTGCTTGATGGCCCCCACTCTGATTCCCGATCGGACCAGGCAGGCGATCACCTGTTCCATGAGTGTTGTTTTTCCTGAGCCGCTGGGCGCGACGAAGCCGACGACCGGGGGGATGGTCATGGGGGTCAACCTCCGCTGACCGGGGGGAAGAGGGCGATTTCGTCCGTGTCGCTGACCGGGTCTTCCATGCGCGCATAGACCTGATTGACCGCCACCCGCAGGTTGGGGTGGGCGATGGCTGCGGCATGCGCCACGTCGATGCCGCGCAGGAAGTCGAGCACCTCCGCCACCTTGGCCACTTCTGGCGGCAGGGTGAGTTGTTCGGTGGATGCGCCGATCTTTTCCCGCACCCAGGAGAAATAGAGAAAACGGGCCATGGTGTTAGTAAAACTCCCTTGGCGAGAGATATCGAAATAGGATGACGTGTGGAATATTCAATGTTCAAGTACCCTGGAAATGTTGATGATCGTCACACTGCCACCCGTTTTTGTCCAAATGTCATGGGAATCGCGGCACCGATGTGTTTGACGACTTTACGGGTTCCATCGGGAAAAACCTCGACAATCGCGCTGTCTTCCACCACCAGTACGCTGCTGCCCGAAGCCAGTGCCTGCCAAAAGGCTTGCTGGAATGCAGGCGCGGCCAAGTCAGGGATGTGTTCCTCCAAAAACTGCATGGTCTGTTCTGGCATGGACATGGTTGGCTCCTGTTTGTCATTCATATCAAACGAATCCTCCCGGACAATTACGGCAATGTTACGCGAGAGGCAGGGCGGGTACAAGTCCGATCGAAAGTGCATCCAGATGGAAAAACCAATACGAATGTCAAGAACAGTCGGATCCCAATTCCGGGCCGAGTGCTATTGGGTCGTTCTTCTGGCCGGGGGGCGGCGGTTGGCGGGTTCCCGTTTCGTCTTGGCGGGATCCCGGTTGGGACTGAGCATGTCGTATTCGCCGCACAGGCGGTCGCTGCGTCCTTGCGTGCCATCCTTGCAGACGAATTTCGGGCCGTCGCATTTCAGGAAGCCGCCCTGTTGCGCGGAGCAGGGGGAAGGGGCGCTGCGGGCAGGGGAGGCGGCGCTCGCAATCACGGGGAGCGCGAACAGGAGCGTGAACAGCGGAACGGCAAGTTTGGCGTCAAGGGACATGGCGGTCTCTCTTTCTTGAAAAGTGTCAACCCCGGCAAAGGTCAAAACGGCTCGAAATCCTCGTCGTGCTTGTCCGGAGCGGCGGGGGCCTCCAGGGCCAGGCGCGGCGCGACCGGCGGGGGGGCGTCCGCCCGGTAGGCGGGGAAGGGGGGTGGGACCGGTATCAAGGCGCCCGGGTCCGGGACCGGAGTCGGTGGCGGGGGCATGGGTTCCGGCGGCGGTTTGTGCGTCAACGCCTCCTCCACCCGGCGCCAGGCGTTCTGTTGCGCCTCGCCGCTCTCCCGGATCAGGCGGGTCAGCCGTTTTTCCCGCTCCTCCGGCTGTTCACGGCGGCTGGCGCGCCAGACCTCCCATCCGATCAGGGCAAAACCGCCCCCCCACGTCACGACCAGCAGATCCAGCAGGGAACCCATGCGTTCCATGGCGGAACGCATGCCGACGATCGCCACCGTCGCGTTGCCGGAAGCGTCGGCAAGCATGCCCAGCCACTCCCCCATGCGCGCCAGGGCGCCATAGGCGAAGCCCAGCCCCGCGCCTCCCAAAAGCATCAATAAAGCCAAACCGGGCCAGATACGCATGGAGTCAATACCCCCCGGCCATGCCAGGTTGCGCCGATGAACCCATCATCCCGCGTCATCCTCTTTTTTTGAATTTTTTTTTGTCAACCGGCCGAAAATACCGATGCAAGCTATCGGCCAAACTGGTTTGTGTGTTATCCTGGCCCAAAAGTCAACCTACTCCATTGGAGAGAGCGGATTGGGCAACCAGACGACAGGCGCGAACTCCGCCAGACAGGGACGCTCGCTGGTGGTGTTGATGATCGGCGACATTTTCGGCAAACCGGGACGACGCGCCCTGGCCCGCTATCTGCCGGAGGTCAAGGCCACCCACGGAGTCGATTTCGTCATCGCCAATGGCGAGAACGCCGCCGCCGGCGTCGGCATCACCCCGGATGTGGCCATGGATCTCCTGGGCGCGGGGGTCGATATGCTGACCACCGGCAATCATGTCTGGCGGCACAAGGAAATCTTGTCTATCATGGAGGATAATCGCCGGATCCTGCGGCCCCTCAACTTCCCCCCCGGCACGCCGGGCAGGGGGTACGGGGTCTACCAGAGCACGAACGGGGCGCGGATCGGCGTGATGAATCTCCAGGGGCGCGTCTTCATGGAGGCCCTCGACTGCCCGTTCCGCACCGCAGATCAACTGCTGGACCAGGTGCGCCTGGGCCGGGACGTGGATATCTGGCTGGTGGACATGCATGCCGAGGCCTCTTCCGAGAAAATGGCCCTGGCCTGTCATCTCGACGGCAGGGTGACGGCCATTTTCGGCACCCACACCCATGTCCCCACCGCCGATCACCGCGTTCTCCGGCAGGGGACGGGGTTCATCACGGATGTCGGCATGACCGGGTGTTACGACTCTGTCATCGGCATGAGCGCCGTGTCGGTCATGCCCAAGTTCTTGACCAAAATGCCCACCCGCTTCGAGGCGGCCATGGGCGATGCCATGTTGTGCGGCGCGCTCATCCGCGCCGACGCCACCACCGGACGCTGTTTGGCCATCGCCCCGTTGCGGATGGGCGCCGGGTTGGCGGAGAGTCATTCATTCTAAAGAAAAGGGATGTCAAATGGAAAAAAGAGCGCAGCTTTACGAGGGCAAGGCCAAGGTGATCTTCGCCACGGATGAATCCAACCAGCTCATTCAGTATTTCAAGGACGACGCCACCGCGTTCAACGGGGTGAAGAAAGGGAGCATCACCGACAAGGGGGTGATCAATAACATGGTCACCGTCCGGCTGATGACCATCCTGGAGGCGGTGGGGATCCCGGTGCATCTGATCCGCTGGCTCGCGCCACGGGAACAGCTCGTGCGCAAGGTGAGGATCATCCCGGTGGAGGTGGTGGTGCGCAACGTGGTGGCCGGCTCCATGGCCAGGCGCCTGGGCCGCCAGGAGGGCGAGTCGCTCCCCCGACCGGTGGTGGAGTTCTACTACAAGGCCGATGCCCTCGACGACCCCCTGATCACCCGCGACCACGCCCTGGTGTTCGGCTGGGCCAGCGAGGCGGAAATGGATTGGATCCAGGCCACATGCCTGCGCATCAACGATGTCCTGATCGGCTTTTTCGCCAACATCGGGGTGCGCCTGGTGGATTACAAGCTGGAGTTCGGCCGTCTCGCCGAGGATCCCTCCCGGCTGGTGCTGGCCGACGAGATCTCCCCGGATACCTGCCGCCTGTGGGACATGACCACCGGCGAGAAACTGGACAAGGACCGCTTCCGCCGCGACCTGGGCGGGGTGGTGGAGGCCTATCGGGAAGTGGCGCGGCGCATGGGATTGGAATTGGCGGGATGAGCGGTTCGTTGCCCATGGTCTGGCTGGGCGCACCGGCGAGCGACGACGCGGCCGGTCAACCGGTCTGTTTCGTGGACCTGGACGGCCCGCTGGATGACGACGCCCTCCGCCGGTTGGGCGCCCTGCTCGACGGGGCCGCGCCCGGCGAACTGGCCGATGGCGTCCACTATCGCGTGCCGCGTCCGGGGACCATCTCCCCCTGGTCCACCAAGGCCACCGAGATCGCGCGCGGCTGCGGCCTGACCGGGGTGCGGCGGATGGAGCATGGCACGGCCCATGCCATCCCGCCCGCCCATGACCGCATGACCCAGTCCGTCCTGCATCGCCAGGAGTTGCTGGCGCTCTGGAACCGCCCGGTGACAGCCGGGCCGCTGGTCACGGTGCCGGTCGCGGAGCTGGAACGGGTCAACCGGGATCTGGGTCTGGCCCTCAGCAAGGACGAAATCGACTATCTGACCGACCACTTCCGCCACATGGGGCGCGATCCCACGGACGTGGAACTGATGATGTTCGCCCAGGCCAACTCCGAACACTGTCGCC
Organism: Magnetococcales bacterium WMHbin3; assembly: GCA_002753185.1. Taxonomy (GTDB): domain Bacteria; phylum Pseudomonadota; class Magnetococcia; order Magnetococcales; family Magnetaquicoccaceae; genus Magnetaquiglobus. The sequence continues at coordinate 84,749 of PDZX01000003.1, forward strand.
ACAAAATCTTCAACGCCTCCTGGGTGATCGACGGCCAGGAGCGCGCTGCCACCCTGTTCGGCATGATCCGCAATACCGAGGCCACCACCCCGGTCCCGGCCCTGTCGGCCTACCGGGACAACGCGGCGGTGATGGCGGGCGGCGAGGCCCTGCGTTTCGCCCCGGATCCGGAGAGCGGCATCTACCGCCCGGTTCCCGCCACGCTCCACGTCCTGATGAAGGTGGAGACCCACAACCACCCCACCGCCATCTCCCCCTATCCGGGGGCCGCCACCGGTTCCGGCGGGGAGATCCGCGACGAGGGGGCCACCGGCAGGGGATCGCGGCCCAAGGCGGGCCTGACCGGCTTTTCCGTCTCCAATCTGCGGCTGCCCGGCGCCTTGCGGCCCTGGGAAAGCGAGGATGTCGGCAAGCCGGAGCGGATCGTCTCGGCACTGGCGATCATGCTGGACGGGCCGATCGGCGCGGCCAATTTCAACAACGAATTCGGTCGGCCCAACCTGCTGGGTTATTTCCGTACCTTCGAGCAGCGATTCGCGGGCGCAGTGCGGGGCTACCACAAGCCGATCATGGTGGCCGGCGGGCTGGGGAGCATCGAGCCGGAGCAGATCGAAAAACGGCCTCTGCCCCCCGGTTCCCTGGTCATCCAGATCGGCGGACCGGCCATGCTGATCGGGCTGGGAGGGGGCGCGGCCTCGTCCCAGGCGAGCGGGGCCTCCCACGCCGAACTGGATTTTGCCTCGGTGCAGCGGGAGAACGCCGAAATGCAGCGGCGCTGCCAGGAGGTGATCAACCACTGCCTGGCCCTGGGCGCGGCCAATCCCATCCTCTCCATCCACGACGTGGGGGCGGGCGGGCTGTCCAACGCCGTGCCGGAACTCCTGCACGGTGGCGGGGCCGGGGGGCGGCTCGACCTGACGCGGGTCCCCAACGACGATCCGGGCATGTCCCCCATGGAAATCTGGTGCAACGAGGCACAGGAGCGCTATGTCCTGGCCATCGCCCCGCAAGACGAGGGTTCTTTCACCACGCTTTGCATCAGGGAGCGCTGTCCCTTTGCCGTGCTGGGGAGCGCCACCGACGACCAGCGGCTCCTGCTGACGAATGGCCGCGATGGCACCACGCCGATCGATCTGCCCATGGAGGTGCTGCTGGGCAAGCCGCCCCGCATGATCCGCCACGCCAACCACCCCAGCGCACGACCGGAGGAATGGGATACCCGATCCATCGACCTGGCGGAGGCCGCCGAACGGGTGCTGCTCCATCCCGCCGTGGGCGACAAGGGGTTTCTGGTCACCATCGGCGACCGCACCGTCACCGGCCTGGTCCATCGGGACCAGATGGTGGGTCCCTGGCAGGTCCCGGTGGCCGACGCCGCCGTCACCTTGCGCGATTACACCGGCTTCGCCGGCGAGGCCATGGCCATGGGGGAACGCACCCCGCTGGCCCTGCTCGACGCGGCGGCCGCAGCGCGCATGGCCGTGGGCGAGGCGTTGACCAATCTGGTTTCCGCCCCCATCGGGCCTTTGGAAACGGTCAAACTCTCCGCCAACTGGATGGCGGCCGCCTCCCATCCCGGCGAGGACGCCCTGCTGTTCGACGCCGTCGCCGCCGTGGGGCTGGAGTTGTGCCCGGCGCTCGGCATCGGTATTCCAGTGGGCAAGGATTCGCTCTCCCTCAAGACCGTCTGGGAACAGGATGGCGAACAACGGGCGGTGATCGCCCCGGTCTCGCTGATCGTCTCCGCCTTCGCCACGCTGGACGATGTCCGGGGCGCCCTCACCCCCCGTTTGCGCACCGATTGCGGGGCGACCACCCTGCTGCTGGTGGATCTGGGGGATGGCCAGAACCGTTTGGGGGGATCGGTCCTGGCCCAGACGCATGGCCGGATGGGCGCCACCCCTCCAGACCTGGACGATCCGGCCCGCATGCGGCGGTTTTGCGAGGTCATGCGGGATCTGCACCGGGAAGGCACGTTCCTTGCCTATCATGACCGGGGTGACGGCGGATTGTTCGTCACGCTATGCGAAATGGCCTTCGCCGGCAGCGTCGGGGTGACCGTCTCCCTGGACGGCGCGGGCGATCCCCTGGCCGCCCTCTTCGCCGAGGAGTTGGGCGCGGTCCTGCAAGTGCGCGCCGATCATGCCGAGGCGGTGCGGGAGCGGTTCCGGGGGGTTGGTCGGGTGGCCATTCTGGGCGCGCCCGACGACGGGGAGCATATCCGCTTCGTCGCCGGGGAGCGGGTGGTGCTGGAGGCTTCACGGGTCCATTATCGCCGCCTCTGGTCCGAGACCGGCTGGCGTATGCGCGCCCTGCGCGACAACCCCGCCTGCGCGGATCAGGAATACGACGACCTGCTGGACGCCAGGGATCCCGGCCTGTCGGTGCGGGTGAATTTCGTCGATCCCCCCGCCATCGCCGTCGGCGCGCGGCCCAAGGTGCTGATTCTGCGCGAACAGGGGATCAACGGCCATGTGGAGATGGCTGCGGCGTTTTACGCGGCCGGTTTCGACCCGGTGGACGTGACCATGACCGATCTGGCGGCGGGCCGCGTCCGGTTGACGGATTATCGTGGCCTGGCCGCTTGTGGCGGCTTTTCCTATGGGGACGTGCTGGGAGCGGGGCGGGGTTGGGCCGGCTCCATCCTCCACAACGAGCGGTTGAAGGAGGCGTTTCAGGGCTTTTTCCATCGTTCGGATACCTTTGCCCTGGGGGTGTGCAACGGCTGCCAGATGTTGAGCGCCCTGGAGGAACTGATCCCCGGCGCGCAAGGCTGGCCTCGCTTCACGCGCAACCGGAGCAACCGCTTCGAGGCGCGGCTGGTCGGCGTGGAGATCGCCGATACCCCTTCCGTGCTGCTGGCGGGGATGGCCGGATCCCGGCTGCTGGTCCCCTGCGCCCACGGCGAGGGCCGGACGGTCATGGCCAGCCAGGATGCCACCCTGATCGCCCTGTGCTATATCGACAACCGTGGCAAGGTGACCGAACGTTATCCGGCCAATCCGAACGGTTCCCCGTGGGGGGTCGCCGGGGTGACCAGCCGCGATGGCAGGGTGACCATCATGATGCCCCATCCGGAACGGGTCTTCCGCAGGGTGCAGCACTCCTGGTACCCGGAAGGCATCACCAGGGAGGATGGCCCCTGGCTGCGCATGTTCCGCAATGCCCGTCACTGGCTGGACAGGACCTAGGGGACCTTTTTTTCACTTGTCGCGGGTGGAGACATGGAAGAGGAAGAGAGCACGCAAGAGGAACAGCCCAAGCCCAGGAACAAGCTGCTGCTGGTGGCCGCGATCCTGGTCGGGGTCGTGTTGCTGGCGGGGGGGGGCTGGCTGATCGGCAGAAAGATGGGTTTTCTGGCCGGTGGCAACGAGGCCGAACAGGTCCATCGCGAACCGTCCGAGGTGGAAAAACGGGCCGCAGAGGCGCGCAAAATTCCCACGGTCCACCCCTTCAAGGAGTCGCCCCGCCCCGAACAGGAGGAGCGCAAGGCGGATCCCGTGCAGATCGCCCCCGTGCGCGGCCCGGATCAGGCGGAGGTGAGCCTGGATCAGGTGACCGTGGTGGTCGCGGAGAACGGGGAACGCCGCGTGCGGGGGCGCCTGTTCAACCATGGTCCGCGCAAACTGACCGGGGCCGAGGTGCGGATACAGTTCCTGGATACCAATGGCCAGGTCATTTTTTCCCGGTCGGTCAATCCCCTGGTGGTATCGGGTGGGCTGTTCGGCGATCTGTCCGAGGCCCTGCCCGTGGGGAGTGGGCGTCAGTTTTATGTGTTGGCCGACGATACCCCGGTCGGCTGGTCCGGTCGGGTGGACGCAAAGCTCATGGGGCTGCGTTTCGGTTCCGGCCAGGGGGAGTGAGTCATGATCAGTATTATTCTTTTTGTGGGACAAAATCAGGAAACGTGTGATGCGTTCCGCCAGGATTATCCATCTTCTGAATACGATATTTATCATGCTTCCACCCCTGAAAAGGCGTTGGAAGTATTGAAAAGCCATTCGGTCGATATCATGGTGACCGATTTCGAACTGGCCCAGATGGACGGCCTGGAGTTGACCCGGCAGGCCCAGGCGTTGCAGAACACCTTGCAGGTGATCCTGCTGACCGGCCCCAGGGATCGGCCTTCCGTGATGCAGGTCATTGCCCATCACATCGCGGTCGAACTGGAAAAGCCGGTGCATCGGGAAGAACTGCGCATCTACGTGGAGAGGTGCCGGGAGATCAAGCGCATCCGGGAAGAGTTGCGGCGCAAGGAGGAGTTGCTCAAGAGCGAAGTGGGTGTCCGCGAGCAGGCGGAATTCGAGGCCAATCGCGCGCTGGCGACGCGCATCGCCATCACCGCCCTGCTGGAAACCAGCCTGGAGCGTCTTTCGTTCGCCAAACAGGTCGAGGTGATCCTGGATGTCATCCTGAACATTCCCTGGTTCTTCGGGCAGCGCAAGGGGGCGTTGTTCCAACTGGACGAAACCGGGCCTCACCTTACCCTGGTCGGTCACAAGAATCTGGATGGCGAGGTCACGGGGGTCTGCGACCGGGTGGAAATCGGGCACTGCCTGTGCGGCCAGGCGGCCCAGACACGCCAGATCGTCTTCGCCGACCGGGTCGATGGCGCGCACACGACCCGCTACGAGGGGATGCCACCCCATGGCCATTACTGCGTGCCCCTGGTCAACCAGGATGCGCTGCTGGGGGTGTTGTGCCTCTATCTTGCGGAGGGGCACCAGCCCGCGCCGGACGAAGAGGCGTTGCTGAGCACCCTGGGCGCCACCCTGGCCCGCATCCTGGAACATCGCAAGACCGAGGGCGAACTCAAGCAGGCCGAGGAACAACTGCGTTTCATGGCCTATCACGACCCCCTGACCGGTCTGCACAACCGTCAGTTCTTCGATCAGACCTTCAACAAGCTGTTCATGGCCTTGCAGAATCCCTCGCGCCGGCACAACGAGGCTCCCTTTCAGGGGGCATGCCTGGCGCTTTTCGATATCGATCATTTCAAGAAGGTGAACGACACTTACGGCCATCTGATCGGGGACGAGGTGTTGGTGCTTTTTGCCCGCAAGATGACCGAGTGCTTCCGGGAAAGGGACGCGACGTTTCGTTTCGGGGGCGAGGAGTTCGTGGTCCTGCTGCACGATGTCACCCCGGAAATCGCCGAGACGGTGCTGAACCGTTTTCGCCAGTCCATCGATTCCTATGCCTTTCCCCAGGTGGGCCAGGTCACGGTCAGCATCGGGGCGGTGCGGGTCGAGGCGGGAGAGTTGGCGGCTTCCTTGATCGAAAAGGCCGACAAGGCGCTCTATTTCGCCAAGAGCAATGGCAGGAACCAGGTCCATTTTCATCATGTCCTGGTTGCCGCCGGGCAGATCGAGGATGTGGAACGGGATCCCGGAGAGGTGGATTTGTGGTGAGCGGGATGACGTCGCTGGTGTTGGCTTCCACGTCCGTGTACCGGCGCGCGCTGTTGGAGCGTCTGGGTTTGCCCTTCGTCGCGCGCGCTCCCGATGTCGAGGAGGGCCGCCTGCCGGACGAGACACCGGAGGCCATGGTCCGGCGTCTGGCCGAGGCGAAGTCGCTGGCGGTGGCCGGGGAGTTCCCCGGGGCGGTGATCATCGGATCGGATCAGTGCGCGGTGATCGACGGCCAGGTGCTGGGCAAGCCGGGCGATTTCGCCGCCGCTGCGGCGCAATTGCGTCTTGCCTCCGGTCGCGAGGTGCTCTTTTTGACCGCTTTGTGCGTGGCGGGTCCCGGCCCGGATCGCATGCAAGGCGCGGTGATCCCGTTTCGCGTCGCCTTCCGCGCCTTGTCCGAGGAGCGGATCCGCAACTACCTGGAACGGGAACGCCCGTTCGATTGTGCGGGGAGCTTCAAGTCCGAGGGGTTGGGCATCGCCTTGTTCGCGCGCATGAGCGGTGATGACCCCACGGCGTTGATGGGCCTGCCCCTGATCGCGCTGACCGGCATGCTGGAGCAGGCAGGGGTGACGGTGGTATGAGGGTTTTGGAACGGCTGGTGACCCTCGCGCGCGGGTTGCGGGCGCATTTCGACCATTGGCGTCAGGGCGCGCCTCTGACCTTGCAGGCCCTGCTGATCACCGGGGCCGCCGGGATTCTGTTCTGGTTCGTGCAGGATCGCATCCATACGCAGCGCATCGGTGAGATCTTCCAGAATCACCTGGTCCGTTCCCTCACCGCCGAGGCCGGTCAGCACTGGCGGTTGATGGACGAACGGTTGCGTTCCCAGGATCGGGCGGTGCAACTGCTCATCGACCGCAAGGCGTTCGTGGAATACATCGAACGGCAGGAAGCACTGGACTGGTCGGCGCAGGGGAATGCCACCCCGATCGTCTATCCCGACGCGCCCGCCTGGTTGCCGGGTCAGGCCGTGATGCGGGGCTTCGTCCATGCCACCCATGTGGTGTTGGCGGACGGCAGGGGCAGGGTCCGGGAGGTGTACGGCCTGCGGGACAAGCCCTTGCCCATGTCCCTCCTGGAACAACTCCCCAGGCAGTGCGCCGTGGACGCCAGTTTGAGCGACATCCACGAGTGGCAAGGCGCTCCCCTTTTTCTGACGCGGGCGGCGTTGCGCGACAAGGATGGCCGCCTGCGGGCGATCCTGGTTTTCAGTACGCCCCTGGATCACGAGTTCCTGATCTCCTTGCACGTCAACCATGTCGCGCAAGAGATCTTCGTCCTGTTGAACGAAAGCAGTGACCAGGTGGTCGCCAGCAGCCGTCCCGACATGATCCCGGCCGGGGCGTCGCTTGCGGATCTGGAACGGGAGTATCTGGTATCCGGCAAGGACTTCACGGGGTATGGGGGCGCGGCCGAGTTTTTCTTGCATTTTGCCACCCTGATCCCCCGGAGTCTGCTGGCCGATCTGTCGCTGCCCATTGCCGGAGAGGGACGAACCCAGCGCGCGATCGGCCATTTTCTGCTGATCCTGTTATTCATCGGCATCGTCTACTGGGTCGGGGGGCGGATGCGGACCCTGACGCGCCGGATGGTGAGTTTTGCCCAGGAACGGCTCGGCCTGCCGCTATCGACGGCCCCGGGGGCCAACCCCCTGGAGCAGATGGAACAGCAGTTCGCCCTGCTGGCCAGGGAGATCGAGGAGGCGAGGCAGCGGGAGGCGGAGTACGCGATCCGTCTGACCAACACCAATCGCGAACTGGAATCCTCCCTCAGCCTGGTGAAGCGGACCCATGTCCAGTTGCTGGCGTCGGAGAAGATGGCCTCTCTGGGCGGGCTGGTGGCGGGGATTGCCCATGAGATCAACAATCCGGTGGGCATCGGCGTGACGGCGGCCTCTTATCTGGAGGGCAAGACCAGGGAGTGCAGCGCCAGTTTTCAGGAGGGGACCCTGGCGAAGGCGGAGCTGGCGACCTATTTTCAGGACGCCCTCGAATCCTCCGGCATGATCCTGTCCAATCTCAAACGGGCGGCGGACCTGGTGCGCAGCTTCAAGCAGGTGGCGGTGGACACCAGCAGCGAGGCGAGTCGCCGGTTCGATTTCGCCACCCTTTTGCATCAGATCCTGCACAGCCTGCATCCCCATCTGAAAAAAACCGGTCACCAGGTCCTGGTGCAATGTCCGGAAGGATTGTATCATTTTGGTCGCCCGGATGTTTTTTCCCAGATTGTGACCAATCTGGTGCTCAACTCCCTGCAACACGGTTTCGACGCGGGCCAAACCGGCGAGATCCGGATCGAGGTCGTCCCGCTGGGAGAGGAGGAGATGCTGTTGCGCTACGCGGACAACGGGCACGGCATGACCGACGAGGTGCGGTCGCGGATCTTCGAGCCTTTTTTCACCACGGCGCGCGGCAAGGGGGGGAGCGGTTTGGGGATGCATATCGTCTTCAATCTGGTGACGGCCACCCTGGGGGGTGAGATCCATTGCCATGGCGCGCCTGGCAACGGGGTGTCGTTCTCGATCCGGTTTCCGATCCGTCACGCACAAGGAGGGGAGCAGCCATGACATCCGACCGATTGATCTTTGCCGATGATGCGGCCCCCGGTCAGGTTCCGGTCCAGGAGCCGGATCCCTGGATCCTCATGGTCGTCGATGACGACCGGGACGTGCATGCCTTGAGCCGGCTGGTGCTGCGCAATTTCCGCTTCGAGGGGCGCGGCCTGCGCTTCATCGAAGGCTACTCCGGGGCGGATGCGATGCGGCTGATTCGGGAACACCCGGACACGGCGGTCCTGTTGCTGGACGTGGTGATGGAGACCGATCAGGCCGGGCTGGAGGTGGTGCGTTTCATCCGCGAGACGTTGCGCAACCGCCTGGTGCGGATCATCCTGCGCACCGGACAGCCGGGCTTCGCCCCGCAGCAGCAGGTGATCATGGATTATGACATCAATGACTATAAAGAGAAAATCGATCTGACCGACCTGCGTCTGGTCACGGCGGTGATCACCTCGCTGCGTTCGTTCCGGGATCTGATGATCATCGAGCACAGCCGGCAGGGACTCAGGAAGATCATCCACGCCACCGGCAGCCTGTTCGAGGTCCGTTCGATCAAGACCCTGGCCACCGGGGTGTTGACGCAACTGGTCTCCATTCTGGGTCTGGACGAAAGCGCGCTCTACGCGCAGGCATCGGGCTTCGCGGTCAACGGCGAGTCGGGCCGCATGAGGCTCTATGCCGGAACCGGACGGTTCGCCGCGTGCGAGGGGCAATCCCTGGAGGAGGCGGTGGACGAGGGGATCCTGGGGCAGGTCCGCCAGGCCCTGGAACGGGAAGAGAGCCTGTTTTTCGGCAACGCCTACGTGGGCTGTTTCCGCACCATGCAAGGATCGGTGAATCTGCTTTATCTCAAGGGGATCGTCGATCTCGGGGAGTGGGATCAGGAGCTGATCCGGCTGTACGCCGCCAATGTGGGGCTGGCGTTCGACAATCTGCTCATGCATCGGGAGATCTTCGAGACCCAGCAGGATTTGACCTTTACCCTGGGCGAATTGATCGAGGCGCGCTCCAACGAGACCGGCAATCACGTCCGGCGGGTGGCCGAGAGCGCCCGCGCACTGGGCCGGCTGGCGGGGATCAAGGGGGATGAATTGGACCTGCTGTGGCTCTCTGCGCCGTTGCACGACCTGGGCAAGATCGGCATCCCGGAGGAGATCCTGAAAAAACCGGGCGAGCTGGAGAACGGGGAGTGGACGGTGATGCGGGAACATGCGATCCTGGGCGCCCAGTTGCTCAAGGATTCCAATCGACGGATTCTGCGCATGGCGGGCACCATCGCTGCGCAGCATCACGAGCGTTGGGATGGGGCCGGATATCCGCAAGGGTTGCGGGGCGAGGAGATCCATCCGTTCGCCCGGATCGTCTCGCTGGTGGAGGTGTTCGACGCCTTGTCCCACGAGCGGGCGCACAAGAAGGCTTGGCCTCTGGAGAGCAGCCTGGAGTTCATTCGCAGTGCTCGTGGCAAGCGTTTCGATCCCCGGCTGGTGGATCTGTTTTTGGACAATCTGGACGAATTTCTGGCGATCCGGGACCGTTACGAGGACCGGCAGGCCGATTGAGCAGCGAGGAGAAGGGAGGCGATTATGGAGGATCGGGGATGGTTCGTGGGGACGGCCTGGTTGCGGGAGCGTCTGGGGGAGGCGGGCTTGCGCGTGGTGCAGGTGGGCGGGGATACCCATTATGCCCGGATGCATGTACCGGGCGCGGTGTTTTTGCCCTATGGGGATCTGACGGTGATGCGGGACGGGGTGCCGGGCATGCGTCCGGATGCCGGGCATCTGGCGGGGTTGTTCGGGCGGCTCGGCATCGGGCCGGAGACGGCGGTGTTGGCCTATGACGTCTCTGGCGGGACGGATGCCGCCCGTCTGATCTGGACCCTGGCCAGCATGGGCCATCGCGGGGGTTTGGCGATTCTGGATGGCGGACTGGCCGTCTGGGTACACGAGGGCCACCCCACCGAGGCGGAGTCGCCACGGATCGACCCGGTTGGCTTCACCCCGCATCCGGATGCCGGCTGGGAGGCGGATCGGGAGCGGGTATTGGCGCTGGCCGAAGGCCGGGAGAGCGGGCTGCTGCTGGATACCCGCAGCCGCAACGAATATGTCGGAATGACGTTGCGGATGCCGCGTGGTCACATTCCCGGTGCGCTGCATCTGGATTGGATGGATCTTCTGGTGGGTCGTCACGATCCCCGGTTGCAGGATGTCGCCGCCATGCGTGCCCGTCTGGCCGCCATCGGGCTGGACGATCCGGGGCGCGAGGTGATCCTCTATTGCGAGTCCGCGCACCGGGCCTCGCACACCTGGGCCGTGTTGCGGCATTTGGGGTGGGAGAAGGTGCGGTTGTACGACGGATCCATGGCCGAGTGGCGGATGAGCGACGGGCCGGTGGTCTTTGGTGAAACTCCTCGATAAGGCGGGAATGCGCGATCATGTTCGACTCCCTTTCGGAACGTCTGGAAGCGGTATTCAAGACCCTGAAGGGTCATGGCACCCTGAACGAGAAGAATGTCCGCGAGGCCATGCGCGAGGTGCGGCTGGCCCTGCTGGAGGCGGATGTGCATCTGGATGTGGTCAAGGCCTTCGTCGCGCGGGTGCGGGAGAAGGCGATGGGGCAGGAGGTGATGAGTTCCCTGTCCCCTGGTCAGCAGATGATCCATGAGGTGCACAAGGAGTTGGTGCATGTCATGGGGGGGCACAACGAGCAGTTGCAGTTGGCCGCGCAGCCGCCGGTGGTGGTGATGCTGGTGGGTTTGCAGGGATCCGGCAAGACCACCACCACCGCGAAGCTGGCCAAGCGGCTGTTGGAGAAGGAGCGGCGCAAGCCGTTGCTGGCCTCTCTGGACGTCTATCGGCCTGCGGCCATGGATCAACTGGCGACCATCGGGGTGGCTGCCGGGGCCAAGGTGCTGCCGACGCATCCCCAGGAGAACCCGCGCGACATCGCCACGCGGGCGGTGCAGGCGGCGCGCAACGGCGGGCATGACGTATTGTTGTTGGATACCGCCGGCCGGTTGCACGTGGACGAGAACCTGATGACCGAGTTGGTGGATGTGGCCGCGCTGGTCAAGCCGACGGAGATTCTGTTGGTGGTGGACTCCATGACCGGTCAGGACGCGGTGAACGTGGCGCGCAGTTTCGATGCCCGGCTGACCCTGACCGGGGTGATTCTCACCAAGACCGACGGCGATGCCCGTGGTGGGGCGGCGCTTTCCATCCGGCACGTCACCGGCAAGCCGATCAAGTTCCTGGGGATGGGGGAGACCCTGGACGGGTTGGAGCCGTTTCATCCCGACCGGGTCGCCTCGCGGATTCTGGGGATGGGGGACATCCTGTCGCTGGTCGAGAACGTCATGGAGAAGGTGGATCTCAAGGAGACGGCCAAGATGCAGGAGAAGTTGCTCTCCTCGTCGGCCTTCACTTTGGAGGATTTTCTCGCCCAGATGCAGCAGGTCAAGAAGATGGGTCCGTTGGGGGATTTGATGTCGATGATTCCCGGCGTCAAGCAGGCGATGAAGGGGCGGGACATGCAGGTGGAGGAGCGGCATCTGAAGCGGGTGGAGGCGATTATATTGTCCATGACCCCATTGGAGCGGCGCAAGCATCAGATTCTCAACGCCTCGCGCAAGCGGCGCATCGCCATGGGTTCCGGCACCACGGTGCAGGAGGTGAATCAATTGTTGAAACAGTTCGTGCAGACCCAGACCTTGATGAAGCGGTTCGGCAAGATGGGCAAGAGTTTTCTTAGGGGTGGGATTCCCGGTCTGGGGGGAGGTGGCATTCCTGGGCTGGGGGGAGGTGGGTTCCCTGGGGCGGGACTGTTCGGTGGCGGCAAGCCGCCGGGGATGCCGTCATAAGGTTGTTGTGAAGACGCAAGTCCGTGCGCCTATCGCGTACCAACATGCTGACCGTGGTCGCATTGCAGGATTTGATGAATCGTATCGGGCAAGGAGATCCGCCATGAGATTCACACTGCGAGATCCGGAAGTATTAAAAAAATTGAGTCCGTTGGAGGTTGTCGCCTATTTGCGTACCACCGGTTGGACTCAGCAGCGGAGCGTGGAAGGGAAATGGTCCATTTGGGAAAAGAATGGCAATGAGGAGATTCTCCTTCCCTTGCATCAGGAGTACGCGGATTTTGCCTTGCGCATGAGCGAATTGTTGCGGGTGTTGGAACATGCGGAGCAGAGATCCCGTTTGGAAATTTATGGAGATCTGTTGACCACGGGCACGGATCTGATTCGGGTGCGGCTGGTAGCTCCGGATTTGGATGATGGCAGCATGGGGATCGAGGAGTATACGGGCATTGCCAGACATGCCAGGGAGATGATGTTGTCGGCGGCTTGCGCGGCTGTGCAGACCAGGGCGGTGTTGCCGGCCCGCAGGCCCACCCAGGCCATGGAATATCTCAAGGGGGTGCGTATCGGACCGAGCGAGCATGGCAGCTACGTCATGACCATTCGGTCGCGTGTTACGCCAGGGTTGAGAAAAAATGAGCAGATGGTCCTGGATTTGGAAGAACCCTTTCCAAGGCGGGTTGTCGGGAGATTGGCATTGGCCCTGGATGCTCTTCGCCGGGCAGCGGATCTGTCGGCCATAAACCAGGATTCGCAACCATTCAGTGATGCGATTGACGATGGGGTGAGCGCCAATCTTTGCGATGCGGTGGCCGGATTGTCCGGGGAAAGGGAGGGACAAACCAGAAAAGTGGAGATCTCGTTCACCTGGTCCCGAAGCCGGCCTCTCGTCCAGGAGATGCCCATGCAGGTGCTGTTTCAGCAAGGTTGCTTGCCATTCATCGCCGAGGCCGGGCGGTTGTTGCGTGAGAATTCTCCTCTGGAGGAGTATGAATTGCTGGGACCGGTTGTGTTGCTGGATCGTCCCGAGATCACGGGAGGGGGGAAGATCGCGGTCAGAGGTTTAATTGATGATGATTTGCGTAAAATTTCCATGGATCTTGATGCGGCTGATTATCAAGCGGCGATCGATGCGCATAAATATGGACAAAATATCCGTTGCTACGGAACGCTCAGGAAGGTGGGGGGCAAGTTTGAATTGCAGTCGGTACGTTCTTTTCGTGTCGAGCCGGATTGATGGTGTCATTGGTGCGGTGTGCCCCTTTTTTGCAAGCGTGTCGATCAGGGCTTGACTGTGGGGGGGAAACCTCTAAAATATGACGTTTGCGTGTGACGCGAAAATGGCGTGACACGGATGGAAACCAACAAAGCACTCAGAGGCAAACAACAATGTCGGTACGGATTCGCATGCAGCGCAGGGGTTCCAAGAAGCGGCCATTCTACGCGGTGGTCGCGGCCGATTCCCAGATGCGCCGGGATGGCCGGTTCCTGGAAAAACTGGGCGTGTTCGACCCCCTCAAGACCAATGGGGCGAACCTCAACATGGAACGCATCAACCATTGGATCGGGGTCGGGGCAGTCCCCTCCGATACGGTGGAAAGACTGATCAAGCAGCAGGGCGCCCCGGCCTGACACCGTGAGCGCCTCCTGGCTGGCCATGGGCCGCGTCAAGGGGGCAAGCGGCGTGCAAGGCGACTTGAGGGTCGTCCCGCTGTCGCCGGATATCGCATGCCTGCTCCCCAGCCAGGAACCGCCGTTCCGCTTCCCCGCTGCGCGACTGCTGGAGTTCCCGGTCTGGCGCCTGGGACGGAAACCGCCCGGCGAACGGGATCTGCACTGGACGGATGGACGCTCGATCGGTGGCGGAATCCTGGTCCGGGTGCCGGAAATCCCGCGCCGCGAGGATCTGCAACCCCTGGCCGGCTTGAAAATCTGGCTCCCGGAGAGCGCGCTCCCGGAGTTGCCGGAAGGTCAGTTTTATTGGTTCCGCCTGCTGGGCATGCGGGTGCTGGAGGTGACCGATCCCGCAACGGTCGTCGAACTCGGCCAGGTGCAGCAGATCCTGGCCACCGGCTCCAACGATGTCCTGGTCGTCGATGCCGGTGATGGGAGCGAAGAACGGCTGCTCCCCTTCATCCACGACACCGTGGAACGGGTGGACACGCAGGAAGGGATCATTCGCGTCCGGTTGATGCCGGGATTGTGAACCGAGGAGGATTGCCGGGGATGCGTTTTTCCATCCTGACGCTCTTTCCGGAGATGTTCGCCGGCATTCTGGCAAGCTCGATCCTGAAACGGGCCGCAGAGCGGAGATTCGTCGAGACGCATCTGGTGCAAATCCGGGATTTCGCCCTCGACAAACACCAGCGCACCGACGATGCCCCCTTCGGCGGCGGACCGGGCATGGTGTTCAAGGCGGATGTGCTGGAGCGCGCCTTGCAACACGTCCGGGCGCAACAGGATGGACGGGTCATCCTTCTGACACCCCAAGGCGCACGCTTCGAACAGGCGGATGCCCGGCGACTGGCCGGATACCCCCACCTGATCCTGGTCTGCGGCCACTACGAGGGGGTGGACGAACGGTTCGCCGAACAGGCCGTGGACGAGGAACTCTCCCTGGGGGATTTCGTCCTGACCGGCGGGGAACTGCCGGCCATGGTGGTGGTGGATGCGGTTGCGAGGCTTTTGCCAGGGGTGCTGGGCGACGCCGAAAGCGCGGGAACCGACTCATTCGGCGCGGGGTTGTTCGATCACCCCCATTATACCCGGCCAGCGGTCTGGCAACCGCTCACGGGCGGGGAGCTGTGCGTACCCGCCACCCTGCTCTCCGGTGACCACGGCGCCGTGGCCGCCTGGCGCCGCAGAGCGGCCATGTTGCGCACCCTGATCCGCCGCCCGGACCTCCTGCAACGGGTGGCGTGGAGCAAGCAGGAACGCAGAGTCATCGAGGCATTGGCCAACGACCTGGAGGCCATGGAACACGTTTTGGAAAGAGACAAACAATGAACGAATTACAGCAGTTTGAACAATCCATGGTGACCTTCACCCCCCCCAAGTTCGGGGCCGGGGATACCCTGCGGGTCCACGTCAAGGTGGTGGAAGGGACACGCGAGCGGATCCAGGTGTTCGAAGGGGTCTGCATCGGGTGCCGCAACGCGGGCTACCGCTCCACCTTCACGGTGCGCAAGGTCTCCTTCGGCGAGGGCGTGGAGCGCACCTTCCCCCTCTACTCCCCGAAGCTGGACAAGATCGATGTCCTGCGCAAGGGCGATGTCCGGCGCGCCAAGCTCTATTACCTGCGCGATCGCACCGGCAAGGGCGCCCGCATCCGGGAGAAACGGGACTGGTAGCAGGCCACCCCCTGCCAGGGAGCGACCTGGAACAGGAACTGGCCGCCAGCGGTTACCGCGCCGTCTGTGGCGTGGACGAGGCCGGTCGCGGCCCCTTGTGCGGGCCGGTGGTGGCCGGTGCCGTGATTCTGCCCCCTGGACCGCTGCCGCTCGCCCTGACCGGCCTGGACGACTCCAAACGGCTCTCCCGGCAACGGCGTGAACTCTTTGCCGAGGCCATCCGTCGCGAGGCCGTGGCGGTGGCTGTCGGCCTGGCCGAACCGGAAGAGATCGATCGCCTCAATATCCGCCGCGCCGCCCTGCTCGCCATGTCCAGGGCGGTCGTGGCCTTGCACGCGCCTGCCGATTTCGTGCTGGTCGATGGCCGCGACCTGCCCGATAACCTCCCCATCCCCGCGCGCGCCGTCGTGCGGGGGGATCGGATCTCCATTTCCATCGCCGCCGCATCCATTATTGCAAAAACCCATCGGGACGGCATCATGACCCGTCTGGCCCTCCGCTTCCCCGGTTATGGCTGGGAAGAGAATGCCGGTTATCCAACGGCAAGACATCTCCAGGCCTTGCGTACCCTGGGGGTCACCGAGGTCCATCGGCGTTCGTTCGGGCCAGTGGCCGCCCTTTTGGCGGGCAAGGATTCCGGGTACGTTTGATTCCCGCCACTCCCTGAGGAGCCGTCATTTTGGAGAAAGCAGTGGGTTTGGGCAAGTGACCGATGGGTTTGGGAAAACCAGGGGCAGGCACGAGGGGGGGAGCCTGCCCCTGGTGGAGACGACCCGAACCGGCATCGTCTCAACTTTGTTTATAATTTTAGTGTTCGACGCCCAGGGGGCGTCGAACAACCGGACGGCGACGGGACAAACCGGCGGCGCCTCGGATTGAACGGAAAACCAGGGACCGACTCGAGGGGGGAGTCGGTCCCTGGCTGGAGACGATCCGAACCGGCATCGTCTCAACAAAGTGTTGTGATTTAAAAATATCGGACACTCATCACGACGACGGGACAAACCGGCGGCGCGACGGGTTTATTCTTGAAACCAGGGGCCGACCTGAGGGGGGGGGAGTCGGCCCCTGGTTGAGGCGACCCGAACTGGCATCGTCTCAAAGTCTGGCTATATATAAAGTGTCCGACGCCATGATTTGGCGTCGGACACCCGGACGGCGACGGGACAAACCGGCGCCGCCTCGGATTAACTAAGAGAAACCAGGGGCCGACCTGAGGGGGGGGGAGTCGGCCCCTGGTTTGGGACGAACCTTGCGGCACCGTCCCAAGCGAAACCAAGGGCCGACTCGAGGGGGGGGATGTCGGACCCTTGGTGAAAGGGCGCACTTGAAAAAGAGACGCCCAATGCTTTTTGTTACCCATGCCTCCCACAGGGGGAGGGGGATCAAGGGCTGGGAATCGGGGAGGGGGTGTCCAGCCCTTGATCCGGGTTGTCCCGATATTGCCGGGCAACCCATCTTTCGTCCATTGCAAGAATCCTTTTGCAACCGAGACGTCCGTGTCTCGTGATAATTCTTTCAAATCCTTTGTATCTATATATATCAGGAACCGTGCCATGATGTGTTCAAAAAAAAATTTCTATTTAATCATATAGTTGCATAAAAATGTCCGTTGAAGGGGTTGGGGTGGGTGGTGCAAAATTTTGAGCGCTTTTCGGGTGCAAAAAGATAATTGTAACAAAAAATATCAGAATTTTTTCTTTATTTTCATTCTGTTGTCAAAAAGATGGAGATTTTTTTTACAAAATGTAACATAGTGCAAAAATTTGTCCGGCTCACCTCGGCTGGCCAGGGCGCGTCCCCTGGGAGGTCAAGCCGCTTTTTTTGATCTGCTGCAGGCGGTAGTTGAGGGTCTGGCGGGAAAGCCCCAACAGGGTCGCGGCCAGGCTCTTGTTGCCCTGGGCGCGTTCCAAGGCCTCCTCGAGGAGAAAGATCTCGGCATCCCGCAGGGTGGGCAGGCGTCCGGCGATCCGCTTGAAGGGATTCTCTGCGGCGGAATCGATCTGGGGATTGTGCTCGTCGGCATTGGGAAAAACGCTGTCGCGGAACCGTTCCAGAGAGAGGACGCCGGATTGATGGCGGGCGACGGCATCGAAGGTGATGGCGCGCAACTCGCGGACATTGCCAGGGAAATCATAGGCGTTCAGGAGATGGAACAGTTCCGGCGGCGGGATGGGCGCGGACTTGCCCATGGTACGGGCGGACTCCTCCAGGAACTGGGCGGTCAGGAGCGGGATGTCCTCCTTGCGCTCCCGCAAGGGGGGGATGCGCACCTGATGGGAAGAGAGGCGAAAATAGAGATCGGAACGAAAGGTCTTTTCCGCCATCATGAACTTGAGGTCGCGATTGGTGGCGCAGATGATGCGGGCATCGGTCTTGAGGTAGCCGTCGGCGCCGAGGGGATAGTACTTGCGTTCCTGCAAAAGGCGCAGCAGCTTGACCTGCGAGGACTCCTTGAGGTCGCCGATCTCGTCCAGGAAGAGTGATCCCCCTGCGGCGGCGGCGATCAGCCCCTCGCGATTCTCGTTGGCGCCGGTGAAGGCCCCCTTGCGATGGCCGAACAGGGTGTCGGAAAACATGTTGTCGTCCAGGCCGGCGACGTTGAGGGCCACGAGGGGACCGTTGCGGTGGCTGACGAGATGGATGGCGTTGGCGAGCAGCTCCTTGCCCACGCCGGTCTCGCCGATGATCAGCACCGGCTCGGAGGAGGGGGCGATGGCCTCGACATACTGAAAGACCGCCCGCATCTTGCGGCTTTTGGTGATGATGGCGGCAAAGGCCTCGGCGTGCTGCAACTGGTCCTCCAGCAGATAGTGCTTCAGGGTGCCCACCTCGCGCTGCAGGGAGCGCACCTCCATGGCGCGGCGGACGCACGAAATGAAACGGCTGTTCTCCGCCGGCTTGATCAGATAGTCGAAGGCGCCGTCCTTCATGCACTGGACCGCGATATTGACCTCCTGCGTGGCGGTCATGACGATGACGGGGATCTCCGGGAAGCGCTCGCGGATCTTGGGGAGGATCTCCGTGCCGGAAAGATGGGGCATGACCAGGTCCAACACCACCACCGCCGCGCCGTTCTCCTCCAGAAAGGGCATCAGCTTGCGGCCATCGGTCAGGGTGATCACCGGGGAGACGTCCGCCGTCTTGAGCAGAATCTTGGAGCTGAACAGCACGGTCTCCTCGTCGTCCACCAGGACAATGGGGGGATTTTTCTTGACGGGTGGGTTCATGGGGCGTCTCCTCGCGTGGGTTCGCCGGCGGCGGGCAGGCTGACGGTCACCGTGGTGCCCTGATCGGGTCCCGATTGGAACGACAGCTCGCCGGAGTGGTTGTCGATGATGGTCTTGGTGATGGACAGTCCCAGTCCCATGCCGCCGGTGGCGGTCCTGGTGGTGAAGAAGGGGTTGGTCAGTTTGTCCAGATGTTCCGGATCGATCCCGCACCCCTCGTCGCGCAGGACGACCTGCACGCGGGTGTTGTCCGCGTGGGGCGCGGTGGAGATGGTCACCCGGTTGGCGCGGCCGCGCAGGGATTGCAGGGCGTTCTGAATGAGGTTGATGAACGCCTGTTCCAGCTGCTGGGCATTGCCCCGCACCATCAGGGGCGAGGGGTGGGGCATCAAGTGGCAATGGTCCGTGGCCTGCCGCACCTGACTCTGGAGGATCAGAAGCGCGGATTGGATCGGTTCCCGGATGTCGAACCGCTGGGTGGGTGGCTCCTTGTCCTGGCGGGCCATGTGTTTCAGGCCGCCGATGATGGTCTGGATCCGTTGCGAACTCATGCGGATGCCGTCCAGCAACTGGGGGAGCACCTCCATGGCCTCGTCCATGGGCATGCCGCCCAGGCAGAAGGCGCCGGACCCCTCGTAGGCCCTTTGCAGAATCGGCAGGGCGTCCTCCCAGATGGCGGTCAGGATCGGAACATTGAACTGAATGGCATTGTTGGGATTGTTGATCTCGTGGGCCACGCTGGCCGACAGCACCCCCAGGGAGGCCAGCCGGGCGTTGCGCAGGTTTTGTGCCTGCAAGGTCCGTTTTTCCGTGATGTCCTGACAGACGGCCAGCACCTCGGTCACCTTGCCGTCCTGGAAGATCGGGGCCAGTCGTGCCTCCCACCAGGCCTTTTCTCCGTCCGTGAAGGGGTACTCCACGGCCTGCCCGGTTTTGAAGACGGTATCCAGCCGTTCCCGCAGATGGGGGATCATCGCATCCGGGAGCAACTCCCTGGGGTGGTTCGGGCCTTGGCGGTTGCTGAAATGGACCGCGCCCTGCCGATCCAGGGTCATCAGGCAGTCCGGGGAGTGGTGGAACAGGGTGCGCAGTTTCTCCTCGGAGAGCGCCATGGCCCGCTGGGCGCGGCGCCGCTCCTCGGCCTCGCGGAATTTGAGTATGCCGAAGGCCAGATTGTTGGCCAGGGTTTCCAGAAGCCGCAGCTCGTCCTGGTCGAAGGCATCGGTTTCGGCGCTGTAGATGTTGATGGCCCCCAGGGGCAGGAGGTTGTCGTTGGGCAGGGGCAGGGCGATGGAGGAGGCGTAGCCGCGCCGGGTGGCCTCCTCGCGCCAGGGGGCAAAGTTGGCATCGGTTCGGATCCGGCGCGCGCAGGTCGGCTGCCGGGTGCGGAAGGCGGTGCCGGTGGGGCCGCGGCCTTTTTCGCCATCTTCCCAGGTGATTTCCAGTTGTTGCAGATAGCCGTCGTCGAACCCGTACTGCGCGACGGGCAGGATGCGTTTGCTGTCGTCCTGGGCCGGGTATCCCACCCAGACCATGCGGTATCCCCCCTCCTCGACGATCAGGCGGCAGATGCGTTGCAGCAATTCCTGTTCGGAGGTGGCCTTGATCATGGCCTCGTTGCCGTGGCTCAGGGTCAGAAGGATCCGGTTGACCCGGTTGATGGCCGTTTCGGTCTGCCTGCGGCTGGTGATGTCGCGGGCGAAGTTGCAGTGGATCTCCTGCCCGTCGATCTCCAGAAAGGTGATGTGGATCTCGATGGGCAACAGCCGGCCATCCTTGGTGCAGACCTGGGTCTCCATGCGGCTGCGATGGCGTTGCTTGAGATCGTTCCAGTGGGCGCTCCAGGCCGTCGGGGTGAGTTCCGGGTTGATATCGGCGACGGTCATCCCCATCATCTCTGTCTTGGAGTACCCCACGGCCTCGCACATGGCCTGATTGACGTACAGAAAACGGCCTTCGGGGCCGATCCAGCAGACCATGTCCGCCGCCTGATCCACGGAGAATTGGGTCTGTTTCAGTTGCTTGGCGGTCTCTTGTTGGGCGTGCAGGGCGTTGGCGAACGACTCCATGGCCAGATTGATGAAGTGGGAGAGATGGGCGAGTTCATCCCTTTCGTGACCGGGCGGCAGGGTGAGGGGTTGCCTGGCCGGGGTCTCCGGGTCCAGCCTGGCGAGCTGTTGACCCAGCATCAGGATGGGGCGCGTCAGGAGGTGGTGAAAGACGATGGTCAGGATGGTGGCCAGCAGGAAGGCGGCGAACAGGGAAGAAAGCAGCGTGAAACGGGCGCGGCCCAGGAAGTCCCTGGCACTCAGGTAGGGATCCACGGTAATGGTGAGCCGGCCGACGGTTCGACCCTCCAGGATCAGCGCGGTGGTGATCTCGTTCATGTCGGAGCGCAGCAGGGAGGCGATCCATTTGACGATCCCGGATTCCGAATGGTGGCGGTCTTTTTGTCCCAGCAAGGCCCCTGTCGCGCTATCCAGGTGGGCATGGTGGATGGACTTGCATTTGAACAGCCCGTCGAGGACCTTTTCGGCCATCAGCGGATCGTTCTCCGAAGTGGCGCGGCCGGCGGCGTCGCGGACGACTTCCAGCACCTGGGCGATATTGGCATGGATGCGTGACTGTTCGCGATGGAGGTCATTGAGCACCTCGCCCAGCCCGAGCAGCAATCCTACCGCCAGTCCCACCAGCACGGCGGCGCGTGCCTGGCGGTAGGAAAGCCGCTTGCGCAAAGGGATGGCGATGCCGGGTGGCAGGGTCGATGGCAGGCTCATGGGGGCGTGCTCTTCCGGGACATTGTGATAGGGTTGCGCATATGCTAGTATAATATGCGGATATGGTTTGTTGTCAATCGGATAAGCATCCCTGGCGCGCGCTCATGACCTCTCGGACCATCCTCGACAAGTGGCTTGCCCCGGTCGGCAGGCGTTTCGGCATCTTGACGGATCGGCTGGGGGGGCGCGTCCTGCTCCATGGGGGGGTGACCCTGCTGATCGGCTGGCTGGTGCTCTCCCTGCTGGTCTCCCGGATCCACGAACACCTGGTGATCTCCCAGAACGAAAGGGCGATCCTGATGGTCACCCGCAGCGTCGCCGGGGCCATGAACACCATCATGCTGGCCGGCGACGCGGAGGTGGCGGAGGATTTCATCGCCAATCTCCAGGGCGTCCCGGAGATGGTCGATTTCCGCATCCTGCGCACCGATGGCAGCGAGGCCTTCCGTGACAACGAAACCATCGGGATCGTCAATGGCCGGTTGGGCGGCCAGAGGTTCCCCCTGCGCAAGCAGGCGGTGCCCAGACAGGTGATGGAAAAGGACGCCGAGGCGCTGCGTCAGGCCCTCGCCCAGAACCGCGAGATCCCGGTCTATGGCCGGGATGCCGCCAGCGGCGGGAAACGCCTCACCTACCTCGCCCCCATTCCCACCCAGGATGCCTGCCGGGCCTGCCATGGTGACGGCGAGACGCACCGGGGCATCATCAAGCTGACCATGTCGCTGGCCAAGGCCGAGGAGGAGGTCGTCGCCGCGCGCTGGTGGATCTTCGGCATGGGCGCCCTGATCGGGGTGGTGGTGATGCTGCTGGTCTTCCTGGTGGTGCGGCGCTCGGCCGTGACCCCCCTGGAGCGCATGGCCGCCACCCTGGGGGATGTCATCGTGCCGGATCGTTTCCTGGAGGTGGAAGGGTGCCAGGAGTTCCGGCAGGTGGCCGCCGCCTTCAACCACATGACCAGCCAGTTGAACGCGGCCTGGCACGGCCTCCGCCAGGAACGGGACAAGCTCACCACCATCCTGCTGGGGAGCCGGGAGGGGATCGTGGTGACCGACAGCACGGGAGCCGTGGCGCTGATCAATCCCGCTGCGGAACGGCTGCTGGGCAAGAGCGCGGATCGGATCCGCGAGGAAGGCTTCCTGACGCTCTTCGACGACCCCGACCACCTGGGCATGCTCCTCGAGGATCACCGGCACGAACTGCCGGGTCTGGTCTATTACAACGCGCGGATGTTGCAGCTCCATGCGGCTACGATTCGGGACGCGGGCGGAGAGCCGATCGGTTCGGCGGCGCTCATCCGGGATGTGACCCGCGAAAAGGCCCTGGAGGAGGAGTTGCGGGCGCTCTCCAACAGCGACGCCCTGACCGGTCTGTACAATCGCCGGCGTTTCGACACCGCGCTGCTGGACGAGTACGATCGCGCCACACGCTACGGACTGGTGCTGGGCCTGCTCATCCTGGACGTGGACCATTTCAAGCGGTTCAACGACGAGCATGGGCACGATCAGGGGGATCGGGTCCTGCAGGCCATCGCCGGGGTCATGCGCGGCCATTTCCGTTCCGTGGACTATCCTTGCCGATACGGCGGCGAGGAGTTCTGCGTCATCATGCCCAGCACCGGGGTGGCGGGGGTGCTGCGCTCCGCGGAACGGCTGCGCGACAGCGTGGCGAAGCTCTCCATCGACGGCCTGAACGTGACCGTGAGCATCGGCGTGGCCATCTTCCCGGATGAGGGACGCGCCGGATCGGACGCCCTGGTCAAGGCCGCCGATCAGGCGCTGTACGCCGCCAAAAAGGGGGGACGCAACCGGGTATGCCACTTCATCCGGGAGGCGGTGGTTCTGCGGGAGTCGCAATTGGCAGCACCATCCTGAGTTCCATGGGATCGTCCCCCGGCATGATCCGGAAGGCGAATTTTTCCAGCAGCTTGCGCATCGGTTTGTTGTCCAGGCGCACCACGCAGAGCATCCCGGCCAGGTTGCGTTGCCGGGCGATGTCGATCATGGTGGTCAGCAGCACTCCGGCCATGCCCTTGGCCCGGCTGGACTCGCGCACCACGAAGCTGGCCTCCCCCAAGTTGTCGTGTTCCATCCAATAATAGTGGCCCACCGCCAGGATCGTCTCCCGCGGCCCCTTGCGCCGCACGATGCACAGGGCCAGATCGCGGCTCTGGTTGACATTGACGACGCTGCTGGCCTTCTGCCGCGACATCCCGTCCGGACGGTAACGGTAGCGTTGCAGCACCGTCTCCTCGTCATGGGAGTAGAAGAACTCCTGAAAGATCCGTCCGTCGGCGGGGCGCAACGGGCGCAGGAAATAGGTGTTGCCCTTCAGGTTCAACCGGATATCCTGGGGATCGCCCAGCTCCTCGACGCGGCTGGGAGGGTTGACGAGGTATTCCGGCACCCAGTGCTGGGTGCGCATCTGGGAGAGCAGTTGATCGCGGAATGCCGGATGGGCCACCTGGATCAGTTCCAGGGCGCGTTCCCGGATGCTTTTGCCGCGCAGGGTGGCGATGCCGTACTCGGTCACCACGTAATGGACATCCCCGCGCGAGGTCACCACGCCCGACCCCTCGGTCAGGAAGGGGACGATCTTGGAGAGGGTCCCGTTCTTGGCGGTGGAGGGGAGGGCGATGATGGGACGGCCCCCCTGGCTCATGGCGGCCCCGCGGATGAAGTCCACCTGTCCGCCGATGCCGCTGTAGAAGCGCCGGCCCACCGAATCGGAGACCACCTGGCCGGTCAGATCCACCTCGATGGCGCTGTTGATGGCGATCATGTTCTGATTGCGGGCGATCACCGTCGGGCTGTTGACGTACTCGGAGGGGTGAAACTCGATGTGGGGGTTTTCGTGTACGAAGTCGTAGAGCTTCTGGGTGCCCATGCAGAAGGAGGCGATGATCTTGCCGGGGTGGAGGCTCTTGTGCGCGTTGTTGATCACCCCGGAACGGAACAGCTCGATCACCCCGTCGGAGAACATCTCGGTGTGAATGCCGAGATTCTTGTGGTGGCCGAGGCTGCGGAGCACGGCGTCGGGGATGCGGCCGATGCCCATTTGCAGGGTGCAGCCATCCTCGATCAGCGAGGCGACGTAGCGGCCGATGCGCAGAGTGGTCTCATCCAGTTCCGGTGGGGCGAGGACCGGCATGGGGATGTCGGCCTCGATGGCGGCGTGGATCGAACTGACGTGAATGAAACTCTGCCCGTAGGTGCGGGGTACCGAGGGGTTGAACTGGGCGATGACGCAGCGCGCCGACTTCCAGGCCGCCGAGACGATGTCCACCGATGGCCCCAGGGAGCAGTAGCCGTAGCGATCCGGGGGGGTGACCTGGATCAGGGCCACGTCCAGGGGGAGGACGCCGTTGCCGAACAGGCCGGGAATCTCGGAGAGGAAGCAGGGGGTGTAATCGGCGATGCCCGCCGCCACCGCGTTGCGCGTGCCGGGACCGAGGAACAGGGAGTTGACGTTGAAACTGCGTCCGTACCTGGCGTCGGTCCACGGGTGGGGTCCCAGGATGAGGATGTGGATCATCTCCAGATCGCGGAATGCGCCGGCATTCTTGACCAGGTCCCCGGTCAGGGCATGGGGACAGGCCGCGTTGGAGCCGATGAAGACCCGGTTGCCGGATTTGAGGTACTTCTTCCAACTGGTGAGTTGCGGGGGCATGGTGAAGGCGGACATGTCGCTCCTTGCCGGACGGGCGGGTCGGGGTTTGCGGGGTGCCTCCCATCATCCCGCAAACGTGTCCGTTTGCCAAGTCATCCCGGTTGCATGTTGCTTTTCTGCAGGGCTGCGGTGGAGATGTTCACCGAATAGGCCTTGGCGGACATGAAATTGGGCAGCGAGTTCTGTTGATTGATCTCCTGCAGGGTGGTTCCGGAGACGTTGTGGGTCTTTTGGACGATCTGTTTGGTGGCCTGACTGGCACGCACGGAGTTCATGCTGTAGACTTCGGACATGAGGCTGCTGACGTTGTTCATCGGAGCGATCCTTCTTGGTGCAAGAGTGGATTCAGGTTATATATCCTTGCTGGAACCCCCAAGCAAGAATCGCTCCAGGATGAACGGTGGTCGGGCGAAATCGGGATGTCGTCAGGCGTTCGACAGATGGGCCATCCGCCGGGCATGCGGCAAATTCTGCTTGCAAGGCGGCGCGGGCGGCAGGGATTGGCGTTGGAGGAGGCTCAGGGAGACGGATTGTCTCAGGAGGGCGCGGCGCACGGAATCCGGGGCCATGTCCAGTTGGTGACACACCCAGATAAAGGAGCCGACGCCATCGCGCCTGGCGGTGATCCATTCGATGGCCGCATTGCGGGTGCGGGTCTCTTGAAGATCGAGGATGGCCCGTTCCATGACGGCGGCCCAGAGTTTTTTGGCGCTGTCATCCTCCATGGCGTGGCATTCCGGCTGTGCCGCACGGACGAAGGGCCGGGGCGCGAGGGAAGCGATCCGCGGGTGGGGTTTGGATGAGAGTTGCATGATGGTGTCCTCCTGGTGTTGAATAGCGGTTAAACGAAAGCAAGCAGGATGTGTGCCAGCTTTGTTTAACCGCGTCTTGCGCTGCCAGGAGAGGGGGCGGGTTATGGAAAGCGTCAAAAAGAGGGCACGGTGGTTCAGTGGAAGACGATGGTGCGGCCCTGCCACTGCATGACCTTGTGCTCAACGAATTTGCGCACCGCCGAGGCCAGGACCTGCTTTTCGATATCCGAGCCGAGTTGTTTCATGTCCGCCACCGAGAAGCGGTGGTTGACCCGCGTCACGTCCTGGATGATGATCGGTCCTTCGTCCAGTTCCCTGGTGACGAAGTGGGCGGTGGCCCCGATCAGCTTGACGCCCCGGCGATAGGCCTGTTCGTAGGGGTCGTTGCCGATGAAGGAGGGGAGAAAGGAGTGGTGGATGTTGATGATCGGCGCGGACACCTGACGCAGGAACTCCTCGGAGAGGATCTTCATGTAGCGGGCCAACACCACCAGATCGGGTTGCAGGAGTTGCAGGACCTCCAGTTGGCGGCTTTCGAACGCATGGGCATCGCCCACGGTGGGGATGTGGTGGAAGGGGATCTCCAACTGCTCGGCGATGGGGGCGATTTCGAGGTGGTTGCTGACGATGGCCAGCAGGGAGATGTTGAGGTCATTGCTCAGATGGCGGGAGATGATCTCCATGGGGCAGGGGAGGGTCTTGGAGCAGAACATCACCACGCCGGGGCGTTCCATGGGGTCGTGGAAGGCGTACTCCATGTCGAGTTCGGCGGCGACGGCGCGGAATTTCGCCTGCCAGGTGCGGATGTCCTGCCTGGCCGACTCCTCCCGGCCCACGATGCGCATGAAGAAGCGCCCGTCTTCGGTGTGTTGCGCCAGATCGAGAATATTGAGATTCTCGTTGGCGAAGAAGTTGGTGATGCGCGCCACCAGACCGACACGGTCCGGGGAGTGGCACAGAAAAACGATGGTGGAAGGTTCGGGACGCATGGCGGATCCTTTCAATACCCGGTGGCGGTCTCATCCAGGTCAGGGCGGCGATTGACCAGGGATTCCAGCAGATACAACTCTTCGTCGGTATGGTTGAGCATGGGCGCCTTGACGGGCGCCGAGGAACCGGAGAGATGGCGGGAGGCGTGATGGCGCGACTCCAGGGGGATGACCTCTTCCGGGTTGGCGTGCATGCGGATGTCGATGCGGCCATAACAGAGGCACAGATAGTCCCGCTCCGGTTCGGCTTGCAGAAAGATGCCCGTGCCGCGAATGCCGATGGTGGCAGTGGGTACTTTCAGGTTTTTGGGTCCGGGGCCAAAGACCGACAGAATCCTGCCGGAATGCAGGGTGAACCCCGTGCTCGACATGGGCCGGCGGGCGTCGGCGGGCTGGAAGGAGACACGGGTGTTGGGGCCGATCAGGAAGGCGTCCTCTCCCATCACGACGGTCACCCGGCCCTGCCCGGAGGTGGCGACGGTCTGTCCCGGACGGATGATGGTCTCCGGGCCAGCCGGTCGTTCATCGACGGTGAGTGCTCCCTCCAGTTGATGAATCTCCTGGCGCAGGGGTTTTTTTGCGCACCCTCCGGCACCCATGCACAATGTCAGGCCAAACATGACGCCCCTTTGCAGGAAGTCGCGGCGGTGCATGTGTTCGTGTGGGCGGGAAGGTTTCATGGCTGCAAGGAGCGGATTCCGGAAATCAGGTTGTTGAAACTGACGGATCGATTGGCGACGAGATCGAGATGCGGGGCGATGGCGCGGGATCCTGAGACCTTTTGATAGTATTTGTTGGTCAGAGCGATCAGTTCCATGGAAGGATTCTCCAGGTGGTCGGGGTCGCGAAATTTGGCTTTATTCTGTAGTGGCGCCAGACCGGTCAGGCCCAATCCTTTCTCCACGGCTGTCAAGTCGCCAAGATAAAAGCTTTCCAACTCCCGGCAGGCGATCCGGATCAGGGCATCGTTGCGGCCAGCCTGTTCGCAGAGGTTTTGCAGATGCACCTTGATTTTCATGCAGTCGCCGGAATCCTGGTCCCTGAGGACGATGAACCGGGAGTCGGGCACAAGCCAGCCGCGTAGTTTGGGGGACAGTTGTTTTTCCAGATCCTGTTTGCCCTTGAAAACGATGCACAGGAAATCAGTATCCGGCAACAGTCTTGGCATAATGGCCTGCAACATCTCCCTGGCGGAAGGTTCCTCCAGCAGGAATACCAGCATGGTCATTGAGGATCCGCCTCCGTGAACAGCCCCTGCTCCCACAGCGCTCCCATTTGATCCCCCTGCGCCATGTAGGCGGAGATCTGGGGGTCTTCTTGTGCACGTTTGACTTGCGTGTATCCGTTTTTTTTGACCAGCCAGAAAACCTCCTCCACACGGGCGGCGTTGAGAAAAGCGGGGGAGTGGGTCGAAACGAAGACTTGCCCTTCTTTTTTGGTGTGTGCATAAGCGCGAAACTCTTCCGCCAGTTCCCAAAGCAGTTTCGGATAGAGTTGGTTTTCCGGCTCTTCCACGCACAGCAAGGGGTGGGGTGCGGGGTCGTAAAGCAGCGTCAGATAGGCGAACATCTTGAGCGTCCCATCCGAGACATATTTGTCGATGAACGGATCCTGGAACGACCCGTCCTTGAATTTCAGGAGCAGACGGCCATCCCGGGTCTGTTCCGGTTCGATTTCCTCAATGCCTGGGACGCGTCGTTTCATTCGTTCGATAATCAGAGCAAAGCGGCCATCCTGGTCATTGTTTTCGAACATCCGGTTTGCCACTAGTTGCAGGTTGTCGCCGGTCACCGAAAGATGATCGACATAACCGGACGCATCCTTGCTACCCCGCGCGGCCTTGATGTGAAAGTCGGAGATATGCCAGTTTTCGATGAGGCGGCGTAGCGCGTTGGCGGCTTTGAAACGTTCGAACTGCCCCAACCCTTTCACGGCCAGGATATCGGCCTTGTCGAGCGTTTGGTCTTCCGGTGTTAATTTTTCTTTTGTTTTGTTGAAATCTTGTTCGTTTGTGACAGCACGCCCACTGCCGTTGGAAAAATCGAGGAAGTGATAGGGAGAACCGTGAACGCCCCGTTTATAACGGAGGATTTCCCGATGCACGACGATCTGTCGGTCATGGCGTTTGATTTCCAGCAAATAGGTTACAAGGCGATTTACATCGGTAATCGGCATGCGGAATTGGATTTCGATCCCGATAGCCTCCTCCTTGTCCACGCCCCGGCTGATGACCTCATCGAAACCGCCACGATTCTGCAATGCCCTGGTAACATTGAACGTCAGGCAATCCTTGAGAAAACCGAAAAGATCGAACAGCGTGGTCTTGCCGGTTCCGTTGGCGCCCACCAGGATGCAAAATCGTGGCAAGTTGGTCAGGGTGACGTCCCGGAAGGACTTGAAATTGCGCAGACGGATCGATTCGATCTGCATCTCACCACCTGACCAGCGCCGACCCCCAGGTGAAACCGCCGCCGAAGGCGACCATCAGGACCCGGTGGCCGGGTTGGATGCGCCCGGCGCGCACCACCTCGTCCAGGGCCAGGGGCACGCTCGCCGCCGAGGTGTTGCCGTGGCGCTCCACGGTCACCGCCACCCGCTCCATGGGCATGCCCAGCCGCCTGGCCGTGTTCTGGATGATGCGGATGTTGGCCTGATGCGGCACCAGCCAGTCGATCTGCTCCTTGGTGAGGCCGTTGGCCTCCAGACATTCGTCCACACTCCCTTCCAGCGCCCTGACCGCCTGCTTGAACACCTCGTTGCCCAACATGCGGATCGTCCCCAGATTGCCCTTGGAAACCCCGCCGCTGGTGTACAACAGATCCGCCTGGGAGCCGTCGGCGTGCAGATGGGTGGAGAGAATGCCACGCTTGCCGTCCTTGTCCGCCTCCAGAACCACCGCCCCAGCCCCGTCGCCGAACAGGATGCAGGTCCCCCGGTCGTTCCAGTCCAGGATGCGCGACAGGGTCTCGGCGCCGATCACCAGCACCCGCTGACAGGCGCGGGTGCGAATGAACTGATCGGCGATCGACAACGCATAAATGAACCCGGAACAGACCGCCTGGATGTCGAAGGCGGGCATGCGGCTGGTGCTGCCACCCAGCTTGTGCTGCACGATGGTGGCGGTGGAAGGGAAGATCAGGTCCGGCGTGGTGGTGGCCGTCAGGATGAGATCCAGATCGCCCACCTTCAAATCTGCCGCCTCCAGGGCATTGCGGGCCGCTTGCGTCGCGAGATCCGAGGTGGTCTCCCCCTCGGCGGCCATGCGCCGCTCCACGATCCCGGTCCTCTCCCGGATCCACGCGTCGGAGGTCTCCACCATCCGCGCCAGATCGTGATTGGTCACCCTTTTTTCCGGCAAGTAGGATCCGGTTCCCGTGATCCTCGCCCTGGGCATCGTCATGCCGTATTCCCCTCGTCCGCAGCGAGCGCCTGGGCCTCTCGCCGGATCTTTTCGTTGACACGGTTCTCCGCCAGACCCACCGCCTTGCCGATGGCCCGGCTGAACGCAAACGGATCGGCGGAACCGTGGCTCTTGACCACGATTCCGTTGAGTCCCAACAGGATGGCGCCGTTGTACTTGCGCGGGTCCACCCGGTCACGGAAGGCGCGCAGGGCGGGACGCGCCGCCAGATAACCGAGCCGGGTCCAAAGGGAGGCCCCGAAGGATTCGCGCAGGAAATGGGTCAGCAGACGCGCCAACCCCTCCGTGGTCTTGAGGCTCACGTTGCCCACGAAGCCGTCGCACACCACCACGTCCACATCGCCCATGAAGATGTCCGACGCCTCGACGTTGCCCACGAACCGCTCTCCGAGCCGGTTGCGCAGAATCTCGGCCGCCTCCTTGACCACCTCGTTGCCCTTGATCTCCTCCTCGCCGATGTTGAGCAGGCCGATCCTGGGACGCGGCAGTCCCAACACCGCCGTGGCATACACCTTGCCCATCATGGCGAACTGACCGAGATGCTCTGCGGTGCAATCCACGTTCGCGCCCACATCCAGCATCAGGGTCTGCCCCTTGATGGAAGGGAGCATCCCGGCGATGGCGGGACGATCCACGCCGGGCAGGGTCTTGAGTACATAACGGGCCGTGGCCATCAGGGCGCCGGTGTTCCCGGCGGAGACGAAGGCATCCGCCTCCCCCGCCTTGACCAGATTGGCCCCCACCCGCATGGAGGAGTCCTTCTTGGTGCGCAGGGCCACGGAAGGCTTTTCCGCCATCCCCACCACCTCGCTGGCCGGATGGATCCGCAACCGGCGTCGCTCCTCTCCGTGACGGGCCAACTCCGTTTCGATGGCGTAGGGCTTGCCGACCAGGATGAACTCGACCTCCGGGTGTTCGCGCGCGGCGAGGATGGCGCCCTCCACCGGCGCGCCGGGGGCGTTGTCACCCCCCATGGCATCCAGGGCGATGCGGACGAGCATGATGGCGGGTCCGGCGCTGGGAGTCTCAGGCGTTACCCTTGACCGTCATTACTTCCTTGCCCTTGTACCAGCCGCAGTGCGGGCAGACCCGATGCGGGGGGCGCGGCTCCTGGCAGTTGGGGCACAAGGCGAGGGAGGGGGTCTTCAGGGCGTTGTGGGAACGCCGGAGACCGCCACGCGCGGACGAGGATTTCTTCTTGGGAACTGCCATGGTTCGCTCCTTAAACTTTGTAGAATTGGCTCAGCACGGCGAATGGGCCTGACGGTTTCGCCTTGTGACAAGCACAGGGGGTTTGGTTCAAATCCGCGCCGCAACCGGCGCACAACCCGGCGCACGTCTCCATGCACAGGGGATTCATGGGCAGGGTGAGCAGCAACTCCTCCTCCACGAGGTGTTTCATCTTCAGAACGCCATCCGGCAGGAATACCACATCTTCCTCGATTTGCCACCGTTTGTTCTTCATCGCCGGGTCCTGGCCGGCGGCGAAGCAGGCGTCGATGGTCGCCTCCAGGTCGAGGGGGAATTCCGTCAGGCAGCGCGAGCAGGCCAGTCGCATCCGGCACCAGCCCCGGCCCAACACCCGGATGCGGGGTCTGCTCTCCCGCATGATCGGCGTGGCCATCACATGCAACTCCACCGGTCCCTCCACCGTGCCGGCCTCTCCCAGTTCCACGAGGGAGGCGGGCGGGACGATCCCGTGGGCGGTCCAGGGGGTCGAACGGTGGGCCAGGGAAGCCAGTTCCAGGGCCACGCCGCTCAGATCCCGCGGCTCCTCTCCGCGAAAGCCGCGGGTCAGGGAGTGGAACGGGTCGGTGAAATCCATCGGATAGCCGGTTTCCATGCGTGTCAACCTCTTGCCAGCCAGATCACCAACAAGCCGATGGCCATGAGCGCGAATCCGGTGCGCCGCAAGATCGCATCCGGCAGTTCGACGATTTTGATCACCCACAGCCGCATGCGTTCGGGCGCCACGAAATAGGGCATCCCTTCCATGATCAGCATCAGGCCGAAT
Organism: Magnetococcales bacterium WMHbin3; assembly: GCA_002753185.1. GTDB lineage: Bacteria > Pseudomonadota > Magnetococcia > Magnetococcales > Magnetaquicoccaceae > Magnetaquiglobus. The sequence goes on from PDZX01000003.1 coordinate 116,835, forward strand.
GCGCTCAGAAACGCTTTCATGGCGTCCGTTTCTTTAGCGACCGACCGGTCCCGCCCCTTGTTGAAGGTAACGGAAGAAGCCCGACGGTTCCAGGACCAGGGTGGTGGTCTCCTGGCCGAGCGTCTTGGAATAGGCCTCCAGGGTGCGCGTGAACTCGAAGAAGCGCGGATCCTGACGATAGGCGTCCGCATAGATCCTGGCCGATTCCGCGTCCCCGTCGCCCCGGACTTCCTGGGCGGAGCGGTAGGCCTCGGCGAGCAGGATCTCCCGCTCTTTGGCGGCCTTGGAGCGGATCTTGACCGCCTCCTCCTCGCCCTCGGCGCGGTACTGCTTGGCCTGCCGTTCCCGTTCCGTCTGCATCCGCTTGTAGACCGCCTTGGAGTTTTCCGCCGGCAGGTCGGTGCGTTTGATGCGCACGTCCACAATTTCGATGCCGTACTTGGTGGCCTGTTCGTTGGCCTGCTCGCGAATCCGCTGCGTCAGATCGGAGCGGGATCCGGAGACGATCTCCATCATCTTGAACTGGCCGAGCACCTCGCGCAGATTGGAGTAGATGATGTCGTTGAGACGGTCGGTGGCGCCGTTTTCGTCCCGCACGGTCTGATAGAACTTCAAAGGATCCACGATCCGCCAGCGGGAGTAGCTGTCCACCTTGAGGTTCTTCTTGTCGGCGGAGAGGATCTCCTGGGGTTCCTGGTCGAATTCGAGCATGCGCTTGTCGAAGAAATGGACGTCCTGCAAGAACGGGATCTTGAAGTGCAGGCCGGGATCGGTGATGGCCGGTTTGACCGGTTTTCCCAGTTGCACCACCAGGGCCTGCCGCCATTGGGCGACGGTGTAGGCCGACTGGGAGAGGAGCAGCGCGACGGCCACCACGACAAAGCCGATGCCCTTGGCGAGATTGACGTTCATTGGGGATCTCCCTTGGCGCTCTTGGCGGGATGGGGCAGAGGGCCGCCCAACGGCAGGTAGGGCAGGATGTTGCGGCCCGCCTGGGGATTGACGATCACCTTGTGGACGCCGCCCATGACGTTCTCCATGGCCTCCAGGTAGAGTCGGGATTCGGTGATCTCCTTGGCCTTGTCGTATTCTTTCAGCAGTGCCAGGAAGCGATGGGTATCACCTTCGGCGCGGGTCACCTTGGCGGTACGGTAGCCTTCGGCCTCCTGGATCTGTTTGGCGGCTTCGCCTTTGGCCTTGGGGAGGATGTCGTTGGCGTAACCTTGCGCCTCGTTGATGGCCCGTTCCCGGTCTTCGCGGGCGCTGGCCACGTCCTTGAAGGCATGCACCACTTCCGGCGGCGGGGCCACTTTCTGGAGTTGCACCGTCAGGATCAGGATGCCGCTGTTGTAGCTGTCGAGGATTTTCTGGATGGTCATCTTGGCGTCGGACTGGATCTTTTCCTTGCCGGCGGTGAGGGCGCTGTCGATGGCGTTGCTGCCGATCACCTGGCGGATCGCCGATTCCGTGGCGTCGCGCACCACCTTGTGGCGGTCGGTGGGGGGGTTGCGCAGATTGAAGAGATAATTGGCCGCCCCGCTTTCCTTGATGCGGTACTGGACGCTCATGTCGATGTCGATGATGTTTTCGTCCCCGGTGAGCATGAGGGATTCTCCGGGCACGTCGATCTCCTCGGAGCTGCCGCGTCCCTCGGAGCGGCCACGGGTGCGATAGCCGACTTCGATGCGTTCCACCTTGGTGACCTTCGGGTTGAAGACCGTGGCGATGGGGTAGGGCAGGCGCCAGTGGGGGCCGGGTTCGGTGGTTTCCACATGGCGGCCGAAGCGGACCACCACGCCGTTTTCGTCCGGTCCCACCACGTAGATGCCGGTGGCCATCCAGATGGCCAGGGCGATCGCGATCAGGATCGGCCAGATTTTCTGGCTCGACGACCGATGGGGGCCGATGCGGTCCTTGAGCAGGCGGATGATCTGCTCGATGTCCGGTGGTTGGGGGGGGGTGCCGCCCATGTGTCCCCAGGGACCTTGTCCCCCGCTATTGTCGTTCCACGCCATGGTCATCTCTCCTGTTTGACTCGGGATGCCGGTCGCCGGCCCTTAACGAAACCGTGCTGGCTGAACCACTCATTTTCCCTCAATAACGTCTCCGAGTAAAGGCATGATTTCGATTTTTTCGCGGAGCGCATCCTGGCGTGATCGTCAACCCTGGCCAAGCGGGTCGAACCGGTCCAAACTGACCGAGAAGCGTGATCCGACGATCCATTTAATGAAGAGCCACGGCCCCATCATGTCCGAAACATTGACCGTCGAACAAGCCTTGCAGCGGGCGTTGGCGCATTATCGGGCAGGAGAGGTCGCCGAGGCGGCCGCGATTTACCAGGCGATCGTGCAAGTGGCCCCGTTTCATCCTGTGGCGCAACGCAATTTGCAGATTTTGTGGCACAACGAGGCGTTGAAAAAGGAGCCGGACCAGGTTTTCCGTGTGTTGCGGCGCTGGCGGGAGGAGGGGTGGCGTCCGCGCGCACTGCTGGATATCGGCGCCAATCTCGGTGAGTTCACGCAAAAATTCGTGGCATTGTTTCCCGAATGCCGTCCAACCTTGATCGAACCGAATCCCCATTGTCTCCCGGTATTGCGCGAGACCGGCTATCGGGTGTTGCCGGTCGCGGCCTCCCGGTTGAATGGCACAGCGGAATTGTATTTGACCAAGGAGTGGCCGCAATCGACCGGGGCCTCCCTGTATCGCGAAAACACCTCGTTTTTCCGGGACGAAGTCGTGACCACCACGACGATCACCACCGCTCGTCTGGACGATCTGTTGCCGGACGAGGTCTTCGATTTCATCAAGATCGACGTGCAGGGGTCCGAACTGGACGTCTTGACCGGTGGGGAGTGCCTCGTGGGCAAGGCCGGCTTCGTCCTGATCGAAGTCTCTCTTGTCGAATACAATCGGGGGTCGTCGCTGCCCGAATTCCTGATCGACAAGCTCGAGGCATTGGGGTTCGCCTGGTCCCGCCCCGTGCAATTTCACCGCATGGACGAGACCTTGACCCAAATCGATTTCCTGTTCAAGAAGGCGGGGCTGTGAGGTTCGGTTCCGGGAGCGCGGGGTATCCTGGCAGGGTTCCCCCCAGGTCGTGCCATTGATCGAGAAGTCGCTTGAGGGAAGGGAGGTGGGGGGTGGTGGCGACTCGGTCGCATAATTGGTTAAAATAACTTTTTGGGAGCGCGTCTCTCGGATTAGTTTTGCTGTAACGCATATTGTTTTCTCTGAATATCGCCAAAAGATAGATCATATGCCAAGCTGCAGGGGAGTTAATAAACTCTTGTGGTATTGGTAACGTCTCGGGATCTTGCAAGTGTACGGGATAGTCGGTTAGATAGGTGCGGAGGAGTTCATTCTGCGGGTTACGCTTCACGATACGTCGGTTGCCGAGCAACCAAGTTTCGATGCAGCGATTTTGAACGATGATGGAGTAATGAATTCGGCGTTTACCCAAAATACTCTGGACAATTTGCTCGATATTTTGTTTGCGACAGGTAACGCTTTCTTCTTCGGCATCGGCTATTATGAAGAAATGATCGATGATATTGCTATGAGTGACGACATTCTCGACATGTGTTTGTAGTTTGGTACGGGTTGGTGGGTTGCCCTTGTAAGCGAAGATAATAAAATGATTTCCTTGAAGGTCTTCGATTCTTTCGGCCTGAGTCATTGTTGAAAATACATAAGATATCCATGCTGTGTATATTGCTTTTTCGGTCTGTTCGCCTTCGACGACAAGGTAAAAGTTCATTGCATACCTCTTTGTTGGTTATGTTATCAAATTGCCAGTCAATTCATTCTATGCCTTTTTCGTATTGTGGGGCGTTAATTAGCAATTCAAATCTTTCAATGGTGGATGCGGTATTCAATGCGGGTATATCAGATGTGTTGTGAATCGTTACGGTGTTACCGCGCCTTGTCACCAATTTCCAGTTCCTCCAATCGATATTGTTGATCACATAGGGATGGTGGCTGGTCAAAATGAATTGAAGATCCCTTTGTCTCAGGTTGACGGAGTCGGCAATTTGAGGAAGGCAGTTAATTCCAAGACTGTTTTCAAATTCATCTATAAGAATCAGGGTTCCTTTTGGTGCTAATGCCAGTTCAAGTAAAATTTTTAATGTCTTGAGCATGCCGGTTGAGAGAAGATTTCCGAAAAACCATTCATTTTTTTTCATCCCTTTTTCTTTTGCGATGATAGCACAGCTTGCGGGTTTGTTTGGAAAAAAAATATCCTTCGCGAATTTTATTATATCGATTTTTTCAATAAACGGAAAGGTATCGTAAAATGTCATTTCAACTTCTTTAAAAATTTTTTCAAATTTGGTCTTCAAAATAAATGATTTTACCAAAAGAGGCATATTTAATGATTCGCGTAAGTCGTCGATGGTTCTGATATTGTCAAGATTATATTGTGAAATGTCATCCAAATAGCTCCAATTAAATTCATTATTAACGACAATAATATGTTTTAAGGAATACATTAACGGCGCAAGTGCTGCTTCGTCTTCAAGTAAACTGAGCGCGCTTTCTGTCCATTTGAGCTGAGGGAGTGTTTTGTTGTTGTATTTGAATTCACCTGTTTCGTAATCTCTGTCAATAATTGTAATGTTATCTAATAATATTTTTTCATATTTAAAGACAATTCTATCATAATTTTTTGTTTGATAAATTATATTTGGGTCTGTAGTTGCCTCAATTTTGGCAACGCTTCCTTCCCAGTAATACTCATGTCTGTCTATCTGAAAAAAAATCCTCCAAGAGCATCCTGCGGCATGATGAGCGCCACTGGTAGCTGCTTTATATATTTTATTAATTATTTCAGTTGTTTTTGTCTTTCCTGCGCCTGAAATGCCGACCAGTAGCGAGATGTGTCCAAATGATGTTTTGTTTAATTTCCAGTCATTGTCTGTGATTTCAATGGATTTGATCGTCATGTTCGGATCTTGCCTTCTATGTAGTTGATCCACTTTTTTTATATTCAATACAATATTTAATCCTGAATACGCATCTTAGTCAAATTTTTTTTAAATTTTTATCCCCTGGCCAAAATACTGCCCGCTCACATCCTCACCCGCAGTCGCTCCGTGGACTTGTTGAGCCGCTCCACCAACACCTTGATGATGCGGTCCTTGATCTTCTCCCGGATCTCGGAACTCAGATTGTCCAGCAACTCCTGGCTGATTTTCAATAACAGCGTCTTCTCCATCGCCACCACGTCCGTGGTGCGCGGGGTGTTGGTCAGAAAGGCCATCTCGCCGAAAAATTCCCCGGCGGTCAGCACGATGATCCCTACATGCTGCTTCTCCACACACACCGAACCGGAAATGATGATGAAAAACGAAGTGTCCCGACTCCCGGCGATGATGATCCGTCCCCCTGGGGGATAGGTCTCGAACGAGGCGTGATGACCGCAGATCCGCTTTTTTTCGTAGGGGGAAAATTTTGCAAAAAATTCCATATTGTCAATAATTTGCAAAATCTCTTCCCTGGATGGCTCGTCCGTTTGTGGCATGCTTTTCGACCTGTGCGCAATAGGGTTGCAGCGAACGGTGACGTGCGGTCACGAGGATGTTATACTCGATTTTTCCCGTTTCATACAGTCTCTATCGGTCTGCGCCATGGATGAGAACATTCAAAAAAATTTCGACGCCATCCAGGAGAAGCTGATTCTCCTGAGGGGGCATCTTTAACTACGATCACGGCAAAAAACGCCTGGAAGAACTGACCGCCATCTCCGAAGATCCGGCCCTCTGGAACCAACCCGACCGCGCCAAGGAGGTCATGCGGGAAAAAAGCCGCCTGGAAAACACCATCGGCGATGGAGACCACCTCGACCAGGAACTCCGGGACGCCCGCGAACTCCACCAAATGGCCTGCGACGAGCAGGAACAGGCCATGCTGGACGAAACCTCGCGCCAGGCCATCGCTATGCTGGCCCGCGTCGAGGGGCTGGAACTGCAACGCATGCTCTCCGGCGAGGCGGATATCAACAACGCCTTCCTGGAGATCCATCCCGGCGCCGGCGGCACCGAATCCCAGGACTGGGCCGAAATGCTGCTGCGCATGTACCTGCGCTTCTGCGAATCCCACGGCTTCAAAACCGAAATGAACGACTACCAGCCCGGCGACGAGGCCGGCTGCAAATCGGTCACCGTCCGCGTGGAAGGGGCTTACGCCTATGGTCGCCTGAAAACCGAAAGCGGCGTCCATCGCCTGGTGCGCATCAGCCCCTTCGACGCCTCGGCCCGGCGGCATACCTCCTTCTCCTCGGTCTTCGTCTATCCGGAGGTGGACGAAAGCATCCAGGTCTCCATCGACGAAAAGGACCTGCGCATCGATACCTACCGCGCTTCCGGCGCGGGGGGGCAGCACGTCAACAAAACCAGCTCCGCCGTGCGCATCACCCATAACCCCACCGGCATCGTCGTCCAGTGCCAGAACGGGCGCTCCCAGCACCGCAACAAGGACGATGCCATGGGCATGCTCAAGGCGCGCCTCTATCAGCTCGAACTGGACAAGCGCGCCGAGGAGGTCAGGGCGGTCAACGACGCCAAGAGCGAAATCGGCTGGGGACGCCAGATCCGTTCCTATGTTCTCCACCCCTACCGCATGGTCAAGGATCTGCGCACCGGCGTGGAGAAAGGCGCTGCCGACGCCGTGCTCGACGGCGACCTGGACGATTTCATCAAGGCGGCCCTGTCGCAACGCATCGGCGAGGGATCGGCCTGATCATTCACAAGGAGCAGTCGATGTCCGAGGAAGAAAATCCACAGATCCTCGCCCGCAAGGCCAAACTGGCCGCGCTGGTCGAGGCCAATGTCAATCCTTATCCGAATGGTTTCGCGCCAGCCGACCCCCTGGGAGGGGTGCGGGAGCGGTTCGCCGCTGTCACGGATCCCGAAACACTGGTCGCCGTCCAGGTGCGTTGTGCCGGGCGAATCGTGCTGCTGCGCAGTTTCGGAAAACTCACCTTCGCCACCCTGGCCGACGAATCCGGGCGGATGCAGATCGCCGTCCAGCGCGACGAGGTGGGCGAGGAACGCTACCGCACGGTCTTCGGCAAGATCGAGGTGGGCGATTTCCTGGGGGTGGAAGGCAACCTGTTCCGCACGAAAACCGATGAGTTGACGATTCGCGTGGCCTCGTTCCAACTCTTGACCAAAGCGGTGCGGCCCCTGCCGGAAAAGTTCCACGGCCTGGAGGACGTGGAGGCCCGCTATCGTCAGCGCTATGTGGACCTGATCGTCAATGCCGAGACCAGGGAGGTGTTCAAGACCCGTTTCCGCGTCATCCGTCTGATCCGGGAGTTCATGGAGGCACGGGACTTCCTGGAAGTGGAAACCCCGATGATGCATCCCATCCCCGGCGGCGCGGTCGCCCGGCCCTTCATCACCCACCACAACGCCCTGGATCGCGACCTTTTCCTGCGCATCGCCCCGGAACTCTATCTCAAGCGGCTCATCGTCGGCGGCTTCGAACGGGTCTTCGAGATCAACCGCAACTTCCGCAACGAGGGGTTGTCCATCCGCCACAACCCAGAATTCACCATGATGGAGTTTTACCAGGCCTATGCCACCTATCGGGATCTGATGGATCTCACCGAGACCCTGTTGACCCATGTGGTCGGTGCGATTCACGGCCAACTCGTGGTGCAACATCAGGGACGGACCATCGATTTCACCCCGCCCTGGCCACGCCTGACTTTGGCCGAGGCGCTGATCCGTCATGCCGGGGCCGATTCTGTTGCCATTAATGATATTGGCTACATCGATCAATTTGCCGCGCAACACAAAATATCGCTAAAACCATCGTGGGATATCGGAAAACGCCAACTGGAACTCTTCGAGGCATTGGTGGAGGAAAAATTGCTCCATCCCACCTTCGTGGTCGATTATCCGGTTTCCGTCTCCCCCTTGTCGCGGCGCTCGGATCGGAATCCAGAGGTCGCCGAGCGGTTCGAGCTGTTCATCGGCGGTTGGGAGATCGCCAACGCCTTTTCGGAACTCAACGATCCGGCGGATCAGGCCGAACGGTTCCGCGCCCAGGTGGTGGCCAAGGATCAGGGCGACATGGAGGCCATGCATTTCGACGCGGACTACATCCGGGCGCTGGAATACGGCATGCCCCCCACCGCCGGCGAGGGGATCGGCATCGACCGGCTGGTCATGCTGCTGACCGATTCCGCCGCCATCCGCGATGTGATTCTGTTTCCGGTGTTGCGTTCCTGATCGGGCATGGAGCGAATCGCCATCGACCCGACCCCGAAAATTCCTTGGCATCGGCGGTTCGCCCACATGCTGGACGAACCGCACCATGCTGTTCTAAAATGTTTTGCCAGTCATGAGCAACGGATGAATATTGAATGAAGAGAGGCGGATGGCATGTTGGGTGAGCGCTACGAATGGCTGATCGGGATCCGTTATTTGCGGGGCAAACGTTCCGAGTTCTTTATCAGCGTCATCACCTTTCTGTCCATGGGTGGCGTGGCGCTGGGCGTGGCGGCCCTGATCACGGTCCTGGCGGTGATGACCGGCTTCCGCGAGGAGTTGCAAAGGCAGATCCTGGGGGTGACCAGTTACGTCACGGTGCGGGCCTCTGCGGGCAACCTCCAGGATTGGCGGGAGGTGATGCGCAGGACCGGGGAGACGCCGGGGGTGACCGCCGTGTCGCCCTACATCACCAACCAGGCGATGGTCTCCTTCATGGGGCGCTCTTCCGGGGCATTGTTGCGGGGGATCGATCCGGAAGGAGAGGTGAAGGTCTCCTCGCTGGGCAAGAATCTCAAGCTGGGGAGCCTCGACCGGTTGCCGGGATTCGGCATCGTCCTGGGCAAGCGGTTGGCGCAGCATCTCTATGTGCAATTGAACGACTCCGTGACCATCACGGTGGCGGTGGGTTCCGTGACGGCGGTGGGCACCCTGCCGCGCATGAAGCGGTTCAAGGTGGTGGGGATTTTCGATTCCGGCATGTACGAATACGATAATACCTTGGCCTATATTCACTTCGAGGATGCCCAGCGCCTGTTGCGTCTGGAGGAGGTGGTCACCGGCCTGGAGGTGATGACCACCACCCCGGACACCGCCTTCGAGGTGAACAAACGGTTGAAGGGGGTTCTGGGCGAGAATTACTGGATACAGGACTGGATGGAGATGAACAGCAATTTCTTCCGCGCCCTGAAGATGGAGAAAGCGGTGATGTTCATCATTTTGCTGCTGGTGGTGCTGGTGGCGGCGTTCAACATCATTTCCAGTCTCATCATGGTGGTGATGGAGAAGGGTCGGGAGATCGCCATCCTCAAGACCATGGGGGCCAGGTCGTCCGGGATCATGGCGATCTTCATCATCAACGGCGGGGTGATCGGCGTGGTGGGGACCCTGATCGGCGCCGTGCTGGGGCTGCTGCTCTCCTGGAACCTGGAGCAGACCTTGCGGGGCATCGAGAAACTGTTCGGCATTCAGCTCATTTCCGGGGAGGTGTATTACATCGATCACGTCCCCGCCACGGTATTGACTTCGGACGTGGCATGGGTCACGGGGCTGAGTCTGCTCATCACCTTGTCGGCCACGCTCTATCCGGCCTGGAGGGCGTCGCGCGTGGATCCGGTGGAGGCCTTGCGCTATGAGTGACGCGGCCATTCTCCTGGAGGCGAGGGACGTGAGCAAGAGGTTCGGCTTGGGATCCGGGCAGGTGGCATAGCTCAAGGGGGTGGATCTCGTGCTGCGCCGGGGGGAGATGGCCGCCCTGCTGGGCGTTTCGGGTTCCGGCAAGAGCACCCTGCTGCAGATCATGGGGGGGCTGGATCATCCCAGCGGCGGCACGGTGTTGTTGGACGGCGAGGATCTCTTTGCCATGGCTGCCGGCCGGGCCTCCGAGTTTCGCAACCGGCGCATCGGATTCGTCTATCAATCGCATCGCTTGTTGTCGGAATTTTCCGCCCTGGAGAATGTCATGATGCCGCTGTTGATTGCCCGCCGTTCCGGCAGGGAGGCCAGGGAAGTGGCTGCCGCCCTGCTGGAGGAGGTGGGGCTTGCGCATCGGCTTGGTCATCGTCCCGGCCGGCTCTCCGGGGGGGAGCAGCAGCGGGTGGCCATTGCCCGCGCCCTGGTGATGGGGCCGGATCTGTTGCTGGCCGACGAACCCACCGGCAATCTCGACCGCAAGACCGCGCTGGAGGTGTTTCATCTCTTGCGGGAGTTGAATCACAAGCGGGGCCTGGCCTGCCTGATGGTGACGCACAATCCGGAGTTGGCCACCGATTTGGACCGTCGCTTGCATTTGGAGGAGGGACTGCTCATGGAAGAGGGACCGGGGGCGTGATGGAGTTGCTGCAGGGAGTCATCATCTGGGTGCCTGGGATCCTGTTCGCCATCACCATGCACGAGTGGGCGCATGGGCGGATGGCGACCTATTTCGGCGATCCCACGCCGGCGCTCATGGGGCGCCTGACGATCAATCCCCTGCCGCATGTGGATCTGGTCTGGACGATCATCATTCCTGGCGTCATGCTTTTGGGATCCCTGATGACCACGGGAACGCCGTTCGTCTTTGGCGGGGCCAAGCCGGTTCCCATCGATCCCGGCAATTTTTCCCGTCCGGGCGCCTCGATGCGGCAGGCGATGTTCTGGGTGGCGGCGGCGGGTCCGTTCCTGAATCTTTTGCTGGCGTTGGGTTGTGCCGTGTTGTTTCGCGCGGTGATGTTGCTGCCGGACTATTTCATGATTCCGTTGGCCAACATGTTGGTGGCGGCCATCCAGATGAATGTTTTGCTGGCGATCTTCAATCTGCTGCCCATTCCGCCCCTGGATGGCGGACGGATGCTGGGCGCGTTGTTGCCGCACCCGTTGGACCGGCACCTGGCCAGCCTGGAGCGTTTTGGCCTGCCTCTCGTGCTGGTACTGGCGGCAACCGGGGTGATCGGCCATCTGATGGTGCCGGCCATGACCTTTTTGAACCATATCTACCTGCGTTTGGCGGGTTTGACTTGAAGTCGTCAGGAGTTCCCCAGCATGTCTTCCTCGCACCGTCCCATCGTCTTCAGCGCGGCTCAGCCCACCGGCCAGTTGACCCTCGGCAACTATCTTGGGGCATTGCTGCCGTGGACCCGGCTGCAGGAGGAGCACGATTGCCTGTTTTGCGTGGTGGATCTGCATGCCTTGACCGTGCGTCAGGATCCGGTGGAGTTTCGCGAGCGGGTTCTGGATCTGGCGGCGCTCTATCTGGCGTGCGGCATCGATCCGGAGCGCAGCGTGATCTTCGTGCAGAGCCATGTCAGTGCCCACGCGGAGTTGGCCTGGCTGCTCTCCACCTTCACCATGATGGGCGAGCTGGAGCGGATGACCCAGTTCAAGGACAAGGCGCATCGGCATGCCAATAACATCAATGCGGGATTGTTCACCTATCCGGTGCTGATGGCGGCGGACATTCTGCTGTATGGCACCCACAAGGTCCCGGTGGGGGAGGACCAGAAGCAGCACCTGGAATTGGCGCGGGATGTGGCGTTGCGTTTCAACGGGATTCATGGCCCGCTGTTGCGGGTGCCGGAGCCGCTGGTGACCGGCGGTGGCGCGGCTCGCATCAAGGATTTGCAGGATCCCACCAAGAAGATGTCCAAGAGCGTGGAATCGGATTTGGCCAAGGTGATGATCCTGGACGAGCCGGAGTCGATTCTGAAAAAATTCAAGAAGGCAGTGACCGACTCCTTGGGGGTGGTGCGCGACGACGAGGCCAATCAGCCGGGGGTGGTGAATCTGCTCAACATCTGGCGCGCGGCCCGTGGGGCCACCATGGAGGAGGCGTTGGCCCATTTTGCGCACAATCAATACGGGCGGCTGAAGGTGGAGACCGCCGAGGCGGTGATCGAGTTGCTCGAGCCGGTGCGGCTCAGGTTCCGGGAGTGGCGCGCCGATGCCGGGGCGTTGGACGCGGTCCTCGAACGGGGGGGGATCCTGGCCGGGGAGCGGGCGGAAGGGACCATGCGCAAGGTGATGAATGCCTTGGGCATGCCCTTGAACCGGCGGCGTTTCGTTATGGGATTGTCCGACCAGTGACCGGCGTGCGGCTGCAGAAATGGCTGGCGGAGGCCGGTCTTTGCTCCCGGCGCGAGGGGGAGCGCTGGATCGCCGAGGGCCGGGTGAGCATGGACGGCAAGGTCGTGACCCAGCAGGGGGTGCGGCTGGAGGAGGGGTCCGTGGTGACGGTGGATGGCCGTCCCGTGACCCCGGAGGCCGGGCGGGGCCGGGTGGTCATTGCCCTGAACAAGCCGGTGGGGGTGATCTGTTCGCGCCACGATCCGCAAGGTCGGCCTTCGGTCTACTCCCTGGTCGAGGGGGCGGGGTCGCGGCTGGTGGGGGTGGGGCGTTTGGATTACAATTCGGAGGGGCTGTTGCTGTTTACCAACGATGGGGCGTTGGCCAACCGATTGACGCATCCCCGCTACGGGGTGCCTCGGAGTTATCGGGTACGGGTGCATGGCCGGGTGTCCGAGGGGGTCATGGCGCGGTTGCGTGCCGGGGTGATCCTGGAGGATGGTCCCACCGGGCCGTTGGACGCGACCTTGGATCGGGTGGTGGGGGCCAACAGTTGGGTGATGTTGACGTTGCGGGAGGGGCGCAACCGCATGGTCCGACGGATTTTCGCCTCGTTGGATATGGAAGTGGCGCGATTGATTCGCGTAGCGTATGGGGGGGTGTTGTTGGGGGAGACCCCTGCCGGGGCCTGGAGAATTCTGACCAGGCAAGAGGTGTGGCAGTTGTTGAATGCGGTTGCCGGGGGGCGTGGCGCGTGATGTCGAGGAATGCAATCTGGGGGTGACGGCATGAAATGGACCGGATTTGTCGTGGCGGTGGTGTGCGGCATGCTGATGCCCGGGTTGCCGATGGCTGGCGAGGTGGGCAAGCCGGACAAGCGGGACGATCATGTTTGGACCCGTTACTGGGGGAATGATGTCCTGTTGAAATTTTTCGACATGTGTATCGGTGCGCCGGGCGGGGTCAATCTGAACCGTTATTTTTGCATCGATACCGATGGCGATGGGGTGGCGGATCACCAGGATTACTGTCCCAAGACCCCGGCCTGGAGCAAGGTGACCGGGGATGGTTGTCCATTGGATGCGGACCATGACGGCGTGACGGACGACCGGGACGAGTGTCCCGGCACCCCGGCCGCCATCGATGTCAACGGGACGGGCTGTCCCATGGATCTGGACGGGGACGGGGTACCGGACTATCTGGATCGTTGTCCGCAGACGCCGTCCGGGGTGAAGGTGGATCATTTCGGTTGTCCGGTGGACCAGGACGGGGATGGGGTATCGGATTATCTGGACGATTGTCCGCACACGCCGGTAGGGGTGAAGGTGGACGAGCACGGCTGTTGGGCGTTGAATCTGGTGATCCTGTTCGAGCCTGGGATGTCGGAGTTGAAGCCGGCCTATCACGCGGAGTTGGACGCAGTGGCCGAACAGATGAAGCAAAGACCGTTCCGGCTGGAGGTGGCCGGTCATACGGACAATCGGATGATGGACGCCTATTTTACCGGCTTGGATCGGCGTCGGGCGCAGATGGTGGCCAATTATCTGGCTTATCGCGGGGTTGCGCCGAACATGGTGCTGGTGACCGGCCATGGGGCGGACAAGCCGCTCGGTGACAATGAAACGCCGGGTGGGTTGGCCGCCAACAACAGGGTGGAGTTGCATCAGCGTTGACGGTTTTCGTGCGCGGCGACCCCATGGCCTTGTACGAGGCACTGTTCGGGGCGCATGGTCCGCAGCACTGGTGGCCAGCGCCGACGGTTCCGGCGATGATGGCGGGTGCGATGCTGGTGCAGAATACCGCCTGGATCGGGGCCGCGCGGGCGGTGGAGCGGTTGGGGGAGGCGGGTTTGCTGGACTCCTGGTCTTGTCTGTTGGCCGCCCCGGACGAGCAGGTATGGGAGTTGGTGCGTCCGGCTGGCTATTTCCGGGTCAAGACCGTGCGCTTGAAGGCGTTGGCGGCCTTCATGGAGGCGTATGGCGGGGCGCACGAGCGGCTGTTTGGGCTGGAGACCTCCGCCTTGCGCCGGGCACTGTTGACGGTGGCCGGGGTGGGCAAGGAGACGGCGGATTCGATTGTCTGTTATGCCGCCGGGCGTCCGGTTTTCGTGGTGGACGCCTATACCCGGCGGATTTTTGCCCGTTTGGGTTGGGTGGGTCCCAAGGCCGGATACGACGAGATGCAGGAGTTGATTCACGCCCATTTTCCCGGTGATGCCCATCTTCTTGGGGAGTTGCATGCCCTGCTGGTCCGGCATGCCAAGGAGCACTGCCGGGTCAGGCCGCGTTGCGAGGGTTGTCCGGTGGGGTTTTGTCCGGTTGGGGGGGCTGTGTAGCATGGACCAACGTCTTTCTCTCGTCACCCTTGGTGTCCAGGATTTGTCCAGGTCACGCGCCTTCTACGAAGGCCTGGGCTGGCAGGCCTCCTCGGCCAGTTGCGAGCAGGTTTGTTTCTTTCAAACCGGTTGCATGGCCATCGCCTTGTATCCCATCGGGGAACTGCTGAACGATTCCGGGAAATCCGGCGCCATTCCGGTTGCAGGCGGGATTACCTTGGGTATCAATGTGCCCTTGCAGGCGGACGTGGACCGGGAGTTGGCCATGGTGTTGGCCTGCGGGGCTACCCTCCTGCATCCCGCCACCGATACCCCATGGGGTGGCCGTACCGCCTATTTTGCCGACCCGGATGGTCATCCGTGGGAGATCACCTGGGCACCCATGTTTCCGCTGGGACCGGCTGGCGAACTGTGTCTGTCGTAATTCGAGAAGGCGTGGCCTGCCTTGTTCAAGGGGTGCCGGTCTCGGTCAGGAAGGGCCGCAGCAGGCCCATGTTGGCCAGGAGTTGACAGAAGATTTTGATATCGCTCAACTCCTCTCCTACCAGGGAGGTCTTGGCGACGAACAGTTCGTTCTCCGCGTTCAGCACGTCCAGCCAGGTGCGTTTTCCCATTTTGAACTGGGTGTGATACGATTCGGTGACCTCCTTGCTGATGGCGGTGTGCTGCTTGAGGTAGGTCACCCGGTCGCGCGTGGCCCGCCACTGGTCCCAGGCCGTTTCCACTGCTTCTTGGATCGCGCGGCGGGTCTGCTCCATCTGATTCCGGCGTTGGGAGAGCCGTTCGTACAACTCCTTGCTGCGGGCGAGGTCGGCCTGGCCACGGTAGAGATTCTGCTTCAGGCGCAGCATGGCGGCGGCGCTGTTGCCATGACCCGCGCTGCCCCCTACGTCATCGTTTAGGCCGTAGCTCAACTCCAGGGAGACCTGCGGGGCGAAGGCCGCCTTGCTTTCGTCCAGTTCCTTTTGCGCCATCTCCAGTTCCGCCTGCGCCGCCAGCATGGCGGGATGCCCGGTCCATGCCTTTTCCACCGCCTCTTCCCGCGACTCCGGGATGCCACGGGTCGGCAGTTCCGGGCGGGCCGGATTTTCGGGATTCTCGCCGATCACCCGCAAAAAGAGCGAACGGGCGTTCTGCTCCGCTCCCTGATTGGCGGCATGATTGGCCGAGGCCAGGGCCAGACGGCTTTCGGTCTGTTGCACGTCGGCCTTGCTCTCGCCGCCCCCTGCCTCGTGACGGGCGCGTATTTTTTCGAGCACGCGCTGATGCAATAGCAGATTGTCACGCGTCAGCTCCAACTGTTCGCGCCGCTTCACCGTCTCCACATAGGCCTCCACGGCGTTCATGGCCACGCTCTCCGCCACCCGTTCCATGCCGAATCCCGCAGCCCTGGAGGCCGCGTCCGCCCTTGCCACCCGGTTGCGGGTGGCAAAGCCGTTGAACAGGGTCTGGGTCAACGTGAGGTTCGCTTCCGACCGGTTCAGGGTCAGGGCGTGTCCCGGCTTGTCGGTCACCGCGCGGGTGGTGGCATTGTCGCTTCGTTCCCGGCCATACCCGGCGTTCAGGTCCACTATCGGCAAATAGCCGGCGCGGGCCTGCGTGATCTGCGCCTCGACCGCTTTCAGGTTATCGACCGCCGCCAGCAACTCCGGGTTGGTTTGCAGCGCCTTCAGCACCGCTTCGTTCAGGGTCTGCGCATGGCCATCCGGTGTCAGCATGACCGTCAGGAGCAGCAGGTGTTTTTTGATAGTTATAGAAATAAATTTCTTCATCTTTCGCTCATGGCAAAACGCATTCCGTGCAACAGGGGTTCCAGCAGGTATTCTAGCACGGATCGTTGTCCGGTCACAATTCCGATGGTGACCATAACCCCCGGCACCAGTTCGTAACGGTCCGGGCCGTTGGCGAAAAAGGTCCGCGCCGTGACCACCCGCACCAAATAATAAGGGGAACCCTCGCGCGTGATCAGGGTGTCGGGACTGATGTGACGTACCTGGCCATCGATCTTGCCGAAGCGATCCCCGTCACGCGCCGCCAGGCGGATTACGGCGGGTTGCTCCAGCCGGACATGGCCCACATCCTGGGGGGGCAGCTTGGCTTCCACGATCAGCCGATCCTCGCCGGGCACGATCTCCAGCACCGTGCCGCCCGGCGGGACCACCCCACCGGCGCCGGTCACCCGCAAGGTCTTGATCGTCCCGTTGACCGGGGCGCGCAACACGGTGCGTTGGGCGCTGTCGGCCAATTTGCGCAGCCGCAACGTCATCTCGTCCAGGGTGCGTTGCGCCTCCACCATCTGGGTCCGCGCCTCCTGACGATGGCGGTTGAGGAGGAGGTTGATACCCTCTTCCGCCTGTTTCAAGGCGGCCCTGCCCCGCTTGATGGAGGTTTCGTCCCCTTCCAGGCTGCCGCGCAAGGTGCCCTGCTCCTTCAACAGATTCAGGTGTTCGTAGCGGCTGGTATTTTCGGATGCCAGCAGCTTGGCGCTGATGGCGATCTGTTCGTTCAGCAGACCCAGCCTGGATTGACTGGCCTTGATCCGTTTTTCGATTTCGGCGATTTCGTGGACCCGCTGATCGATCTGTTCGCGTTGTGAGCGCAACTCGACCGTCAGGCTTTTGCGCCGCGCGTCGAACAGCTCGCGTGCCTGTTGGATCAGTTGTTTATCCGATTCGTCGGTATCCGGATCGGAGGTCATCAAGGTGCGCAGCGCATCGAAATCCACGCTTTCCCGCCCTTCCGCCTCGGCGTGCAGCCGGTGCAGGTCCACGCGCAGTGCGCGGATTTTCATGCGAATGGTCTCCACGTCGGACTGGTTGGCAATGGCGTCGAGGGTGACCAGGGGTTGATCCTTGTTCACCCGATCCCCCTCCCGGACCAGGATCTCGCGCACCATGCCCCCTTCGAGGTGTTGCACCTGCTGGACCCTGCCGGCGGGCACCACCTCGCCGCTGGCGATGCTAACCACATCCAGCATACTAAGATGTGCCCACAGGCCGAAACCGGCCAACAGGACGATGGACAACAGCCAGAACAGATGGGTGACGCCGGGGATCGACTCGCCTGGTTCCAACCCGTCGCCAGGAGGAGCGGCAATTTCCTTGTTGCCAGAGGGACGCGGACGGTGCGGCGCGAGCAGCGGGCGCGCCACGCCGACGGCGGTCAGCGTCGGGACCGGCTTGCTGTTGAGATCCAGGGTGGCGCCATCGGCCTTGAGCGTCCCGCCACTGGAAAGAAGAATCACCGTGCGTCCCTGGGCGTTCCACTCCCGCATCAGCCGGGTGACCAGTTCTCTGCCGGCGTGATCCATCCCCTCCAGGGGTTCGTCGAGCAGGACGAGGGGACCATCGGTGAGCATGGCGCGCGCCAGGGAGAGACGCCGGCGGATGCCGGGGGCCAGATGGCCGTCCCCGCCGGTCAGTTGCCGATCCAATCCCTGTTCGCTCTCATCGCGGAAGCGGGTCAGGCCGACCCGTTCCAACACATCGCGCAACGCCTCATCCGTGGCTCCGGGCGCCAGCACGGCGAGGTTGTCCCGCAGGGTGCCGGGAATCAGGGTGGTCTCCTGGGGTTGATAGACGAGCTGGCTTCGCCACCATTCGGGATGGATCTGGCGAATGTCCATGCCATCGGCCAGCACGAGGCCCCGCGTCGGTTCGAGCAGCCCCGCGCACAGGCGGGCCAGGGTGCTTTTGCCGGTGCCGTTGTCCCCGGTGACCATCAGGATGGCGCCTGGTTCCAGGGTGAAGGAGAGGGATTCGAACAGAGGGGTCGGGGCGTCGGGATACTGGAAGGCCACGTCCTTGAATTCGATCCTGCCCGAAAAGGTGGTGGGCATGGTTCCGGATGTCGGTTCCACCGGCAGGCGCGCGAATTGCTCCAACAACTGCCTGGCCTGTCTGGCCTGGGCCAGCACGGAACCGAGTTGCGCGAAGCGGGAGATCAGCACCAGCGCGCGGGTGGCCAGGATGTTGGCCCCGAACAGGGTGCCGATGTCCAGGGTGCCGGTGATCACCAGTTTTGCGCCCAGGGCGGTGACGGTCAACGTCATGGCGGCGTTGAGGATTTGCATCCAGCTGTGCGAGGTCATCTGGCCCCGTTCCGCGTCGTAGCGCAGGCGGCGGGTTTCCCGGCTGCGGTTGCGCCATCGGTCGAGCAGCAGCGGGGCCATGTTGCAGACCCGGATGGTGTCCGTGTCTCTCAGGGTGGCGGCCAGGGATCCCTGCCGGGCCTGGGAGAGGGTCACGGCGCGCGTGGCCAGACGTGTCCGCGCCCCGCCGAGGATCGTGACCAGCAGCGCAACCAGCAGGATCACCAGCGTGGCCAGGCCCAGGGCGGGATGAAAGAGGTGAACCACGCCCAGAAACAGCAGCGCGAACGGCAGATCCATCGCGATGAGCAGATTGCCCGGCGCATGGGCCGCCTGCAAGGTATCCACGCCGCGCAGGAGTTCCAGGTGATGACCGTCCGGCAGACCGTGCAGCGCGGCGGGACGGACGCGGGTCAGCCGTTCGAAGAGCGCCTCCTTCAACTCCCGTTCCGGACGGATGGTCACCGCTTCGGCGAGGCGATGACGCACGCTCCGCAACAGGTATTCCATGACCATCGCCAGGATCAGGCCGCTGGAGAGGGTGATCAGGGTGCCGTCGATGCCGTGTCCCATGTAGCGGTTGTAGACCTGCGTGACGTAGATCGACGAACCGAGGCCCAGCAGATTGATCATCAGCGTCGATATCAGGATCTGCCCGGCCAGTTGTGGTCGTTTCGGCAACCTCCCGAGCAGGCCGGGGATCGCGAGCGTGGCGGGACGCGGGGATGCCTTGGGGTTCATCCGGCCACCGGCTGGATGGGATCGGGTTCGGTCATGCCGGTTGGCGGCTCGGCGAGGGTGGGCAGCAGGAGAAGCGTGTCGGTCGGAGTCGCGTATTCCTCTGCCACCACCGTTTCCTCGTCGGTCGAGGCCATGCCGGTCAGATCCAGCACGAACTCACCCAGTGCCTGCAGATCCTCCATCATCGCTTCGAGCACGGGCGCATCATCCGGGGAGGGGGTGACGGGCGTTGGCTGGACCCATATGTCCACCTCTCCGAAGCGGGTTGGCGCCCCTGGCTCGCCCTGCAGATCGCCACTGGCCACGAGGGTTCCGCCTTCCAGGGGGGTGTCGAGGGGCTGGATGACCAGATCCAGCGCCGTGATGCCCCAGTCCACCAGGGGGCGGATCTCCCCGCTGCTGGAGGTCCCGTCGAGGTCGGCATCCTGCCAGACGGCCAGGCGGGAGTAGGCGTCATCGTTGCCGTCCACCTTGCCGTCGCCGTTGACGTCCAGGGTGGCCAGGGCCTCGATCCCGGAGGCGGCGCCTTCCTGGAAATATTCGGAAAACAGTTCCGAGATGTCGTCGATGAGGGTGTTTTCGTTCTTGTCCATGACCAGGAAGCCGTCATCGGCGCTCACCCAGGCGAGGGGCTGGAACGCGCCGTCCGGGGTCATCGCGAAAGAGATGTCGGCGGGTGGCGTGACCAGGTGGATGCCATCGCCGTTGAGGTCGATGATGATGGGATCGCCGGACTGGGTCACGGTCATGCCGTTCTGGATGTTGAGGGTGGCACCGCCCTGCAGCCATTGGTTGTAGAGCGTGCCGTCGATGGTGACCGAGCCGTTGCCACTCCAGGCGGTTTCCATGGCGACCGCGTCGCCGGCGCTCCCCTTGACCAGCAGGGTGTCTGCGCTGTCCGTGATCGACTTGACCTGGGCGCCCTTGAGGGTCAGGGTATTGGCGATGCCGCCGCTCAGGTCGATGATCTCCATGTCGGCCAGGCGATAGCTGGGCAAGGTGGTGAGATTCAGGTTGAGGCTTTGCGCCTGCAGGGTATCGGTCCCGGCGCCACCGTTGATGATCTTGAAGTTTGTATCAGCAATGACAAAAACATCATTTCCGGCCTCGCCGAAGAGCAGGTCGGTACCGTTCGCGGTGAGGGTGTCGTCCCCCGCGTCGCCCCGCATGACCTCCTGGGCCGTGGTGCCGGCCAACACATTGTTTCCGGTATCCCCCAGGGTATCGACGGTACGGGCGGTGAGGGTCAGGTTGGTGGTCGAAAAGAGCGGATCCAGGGCGATGCCGCTGCTGACCAGCAGGCCGTCGATCCGGTCTATGGAGCCTGATGAAGTCGAGTTGTAGGAGAGCACCGTGAAGGTGTCGCCATTGGCGGGGGTGAAGCCGTTGATCGGGTTGATCTGGATGGTGCCATCCAGGACCACGGTTCCGGTGATGGCCAGTTTGTCGTACTGGGTGGTGACGGTGGTTCCGCCAATGTCGATCTTGAGAGTGGTGGTGGCCCCCATGGCGAGCGAGGAGCTGCTGTGGGTGATGTACAGGGTCCCGGCGGTGCCATCGCTGCCGGGCAGGATCGTGCCGTCCAGGTTGGAGCCGGTGTTGTTGGCCACGGTCATGGCGCCCGATCCGCGCAGGGTGCCGGTGGACTGGATGGTGAGGTCATTAGCGGAGCCGGTCAGGGCCAGGGTTTGGCCGGAGGCGATATCGATGATGCCGCTGGAGGTGACCGTGCCGTTGATGTTCAGGCTGTCGAGATTCACCAGCAGCGATCCGCTGTTGACGAGCGTGCCGTTGATGGCGTCGGTCCCGGTGGTATTGCCGCCCATGTTGATGGTGCCGGTGTTGGTCAGGGTCTTGCCGGTGCCCAGGGTCAGGATGGAGGTGTAATAATTGCTGTCGAGGGTAAGGGTGCCGGCGTTGGTGATGTCGCCGTTGAAGGTTGGGGTGGAGTTGGTCTCGCTAGTTGCACTGGCGTTGAGGTTCAAGGTGGCTCCAGCGGCATTGACGACCGGGACGTTGAAATAGTCGCCGGTGCCGCGCAGGATCAGGGTGCCGGTGTTGGTGAAGGATCCGGTCCCGGTCACGGTGACGTTGCCATCGAAGCGCAGCGTCGTGTCGTTGGTGGCATGGGTGTACCCGGTGTCGATGTCCAGGGTGTGGGTGCCGGCGAGGTTGATGGTCCCCGTTCCGGTGAGCGTGGTTCCCGTGCCGAAACGGGTCGTGCCGTTGGTGACGGTCAGGGTGCGGCCGGAGGCGACGTTGAGTGTCCCGCCAACCGAGTTGAAGGTGGCGCTGGTGTTGGTGATGGAAAGGTCGTCCACCGTGACATCGATGGTCCCGGTGTTGGTGATCGAGCCGTCGATGGAGTCGGTCCCGGTGGTATTGCCGGCCAGATTGATGGTGCCGGTGTTGGTCAGGGTCTTGCCGGCGCCCAGGGTCAGGATGGAGGTGAAATAATCGCTCTCGATGGTCAGGGTGCCGGCGTTGGTGATGTCGCCGTTGAAGACTGGGGTGGTGTTGGTCTCGGTAGCCGTATTGGCGTTGAGGTTCAAGGTGGCGCCAGCGGCATTGACGACCGGGGTGTTGAAATAGTCGCCGGTGCCGCGCAGGATCAGGGTGCCGGTGTTGGTGAAGGAGCCGGTCCCGGTCACGGTGACGTTGCCATCGAAGCGCAGCGTCGTGTCGTTGGTGGCATGGGTGTACCCGGTGCCGATGTCCAGGGTGTGGGTGCCGGTGAGGTTGACGGTCCCGGTGCCGGTAAGGGTCGTACCCGCCCCGAAACGGGTCGTGCCGCCGGAGATGGCCAGGGTGCGACCGGAGGCGACGTGGAGTGTCCCGCCGACCGAGTTGAAGGTGGCGCTGGTGTTGGTGATGGAAAGGTCGTCCACCGTGACATCGATGGTCCCGGTGTTGGTGACCGAGCCGTCGATGGTGTCAACCCCAGTGGTATTTCCGGCCAGATTGATGGTGCCGGTGTTGGTCAGGGTCTTGCCGGTGCCCAGGGTCAGGATGGAGGTGAAATAATCGCTCTCGAGGGTAAGGGTGCCGGCGTTGGTGATGTCGCCGTTGAAGAGTGGGGTGGTGTTGGTCGCGGTAGCCGTATTGGCGTTGAGGTTCAAGGTGGCTCCAGAGTTATTGACGACCGGAACGTTGAAATAGTCGCTGGTGCCGCGCAGGGTCAGGGTGCCGGCATTGGTGAAGGAGCCGGTCCCGGTCACGGTGACGGAGCCGTCGAAGCGGAGCGTCGTGTCGTTGGTGGCATGGGTGTACCCGGTGCCGATGTCCAGGGTGTGGGTGCCGGTGAGGTTGACGGTCCCGGTGCCGGTAAGGGTGGTACCCGCCCCGAAACGGGTCGTGCCGCCGGCGACGGTCAGGGTGCGACCGGAGGCGACGTTGAGTGTCCCGCCGACCGTGTTGAAGGTGGCGCTGGTGTTGGTGATGGAAAGGTCGTCCGTGGTGACATCGATGGTTCCGGTGTTGGTGACCGAGCCGTCTATGGTGTCGATGCCATCGGTATCGCCGGCCAGGTTGATGGTGCCGGTGTTATACAGGGTCTTGCCGCTGCCCAGGATCAGGGTGGAGGTGTGATAATCGCTTTCCAGGGTCAGGGTGCCGGCATTGGTGATGTCGGCCCGGAAGGTCACGGTGGCGTTGTTCCCCTCGCTCGCGTTGGCGTTGAGACGCAAGGCCGCGCCTGCGGCATTGACGAACGGAACGTCGAAATAGTCGCTGATGCCGCGCAGCACCAGGGTGCCGGTGTTGGTGAAGGAACCGCTCCCGGTTACCGTGACGCTGCCGTCGAAACGGAGCGTCGTGTTATTGGTGGCATGGGTGTACCCGGCGCCGATGTCCAGGGTGTGGGTGCCGGTGAGGTTGACGGTCCCGGCGCCGGTCAGGGTCGTGCCCGATCCGAAACGGGTTGTGCCGCCCGCGATGGTCAGGCTGAGACCGGAGGCCACGTTGAGGGTTCCGTTTGCGGTGTTGAAGGTGACGCTGGTATTGGTCACATTCAGATCATCCACGGTGACGTCGATGGTTCCGGTATTGAGAATTGCGCCGGAGATGGTATCGGTGCCGTTGGTGTTGCCGGCCAGGGTGATGGTGCCGGTGTTGGTCAGGGTCTTGCCGCTTCCCATGGCGAGGATGGCGCTGTACTGGTTGCTGTCGAGAACCAGGGTTCCTGCGTTGGTGAAATTGGCACTGAAGGTTTGCGTGGCGTTGTTGCCCGCCGTGGAACTGGCGTCGAGGGTCAGGGTGGCTCCGGATTGCACGGTCACTGCCGGGGCGACTGTCGCGGAACCGCGCAAGGATGTGGCGTTCTGGAACACCAGGCTCCCGGTTCCGGACAGGCTGGTGGAGGTCAGGGTGGAGGCGACGTTGTATTCCAGGGCGCCGTTGATCGTCAGGTTGGTCGGGATGGCGCCGGTGTTCAGGGCCAGGGTGGTCCCGGCGGCCAGGGTGGTGGCGGCGGGGAGGGTCAGGGAGCCGCCGCTGTTGATCTGCACCCGGCCAATCGAGATGGGGGAGGTGTTGTTCCAGGTCAAGGCGCCCGCGACCGTCAGGGAGCCGCTGCCGGCCAGGGTGCCGCCACTGAGGGTCATGGAGGCCCCGGAGGCCAGGGTGGAGGCCGAGGTGAGGGTGAGCGTGCCGCCGCTCAACGTCAGGCTGCCGCCATTGATGGCCATGGAGGAGAGCGTCGTGGTTCCGCTGGAGTGGGTCACGGTTCCCGACGGGATCACCGCGCGTTGTCCGCTGCCCGGCACGGTGTTCGGGGTCCAGTTGGTGGCGATGGACCAATCGCCGGTTCCGCCACCCCACTGGATGGCCTGGGCGATGTTCAATGTGCGCGTCGCCTGGGTGCTGTTCTGGCCGCCGCCATCCGTGACCGTGAACTGGATGGAGCGTGAGGAGAGATTGGCAGACGGGTTGGTGTTATAATAGGTGATGGTGCGCAGGGCAGCCTGAAAATTCGCGAGCGTGTCCGTGCCGGAGATGGTCAACACGCCATTGACATCGTTGGTTGCGCCGTATGCCAGTTTATCCTCGCCGGCAACGTAGCCGCTGATGGTGATCGTGGCGCTCGACAGATGGGTCGAGTCGATGTCGGAGAGGGTCAGGGTTCCATCCACCACGGTCGCCGCATCCCCTTGCAGATACTCCAGGCTGGAGGAGGAGACGGAGACGACGGGGGCGTCGTTCACGGGACTGGCGGTCAACGCCTTGCTGTCGGTGACCGAGGCGGTGGCGTTGTCCTCGATCTTGGTCAACAAGGAGAAGTTGGATGCGTAATTGGCCGTCGGCGTGAAGGTGACCCCGGCGAGCAGTTGGGTGACATCGGCCTTGGGGCCGCTGGCCGTCCAGGTGGTGCCGTCGAAGCTGGAGGTCACGCCGTTGACGGTCGCGGTGGAGAGGGTGCCGATTCCGGCCGAGGGGAAGGCCAGGGTGG
This sequence comes from Magnetococcales bacterium WMHbin3, assembly GCA_002753185.1. GTDB lineage: Bacteria > Pseudomonadota > Magnetococcia > Magnetococcales > Magnetaquicoccaceae > Magnetaquiglobus. The sequence continues at coordinate 141,482 of PDZX01000003.1, forward strand.
CGGTGACGTTGGCACTGTCCACGTCCGTGATCACGATGGGGGTGAGCGGCAGGGGGGTATCCTCGGTGTAGGTTTGCGCCTCGTTCAGGTAGGTGGCGGTGGGCGCGTCGTTGATGGCCGTGACGGTCATGTTTTTTGTGCCGGTGATGGTGGTCGTGCCGTCGCCCACCGAGGTGGCGATGGTGAAGGATTGATCGTGGTTGGCCGCTGGCACGAAGGCCACCCCGGCCAGCAGGGTGTTGACATTGGCGAGCGCGCCACTGGCGCTCCACATCCCGGCGGCAAAGGTGGAGGTCACGGCCCCGGAGGTGGCGGTGGTCAAGGAGCCGGCTGTGGCGTCGGAGAGGGTCAGGGTGACGGTGACGGCGGCGTTTTCCACATCGGCGACCCAGATGTCCGCGAGATCGACGGAGGTGGTGTCCTCGTCGAGGCTTTGCGCCGTGTCCAGGTTGGTTGCCGTGGGGGGGTCGTTGACCGGGGTGACGGTGACGCTTTTGTTGCCAGTCAAGAAAGTGATCCCGTCGTTGATCGAGGTGGCGATGGTGAAGGATTGATCCCAGTTGGCCGCCGGCACGAAGGCCACCCCGGCCAGCAGGGTGTTGACATCGGCCCGCGTTCCGCTGGCGCTCCATAGCCCGGCGTTGAAGGTGGAGGTGACGGCCCCGGAGGTGGCGGTGGTCAGCGTGCCCGCTAGCAGCCTGTCGGATTCACCGCCATCCTTCCCGTAACCGACTTGGGTCCAGGGAAATTTTTGGACTCCCAAAAGTCCCAGCGACGGCAATATTAACAATGAAACATGGAAAAACGGGAC
>PDZX01000142.1 GCA_002753185.1 Magnetococcales bacterium WMHbin3
TAGTTCGTTTGTCACGCAACTGTGAAAGGATTGGTCGATTTTTGTAACCAGCGCAAGCCAGCTCGTTGGTGTCAACAAATTTTGAAATGCGATTGCCCTGAAGAAATCCTTTGCTCTCTTCCCCCCGGGTAGGGAGTGCGCGTAGACTGCGCACGGTTGGGTGGCTGCGCGATGCATACCCTTTATGTGACCTGATGGAATGCGTGCGTTGGGGATGGTGTTTTGGAGGCCTGTGGTTTGGTCGGGGGTGGGTGGAGGCAGGGGGGGATTCCATCTCGACCGTGACCAGTCGGGAATGGGAGATGAAGAGGATGAAGATCGATAAACCCCTGCACGGAGTGGCGGCGGTCGCCGTTTGCGTGGGCGTGCTTTTCGCGTGGGTAAAGCTGCCGGATGCAGCCTCCCCATCTCCAGTAGCGGCGATCAATCCGGTGTTGACTGTGGCGGTCGTCGCGCCGCAACAGGAAAAGTGGCCTCATACCCTGTTGGCGAGTGGTGGAATATTTGCCTGGCAGGAGGCCATCGTGGCCTCGGAAATCGGCGGGTTGGCCGTGACTGCGGTGTTGGTGGATGTGGGCAGCGAGGTCAAACGCGGGCAGGAGCTGGTGACGCTTTCCGATGCTGCCTTGCAGGCGGTGTTGGGTCAGCAGCGGGCCAACGTGGCCCGGGTGGAGGCCAACCTGGCGCTGGCTGTGAGCAACGCCGGGCGGGCGCGTGGCCTGAAAGGTTCCAGCGCCATGTCGGAACAACAGGCGACCCAGTATTTGTTGAGCGAAAGGGCTGCCAAGGCCGAGTTGGCCGCCGTCCAGGCGGCGCTGCGGGTGGAGGAGGTTCACTTGCGGCAGACCCATATCACCGCCGTGGATGATGGCGTCATCACCGCACGCAGTGTGACGCTGGGCAGCGTGGTTCAGGTGGGGAGCGAACTGTTTCGCCTGCTGCGCCAGAAGCGTCTGGAGTGGCGTGCGGAGCTGACGGCAGCCCAGATGAATCAGGTGCGGGCTGGTTTGCCGGCGCGTTTGACCTTGACGGATGGACGGGTCGTGGATGCCGTGGCCCGTCAGGTGGGGCCGACTCTGGATGTGGGCAATCGGCGTGGTCTGGTCTACTTCGATTTGCCGGCAACGAGTACGGCCAGGGCCGGCATGTTTGCCGAGGGCGAGATCGTTCTGGGTGAGGCGCCGGGTTTGATTTTGCCCCAGAAGGCCATCGTCATGCGTGATGGCAACGCCTACATCTTCACCTTGGGCGCGGACCATGTCGTCACCGAGCACAAGGTCGTGACCGGACGACGACGTGGGGAGCAGGTCGAGGTGGTCCGTGGCGTGACGCCCGCGAGCAGGGTGGTGGTGGCGGGAGGGGCTTTTCTGCATGACGGGGACCGTGTACGGGTGGTGGCTGGGGAGGTGAACAAATGAACGTCTCCTCCTGGTCCATTCGCGATCCGGTACCGGCCATTCTTCTCTTCGCGCTGCTGACCTTGTTGGGCCTCGGGGCTTTTCGCGGCCTGGGGGTCCAAAATTTTCCCGACATCGAGGTTCCGATCATCTCGATTGTCGCCACCCAGGAGGGGGCGGCGCCGGCCCAGTTGGAGACGGATGTCGCCCGCAAGATCGAAGATGCCGTGGCCACGATTGGCGGCGTCGAGCACATCTACGCGGCGCTCACCGACGGAACAGTCCTGGTCATGGTGCAGTTTGTCATCGATAAAAATGCGGAGATAGCCCTCAACGAGGTCCGCAACGCCGTTGACAGCGTGCGCCCGAATTTGCCCCAGGATCTAACTGCGCCGGTGGTGTCGAAGAAGACCACCTCCGGGGGAACGATCGTCGCCTTCACGGTCGATGCCCCCGATATGGACGAAACGGATCTCTCCTGGTTTGTGGATAATGATGTTGCCAAAGCGATCCTGGCCGTGCCAGGGGTGGGCAAATTCAGCCGCCTGGGTGGGGTGGATCGCGAGGTGCATATCGACCTCGATCCGGTACGCATGCGGGCGTTAGGCGTCACCGCCAACGATGTGTCGAACAGCTTGCGCAAAACGTCCCGGGATGCCTCGGGTGGGCGGGGAGATATGGCCGGAGCGGTGCAGGTGGTGCGTACCCTGGCCGCTGCCGGGTCGGTCGCGGAGCTGGCGGCAGTCGATTTGGCTCTTGCGGATGGCCGCCGGGTGCCCCTGGGAAGCGTGGCGCAGATCAGCGACGGCATCGCCGAGCGTAGCGCGGTGGCGTTACGGGATGGTCGCCCCGTGGTCGGCTTTGACATCACCCGCTCCAAGGGATGGAGTGAGGTGACCGTGGCCCAGGCGGTGCGGCGGGCTGTGGGTGCATTTGGCGCCACCCATCCCAATGTCAAAATAACCGAAGCCTACAACACCATTTCCCGGGTGCAGGACAACTACAAGGGCTCCATGGAACTGCTCTATGAGGGGGCTTTCCTGGCCATCGTGGTGGTGTGGTGGTTTTTGCGGGATTGGCGTGCGACCCTGGTCTCGGCAGCCGCCTTGCCGTTGTCGATCATTCCCGCCTTTCTGGTCATGAAGCTGTTTGGGTTCAGCCTGGATACGCTGACTTTGCTGGCCCTGGCCCTGGTGGTGGGCATCCTGGTGGACGATGCCATTGTCGAGGTGGAAAACATTGTGCGTCACCTGCGCATGGGCAAAAAACCCTATCAGGCGGCCATGGAGGCGGCGGACGAGATCGGCATGGCCGTGATTGCCACGACGCTCACCCTGGTGGCGGTTTTTTTGCCAACCGCTTTCATGGGGGGGATTCCAGGCCTCTTTTTTCGCTCCTTTGGCATCACCGCAGTGAGCGCCATCCTGGCCTCTCTGGTGGTAGCACGGTTGTTGACGCCGATGATGGCGGCCTATCTGTTGCGGCCCATCGACCACGATGTGGCTGAAGGTGGGTTGTTGCGCCGTTATCTGAGTCTGGCTCGCTTCTGCACGACGCACCGCCTGTTGACCGTGGTGATGGTGGTGGCCTTTTTGGCCGGATCTCTCGCCATGATCCCCTTGTTGCCGACCGGATTCATTCCGGTTTCGGATCGTGGGCAGACGGTGGTCACCCTTGAATTGCCGCCAGGGAGTGCGCTGGCGGACACCCGGGCCGTCACCGAGCGGGCTGTCGCCCTGCTGCGTGAGTTGCCCGAGGTGACCCAGGTGTTTGCCGTGGTCGGTTCGGCGGCCAATGTGGATGGAGGCCCCCTGGGGGGGGGATCCAGCAGCGATGTGCGCAAAGCGACGCTGACCGTCAACCTGGTGGACCGGCGGGAGCGGAGCAAAAAGCAGTCCCTGATCGAAAACGAGATTCGTCAGCGTTTGCGGACCATTCCGGGTATTCGCGTCGCCATTGTGGCCGCAGAACCAGGCGGCAAGCTGGTGGTCACCCTGGCGAGTGATGATCCCTACGCCTTGTCCAGCGCCCTGGGCGCCGTCAGCAAGGATTTGCACACCTTGCAGGGGGTGGGCAACATGGTCTCCAACGCGACTCTGGAGCGACCTGAGATCCATGTCATCCCTGACTTTTCCAGGGCGGCGGATTTGGGGATCACGAGCGATGTCGTTGCCCAGGCGGTGCGTGTGGCTACCGCAGGGGATTATATGGTGCAACTGCCGAAGCTCAATCTTCCCCAACGGCAGGTGCCCATCCGGGTGCGTCTGGCCCCCTCCGCCCGGAGTGACCTGGATGTGGTGCGACAGATGCCGGTAATGGCTCGCAATGGCCCCCAGGTATTGGAAAACTTTGCCACGGTGACGATGGAAAGCGGTCCCACCCAGATCGATCGCACGGATCGGATGCGGCGGGTCAATATCGACATCGAGCTGGGACAACGCATCATTGGCGATGTCTTGGCCGAGATCAACAGGATGCCGTCCGTGACCAACCTGCCGCCTGGCGTCAAGCGTCCGGCAGATGGCGACGCGCAGCGCATGATGGAGCTGTTTCAAAGCTTTGGTTCGGCCATGTTGATCGGCATTTTGTGCATCTTCATCGTCCTCGTTTTGTTGTTCCGGGATTTTTTGCAGCCGGTGACCATTCTCGCCGCCTTGCCGCTTTCGTTGGGTGGGGCTTTCCTGTCACTTCTTGTGACGCACAACTCTTTTTCCATGCCTTCCGTGATCGGCATCCTGATGTTGATGGGGGTAACCACCAAAAATTCCATTTTGTTGGTCGAATATGCCATCGTCGCACGGCGCGACCGGGGATTGGATCGTATC
>PDZX01000024.1 GCA_002753185.1 Magnetococcales bacterium WMHbin3
GGTGGCGGCGGCTCCTTGGGCGGCGGCGGGGGTTGTTTCGGCGGCTCCGGCTTGGGCGGCTCCGGCTTGGGCGGCTCCGGCTTGGGCGGCTCCGGCTTGGGCGGCTCCGGCTTCGGGGTGGGGGCCTTTTTCGGCTCCCTGGCCAGGGATTCACTCGGCGGTTTCTTGGGCATCTCCACCAGTTGCACGGCCATCACCGGCGGCGGAGGAGGAGGAGGCTGCTGAATGGGCACAAGAAAAAACACCACCATGATCAACAGATGGAGTGCAAAGGAACTCAGCAGCGTGATACGCGACGGCATCTGATCAGCCAGGAGGCGGTTCGGTGATCAACCCGACACGGTCCACCCCAGCCTGCTGCAACTGGGACATGACCGCCATCACCGCGCCATACGCGGCATTCCGATCCCCACGCACGAAAACCGGGAAATTGGGATTGTTCGCGCGAATGGCCCGGATCTTGTCCGTCATCTCGGTCACCGTCACGGCCCGCTCCTCGATGTAGGTCGCGCCGTTCGCCGTCACGGAGATCACAAGAGGCTCATCGTTGGTGTTGATGGCGCTCGCCTGGGAGTCGGGCAGATTGACCTCCACTCCCTGCGTCAACAACGGGGCGGTCACCATGAAGATCACCAGCAACACCAGCATGATGTCCACCATGGGGGTGACATTGATTTCGCTCATGGCTGTCAAGCGATCCGAACCCGAACCGCCCATGCCCGTTCCCATGCCCATCAGACCTGACTCCCGCGGCGCGAGGTCTGCCGCTCCAGAATGTTGAGAAACTCGGATCCGAAATTGTCCATCTTCTGATGCTGACGCCGCAAATCGGCGGCATACTTGTTGTAGGCGATCACCGCCGGAATCGCCGCCACCAGCCCCATGGCCGTGGCGATCAGGGCCTCGGCGATCCCAGGGGCCACCATGGTCAACGTCGTGGACTTCGCCCCGGCCAGACCCAGAAAGGAGTTCATGATCCCCCACACCGTGCCGAACAACCCGATGAACGGACTCGTGGAGCCTACCGTGGCCAGGAAGGTCAGCCCCCGGCCCAGATTGTCCACCTCCCGGTTCAGGGCCACGTTCATGGCGCGCCGCACGTTGGTGAACAGGTCTCCCACCTCCGATACGCGCGTCCCGTTGCTCTCCCATCGTTTCCACTCCCGGAAGCCGGTCACGAACACCGTCACGATGGGACTCTCCGGCCACTCCTGCGCCGCCGTCTGATAGAGCTTGGCCACGCTGCCGCCGCTCCAGAAACGCTCCTCGAACTCGGCTGCGTCGCGGGAGACACGGCGGAAACGCCGGTACTTGTCGATGATGATGGCCCAGGAGACCACGGAGGCCGCCAACAGGGCCAGCATCACCAGTTTCACCACCGGTCCGGCCTGGACCACCAGATCCCAAATGCTGTGCGATAATGCTTGGTTCACGGTCGTTCTTCCATTAAGGTTTGCAGACGGTCGATGAGGTCCCCCGGAAAACGCGCCGGCTTGAAGTCGCGATCCACCAAGGCGATCCTGACCCGCGCCCGCACCAGGAGCCGCGCCCCGGTGATGGTTTGCGCCAGCGTCAGGCTCACCCGTTTCCGTTCCGACAATATTACCGAAACATTCAGGCTGTCGTCCAGTCTTGCGGATGCCAGGAAGTCAATTTCCATGTTGGCGACGGCAAACAGCAGCCCCCTCTCCCGCCACAGCGCCTCCTGACCATACCCCAAATGGCGCAGCCATTCGGTGCGCGCCCGTTCCATGAAGCGCAGATAGCCGGCATGATAGACCACGCCCCCGGCATCGGTATCCTCGTAATAGACCCGCACCGGCCAGCAGAACGCTCCATTCCGGCCATCCTCGGCCTGGCTCATGACCCTCGACTCCTTCCCGTCTCGATTTGAATCGCATTTCAACCCATGCTAGCAGATCACGCGGCGACAAGGGAGTCCGTTTCGCCCACGCGCTCCATTTTCCTGGCACGGATTTTGTGACAATAATGAAAGAGACGCTTTTTTGACATTAACAATACCCGGAAACCACGATTCATGCCGTTCATACCCCATACCCCTGCCGACATCGCGGCGATGTTGCTCCAGATTGGCGCCCCAAACCTGGACTCCCTCTTCGACGAAATCCCCGCCGAATTGCGCTGCCCGCCGTTGCGCCTCCCGCCCGCCATGAACGAAATGGCGGTGACCCGCCTGATGCGCGAGCGGGCCGGCTCCAAACCCAACGGACTCTGTTTCATCGGGGCCGGGGCCTACGAGCATCACATCCCTGCGGCGGTCTGGGAGATCGCCGCCCGCGGGGAGTTTCTGACCGCCTATACCCCCTACCAGGCCGAGGCCAGCCAGGGCACGTTGCAGGTCCTCTTCGAATTTCAGACCATGATGGCCGGCCTGACCGGCATGGATGCCGCCAACGCCTCCATGTACGACGGCGCCAGCGCCCTGGCCGAGGCGGCGCTCATGGCGGTGCGCGCCCACGAGGGCAAGGGGCGGAAACTCCTCATCCCCACTTCGGTCCATCCCCTCTACCGGAGGGTGGTGCATACCCTGACCCGCCACCAGGAGATCGAGGTGATCGAACTCCCCTTCGACCCCGTCGAGGGAAGGGTCTCCCCCAGCGCCTTGAACCATTATCGCGGACGGGGCATCGCCGCCTTGGTCATCCCGCAACCCAACTTTTTCGGCATCCTGGAAGAGGCCGACGAACTGACCAACTGGGCCAGACGGGAGGGCGCCCTGGTGATCGGCCTGGTCAATCCCGTCGCCCTCGGCCTGCTCGCCCCGCCCGGCGACTGGGGCGATACCGGGGCCGACATCGCCTGCGGCGAGGGTCAACCCCTGGGGGCGCCGCTGGCCTCCGGCGGACCCTATTTCGGGTTCCTTGGCTGCCGCCAGGAGCTGCTCCGCCAGATGCCGGGACGCATCGTCGGCCGCACGCTGGACGCCGCCGGCGCCCCCGGCTTCATCCTGACCCTCCAGGCCCGCGAACAGCACATCCGCCGCTCCCGCGCCACCTCCAACATCTGCACCAATCAGGGCATCATGACCATCGCCGCCGCCATCCATCTCTCCCTGCTCGGCCCCGACGGGCTGGCCAGGGTCGCGGCGGCCTGTCATGCCAACACCCTGGCCCTGACCGACCGGCTCCTGGAGATCCCCGGCGTGACCCGCATCTTCACCGGCCCCGTCTTCCACGAAATCGCCCTGCGCCTCCCCAAGCCCTCCCGCCCGGTGCTGAGCCAACTCGCCCGCCTGGGCATCCAGGGGGGATATCGCCTGGAAGAGCACTACCCGAAACTCGCCAAGGGCATCCTGACCTGCGCCACCGAAACCCGCACCCGGGCCGACATCGATCTCTACGCCTCCACCCTGACCTGGGTTCTGAACGTGAAGGACGCATGACATGACCACGATCTTCGACGCCTCCCGCCCTGGACGGGTCAATGCCCAGCACGCCCCGGAAGCCCAAGCCATCACGACACTGGAGAATCAATTCCTGCGCGCCTCCCCGCCACCTCTGCCCCAGGTCTCCGAATTGCAGGTGGTGCGTCACTTCACCCGCCTGTCGCAGCGCAACTTCTCGGTGGACACCCATTTCTACCCCCTTGGCTCCTGCACCATGAAGTACAACCCCAGGGTCTGTCACACCCTGGCCTCCCTGTCCGGTTTTCTCGACCGCCATCCCCTGGCCTCCGAGGAGTCCGGTCAGGGGGTGTTGCGCACCCTGCACGAACTGCAAGAAATGCTCAAGGAGATCTCCGGCATGCGGGCGGTCTCCCTGGTCCCCATGGCCGGCGCCCAGGGCGAATTCGCCGGTGTGGCGATGATCCGCGCCTACCACCTGGCGCGCGGCGACCACCAGCGCACCGAGATGCTCATCCCCGACGCCGCCCACGGCACCAACCCCGCCACCGCCGCCATCTGCGGCCTCACGGTGCGGGAAATTCCGACCAATGCCCACGGGGATGTGGATTTGGACGCCCTGCGCGCCGCCGCCGGTCCCCACACCGCCGGACTCATGCTGACCAACCCCTCCACCCTGGGGGTCTTCGAGCGCCAGATCCTCCAAATGGCCCGCATCGTCCACGACGCCGGCGGACTGCTCTACTACGACGGGGCCAACCTCAACGCCGTGGCCGGCCGGGTCCGCCCCGGAGACATGGGGTTCGACGCCGTCCATTTCAATGTCCACAAGACCTTCGCCACCCCCCACGGCGGCGGCGGACCCGGGGCCGGACCCGTGGGCGTGGGCGAACGCCTGGAACCCTTTCTCCCCGTGCCGGTGGTGGGCCGGCGGCTGCTCGACAACGGTGGCGAGTGGTTTTTCCAAATGACGCAACAGGAATTGCCGGACTCCATCGGTCCCATGGCCGCCTTTGCCGGCAACGTGGGGGTGCTGTTGCGCGCCCATGTCTATCTGCGCATGATCGGCGCGGAGGGTCTGAGCCGGATCGCCGACTTCGCCACCCTCAACGCCAATTATCTCATGGCGCGCCTGGCCGCCGCCGGTTTCACGGTGGCCTTTCCCGAACGGCGCGCCACCCATGAATTTCTTCTTTCTATGCAATTCGAGGCCAAGAATTTTGGCGTGACGGCTTTGGATTTTGCAAAACGCCTGCTGGATTATAATTGCTATGCCCCAACCATCTATTTTCCCGCGCTGATTCCGGAATCCATGCTCATCGAGCCAACGGAAACGGAATCGAAGGAAACCCTGGACCACTTCGTGGAGGCGATGATCGCCATCCGCCAGGAGGCCCAAAACGACCCGCATCGGGTGCGCACCGCGCCCCATGCCGTTCCGGTGCCTGGCAAGGGACCCGGACGGCTGGACGCCACCCGCGCCGCCCGCAAACCCGACCTGATCTGGAAGGAGAACACCGTTTCATGACCACCATCGCCCGCATTCACGCCCGTGAGGTTCTCGACTCACGCGGCAACCCGACCGTCGAGGTCGAAGCCACCGCCAGCAACGGCGCCCTGGGACGGGCCGCCGTCCCCTCCGGGGCCTCCACCGGCTCCCGCGAGGCCCTGGAACTGCGCGACGGCAACCCCGCCCGCTACCTGGGCAAAGGGGTCATCAAGGCCGTGGAGTCGGTCAATCACCTCATCGCCCCGGCCATGACCGGCCTGGACCTGTTCGCCCAACGCGACCTGGACGAACGCATGCGCGCCCTGGACGGCACCGAGGACAAATCCCGCCTGGGCGCCAACGCCATTCTGGGGGTCTCCCTGGCCGTGGCCAAGGCGGCGGCGGCGGCATGCGGCCAGCCGCTATTCCGTTATCTGGGCGGGGTCAACGCCCACCTGCTCCCGGTGCCGATGATGAACATCCTCAACGGCGGGGCACACGCGGACAACAACGTGGACATCCAGGAGTTCATGATCCTCCCGGTGGCCGCCACCTCCGTGGCGGACGCCGTGCGCATGGGCGCGGAGGTGTTTCATCACCTGAAAAAGGTCCTGAGCAAACGCGGACTCAATACCGCCGTCGGCGACGAAGGGGGATTCGCCCCCAATCTCGCCTCCAACGAAGAGGCGATCCAGGTGATCCTCCAGGCCATCGAAAACGCCAAATACATCCCCGGCGAGGAGATCTTCCTGGGGCTGGACTGCGCCTCCACGGAGTTCTTCGACCCTGCGGCCAATCTTTACAACCTCAAGGGGGAGAACCGCATCCTGGACGCCGACGACCTGGTGGGATACTACCAGGATCTGTGCGGCCGTTATCCGATCCTCTCCATCGAGGACGGCTGCTCCGAAAACGATTGGGAGGGGTGGCGGCTGCTCACCGACACCCTGGGCAGCAAAATCCAACTGGTGGGCGACGACCTGTTCGTGACCAATCCCGCCATCCTGGCCGAGGGGGTCCGCCAGGGGATCGCCAACGCCATCCTGATCAAGGTCAACCAGATCGGCACCCTCACCGAAACCCTGGAGGCGGTGGAACTGGCCAAACGCTCCGGCTATCCCACGGTGATCTCCCACCGTTCCGGGGAGACCGAGGATGTCACCATCGCCGACCTGGCGGTGGCGGTGAACGCCGGACAGATCAAGACCGGCTCGCTCAACCGTTCCGATCGCATCGCCAAGTACAACCAACTGCTGCGCATCGAGGAAGGGCTGAGCGCCGCCGCGCGCTATGCCGGCAGATCGGCCTTTTTCAATCTTTTTCCGGGAACTGTCGCGAATCCCGTGGGCTGACGGGCGGGTTTCGTGATAGGCTGGGCGATAAGGAATAACCTGTCGCCGCAACACACACTGGGAGTCTCCATGGTCAAGGAACCGGAAGCGAAAAAGATCCCGCCGCAACTCGTCAAGATCGGCGTGGTTGCCAAACGTCTCGGCATCTCCATTCGTACCATTCACATGTACGAACGGGAAAGGCTGTTCATTTCGCACAAGAATCTCGCGGGAACCCGGCTGTTCACCGAGCGGGATGTCGAGTGGCTGGAAGAGATCCGCCGCATGATCAAATCCAGCATCAGCATCGCCGGGATTCGCGCCCTGCTGGCCCTGATCCCCTGCTGGGACGTGACGAAATGTCCCCACGCCTCCCGCAAGGAGTGCCCTTCCTTGCGGGACAACGACCATCCCTGCTGGAGTAACAAAGAGAGCAAGTGCTTCCAATCAAACGCCATCTGCCGGACCTGCGACGTCTACGAGATGCGCTTCCGCATTCGTGACCTCAAGGGGTATACCGATATCCGCATGAAGACCGTCATCGAATAGCCGCCATGGACAAGAACGAACCCCTGCTTTCCGAGGATCCCGGTCCCTTCGAGACCGATGAGGGCAACTGGCTGGAACGGGTGGAGGCCAACCGCGCCCGTGAGCGTCAGGTGCTGGAACGCCTCCTGCTGGCCAACCTGGAAGAACAGAAACGGACGCGGGTCGGCAAAAACTGGTTCCGTCTCTTCATTGCCGCCTATCTGGTGGTCGTGCTGTGGCTGGGCGCCATCCAGGAGTACGATTTGAAGTCGTTTTCCGGACGGCACAAGCACACCGCCGTGGTGGACCTGCGCGGGGTCATCATGGAGGGGACGCAATGGAGCGCGGACAATGTCATCAAGGGGCTGAACGCCGCCTTCGATCATCCGGACACCGTGGGGGTGGTCCTGCGCATCAACTCCCCCGGCGGCAGTCCGGTGCAGTCCGGCCAGATTCACGACGAGTTGCTGCGCCTGCAAAAGCAGCATCCCGATACCCCTCTGTACGCGGCCCTGGAGGACATGTGCGCCTCTGGGGGCTATTACGTGGCCGCAGCGATCCCCAAGATCTACGCGGACAAGGCGACCATGGTGGGTTCCATCGGCGTGCTGCTGCAGGCGTTCGGCCTCCAGCAAACCCTGGAAAAACTGGGCATGGAGAGCCGCATGATGACCGCCGGCAGGCACAAGGCCATGCTGGATCCCTTCAAGCCCCTGGATCCCGCCGACAAACAACATTATCAAGGTTTGCTCAACCACATCCACGAGCAGTTCATCAAGGCGGTGGAGAACGGTCGCGGCGACCGCCTCAAGGCGGGCCGGGAGGAGCTGTTCCAGGGTCTGATCTGGACCGGCGAGGATGCGGTCAAACTCGGCCTGATCGACGGCATCGGCTCCACCTCCTGGATCGCCAGGCAGATGATCAAGCAGGAACGGATCGTCGATTTCACCCGCAAGGAGGACGTCTTGACCCGCTTCGCCAAGGGGATGACCGAGGCGATCCGCAACTCCCTGCCCGTGACCGACGCTGGTTGGCAGTGGCGATGAGTATTAATTATGCAACACAACAGCAGGAACAATTAAATGCCAATTAAAAAATCTTTTATCTGCATGCTTGGCGTGACATGCTTGCTTGGAATTGCAACGCCCGCCCATGCCGCCTCCTATGGCCATGTGGAAGCCTGGGAGGTGACTTCCAGCGTGGAGGTGAGCCATACCGAAAAATGGGAGGATCGCAACGAGGAGTGGTCCCTCAAGGCCCAGGGGAAAATCCGCATCCACAGCTCCATGCCCGGCAACATGCGCTTTCAGTGGGGGGGCGTTGACCTGAGCCGCGGCATTCCCACCCGTGCCGAGGATGCCTATCCCGGCAAGGGAACAGCGCAAATCCGCTACCGTCTGGAACAGGTGCATCTGAGCGCCAGCATGCCCGGCGGCGTGACCGAATGCACCTTCCAGGGAGAGGTCCCCTATCAGGCGACGATCATGGCCATGCCGGGGCAACCGCTGTTCGGCGGCGCCCAGCCCCTGCTGCCCCAGGAAATGACCTGCAAACGCTCCGGCGAAGCCGAACTGCCCGAACGGGTGGCGGTTTCGATTCCTACCAATTGCGATCAGAGCGCCCCCCTCCAGGAGGCCGGGGGCAAATTGACCCTGACTGCGACCTGCGAGCAGAATGGCTACCGCATCACCCAACGCCTGGAAGCCACACCCGTGACAGCGGGACGTTGATCGGAGAAATGGCTCATGAAGCTGCCCGCGACCCTCCTGGCCCTGCTCCTGACCCTGCCCGGCATGGCCCTGGCGCAAGAACTGCCGTCCGGATTTCCCAAGATCCCCGCGCTCAAGGTGGAAGCGGGAACCTTGCGGGAAGAGGCGTTCGGCGAGGCGGAAATCCCGCTGCCCAAACGCGACTCCCCCCATCTGGTGCGCGGCAGACACTGGAACGCCATCCTGGATTTTACCGGCGTCCCGGAGGAGACCCCCGCAGCAGAGGTGTGGAAACTGCTAAAACCGTCGTTTGCCGGCGCGAACTGGGAAGTGGTGCATGAGTTCCCCGACAGCTCCCCCCTGGCGGTGACGTTGCGCCTGCGCCGGGATGGCAGGGAGCTTTGGGGCTACCTGGAGATCGGCCAGCCACGGGAAATGCGCGTGCAACTGGTGGAAACCGGGGCGAGCGCACGTAAGCACACCTTGAAACCCCCTGCCGCCAAACCCGAGGCCCTGGCCGACGCCAACGGCGATTTCCCTTTTCTGACGCCGTTGCCAGGCTCGGCCCTCTTCGATGGCGGCCACGGCAAGGCCCCCTTGCGCATCGCCATCGACGACTCCGGCCAGGAACAAATGGTGGGCCAGGAACATTGGTATCGTCACTACCGGGCGCCCGCCAACGGGGTCTCCACCCTGGAGTTCATGGCCGTCTACCGCGAAGCGCTGACCAGCGCGGGCTGGAACATCGTCTGGCCCCCGGCCACCCTGGACCGGGAGAGCCAGGGTATGATCGCCCATTACGCCAAGAATGGCCGCGATGTGTGGGCCGTTCTGCACGGTGGCGAGGATTACGCCTTTCAGGTGGCAGACGCCGCCAGGGGAGAGGATTGGACCGCCCAACTCAAACGCGACTGCCGGGTACCCCTGTACGGGGTGCTGTTCGAGTTCGACAAGGCGGCCTTGCGCCCCGAATCCGAATCGACCCTCGCCAGGGCGCGGGACACCCTCGCGGCGCTGCCCACACTGGCGGTGGAGGTGCAGGGCCATACGGACAATGTCGGCTCCGACGGCTACAACGTCAAACTTTCGGGGGCCAGGGCCGCCAGCGTGATGCAATGGCTGACTGGACATGGCATCCCGGCGGCGCGCTTGACCGCCCGTGGCCTCGGCAAGTCGCAACCCGTGGCGGACAACGGCAGCGAGGAAGGCAGGGCGCGCAACCGCCGGGTGGAACTGGCTTGCCGCAAATGACCCATCGACCGGCAGGGAGGAGTGGCATGGCAAGGCGTCGTGGAATGAACTCCGTGCGTGTTTTCGGCCTGGCCGCCTTGAGCCTGGCGCTCTGCTTGCCGCTTCCGGGGGAGACGAAGGAAAAACCCCAATTCATGCTGCCAGATACCAAAGTCTCCCAGGCGCCGGGTGACGAACGGGTCGAGGGATCCTCCGTGGCCTCGTCATTGGCCACCAGCCTGCACTACCGCTTCAAGAGTTGCGCTTCCACCTTGACCATGGACGATTTGAGAATGCTGATCGGTTTTGAAAAACAACGCGAGATGTTGGGCGGCGGTGACCCGGCGCTGTTGGGCGAGATCAGCGACGCCATGGGACGCAAAGGCCTGCTGGTGACCAGCACGCTCCATATGTCGCCTGCGGGCAACAGCTTGAACGTCCACGTGTTCGACAAATCCGGGAAGAGCCTCGGCCAGGGCACGGCTTCCTGCAACGGAAATTGCTCCAGGTTTGACCTCACCAAGGAGGTTGTCGCGCAACTGCCGGATTTCTGCCATCCCCAATGGTTTGGAAGCTTGAAATATCAATATAGAGAGTTTTTCGATACCAAACATCATGCCGAGACGGACGATGGCACGGAAGACGCCCTGACCGACCACTTCTACCAGATGGATGTGGAGGTCCGCTTGACGCCCGACGGGATGGAGGACCAACTCAAGGCCGAAATCGTCGCCAAGCCTTCCGGACCCTCCAAGGTGGAGACCCGCCGCGTGGCGTCCGCCTTGTGCGGCGGGGGCGACGACGGGGGAGAAGAGAAGGAGGTGAAAGGGGGGTATCGTGAAACCTTCACCATGTCCAATACCATGGGCGCCCCCATGTGCGAACAGGATGCCTGCACCGGCACCGCGAGCGTGGTCACCGATCCGGTCAAGGGGCAATTTTCCATCTCTCCCAGGATCGGTCCCATCCGGTATCATGTGCATTCGTCATGGCACAAGGAGACCATCCATTGCGGCAAGAACCAAAAGGAGAATGGCGAGGATCAGGTCGAAGGCAATTGGCCCGGCAGTTCGCAAATCTCCCTGGAAGGGTCCTTTGCCCCGGATCAGACGACCATCACCGCCACCGGCGGGATTCGGCAGGACGGCAAGGACAAACAATCCGCCACCGTCCTCGAGTCCTGGGATGCCAACCTGCAAAGCAGACCATTGATCGAATATCTCGTGAAATAGGGGGGGGCTTGAGAATCGTCGAAGCCCAGTCCCGAAAAATGACGATTACAGATTATTGGCTTGACACTTGCCAAAAATTAACCTACAAGATAACCCATGATCCTACGCAATGTCACCAAGGCTCCTGGTCCTTGGACGATCCTGGCTGCCTGCGATGACCGTCAAGAGTGCCAATTGCTACGGTTTCTCGACGAACTCCCCGCGCAGTATCAGGGATCCAGGCAGAGTCTGTTGGCGCTGCTCAGGTCGATTGCCGATGGCACCAGAAATCCCCGCCATTTGCCGGACGACAAGAGCCATTTGATTAACAACGACTATGGGATTTGGGAATTTATTGCAGGAAAAATTAGAGTTTTATGGTTCTATGATTCTGAAAAAATTATCCTTTGTTAAAATGCATTTCTAAAAACAACAAATAAAACTCCAAAACTTGAAATCAAGATAGCGATCTCAAATAAAAACAGATACGAAGCACACAAAATATCGAATGAGATCACAATACTGCCAGACAAATAAGGAGTTGATGATGAGCACGACATCCTTTGCGGATCTTTTTGCCGAAGCGGAGAAACATGACACCTATTGGAAGGAACGGGTCATTCTGGAGTTCACGACCGACCTCTACCAGGCCATGCAAAGAAAAAAATTGACCAAAAAGGAGTTTGCCGAACTGTTGGGCGTCTCTCCACCACAAGTCTCCAAAATTTTCCGAGGCGAAGGCAATTTTACCGTCGAGAGCATGGTGCGCTGGGCCAATGCCCTCGATTGTCAGATCAAAGTGCATGTTGGGCCAAAGGATAAGAGCGTCCGTATTTGCGACGCATCAGATGGTTCTTGTTGCCATGTATCCAATGCCGCCTCGGATTGGACGCTCTACCAGACCCCCCTGGACACACAACCCGAAGTGCCCTTGACCTATCAATCCCAGGTGAGCCACCTGGATGATGCACAACGGTTCGCGGCATGAACGAATCGTTGCGCGATCTCCTGAATGGTGTGGAACTCCTGGACATCCATATGGACGGTTTTGTCGCCAGGACGGACGACCGTGCCCTAATCCGACAGGGTGAAGGTCTGAGGTTGCTTGGAACGCACAATAGGGACCATATTACGATCCGCCCGGCCACGGAAGAGACATCCGCGCAAATTGAGGTACGCTATGCCATGGGGGTGATGCTGGCAGGCCCGGTGCGGGACAACCCAGAAGAACCGACCAAAGCCGGGGTGATCGAATGTCACATGGTAGCAACCTATGCTGTGAGCGGATCGTTACCGGATCATCAGACAATAGAAGATTTTGCGCAAACATCCGTTTTGTTTAATTTATGGCCCTATTGGCGACAGTTCGTCCAGGAGTCGTCCATGCGCCTCCAATGGCCGATCATTCGCATCCCCTTGTTCAAATTCACCCACACCATGCATCCGACCGCCTCCGTATCCAAGGAGTCCCCTTCCAGGACACGGAAACCACCGAACCGTGCCAGAATATCTCGCGCATGAGTGGAGGCGCGCCAGGGCAGAACGCTCAGCGCGGATGCTTCCACACCCATGGCGGGATGGGGTCGGGTTGCGACCAGATGCCGATCCGGCGTTTGCGGGCGGCCCGCTCCAACGCCATCAACTCCGGATCCTTGGAAAAATGGATGTGCCGCCAGGCCAGACCGGCACGCACCAGGGCGCTCCCCAACTCCTCGCCCCCGTCAGCCGGGGTCACCCAACCCACCACGCGGTGATAACGATCCATCTCCTTCTCCACCACCCGCACCATCCGCCCGCCGACATGCCGAACGGTGAACGCCTTGGCCTCTTGGGCAAAGGGTTGCCCATGCTCCGGGGTGTCGATCCCGGCCACGCGGATCTTCACCCGCTCGCCGCCCCGCGCCACCACGAGCGTATCCCCATCCGTCACGCGCACCACCTCGCCACTCCAGGCCCCGGCCAATACCCCGGACGGGAGCAACCAACAGGTCAATTGAAAAAAAATACAGCAACGGATTGCGAAAGGCATGCGATTTAACCTATACTTCAGCATGTCGGCCTCCATTAAATTAAAAAAAATCAGCATGAGGAGCCTCCCATGTCCGAGCGGAATTTCCTGGAAGATGTCAACAAACGGGCCAACCTCGCCTTCAGCAATGAAATGGAGATGCTGACCTTCGTGCTGACCGACGGACAACTCTACGGATTAAATGTCTTCAAAATCATCGAAATACTAGAATGCCCCAAGTCCATCACCCGCATCCCCCACTCCAATCCGGCCATCAAGGGGACCATCGATTTTCGCGGCCATGCCATCAACCTGCTGGACCTCTCCCAGGCCATGGGCCTCACCCCGATCGACCACGTCAACAAGGTCAGCTATGTCCTGGTGTGCGAATACAGCACCTCCATCCAGGGGTTTCTGGTCAGCGAACCCGACCGGCTGATCCAAAAAAGCTGGAGCGACATCATCCGCCCGGACGGCGCGCTCTACGGCAACAGCTACCTCACGGCCATCACCTACGACAACGACCGCACGGTCCAGATCCTCGATGTGGAAAAGGTCCTGGGCGACATCATCGGCATCGAGGACCAGGTCGATGAGGCACTCACCCAACGCGCCCAAAAATTGCACCTGTCCGATTATCAGGTCCTGGCAGTGGACGATTCCAATGCGGCGCGGCAACTCATGGCCTCGGCCTTCACCCAGATGGGTCTGCGCCACACCATTTTCGACTCCGCAGACAAGGCGCTCGCCGCGCTGGAAGAGTCGGTGCGCACCGGTCCCTGCCCCTACGACATCATCTTTTCCGACATCGAAATGCCCACGATGGACGGATTCACCTTCACCCGGCAGGTCAGACAGAATCCCAAGCTGGCCCACATCTACCTGGCCCTGCACAGCTCACTGAGCAACCGATCCAACCAGGACAAAGCCAAACAGATGGGCGCCGACGACTTCATCTCCAAGTTTCAGCCCAACAAAATCGCGGAAGCCATCCTGGGCCAGATCGAAAAACTCAACGCGGGCCGGACATAATCGACCTCAAGCCCCCAGTCCCACCGCGTCCAGCCTGGCCACCAACTCCGCAAGCGTGGGCCGGGCCGGGCGCGCGGCCAACCGGGGCAATGGCAGCCCGGCAATCGTGACAATCTCGATCTCGCTCAATCCGGCGGCGGCCATGCGCGTCAACGCCTCGTTGCGCAGATCATTGAAACGGAATCCCTTCAGACGCGCCTGCAACAAAACCATCCGAAAGGCCTTGTCGATGGCCACCGGCGCGCGCTCCCCGTCCTTGCCCAACGCGCCGAAGAACAACAACTCCTCCCCGGCGGGACGTTCCGGATAGGCCATCCCCTCCCGCAACACCCGTACCGCCTCCCTGGTCAGGGGCACCTGACGCATGGGACGGGTCAGATGCTTGCGGATCGTCGCCACCCGCGCCGCCAGGTCCACGTCCCCCGTGCGCAGGCGCAGGATCTCCTCCTTGCCCATGGCGGTCTGCACGGCCAACCGCACGATCCACCCCAGCATGGGGGTGGGACGCCGGTCGCAGGCGGCCAGCAGGCGCACCATCTCGCCCCGTTCGAAGGAGCGCTCCCGGCCGGCCGGCGGACGGGGTGGCGCAACCGCATGCAGGGGATTGGCCTCAAAATGCAGACCCCAGGTTGTACACGCCACGTCGTACAGCTCCCGCAGCAGGGCCAGATCCCCCTCCACGATGGCGGCGGAGGCCTCGCGCAGACGATAATCCCGATAATCGGCGATCTCCAGCGGGGTCAGATCACGCAAGGGGATGCGGCCCAACCGGGCGGCAATCTGACGTGCCTTGCGCTGCTCGCGCTGGTGGGTGGCAGGCGACTTGGCCGCCGAGACCCGCTCCAGAAACCACTCCAGGGCCGTCTCCACCGTCATCGCCTCGTCCGGCGGCGCTCGATGTTCTTCCTCACGAATCGGCGTCATGGCAAGCGACCGTCTCCCGCCTTGGTCAATAGATGCCGCTTTCGTTGAGGACCTTGCCGAACTGGCGGTCATCGATCAGGATATGGCTGACCAGCCAGTTCTCGAAAAAGCGGGCGAACCCCAGGATCTCCATGCACTCCTGGCCGGCGTTCACCTGCCTGGAAATCTCCTCCACCTCCAGAAGCAGCTCCCGGTGCCGCTTGCGGTGCTCGCGATAGCCCGGAAAGCCGTATTTGCGAATCAGGATCTCCTCTTCCTGGAAGTGAATCACGGTATAGTTCATCAGGTTTTGCAATGCGGCGCCGATCCGCTCCCGATCCGCCTCCCGGCTGACGTCCGCGCCCTGGTTGATGGCCCGCAGCACGGCCCCGCCCAGTGCGAAGAGCCGGATGTGCTGGTTGTCCACCCGCCGCACCCCGACGGCGAATTCATCCCGCCAGTTCCAGGTGGCAAGGCCGAAGGGATTGGCCTGGAGGATGCGGCGCCGCCGTTTTTCGATCGCCTCGTACAGCTTCCAGCGCACGATCGGCAGATCCCGCAGCAGATGGCCGGGGATCTCCTCCACCTCGGTCGGCTCCACGACCCGCAAGGTGTGGAAGGGCGGGATGTCGAACACGGCGTCCTCCTCCCCATAGAAATCGCGAGGCCCCAAACGGACGAACACGTCGTCGCCGAACACCTCCTCCAGCAGGCCGCTGCGGATCAGGCCGAGCATGTGGTTTTCCATCTCCACGCTCTCGCCGGGGAGATAGGTACGGCGTTGCATGGCCCCCGCCAGTTCGTTCTGCTTGGGATAGGGGATCACCTCCCCGAAGAGGGCGGTCTCCTGGAGAAAGGCGCGCCCCTCGTGCAACCGCTCCAGTTGGGCATAGAAATCGAATTTCTTGACAAAGCCCAGCGTGGTCCGCTGGGGCAGGCGCATGGCCTGGACAAAGGTGGTGGCGCGAAAGGTCAAGGTGGCGGGAACGCCGTGCAGGCAGGACATCTCCCCCAGAATCCCCCCCGCCGTGACGACGACGTAGATGTCCTGATCGGTCTGAATCCCTTCGACCGTGCCGGTGAGCACCAGCCACATCTCGGAGTGGCGCTCCCGCTCCCGCAGGATGATGGTCCCCGGATTGAACTCGGCGATGGCGTTGTTGGCCAGGGCGACCAGTTGATGCTCCGGAGCGTTGGGGAAATAGGAGCGCAGATAGACCATGGCCGCGCCACGCAGGAAATCGGTGTCACTCGGAATGAGCACGTCCGTGGCGCCGAACGGGGCGCTGGAACCGATCTCCCGTTGTTTCTTGCTCAGGGGAAGGGCGGAGTGGCACAGGATGATCTTGCCGGACTTGTCGTCGCGGAAATCCTCCGCGTCGCCATGGATCATGCCGCCGCCGATGTCGAGTTTTTTGATGTTCAGCGGGACGTAGTAGCGCCGGCGGATCATCTCGAAATATTCGCGGGTGACCCCCGGTTTCGTGTCGTCCTCGGTGACCATCTTCTCCAGGAGGGACAGCGAGACGATGTCGGCGAAGTGGCCGAAGGAACGAAAGCCGTCCTCGGCCATGACACGGAAGACGAGGATCGTGGTCTCGATGGGATGTGGCGAGACCACCGGCTTGATCTCCATCCCCTCGTGGTCGTTCCAGGTATCGCTTTTGAGGTCATGCACCTCGAAGAAGTGGTGAAACTCCTCCTCGCGCAACGAAAGGAGCGCCTTGAGCTTGCGGATCACGGCGGCGCGCACCAGGGGCGTGGAGAAATACTTGATGCGGCGTCCGCCCCGCATCAGGGTGGTGATGCCCGCGAAGTGGTCGTCATGGGCATGGGTGTGGAACAGCCCCTCGATCTCGCCCACGCCGATCCCCAGGGCGGAGAGGCTGCCCAGCAGGTTGGGTCCGGCATCGACGAGATAGAGTTTCCCCTGGTACATGATGATCGAGGCCATGCTGGGCCGGTTGATGTCCCAGCCGTCCCCCTCCCCGGAGTGGATCACGCCGAAATACTCCCGCGCCACGCGATGGAAACCCAGTGGATAGGGGGATTCGTAGCCCTGGCCGCAGGGAAGGTTGAGGTCCACCTCGACGGTTTCGTCTGCGTGATCGATGGCGAAGCGGTTGAGCGCCAGACGACGGATCATGACGCCGTTGCGCAGTTCCAGGGGCTGATTGGCGACGATGCGGGCCTCGAGGAGTTCGTCGAAACCGCGGATCTTGCCGAAGGCGAAACGCAGCTTGAGGCGCATCATCTCCTCGGCGGTGGCGCGGGGGATGCCGGCCTCCATGATCTCCTCGGTGGAGAGCAGTCCGTAGTTGCCGCGCAGGATGTATTTCATCTGCGAGGCGACCTGTTCGGCGGAGCCGATCAGCAAGGGGCGGACGCCGGTATTGTTGGGGTGGTTGGGGAGGATCAGTCCCTGGCGATAGAGCATTTGCAGCACGGGGAATTCCGCCAGGTTGGCGAAATGGCCGTTTTGCAGGAGCAGGTCGGAGAGGAGGATGGCATTGGGACCGGTTTCGCAGCGCACGCCCTGCTTTTCCACTTCCAGGATCAGGCCCCGTTTCATCAGATGCTTGACGCTGTCGGCGGGACAGGCGCACAGGATGTAAAGATCCGCATCCGGGATTTCGACCCAAAAGATGCCAGGGGAGACCTGAATCTTGCGTATTCTGCTCATGAGAGACCTCGGAGCGGATCGTCTAAGGAGTGGTCGTTACCCCATCGCGCAGCAAGGTGACGAGATGCCGTGTGATCACTTCCACCTCCTCGTGCGCCGGGAGGGACCCGGGCAGACGACGGCGAATCGGGGCCAGTTGAAAATGGGACAGGACCATGCCCAGTATGGTGAAAAAGAGCAGATGGGCATCCATGCGTCCCCCGGCCAGGGCCAGCAGGGTATCCCGCGAGGAGAGATAGACCGAGGCGAAGAGCCGGTCCAACAGCAACTGGAGGCGTTGTTCGTCGGCATCGCTCATCTCGCGCTGGAGCAGGGAGCGCAGCACCACATCGCCGGCCAGGGTTTCCACCCAGAAGCCGATCATGCAGGTCAGACGCCCGTGCAGCCCCTCGGCGGCGGACAGGGAATCGGCGAAGTTGGTCACCTTGTCCGCGAAGGCGTATTCCAGGGCGCGGAGATAGAGGGTCTCCTTGCCCGGAAAATGATTATAGAGCGCCGCCGCCGTGATGCCGACCGTATTGGCGATGTCCCGCATGGCCACGCCGTTGAAGCCATGCGCGGCAAACAGGGGCAGGGAGGCCTCCAGGATCTTGACCGCCGTTTTTGAATAACCGGTTTTTTCCATCATCCTTACTCAAATCAAACCGTAGTTGCGCAATTTTTCCAAAAGCGCGGCCTGACGAATCGGCTTGCCCAGATAGGCGTTGCAACCGCCGTGGTCGAAGGAGCGTATGATGGAATCGAGGGTATCCAGCGCCGAGGTCATGATCACGACCGCCTCGTCGTTGGGAGGGATGTTGCGCGACTTCTCCTCGGCGCGAATGGCCAGCAGTGCCTCCTGGCCGTCCATCATCGGCATCATGATATCCAGGCAGACCAGTTGAAAGGGGGTATTGGCATCCAGGGCCGCCTTGAAAGCCGCCACGGCCTCGACCCCGTTGCATACCTCCTTGCACGCCCCGTAGGGAGCCAGGATGGCATTCAGGACCAACCTGCTGTTGGTGTCGTCATCGGCGATGAGTATATTCACGTCAAAAGGTTCCCGTTAATGAATGCTACAATAACAGAATCAAACACATTTTCGTCTGGTTCACGCAATAACGCTTCATGGGATCCCCCATTTTTCCCGATAGATTGCCTATTGTCGGACAAACTCACCGGGAGATTCCATAATGCGGACTTTATATACCACATCCGTGGCATTTGGCAACCATCTCTTGCAAGCCCTATCCGGCAATGCCGCATCCATCGACCGGGAGCTGTTACGGCGGATCCCTTTGCGTTTTTTCACCCTGCTGGTCCCCGCCGCCATGGGGAGCCTGCTGGTCTCCACCTGGCTCGGTTCGCTGCCTCCGGACGCGCCTTTGATCTTCGAACCGCTCCAGCCGCCGATGCCGGCTCCCAAGGCCCGGCTTCTCAAGCTTCGGCAGGCCGATCCCAAGGAACTCCTACCCACCCTGGAGTCGCTGGAAGGTCTCTTTGCCCCGGCCGACGCCACGGCCAAGGTGATCCTGCCGGCCCAGACCCTACCGCCCCAAGCGAAAACGAAAGAAAAAAAACAGCTTGCCAGCGGACTGACGGTATTGGAGTCCCAGATCAACGAGGTGCTGATGGAACACCTCGATCCGTTCCTGCTCACCCGCGAACAGCAGCAGGTTTTCGTCAGCAGTATCCCCACCGGCTCGCCGCTGCAGGTGACGCGCATCAACAGCCACTTCGGTTATCGAACTCATCCCTTGTTGCATGATACCCGCTTTCACCCTGGGGTGGACCTGCAGGCCCCCATGAACACGTCAATCATGTCAACGGCCGACGGGGTGATCGAGTTCGCCGGGATCGACAACAACAAGTACGGACTGAACGGCTTTGGCCAGGTCGTCTCCGTCTATCACAATTTCGGCTTCCGCACCACTTACAGCCACCTCAACAAGATCATGGTGCGCGAAGGGGAGTTCGTGAAGAAGGGGGATGTCATCGGCCTGTCCGGCAAAAGCGGCAGAGCCACCGCGCCCCATCTGCACTACGAGGTCCGTTTCATCCACCAGTACCTCAACCCCGGCCCCTTTCTGAACGGCAACCGGGAACACTACGAGCATCTGTTCCAGGAGAAGAGCGTCAACTGGCAATCCCTGATCGAACTGATCGGCCTGCGCGTGCCCAAGAAACCCGGTCAGGCAACCGACCCGATGCGCCTGGCCTTGATCCAGTGAGCCATCGGCTCATGCGCCGGACGGCGGGAAATCGAGCACGAAGGTGACCGGCCCGTCGTTGACGAGATGGACCCGCATGTCGGCGGCAAAGCGTCCCCGCGCCACCGGAATCCCTTCCTCCGCCAACCGTTGGCAAAAGGCATCGTACAAACGGCTGGCCCGTACCGGCTCCTCGGCGCGGTCGAACGAGGGGCGCATGCCCTTGACGAGGTCGGCGGCCAGGGTGAACTGGCTGATGGCCAACACCGCGCCTCCCACCTGAGCGATGGAGAGATTCATCCGGCCCCGCGCATCGGCGAACAGCCGCAGCCCGGCGATCTTGCGGATCATCAGGGCCAACTCCCGTTCGTCGTCCCCGCGCTCCACGGCCAGCAGCACCAGCATGCCGTTCCCGATGCGACCGATGCTCTCGCCGTCCACGCTCACCGAGGCCTCGGTGACCCGTTGCACAACGGCTTTCATGAGGGATCGCCCACCGCCTCCTCCGGGGGAGGCTGCCAGTCGGGGAACAACTCGTGGATGGTGGCCAGGAGTTGGTCGCGGTAGACGGGCTTGAGCAGGGTGCGCAGGGCGCCGCTACGCTGGGCCACGTCGAGGGCCATGACGGCGCTCAGGGTGTGCCCGCCGCCGGAGAGGGCGATGATCTTGACATCGGGTTACTCCCTGGTCACCTCGCGGATGACCGCCACCCCATCGACATCCGGCATCAGCAGGTCGGTGATGACCAGATCGCAACGCGCGGCGCGCAGGTAGCGCAGGCCGGGTCGTCCGCCAGCGGCCTCCAGCACCTCCAGGCCGGCACTTTCCAGGATGTCGCGCAGCAGGACCCGAATCAGCCGGTCGTCATCAATCACCAGGACCTGAATCGTCCGTTCCATCGATATTTCCTCCCCTTTCCACGCGCACGGCCAGGACATAGCCCGAACTGCGCACGGTTTTGATCAGCGAGGGTTTTTTCGGATCATCCCCCAGACGGCGCCGCAAGCGGCTCACCTGCATGTCGATGGTGCGGTCGAACGGTTCGATCTCCCGCCCGTGCGACAGATCCAGCAGTTGATCGCGACTCAGGACACGGTTGGGATGATTCAGGAACACCCGCAACAGGGCGAACTCGCCACCGCTCAAAAAGATTTTTTTTCCTTTTGGAGAATACAACTGCCGGGTCGGGACATCCAACACCCAGCCCGCGAAACGGTAGGTGGCATCGTCATCGGTCTCCGGGGCGCCTTCCGGGGCGGCGGTGCGCGACCGGCGCAGGACGCTTTTGACCCTGGCCAGCAGTTCGCGGGGATGGAACGGTTTGCCCAGATAGTCGTCGGCCCCCATCTCCAGACCGATGATCCGGTCCATGTCCTCGCCACGGGCGCTCAGGATGATCACTGGCATGTTGGAACGGGAACGCAGATTGCGGCACAGCACCAGGCCATCCTCGTCGGGGAGCATCAGATCGAGAATGATCAGGTCGGGTTTGCTCTTTTCGAGCAGGGCCAGCAAACCCTTGCCATCCGGCACCTTGCTGACCCGGAACCCGTTCTTTTCCAAAAGCCTGCCCACGAGATTGCAGATATCCGGGTCGTCATCGACCACCAGGACATGCTCATGCGTCGTCATGCCTGCGTCCCTCCATAGAGGATTGACAAGGGGCGCGCGTTGACTCGCGGCTACCCATAAATCACGTCCAACCGATCCAGATATGAACTCAACGCCTCGATGCCCTGACGAACCCCCTCCCGGTTTTCCTGTTTGGCCGCCTCCTCGATGGCGCGCCCGATGTCGGAGATCCCATCGAAACCGTACCCGGCTCCCGACCCCTTCATCCGGTGTCCCATGATCCGCAGCGTCTGAAAATCCCCCTTGGCCAAGATTTGTGGCAGCAACTCCACATCCTTTTTACGATTGTCGAGATAGCCAGGCGCGATTTCCGCGAGGTCCTCGTCAATACGCACGGTAATCTTTTCCGGCATGCTAGCCATCCACCCCTCCCGATGTTCCGATTGACCAATCCTCGGCATGAGCGATACAATTCATTTCAGCAAGTATACATTAAAATCCCCCCATGGGAAACGAAAAAGCGACCCGGCCTATTCGGCCCGCTTGCGTGGCAGGCTGGGATCGTCCGCCAGGGCCATGCCCGGCAGAAAGGCGGCCCGTTCCAAGGTCTCCAGTTGATCCCGATAGAGTGCGGCCAGTTCGAAATCGAGCCGGGAGGCGGCCTCCTTCATCTTTTTTTCCAGTTCGCGGATTTGCTGACCCAGAGGCTTTTCGTCGGAGGCTGCGGCGTACCCGCGCGCCTCTTCCGCCACCTTGAGCCGGCGTCCGGAGAGGGTTGGCCTGGCGTCCGGGGCATCCCCGCCGGGGAGTTCCGCCACCCCCTTGCGCACCGAGACCGGGATCACGCCATGCTCTTGGTTGTAGTGCTCCTGGAGCGCGCGGCGGCGGCGGGTCTCCTCCAGGGCCGCCTCCATGGAGCCGGTGATGCGATCCGCATAGAGGATCACCCGCCCATCCACGTTGCGGGCCGCCCGGCCAATGGTCTGGATCAACGAGGTCGCAGAGCGCAAAAACCCTTCCTTGTCGGCGTCCAGAATGGCCACCAACCCGGTTTCCGGGATGTCCAGTCCCTCGCGCAGGAGATTGATCCCCACCAGGACATCGAACTCCCCCAGCCGGAGGTCGCGGATGATCTCCAGCCGTTCCAGGGTGTCGATGTCCGAATGGAGATAGCGCACGCGGACGCCGATCCCTTCCAGGTATTCGGTGAGGTCCTCGGCCATGCGCTTGGTCAGGGTGGTGACCAGCACGCGCATCTGCCGCGCCACCACGGCGCGGATCTCCCCCAGCAGATGATCCACCTGCCCCTTGGCCGGAAGCAGTTCGCAAAGGGGTTCCAGCAGGCCGGTGGGGCGATTGATCTGCTCCACCACCACCCCGCCGGAGCGTTGCACCTCATAGGCGTCCGGGGTGGCGGAGACGTAAATGGTCGCGGGCCGCATGCGGTCGAACTCGTCGAAGGTCAACGGACGGTTGTCGAGGGCCGAAGGGAGGCGGAAGCCGTACTCCACCAGGGTCTCCTTGCGGCTGCGGTCGCCGCGGGCCATGCCCCGCACCTGGGGGATCGTGACATGACTTTCGTCCGCGAACAGCAAGCCGTCGGCGGGGAGGTATTCCAGCAGGGTCGGCGGCGGTTCGCCAGGGGCGCGGCCCGTGAGATAACGGCTGTAGTTCTCGATGCCACTGCAAAAACCCACCTCCCGCATCATCTCCAGATCATGGAGGGTGCGGCTCTCCAGGCGTTGCGCCTCCAGAAGCTTATTCTCCAGTCGGAAAATCTCCAGTTGCGTGGCCAGGTCGCGTTTGATCTCCTCCATGGCGCGCAGCATCACCTCGCGGCGGGTGACGTAGTGGCTGGCGGGAAAGAAGTCGAAGCGGTCGAGTTCGCGCAGGGTTTTTCCAGTCAGCGGGTCCACCAGGCGGATCCGCTCCACGGTGTCGCCGAACAGTTCCAGGCGCACGGCGCGATCCTCTTCATGGGGCGGGAAGATCTCCACGGTGTCGCCCCGCACCCGGAAGGCGCCACGGACGAATTCGATGTCGTTGCGCTTGTATTGCATCTCCACCAGGCGGCGCAGCAGGAACCGCTGATCGATCTCCTGGCCGGCGACGATCTCCATGGCCATCTCCTGGTAGGCCTCCGGGGAGCCGATGCCGTAGATGCACGAAACCGAGGCGACGATGATCACATCGCGCCGCGACAGCAGGGAGCGGGTGGCGCCATGGCGCAGGCGGTCGATGCGGTCGTTGATGGAGGAGTCCTTTTCGATGAAGGTGTCGGTGCGGGGGACGTAGGCCTCCGGTTGATAATAATCATAATAAGAAACAAAATACTCCACGGCATTCTTGGGAAAAAAAGCCTTCATCTCCCCGTAGAGTTGGCCCGCCAGGGTCTTGTTGTGGGCCAGCACCAGGGCGGGCCGGCCCAGATCGCGGATCACGTTGGCCATGGTGAAGGTCTTGCCGGAACCCGTGACCCCCAGCAGGGTCTGATCCCGTTTGCCGGCGGTCAACCCGGCGGTCAACTGTGCGATCGCCGCCGGCTGATCGCCACGCGGGGCGAAGTCGGAGATCAATTCGAAGTTTGCGCGTTTCTTGGCGGGTCGATTCAATTTTGACACCATGATGGTAAAGAGTCCGAAAAACGGAATTGTACACGAACTTCATTCCAGGTCCACGCACTCATGAAACCCGACTTTTTTGTCTGGACGGGGTTGGCCCGTGTCGGATAAAATCAGTGATCAAGAAGACGAATGGCACGTTTTCGGTTTGGATTATCTCCATGATTTTCCGCATCGCAAAACCGTTCATGAGGAGATTGAACCATGGCAATGAACATCACCCTGTCCGAACAGTCCGAGCGCATTGTGCGCGCCAAAATGGCGGATCACGGGTCAGCCGACGCGGTGATCGAGACCGCCCTTGCCATGTTGCAGGATACGAACTGTTGGAACGATCCGGAATACCTGGAATACGTCAGGCTGGCAGTCGAGGAGGCGGAAGCGGACAATGCACCAGCCATGCGAATGAGCCGCGAAGCATTTACCCAATCGTTTCATCGCATGTGGGCAGAGTTGCAGGGGGGGGGACATGTCCAACGTAACAGGCAAGACAGTTTTCCAAGGCACGGAGGAAATGAGTCAGACTTTGTGATAAAATCAGAGAAAAATAACCTTATACAACAATAATAAGGAAAAAATACCATGACGAAAGCCGTGACCTTCGATGATGTGTGGACCATGTTCCAGGAGATGGTGCGCGAGGATCGCGAACGGAGAGCGGAACTCGACCGCAGATTCCAGGAAACCGACCGCAAATTCCAGGAAACCCGCCTCCAGTTCCAGGAAACCCGCCTCCAGTTCCAGGAAACCGACCGCAAGATCAAGGAGGTCAGTAAGCAGGTGGGCGCCTTGAGCAGCCGGTGGGGCGAGTTCGTCGAAGGATATGTCGCCCCGGCCTGCAACCGCATTTTCGCCGAACGGGGTATCCCCGTGCATCGGGTGTCCATTCGGGTGTTGGTGACCAGCCTGGACGGCAACCGCCAGATGGAAATCGACGTGATGGTCGAAAACACGAATTGCGTCGTTCTGGTGGAAGTGAAAAGCCGTCTGACCATCGAGGATGTCCGCAAGCACCTGTTGCGACTCTCCGATTACAAGAAGAATTTCAGCAATAACCCCGCAATCCAGGTCATGGGGGCAGTGGCGGGGATCCGCATGGACGAACAGGCCGCCACCTTCGCCATGGAACAGGGGTTGTTCGTCATGGTCCAGTCCGGGAAAAACGTCAAACTGGCCAACGACGCCGTGTTCAAACCGGCCAGTTTCTGAGAGGATCCCACCATCCCGAGTCCGCGCCACCAGGTCCTTGACGGGGCCATCAATCGGCGTCTCGACGAGGATCGGACAACCACGCATGGCGAAAACAATCGACGGTGTGATCCATGACCAGTCCGGTCGCCTGCATGTGGGCATACATGATGGTGCTGCCCACGAAATTCATGCCCCGTCCCTTCAAGTCCCTCGACAAGGCATCGCTCTCCGGCGTGGTGGCCGGGATCTCCCGCCAGTGACGCCAATGATTGATGCGCGGCGCCCCACCCACGAATCGCCATACATAGGCATCGAAACTGCCAAAGGCCTCCTGAATGGCAAGGAATACCCTGGCATTGCGCACTGCGCTGCCGATCTTCAACCGGTTGCGCACGATGGCGGGATCCTGACACAGCGCATCGATCCGCTCGGGGCCGAAACCCGCCACCACAACCGGATCGAACTCCGCGAACGCCTGCCGATACCCCGCGCGCTTGCGCAAAATGGTGTCCCAACTCAAACCGGCCTGCGCCCCCTCCAACAGCAAGAACGCGAAGTGCAGCCGATCGTCATGCACCGGCACGCCCCACTCCTCGTCGTGATAGGCCAGATAATACGGCTTGGCCGGATCCACCCAGCCGCAACGGGAGACGCCCGCCATCCCGGTCGCGTCAAACATTGGCGCCATATTCGACACGGTTCCTGCCGTTCTTCTTGGCGGCGTACAACTCCAGATCGGCGGCGGCCACCAGACTCTCCGGCTCGCGGCCCTTCTCCGGCATGATGGAAACCACCCCGATGCTCAGCGTCACGCACCCGCCGGGCAAATCCGACGCGGCATGCGGAATGGCCAACGCCGCCATGCGTTGCTGAATCTTCTCTGCGGTATGGATCGCCCCCTCCAGCGGCGTGTCCGGCAACACACACGCGAACTCCTCCCCGCCGTAACGGGCCACCAGATCGGTGGCACGCTCCAGGACATCCGCCAGAATCCCGGCAACCGCCCGCAGGCAATGATCCCCCGCCTGATGCCCATAATGATCATTAAATTTCTTGAAATAATCGACATCAATCAACATGAGCGACAGAAACGAATCCTGCTTGCGAACACCCCGATTCCACTCCTGACGCAAAAACTCGTCGAAACGCCGCCGGTTGGGGATGCCGGTCAGACCGTCCAGGGTGGCCAGACGATGCAGATAGTCGGTCTTGCGCTTCAACTCCACATGGGTCCTGACCCGTGCGCGCAACAGAAAAGATTTGACCGGCTTGGTGATGTAATCCACCCCCCCCACATCGAAACCGATCACCTCGAACTGAGCCTCGTGCATGGCGGTGACGAAAATCACCGGAATCTCCCGCGTGGTGGAGCGCGCCTTCAAACGGCGACACGCCTCGTAACCGTCGATGCCCGGCATGACCACGTCCATCAGGATCAGATCGGGCGCGGTGCGCTCCGCCATTTCGACGGCCTGGAGCGGATCGGTCGTGAACAATACCCGATATTCGGCCTGCAGGTACTTGGCCAGGATCTCGATATTGACCGATTCGTCATCCACGATCAATAGCGTCGGCTTCTCCTCGATGTGGCTCATGACCCGCTGACTCCTTCCTGCCCTTGCAACCACCTTCCCAGGATTCCGGCGCCCTTGGCGAAATCCAGACGCTCCATGGCATGCCGCAGTTCCGTCATCGACGCCGCGTCCATCCGGCTCGCCAACCGTTCTTTCTGCAACGCGAACAGGTTCTTGGCATGAAAATCCCCGTCCGCCAGCAGGCGCGCCAACTCCTTGACCGGGACCAACGAAAACGGCTCCTCCTCCAGTTGCTCCCCCTCCCCGTCGTCCGGATTCCGGGGCAGCACGTCACGAATCGCCGCAGTCAGCCGCTCCAGATCCGCACGCAAGTCTCCCATCAGCGCCTCGCAAACCGCCATCTTCCCGGCCTGGGCCGCCTCCTCCACCCGTCTGGCCAACTCGGCGACGCCGTTGGCGGACACATTGGCGGACACCCCCTTCAGGCCATGCGCCAGCGCCTGCAATGCCGGCATATCCCCTTCCGCCAACAACGCGGCCATGCGCTCGCCGGTAGGGGCATGCAGCACGGCGTAATGCCGCAGCAATTCTGTCAGCAACTCGCGGTCGTCGTCCAGGCGAAGCAATACCTCCCGCGTATCCAGCCCCTCGATCTCCAGAACGAACGACGGCGGATCTTCCCCGGTCGGCCGCGACGGCGGAACGATCTGCGCCGACGCATGACGGCCCAGGATCCTGGCCAGGGTGGCGAACAGGACCGGCACCTGAATCGGCTTGGTCAGATAATCGTTCATGCCCAATGCCAGACATTGCTCCCGTTCGCTCTTCAGGGCGTTGGCGGTCATGGCGATGATGGGCAACCGCTGGGCCGGGCAGAGCGCGCGAATCCTCCTGGTCGCCTCGTATCCGTCCATGACCGGCATCTGCAAGTCCATGAGCAGGCAATCGAAGGCGTCGGGCCGCGTGGCGATCCGTTCGACGGCCTCCTCGCCGTTGACCGCCCGCTCCACCACCAGATCGGCCTTGGCGAGGATCCCCTTGGCCACCTGCCAGTTGATGTCATGGTCCTCGACCACCAGAATCCTGGCCCCACGCAACGCCGCGCGATGCTGATCCAGGGAGGAGGCCGGATCCACGTACCCGGCGAACCTCTCCGGTCTCCCTGCAGCCAGCAGGTCCAGCAACGTGTCGAGCAGCAGGGAGGGGGTGATGGGCTTGAGCATGAACCCGTGAATCCCGACCCGCCGCGCCTCGGTCATGAGATCCCGGCGCCCGAAGGCGGTCACCATGATCACCACGGAGGAACCGGCCAGGGTGGGACTCGACTGAATGCGGCGGGCGGTCTCGATCCCATCCAGGCCGGGCATCTGCCAATCCAGCAACACCACGTCGAAATGGGCCTCACCGGGTTGCCGTGCGCGCTCCATTTCCCGCAGGGCCTCCTCCCCGGACCCCACCGCGACGCACTCGAACGACAACGCCCGCACCATCTCACGCAGGATCTCCCGCGCGGTCTCGTTGTCGTCCACCACCAGGACCCGCGGCGAGGCGCGCCCCAGATCGAACCGGCAGGCGTCGGGCGACCCTTCCGGTTCCTCCTGACGCCCCAGCAGGACCGTGAAGGCGAATTCGCTGCCGGCTCCCGGTGCGCTGGAGACGGTCAGGTCGCCCCCCATCATCTCCACGAGATTCTTGCAGATGGTCAAACCCAGTCCCGTGCCGCCATAATTGCGGGTGGTGGTGGAGTCCGCCTGGGTGAACGGCTGGAACAGCCCGGCGAGCTGCTCCTCGCTCAGCCCGATCCCGCTGTCCCGCACCGAGAAACGCAACCGGATGCGGCCATCGCTCAAGGTCTCGACCGGCTCGACGCGGAACAGGATTTCGCCGCTGGAGGTGAACTTGACCGCGTTGCTGCCCAGATTGGTCAGCACCTGCTCCAGCCGCAACGGGTCCCCGGTCAGGCCACGCGGCAGATCTGGATGCAGGGAGAACAATACCTCCAACCCCTTCTCGCCGGCCAGGACCGCGACCATGCCGGCGACCTTGTCCATCACCTCCCGCAGGCGGAACGGGATCTGTTCCAGCTCCAGCCGGCCCGCCTCGATCTTCGAGACGTCCAGGATGTCGTTGATGATGCCCAGCAGGGTCTCGGCGGCGCTCTGAATCTTGCGCATGTGCGACTCCTGCGTGGCGGTCAGCCCGCTTTGCGACAACAGATACCCCATGCCGATGATGGTGTTCATTGGGGTACGGATTTCATGGCTCATGTTGGCGAGAAAGAGGCTCTTGGCCTGATTGGCCGCCTCGGCGCTCTCCTTGGCGGCCAGCAGGGCCTCCTCGCTGCTCTTGCGCTCCGTGATGTCCCGGATCACCGCCGAAAAGAACCGGCTGCCATCCGCATTGGTCCAGGAGTTGAGCGACATCTCCAGGGGGAACTCCTCGCCGTTCTTGCGCAATCCGGACAACTCGGTAGTCTTGCCGAGCAGGGCGGCATCCCCTCTGGCCTGGAACCGTTCGAAACCCTCCCGGTGCGCATCCTTGTAACAGGGCGGGATCAATCTTTCCAGCCGCGCGCCGAAAATCTCCTGGCGCGTATAACCGAACAGATCTTCCGCGCCCCGATTCCAGAACACGATCTTCTGCTCGCCATCCGCCGCGATGATGGCGTCGCGGATCGACAGGGTGACCGAACGGAACCGCTCCTCACTGGAACGCAGCCGGGCGGTGGTCTCCTCGTGACGGATGATCTCCAGACGCAACTCCCGGTTGCTGGTTTCGGCTGTGGCGATGGCCTCGTTCAGGGAGAGCAGCATCTGTTTGCGGTCGGAGATGTCGCGCAGAAAGGCGGTGAAAATCGTTGAGCCGTCGCTGGGGATCACGGTGATGGCGATCTCGATCGGGATGCGTATCCCCCGTGCGTCGATGCCGGTCAGTTCCACATGCTGGTTGAGGACCCGTTTTTCCCGGGTGGACAGGTAGCGGGCCATCCCCTGGCGATGGGCATCGCGCAACTCCGGAGGGATGATGGTCGTGCTGATGTCCTTGCCCATCACCTCCTGCTTGGGGAAACCGAAAATCCGTTCCGCCGCCTTGTTGAATTCGAGGATCCGTCCCCAGGCGTCGATGGAGATGATCGCATCCAGGGCCGTGTCCAGAATGGCCCGCATCCGCTGCTCGCCTTGCAGCAGGGCGTCGGATGCCGAGCGCAGTCTCCCCTCCACGCCCAGCAACAGGCGGTAGAAGAGCATGGCCAGCACCAGCCCCGCCAGCACGATGCCGACCAGGATCCAGCGGCTGTGGGCCAAGGTGATCCGCTCCAGGGGCAGATCCTCGTAATGGATGACCAGACTGGCCACCCGCTTATCGGCAATGTCATGGATCGGAATGACGAAGGCATGGAAATGATTAAGATCTATATCATCATGATTGCCACGTTTAAAAATCTGCGGCTTGACCTCCTGGGACAGGGCAGCGATCTCGTCATGCACCTCGTTCATCGTGCTCCCGGCCAGGACCACTTCGGCAAACCGATCCCACTCGACCGGCTTCTTCTGTTGTGCCCGCAATGCGCTCCATGCCTCCCGGTCGAGCTGGGACTTGAGGATGAAAAGACAGAGATCCACCTTCAGGGAGGCCTTGAGCATGGGGAACACGGTCGGCAACTCCTGACCGAGTTCCAGATAGCCGATCAGACGGCCATCCGCCTCCCAGGGCATGACCACGCGCTGGGTCACAGTTCCCAAGACGCCGAGTTCGACGCCATGGACCACTTTGCGAGTCTCCATGGCCTGTCGCAAGGTCTGGCGGTCGA
The DNA here is from genome assembly GCA_002753185.1 of Magnetococcales bacterium WMHbin3. Taxonomy (GTDB): domain Bacteria; phylum Pseudomonadota; class Magnetococcia; order Magnetococcales; family Magnetaquicoccaceae; genus Magnetaquiglobus. The sequence continues at coordinate 30,408 of PDZX01000024.1, forward strand.
TCGGGTCGCCAAACTTGCGCGGATGATACACCCTCAGAAAATTGACTCCGCTGGCATCATGAAAATAGAGATGCGTGACATGCTGCTTCTGTTCGAGAAACCGGGAAAACGCCTCGCTGGCGCGCAGGAGTCCTTCCCGATCCCCGGCCAGAAACCGTTCGGACAAACGGGCGTCTTGCGTCATGAGCAGGAGCTGTCCCTCCATGGCGACCGAATTGCGCGCCATGATCTGCCGCAACGTCTCGTTGACCTGACTCTGGAATTGCAGGCCAAGCTGCACCTCTTCCTCCTCGTGCATCCAGCGCAAGGAGAACAGGATAAACATCAACAACAGGCCAAAGGCCGCCAGAAAGGAAACGATGATCGGCCTCCGTATGCTCCAGAGGCGCTGGTCGGTCGTCAATGTCATACGGAAATTCCGTGTTGGAAGCGATGGGAACCACGCAGGCGGGATGCGCTCGACACCCACCTGAATTGGATTATCCATCTTTCACGCAATTCTTGCAAGCGCCATTTACATGGCGTACACACTCATGCCAGGCACTGGTGGCACAAGGGATGGGTGGGGGTATTGCGCAACGCGGCCTCCTGGATGGCCGCCATGGCCTCGCCACGCCAGATGGCGTCCACGCCACCGGTCGCCAGGGAACCGATGGCGAGATGACCGTCGATGTCGTAGCAACAGGGGGTCGCGGTGCCGTCCCAAAGGAGATTCATCTTGTACAAAGGCTCCTCGCAGCGTGCCCCGGAGACGGATTCCCTGGTCCATGGGACGATACGGCCGCTGGCGTCGAGAAAGCGGGTCTGGTCGCGCACCCCCAGGGCGATCGGGAAGACGTGGTCCACATGGGGCAAGAGGGGTTTCAGAAATTCCAGGACGCGGGCCTCGAAATCCGGGATCTGGCGCGGGACGATGGTGGTGATGCACATCAGGAACGCCTCCCGCAAACCGGCGGCGCGGCGTTCCTGGTCCATGGCCCGCACCCCGGCCAGGAGGCCCTCCCACTCCCCGCCCTGGCGGATTCCGGCATAGGCGGCGGCATCCGGGCCGTCCACGGAGATGAAAAGCTGATCGAGACGCGCGTCGAGCAGGGTACGGCGAATTTTCGCGCTCTTCAACAGGACGCCGTTGGTCTGCACCGCCACCCGGCAGCCATGAGCGCGGGCGATGCGCGTCAACTCCCCCAGGGAGTGGTGCAACAGGGGTTCGCCCATGAAAAACAGCTTGATCAGTCCGGGTTGACGGACCTCGAACACGAGATTGCCTGGATGAAAGATGTTGGAGACGGTCAATTGCCGCAGGCGGTTGCTCCAACTGGCCAGAATGGCCTCCCAGGTGGCGATGGCGAGAAAACCGGTGGGCCGGTCCATCCCGTTGCGGGGGCACATGACGCACTGGAGATTGCAATGGTTGGTGGGTTCCACCTGGAGTTGGCGCGGCGAGTCGGGACGCACCCAGATGACGTTGTCCGGGCCGTGGCGGACGATCCGCCCGCCCAGATGCCCGGCCAGGTTGGCCAGACGCTCCTGGCCGGTGCGGGTGGCGGCCTCCAGGGCGATGCGGACGCCCAGATCGACATGCAGCCCCCACTCCCGTTCGTTGCGGACGATGAGCAGTTCGCTCAACTGGGCGAACTGGAGGGCACACAATCCCAGAAGCAGAATCGCCTCCTGATCCGAGCCGGTCATGATGGGGTGATACTGGTCGGCAAACATCCGGGCGAGTTCCCGCGCCCCGCTGGCCAGATCGTCCGCGCGGCAGTGGGCGATGCCGAGTTGATAGCGGGCGAGCAGGTCTAAGGGCTGGTCGCGCAGGATCTCCCTGGCGATGCGCATGGTGTCCTGGGGGGAACCGGTGACCGCCGACTCCAGCAACTGGCCGTGCATGGGGCGTCAGGCCGCCACGGAGCGCATGACCGGGAGCGAAACCGGCGCGATATCCCGCTGGCGGGTCGCAAGCCGTTTGCGCAGCCGCTTCCGGTAGGCCTTGATCCCTCCCGCTGCGGCCACGGCCTCTGGATTGATGAACCGGATCCCCCCGCGCGGCGAGATGAGCAGGCCGCCCAGACCGGCGGTGCGCACGCCGTTGTCGTTGTTGATGACCCGCACGCCGGGAATGATCCGTTCGAGTTCGTCATCGCTCTGGGTGACGGCCACCGGCTTGTGGCCATGAATCACGGTGGCGAGGCCCAGGGCGAGGATCCGCTCCGCGACGAGGTGGCCGAGGGGACGTCCGTCCGGCTGGAGTTGGGCGTAATAACTCCTGGGCTTGCGGATGTAACCGGCCAGTTCCGGACCCGCGTCATCGCGGAACAGGGCGTGTTCCCCCCGATAGAACGCGGCGCGCAGACGGGCATGGAGGTCGGACGGGGGGCATCCCTCCTGTCGCAGTTGATGGAGGAGGTCCAGCAGCAGGAGCGTGGGATAGCCGTGCAGGAAAAGGAGGTCGTCCTGGATGCGGAACACCTCGCAGTTGCGGATGAAATCCAGGTCATCGGCGGTGAAGGGGGTACGCAGCCCCATTTCGGCCATGCGCAGGATGGCAAGCTCGTGGTTGCCGGCCAGGAGGACGATCTCCACCCCCTGGGGAGCGGTCTCCACCAAACGCTTGAAGGAGTCGAGGACGTGGGGATCCGGATTCCACTTGTTGAGCCAGTCGCCGGTATGGATGATCCGGACGGGTGGGATGCCCGGCTTCCAGCATCCCCGGCGGTCGCACAGGCCGAGGAGTCGCAGATGGCGGGCGACAGTGGAAAAATCGTTGTCGGTGTCCGACAGCACGAGGGTCCAGAGGGGCACGGCGGGCGCGGGAGGCGCGGCGGGCGCGGCGATGAACGGGATCACCCGCGCCGGTTCCGGTTCCTGGCGTGGGGGGTGCTCGGTCCATGCGGGGGGCGAGGCATCGGGGTTGACCCCGGCGGTGGGGCCGAAGGCGCCGGCGGCGGCCACGGCCATGGCCTCTCCCTCCTCGCGGAGCGGGGCGATCGAGGTTCGGGAGGGGGGGTCACCCCAGTTGCGCAAACGGCGCAGCAACGCCCAGATGTCGGTGGTGGCAGGCATGGCGAACTCCCTTGCATGTCGATGTCATGACGTTTATTGACCAGTCGATTGCGTGCAACAAACATGCCCGGCCCTGGAATCGGTTGACAAGGGGGACGGATCCGCCGGATGCTGATGCCCGTTTGTGGAAAAACCATCCTGATCGGACGCGCATGCCATGGCCATCACCGGAATCGAGTACACGGTTTTTCGTTTCTTGCGGGAACAGAACGCCCTGCCGCTGGGGGTCGATCTGTTGGAGTTGGGCGAGGCCAACTGGTATGGTGACGTGGCCTTGGAGGCGTTCCAGAGGGACATCGGGCTGTTCGCGCGGGAGGACGACCGCGCATCTCTGACGCAATGGCTGGAGGATGTGATCCGGCAATTGCGAACCCCGCCCGATACCGCGCAGCGCACTGCTTATATGTTTGCGCTGCCGAAGGTCTGGTACCGGACTTTGTTTCATGCCCAATCGATCGTCTCCATCGACCTGGGCGGGACCAGTCAGGCGTTGCGGCTGGACTTGAACCAGCCGATCGATCTGGGCAGGCGGTTCGGGGTGGTGCTGAACATCGGCACCGCCGAGCATGTATTCAACCAGTTTCAGGTCTTCAAGACCATTCACGATCACGCGCTGGCCGGAGGTCTGATGGTGCATGTGCTGCCCTTCAGCGGCTGGATCGATCACGGATTTTACAACTTTCAACCGACCTTCTTCTGGGATCTGGCGGCGGCCAACCGCTACGAGGTGGTCCTGATGCTGTGCGGGGAGATCACCCCTCTGAAACTGACCCAGTTGCACAACCGGGAGGGCATCATCGAGCTGGCGGGCAAACAGGCCATCGGCCAGAACACGAATCTGCTGGTCGCCCTGCGCAAGCCGCATGACGATGCCTTCGTCGTGCCGATGCAGGGGTACTACTCCCAACAACTCTCTGCCAAATCGGCGGCGGCCTGGAAGAACATGCGCTGATCCGTCACCGCCTGCGCGGGTGGATCAAGGAGATCATTTACCTAAGATCTCAACCAAGGATTCACCATTATCCAGAATGGTGACAGCACTCTGTAAGCTTTTGGAAAGAATCTGTTTCAACCTCTCATTGGAGGTGTTGCCACAGGTCAGCCATATGATCTTCGGAGGAGGTCCGGACTGGTGGAGCAGATCCACAAAATCAGCATCCTTGGTAATAACAACGACATTCTGTTGTCTTGCTGCCCTGAAGATGACCTCATCCGTGGCATCCCGCAAACCCAAATCGCGTACGGCAACCGCAGGGAGAGAAAAGAGATCTTCGATCCAAACCGCCAACGATGGCGGAAGCTGGGCGTCTATCCATAAAGTCATGCCGCCAATACCGGATGCTGAAGCTTGCGGCTGGCATACTTCAGACAGGCCGTGATATCATCCTCAACCAGATCAGGCATCTCATCCAGAATTTGCGCGGGCGTCAGACCACTGGCCAGAAGATCCAACACATCCGTAACCCGTATGCGCATTCCCCGGACACAAGGACGACCACCGCATTGTCCTGGTGTGACGGTGATACGATCAACAACCTGATCCATGACAAACACCCGTATCCTAAACCATACTCAATACATTCTTTGCCCCGATCAAACCGTTTCGCCCCCTTGGCTTGATGCACCGCAATCAAAACACATGACAATGAGAAACGCAAGCAATCAACTGTAACCGCCAACCCTGTCACCGTTGCCGTAGATACCACTCCGGAAAACTGTCCGTCAGATCGGCGGCGGCCTGGAAGAACATGCGCTGATCCGTCACCGCCTGACGGGATGGATCAAGGCGCGCTTGGGTGGCGCCTCGACGTACTCCACTTCCCGCATTCCCGCCAGCCGGGAAATCAGGGCCTGGGTTCTGCTTGCCGGTACGGTCACCACGTACATGGTGGACAACTCGGCATCGGTTTCATCGGGGAACAGGGGAGCACAACCGGTGGCGCCAAGCGCCAGAACGGTCCTGGCGAACTGCCACGCGGTTTCACTGGCCAGATCATCGTGCAGTTTCAAATGCAGTTCCATCGGAACCTCCCTGATGCCAAAGAGGAATTGCCCGAAACCGGCCTTGCGGGAGTACCCTGGGCAAGGCCAAATTTCGGGAATCTGCAATCATTTGAGCAGGCTTGGCAAATACTAATCAACATATATGCTAGTATGTATTTATTAATATAGCAACCATGACCATCTTCATCGATTCGCGTCTTGTTGCCCATGGCGGACAATTTTTTCGCGATTTGTTCGATTTTCTGACGAATCTGCTTCAGGTTCAACTGGGAATTTTCCTCCAACAACAAGGCAATGCTCCCTGCAACGTCAGAAGTCGCCATTAACAACAAAAAACGATCAATATGAATATGAATTAATGAAATAAAAATATTGACACCAATTTCGAAAGAATACATAATCTGACCAAAGAGAGCATCATAAGGATGCACTCATGCAAATCTTCCAGGAGAACAGATATGTGTGGATACGTTTTTGAAGTGTTTCTGGATAACCAAAATGAGTACAGATTCAATCTGAGAGCGCCAAACAATGAAATTGTTTGTCAATCTGAAGGCTATACTCAGAAACATAATGCAATAAACACTATTGAAAGAATCAAACAATGCGCCGCTGACGCAACGATCAAGGATGAGACATGATAAAAAATCGGACGATCGCCAGTCAAGACGGGTCGGATTAAAATCAAACTGTTTGCAGCATCATGAACGCAACGAGTGATTTGTTTATCAGTAAAAATTAATCACATCGCCAAAAAATTAAAAAATCATGATGCACTGTCTCATCTTAAAAAACATCCGGTAATCAGTCGATCAAGGCCACGGCCTTGATCATCGCCTGGACCGGCACCCCCGGCGCCAGACGCAAGGCCGCCACGGAGCGGGCGGTGACGCGGGCCAGGAGTGGCGCGCCGCCCGCGTCGAGGCGCACCAGGCGATGGGCCGGATGACCCTCCTCGGCCACCCCTGTCACCGTTGCCGCAAAAACATTGATAATACTGGTCCCCGTCACCCGCTCCAGGGCCAGGCCGACATCCCGCGCCAGGATCCGGATGCGCGCCGGGGTGCCGACGGACAACCCCCGGTCGCGCACCCACAACTGCCCGCCGACGAAATCGACCCGCGCCAGATGCCATTCCGCGTCCCGCTCCGCCACCATCGCCTCCAGCACCACCCCGGCATCCTCGCCCAGACGGATCGGCGCGTCGAGCCGGGCGAGCATGTCGGTCAAGGGACCGCATCCCGCCACTCTCCCGCCGTCGAGCACCACCAGGTGATCGGCCAGGCGGGCCACCTCGTCCGGGGAGTGGCTGACGTAGAACACGGGGATCGAAAGCTCCGCGTGCAGTTGTTCGAGATAGGGCAGGATCTCGTTCTTGCGCTCCTGGTCGAGGGCCGCGAGGGGTTCGTCCATCAACAACAGACGGGGCCGGGTCAACAGGGCGCGGGCAATGGCCACCCGCTGCCGCTCCCCGCCGGAGAGACGATCCGGCTTGCGGTCGAGCAGGGCGCCGATGCCCAGCAGATCGATGATCTCCGCCATGCGGGAAACATCGCGCCCACCGACGCGGCGCATGCCGTACTCCAGATTGCCGCGAACCGCCAGATGGGGAAAAAGGCTCGCCTCCTGAAACACGTAGCCCAGGGGCCGCCGGTGGGTGGGGAGAAAATACCCCTGGTACTGCCAGATCTCGCCGTTGACCACCAGCCGCCCGCCGGGGATCCGTTCCAGACCGGCGATGGCGCGCAGCAAGGTGGTCTTGCCCGCCCCGGAATGGCCGAACAGGGCCGTGATCCCCTGCCCCGGCAGTTGCAGGTCCAGATCCAGGCCAAAGCCGGGCCAGGCCAGGGAAAAACGGATCTCGATGGTCATGGCCGCCGCCGATCCGGTTGCAGGGCATGCAGGGCCAGCAGGACGCAAAACGCGAACACCAGCATCCCGCCGGCCAGCCAGTGGGCGTGCGCGTATTCCATGGCCTCGACCCTGGCATAGATCCGCACCGAAAGCACGCTGGTCACGCCGGGGATGTTGCCCCCCATCATCAGGACCACCCCGAACTCCCCCACCGTATGGGCGAAGCCGAGGATGGCGGCGGTCATCAGACCGGGCCGGGCCAGGGGCAGGGCCACGGTGAGGAAGGCATCCAGGGGGGAGGCGCGCAGGGTGGCGGCCACTTCCATGGGACGGTCGCCCATCCCCTCGAAGGCGTTGCGGATCGGCTGCACGGCGAACGGCAGGGAGTAGAGGAACGAGGCCAGCACCAGCCCCGGAAAGGTGAACGGCAGCACCCCCCACCCCAGCGTCTGGGTCAGGCGGCCCAGCGGTCCCTCCGGGCCGAGCAGGATGAGCAGGTAAAACCCCAGCACCGTGGGCGGCAGCACCAGAGGCAGGGCGGTCACGGCGGCCACCACCCCCTTCCAGCGGGAACGGGAGTGGACCAGCCACCACGCCAGGGGGGTGCCGAGCAGCAGCAACAGCACAGTGGTGAGCGTGGCCAGTTCCAGGGTCAGGCGGATGGCGGCCAGGTCGTCGGCATCGAGCATGGGGATCGGGCACCAGGAAAATCGACAATCATTGAAGGTTCACTCCTCGTAGCCGAAGGCGCGGATGGTTTGCCTGGCCTGGGGGGTGTGCAGGAAATCGAGCCAGGAGCGGGCGGCGGGGTTGTCGCGGCCCCTGGCCAGCAAAACGGCCTCCTGACGGATCGGCTGGTGGAGCGAGGCGGGGACCAGCCAGGCCGATCCTGCCGTGATGGCGCCATCGCGCATCACCTGGGCGAGGGCCACGAATCCCAGCGCGGCGTTGCCGGAGGCGACGAACTGGAAGGTCTGGGCGATGTTCTCCCCCTGGACGAGGCGCGGACGCCATTTTTCCAGCAACTCCAGGGCGGTCAGGGTCTCGATGGCGGCCTGACCGTAGGGGGCGAGTTTGGGATCGGCGATGGCCAGGCGCCCAAGGTCCTTGTCCCGCAACAACGCCTCCACCGCCACCCCCGGACGCGGCGACCACAACGCCAGACGGCCCGTGGCATAGACAAAACGGCTGCCCGCCACGGCCAGCCCCTCCTCCTCCAGTCGGGCCGGAGTGGTGGCGTCGGCGGCGAGCAGCGCCTCGAAGGGGGCGCCATTGCGAATCTGGGCGTAAAACTTGCCGGTGGAGCCAACCGCCAGTTTGGCCAGATGGCCGGTGGCGCGCGCGAAATCCTCGGCAATGACCTTGGCAGGCGTGATGAAATTGGCCGCCACCGCCACCTGGACCTCGCCGGCCATCGCCGATGATGTCATCCATAATAACAATGATAATAAAAAATATTTCATCTGCAATGCTCCTCCACCAATGCGCGCACACCAAGAAAATCGGTCTTGCCCGGTCCCAGCATGGGAATGGACGCCACGGTCACGAGGCGTGCCGGCAGATGCAACGCGCCCAGCCCCTGCACGCGCAGCACCTCCAGCAGCGTGGCGCGATCCGGGGTCGGGTATTCGGTGACCAGCACGATTCTTTCGCCTTTTTGGGGATCCGGCAGGGTCACGGCGGCATGCCGGCACTCCGGCCAGGCCGCCTCGGCCAGGGCCTCGACCGCAGCCAGGGAGACCATCTCGCCGCCGATCTTGGCGAAACGGCGCGCACGTCCGGCGATGCGCACGAACCCGTCCTCGTCCACGGTCACCACGTCCCCGGTGTCGTACCAGCCCGCCTCGCTCCCCAGGGCCACCGGGACCACCCGGCCATCCCCGCCGGGGGTGAGATAGCCCAACATGAGATTGGGGCCGCTCACCACCAGGCGTCCCCCCTCGTTCAACCCCTCCACTGGCAGCAGGCGATGGCGGATGCCGGGCAGCAGCCGTCCCACCGTGCCGGGGCGATTGGCCATGGGGATGTTGACCGCCAGCGCCGGTCCGGTCTCGGTGCCGCCGTACCCCTCGTAGACCGGGACGCCGAACTTTTCCAGCCACAACAGGCGGGTGCGTTCCCGCAACGGCTCACCGCCGGCAAACGCCAGACGCAGGCCGCAGAAATCCCCCGGATGGGCCACGCGGGCATAACCGGCCAGAAAGGTGTCGGTCCCCACGATGAGAGAGGGTTTTTGCAGATAGGCCAGTTCCGCGATCAGGCGGTAATCCAGGGGCGAGGGATGCAGAAAGAGACGCACCCCGGAAAAGAGCGGGGTGAGGGTGGCCACGGTCAGGCCGAAGGCGTGAAACATGGGCAAAACATTGAGCATGAGGTCCTGTCCCGGCACGGCGCGCAATCCCACCCGCACCTGGACCTGACGGATGTTGGCCAGCAGGGCGCCTTGGGACAACGCCACCCCCTTGGGTTCCCCCTCGCTCCCGGAGGTGAAGAGGATCACCCCCTCGTCTTGCGGGGCGCCGGTCACGACGGGCCGCAGGGAGCGCCACCAGGCGACGGCCAGGTTGACGGGATGGGTGATGCGTGCCTGGAGGTCCTCCAGATAGAACACCCGGACCTCCCCGGAGAGGGTTTCCACGAGGGGTTCCAGGTTGGCTTTGGTCACGAAGCGGCGGGCGGTGAGCACGGTGCGCAGACGGGCGGTGCGGCAGGCCGACAGCACCTGCCCGGCCCCGGCGGAGAAATTGAGCAGCGCCGGAACCCTGCCGATGGCCTGCAGGGCGAAGAAGACCACCACCCCGCCGGCGGTGGTGGGGAGGAGCAGGCCGACCCGCTCGCCCGGTTCGGTCAGGGTGCGCACGACCCTGGCCACCAGCAGGGAGCGCCACAGCAGCGCGCCATGGGTCAGGCGCGCGCCGGTGGAATCCTCGATGGCCCGCATGCCCCGGCCATGTTCCCGCGCGGCCCGGCACAGTGCCCCCCACAGGGTGCGCGGGGGGTTGACGAGCCGCAGGGCCGCCTGCTCCAGTCGCTCCTCCATGATCCGGACCGCCCGGCGGCGGCGCTCGGCGCGGGGGAGATCCGGTAGATGGAGGGGTTGCGGATCGAGGACCATGATCTCGACCAGGGGGGGATGCCGCCATGAGCGCCACGCGGGCGCTCCCAGGATCCAGACCGGGGCCACCGGCACCCCACCGGCCAGTTCCGGCAGCAGCGCCACCCCATCGAGGATCCGGCCCACGGCGCCTCAGCCCAGCCCGCCGCCGGAGGGGAACAGCGCCACCACGCCACCCCCCCGCAGATGTCCGGCCAGGGGACGCAGGTGATCAGGCTCCAGGGGATCCAGTTCCACGAATCTCAGCCAAAAGCAGACGCGGCGCAGCCAGGGGGGTGGCATCTCCCGTGGATGGAGCGCGAACCAGGCCCCATCGGGCAGAAACGGGGCCAATGTCAACCACTCTTGCGGGTGTTCGTGATTGGCGATCACCAGCAGCCCGCCGGAGACGGGCCGCAACCCTTCGGTCCGGTGGGCGCGCACGCCCAGGGATTTGCGGATCAACCATCCGAAAAACGCCTTTTTCCAACCGGCCATCGCATGCGCTCCTTATATCGAAACGTCCTTGCCCTTGCTTCTGAATAAGCATAAAATCAACGAAAATTCAACATCCATTCGTCAGGAACCGAAACGAGATGCCGGTCAACTCCTTCCCATCGACGCGTTTTTCCCGCACCTGCCATACCGCCGTGAGTTCGCTGCTGGTGGTCTCCGCGTTGCTCGGCGGGTGTTTCAAGGCGGAAGAGTCCGTGGCCCAGCAAAACAGCCCCACTGCCCAGGCCGAAACCACCCCGGTGGTCTCGCACGCCAGCGGCACCGTGGAAATCCTCAGCGACCCCCCCGGCGCGGAGTGGCTCCTGGATCGGAAATCCCAGGGCCGCACCCCCGGCAAGGCGACCGACGTCACCACCGGCCGGCACCAGATCTCGGTCAAGGATCCGGGGCACCCGGACTGGAACGTCTCGATCATCATCAAGCCTGGGGAGACCGTGCGCCTGACCATTCCCCTGCACGCCGTCGCACCCCCACCGGCGCCCACCGCCGCCGGGCCGGAGGCCATCCCTTCCCTGGCCGCGCAGGCGGAGCGGTACGCCAAGGAACGGCGTTTCACCATGCCCAAGGGTGGCAACGCCCTGGAGAACTACCAAAGGATCCTCTCCATGGACCCGGAGAGCCGCGTGGGCTGGGACGGCATGCAAGGCATCGTCGATTCGTTCCGCAGGCTTTCCAGGGAGGCGGAACGATCCGGGCAGCATCAATTGGCCCGCGTCCGTGCCCAGAAGGCGGATCGGGTGCAGGGGATCATCGAACGGCGTGGCGCGCCCCCACCGACGGAACCACGGGAGACTCCCCCTCCCCCGGTCGCTCCTCCAGAAAAGCCTGCCGCGTCCGTTGCGCCGGAAGCGCGCTGGGTGACCCCGGCGACCTCGATGAAACGGCCACGGGCAGTCACGGCGCCTGTTACGCAACCGGAGAAAAAAATCGAACCCAGGGAGCCACTCCCGATGCCGATCCTGCCGCCGAAGCCGGTGGCGACCACCGAACAGAGCGCGGCTCCCCCACGGCAGAAGGAAAAACCGGCCCCATCCACCGCCACAGAGGAAAAGGTCGCGGTCCCACCCCCGGCGCAGGAAAAACCCGTTGAAAAACAAGCGGAAAAACCCGTTGAAAAACAAGCGGAAAAACCGACTGAAAAACAAGCGGAAAAACCGACTGAAAAACAAGCGGAAAAACCCGCTCCCCCGCCCAAGCCGGAAGCCAAGAAGGCCCCGCGCACTCAGGTGGAACCGGTCACCGGAATCGAATTCGTGCAGATTCCGGGAGGCTGTTTCAAGATGGGGAGCGAGAACCACGATCCGGACGAGGTGCCGATCCACGAGGTGTGCGTGAAGAGCTTCTGGATCAGCCGAACCGAGGTCACCAACGGCCAGTACCGGCGCTTCAATCCCAAGCACGACAGCACCAGCTACGATGGCCGCACCCTGAATGGGGATCTGCAACCGGTGGTCAACGTCACCTGGGATGACGCCAACAAGTTCGCCGGCTGGATGTCCGGGCGCGGCGGCGTCCATTTCCGTCTCCCCACCGAGGCCGAGTGGGAATACGCGGCCCGTGCCGGGACCACCTCCACCTTCATCTGGGGCGAGGATCCCGCCGAGGGGTGCCGACATGCCAATGTGGGGGATCAGGCCGCCAAGGAGGCCTGGCCCAAATGGAACGTCTTCCCCTGCTCGGACGGCTTTGCCGAGACCTCTCCGGTGGGGGTATTCCTGCCCAACGGTTACGGTCTGCACGACATGATCGGCAACGTCTGGGAGTGGGTCAAGGACTGGTACTCCCCCAGCTATTACGCCACCTCCCCCAAGGATGACCCGCAAGGTCCCAAGGAGGGATTCTTCCGCAGCGCCCGTGGCGGGAGTTGGGCGGTCTGGCCGGACTATGCCCGCACCGCCAACCGTACCGGCATCGATCCCGACCATCCCGACCTGCATGTGGGCTTCCGGCTGGTGATGACCCCGTAAAGGACGGGATTACCAGTGAAACCAGTCGGAAAAAATCATCCCGCCTCCCCGCCCGGCCACCACTCCCCCATTCTGGGGGGAGGGCGGCAGGCTTTGACAACCTGCAAACAGCACGGCTATCCATAAAATCGACATCCATTTTTTTTTCATGCCATTCCTCCATCCTCAACACGGAGACGGACGCAAGGGGTGCAACGAACCTTGCACGGGGAGAGAAACATTGCATCCAAAAATATCAATGTTTATCATTTATTACAAGCGCATTCCCGACCAAATCCCACCAAACGTTGCACCCATTTCTGGCACACCCCCATTGGAAAAACCAGTGATAAATCATGAAAAAATACAAAAAAATCAATAAAATTTCAACAAAATAAACCAGTCACGCCAGCATGGTATTCTCCCTGCAGATGTAAAACGGCATTGTTACATCAATCACTCAGGAGAACACACCATGATTTCCCTCAACAATATCAAAATGCGCCCGAAGCTGACCGGCCTGTTCATGGCGGTGGGCCTGCTGCCCCTGGCCTTGGTGGGATGGTTCGCCACCCAACGCGCCAGCGATGAGTTGATGCACGCCGAGTTCAACCAGCTCACGGCGGTGCGCGAGATCAAAAAGGCCCAACTGGCAAAATATTTCGAGGAGCGCAAGGGGGACATGGGGGTGCTGCTGGACGTGGTGGCCGCCCAGCGTCACCTGGCGATCCAAAAACTGGAAACCGCGCAGGAACTGCAACGGATGGCCATCGAGCGCAGCCTGGAAAACGAAAGGGTCGCGCTGGCCACCTTGAAGGACGATCCCTACGTCCACGATGCCCTGGCCGCCTTCGGCAGGGCCTTCGAAAAGGCCGGCAACAAAACCGGATCCGCCGAATGGCAGGCACTGGTGGCAAGGCACGAAAACCGCCTCAAGGATATCATGACCGACAACGGCTGGTACGACCTGTTCCTGATCCGTCCAGATGGCCATGTGGCGTACACGGTCGCCAAGGAGCCGGACCTGGGCATGAACATCCCGAACAGCGAGTTGAAGGATTCTCCGCTGGGCAAAGCCTTCCAGGCGCTCCAGGACCCCAAGATGGAGTTCGCCTTCGGTGACTTCGCCCCTTACTCCCCGTCTCAGGGTGCGCAGGCCGCCTTCATGATGGCCAGGCTGGTGAACGACAAGGGCGCTCTGGAAGGATTCGTGGCCATTCAGATGCCCACGGACAAACTCAACGCCATTGTCCAGAGCCGTGCCGGCATGGGCAAGACCGGAGAAAGCTACCTGGTGGGCAAAATCGGCGATGGCAAGGCGGCCCTGCGTTCCGACCGGGTGGTGCGCTCCGGCAAGATCGGCGATGCCAAGAACGACACCACCTCCCTGGCCGCCGTGGACGGCAAGACGGGCGTGCAGGTCAAGGTCTCCAGCCAAGGCATTCTGCAAATCTCCCTGTACGCCCCCATCCGTCCCAAGGGTCTGAATCTGGCCTACGGCATCGTCACCAGCGTGGATGCCGAGGAGGTGTTCGCCGACCGTCTCGATGGCGAAAAGGAGGATTTTTTCACCAAATATGTGAAAAAATACGGCTATTACGACCTGTTCCTGATCGATCCCCACGGCATGGCCTTCTATACCGTGGGCCACGAACCGGACTACCAGACCAACCTGCTCAACGGCAAATACGCCGACTCCAACCTGGGCCGGCTGGTCAAGCAGGTGCTGCACAGCAAGAAATACGGTCTCGCCGATTTTTCTCCTTATGCCCCCAGCAATGGGGAACCCGCCGGTTTCATCGCCCAACCGCTGCTGGGAAGCGACGGCGAGGTGGAAATGGTGGTCGCCCTGCAACTGCCCCTCGATGCCCTGAACGCCGTCATGCAACAACGGGAGGGAATGGGCAAGACCGGCGAGACCTATCTGGTGGGGAGCGACAAGCGGATGCGCTCCGATTCGTTCCTCGACAAACAGGGCCATTCGGTCAAGGCCTCCTTTGCCGGGACCGTCGAGAAAAACGGCGTGGATACCGAAGCCAGCCGCGCCGCACTCGCGGGCCAAAGCGAAACCCGACTCATCATCGACTACAACGGCAACCCGGTGCTCTCCAGCTACACCCCACTCAAGGTGGAAGAGACCACCTGGGCAGTGCTGGCGGAAATCGATCTGGCGGAGGTGAATGAACCTATCACTGCCCTGCACAAAACCATCCTGCTGCTGGCCGCCGGCATCGCGCTGCTGGTGACCCTTCTGGCCTTGTATGTCGCCAACACATCGCCGCGCCGCTGGCCAAGGGGGTGCGGCTGGCCAACGCCGTGTCCGATGGGGATCTGACCGCCACCATCGACGTGCATCAACAAGACGAGGTGGGCATGATGGCCAGCGCCCTCATGAAGATGACCGCCAGGCTCCAGGAGGTGATCGGCGAAATCTCTGCGGCGGCGGCGCAAGTCGCGATCGGCAGCAGCGAGATCTCCAATACCGCCCAAGCCCTCTCCCAGGGGGTGGCCGAGCAGGCCGCCGCAGTGGAGACCTCCTCGGCGGCACTGAACGCCATCTCCGGGAGTTGCCAGCTCAACACGGACAGCTCCGACACCACCCAGAACCTGGCGTTGCAGGCCTCCCGCGAGGCCGCTAGGGG
This sequence comes from Magnetococcales bacterium WMHbin3, assembly GCA_002753185.1. Taxonomy (GTDB): domain Bacteria; phylum Pseudomonadota; class Magnetococcia; order Magnetococcales; family Magnetaquicoccaceae; genus Magnetaquiglobus. The sequence continues at coordinate 45,524 of PDZX01000024.1, forward strand.
AGGCGAGGCGGTCAACCAGTCGGTCCTGGCGATGCGGGAGATCGCCTCCAAAATCGGCATCATCGAGGAGATCGCCCGCCAGACCAATCTTCTGGCGCTGAATGCGGCCATCGAGGCGGCGCGCGCTGGCGAGCATGGCAAAGGATTCGCGGTGGTGGCCGCCGAGGTGAGAAAACTGGCGGAACGCAGCCAGACCGCCGCCGGAGAGATCAGTTCTCTCTCCACTTCCAGCGTGAGCATTTCCGAGGAGGCGGGGGCGATCATCACCAAACTGGTTCCGGACATCCAGGAGACGGCGACCCGCATCCAGGGGATCGCGGAGTGCAGCCGGCAACAGCGGGACGGCATCGCCGACATCGGTCAATCGATGCAACAACTGGAACAGGTGATCCAGCAGACCTCCGGCTCCTCCGAGGAACTGGCCGCCACCGCCGAGGAACTGAACGCCCAGGCCGACACCATGGCCGGGGCCATCGCCTTCTTCAACGTGGGCAGAACCGGTTCGGCCAAGCCGCTGGCGCTGCCAGCACCCAGGCACGGCATCATCGAGGGAGACATGGGGCATCACATGGTGTAAATTCGACCCACACCCAGCAGAGGGGCTATCATGATCACATGCGAAGAGAAATGCATTCTGAACCAGTTGCAGGGCAAGACCATCACGAACGCGATCCTGACGGAACCCGACTGCCTGATGCGCGTCCGCTGCATGGAACTGCATTTCGACAACGGAACCTTTCTGGAGATCTACGAGTCGGGTGACGGCCTGCGCGTGGCGGGCATCCGCGACCAACCCGGAGAGCGCATCTCCGCGCGGCAAGACCACCAGCCATGAATGCCCCGCGCGCGGAGGGATACGACCTGATCCTGCGCCGCCAGTGGCCCTGGTTTCTGTTCCTGGCTGCCGGGCTGGCGATGCTCGCCAGGCGCAACTTCCTGCTCTTCCACACCCTGGTGGAGCTGTTCGTGGTGCTGGTAGGGGTGCTGATGGCGGTGGTGGTCTGGAACACCCGTGTGCTCACCCGCAACCATTTTTTCACCTATCTGGCGAGCGGCAATTTCTGGATCGCCCTGATCGAACTGGTCCACATGCTCGCCTACAAGGGGATGCCGACCCTGGCCGGGGCATCGGGACTGCTCGCCAGCCAGTTGTGGATCCTGGCCCGTTACGGGGAGGCCCTGCTGCTGCTCACCGCGCCCTGGTTCCTCGTCAGACCCTGCGGGCCACGCATGAACCTCCTGTTCGGCCTGCTGACCCTCCTGGGGCTGACGACGATCTTTTCCGACCTCTTCCCGGTCACCTTCGTGGAAGGAATGGGGGTCACCCTCTTCAAGAGCCTCAGCGAACTGATCATCATGGCCATCCTGGGCGTGTCGGTGGGCATCCTCCACCGGATGCGCCATCTGCTGGACGTCAGGCTCTTCACCCTGCTGGTCGGCTCCATCCTCCTCTCCATCCTGGCCGGGGCCGCATTCACCTTCTATATCGATGTCTACGGCATCAGCAACATGGTGGGACACCTGGCCAAACTGGCCAGCGTCTGGCTGCTCTTCGAGGCCGTCGTGCTGACCATGTTGCGCGAACCCTTCCGGGCGCTGGCCAGGGGGGCATCCTCCTTCGACGCCATTCCGGATCCGGTGGTACTGCTGGATGCCAGGGGGATCGTCCGCCAGGCCAACTGCGCGGCAGTGGCCCTGGCCCGCCGTCTCGACCTGGAATGGACCGGCGCATCCTCCCATGCCCTGCTGCATCCCCAACTGGAGAAACAAACCGGCTGCCCGATCTGCCACCACATCGCGGCAGGCGCTCCATTGCCGGTCAGCGAGTTCTTCCTGCCCCACAACAAGGAGTGGTGGGAGATCACCCTGACCAGGGTACAGGCGGACGACCCCACCCAGGGCATGATCCAGATGGCCCGGAACATCACGCGCCGCAAGGAGGACGAAGCCAGGCTGCGGGCCACCGAGGAACACACCCGCTGGCTGGCCTCCCTGTTCTCCATGTCCGCAGACCTGACCGCGATCCTGGACGACTCCATGACCTTTCTGGCCGCCAACAAAAGCTACCAGGACCATTTCGCCCCCACGGGAGAACTCGTCGAAGGCCGGACGCTGTGGGAGGTTCATGGAACAAAATGGTACGACCAGGTGTTGCGACCCCACATGGAAAGGGCGCTGGCCGGGGAGACCGTCCGTTTCCAGACCTGCCATCCCTCCCGCATGGGGAGCCTGTGGGTGGACATGATCTATCAGCCCATCCTGGGCGCGCGGGGCAAGGTGAATTACATCATCAAGCAAGGACGCAACATCACCCAACTGAAAAAAACCGAAAACGATCTGGCCGAGGCGGAGCGGTTCAACCGTCGGGTCCTGGCCACTCTTGGGGAGGGGGTGATCGTGCTGGACCGGGATCTGCGCTACCAGCTCTGGAACGAGTTCATGTATCACGTGAGCGGCAAAACCGCGCAGGAGGTGCTGGGACGTCATCCCGACGAGATCTTTCCCTTTTTGCGACCGGCGGGGATCATGGCCTGCATGGAACGCGCCCTGGCCGGAGAAGAGGTGATCACCGGGGCAATCCGGGTGGAAGCGCCACCCCCCTTTCCCAGCAATTGGATTTCCGCCCACTTCTCCCCCCTGCGGAGTGCCGATGGCACGATCCAGGGGGTTGTCGGCTTCATCCAGGACATCAGCGAGCGGGTTGGCAACGAAGAGTCGCTGCGTCAATCCCAGGCGCTGCTCGACTCCATCGTGGAGCATGTCCCGGCCATGATCTTTCTCAAGGAGGCCAGGGATCTCACGTTTGTCCTGTTCAACCGGACAGGCGAGAGGCTGCTGGGTTATGACCGGGCCGAACTGCTCGGCAAGTCCGTCGAGGATCTCTTCCCGCCGGATCAGGCGAAATTCTACACCACCAAAGACCGGGAAACCTTGTCCAGCCACGCGGTTGTGGAGATCCCGGAAGAGCCGATTCGCACCCGCGCCGGAGAAGAACGCTCGATACGCACCTTCAAGACCGGGCTGTACGATGCCCAGGGGAACGCCACCCATCTGCTGGGCATCTCCGTGGACATCACCGACATGAAGCGATCGGAGGAAGAAAAACAAAGGCTTCAGGAACAGGCGCTGCGCAGCGCGCAACTGGCCACGCTGGGGATCCTCTCCGCCGGGATCGCCCACGAAATCAACAATCCGAACAACGCCATCGCGGTCAACGCCAATCTGTTGCAGGGAGTGTGGCGCGATGCCCAGATCATCCTGGAGGAATACCAGGCGGAGCACGGCGATTTCTCCCTGGGCGGCCTGCCCTGCGCGGAGATGATGCGGGAAGCGCCACGCCTGCTGACGAGCCTCACGGAGAACTCACGACGCATCAAGGCCACCATCGACAACATGAAACATCTGGCCCGCAAGGAGGATGACCAAGCCATGCAGCGCCTGGATCCGCGCGAGGTGATCCAGCGTTCCCGATCGATCCTGCAACATACCATCGCCAAACGGACCCGCCATTTCCATCTGGATCTGGCGACCGAGAGGCTGATGATCCGGGGCAATCCCAGACAACTGGAACAGGTATTTCTCAATTTGCTGATGAACGCCCTGCAGTCCCTGCCCGACGAGCAACACGGGGTGACCCTGAGCATGCGCCAGGCGACGGGCCGGGTGATCGTCGAGATCGCCGACCAGGGCCAGGGGATGACCCCGGAGGTCCTGGCCCGCGTCGGCGAACCCTTTTTCACCACGCGCACCTGCGAAGGGGGGCTGGGGCTGGGAGTGGCCATCATCCGCCAGATTCTGGATCGGCATCATGCAACACTGACCTACACATCGCAACCCGGCGAGGGAACCCGTGCAACCCTCGCATTCACGGCCATGGAGGAGGAGGAGGAGGACGCATCATGAACGCCGCCTGCGAAACGAGTTCCATTGCCTCCGGAGAGCCTAGCGCTCCCGTATTCCTGGTGGACGACGAGGAGGACACCCTGCGCGGCATGAGCCTGCTGTTGCGCCGGGAAGGGGTGGAGCCGGTGGTGACGATCCGGGACAGCCGCGAGGTGCTGCCGATGCTGGAACAACTGCCGGCGGCCGTGGTGGTGCTGGACCTCAACATGCCCCATATCGGCGGTCTGGAGCTGTTGTCCCGGATCAAGGCGCACGCCCCGGATCTGCCGGTGATCGTGGTGACCGCCGTACAGGAGATCGCCACCGCCGTGGAGTGCATGCGGCAGGGGGCGGAAGATTATCTGCTCAAACCGGTGGAGGAGGAACGGCTGGTCTCCGCCGTGCGCCGGGCCAAGCGGACCATGGAACTGACGCGGGAGGTCAGCGCCCTGCGGGGCTATCTGCTGGGGGGCCAACTGGCCAATCCAGAGGCATTCGCCCACATCGTCACCAGAAGCCGACGCATCGAGGCCCTGTTCAAGTATCTGGAGGCGGTGGCGCGCACGGGCGAAGCCCTGCTCATCACCGGAGAGACCGGGACCGGCAAGGAGCTGTTCGCCCAGGCGTTCCATGCCCTGCGAGGCCGAAAAGGGGCTTTCGTGGCGGTGAACGTGGCGGGCCTGGACGAGCATATGTTCGCCGACACCCTGTTCGGCCACCGCAAGGGGGCCTTCACCGGCGCGGAGCAGTCCAGGGAAGGGTTGGTGGCCAGGGCGGCCAAGGGGACGTTGTTCCTGGACGAGATCGGCGATCTGGCGGAGGGGAGTCAGGTCAAGCTGTTGCGGCTGCTCCAGGAGCGCAAGTACGAACCGCTCGGCTCGGATCTCTCCCGCAACAGCGAGGTGACGGTGGTGGCCGCCACCAATCGGGACCTCAAGCAGATGGCCAGGAGCGGGCAATTCCGGCTCGATCTCTATTACCGTCTGGCCACCCACGCCATCCATCTGCCGCCGCTGCGGGAGCGTCAGGAGGACCTGGCCCCGCTGCTGGAGCGATTCCTGGCCGAGGCCGCCCAATCCATGGGCAGGGCCGCGCCTCCCACCGCGCCACGCGAGTTGTTGGGACTGTTGGCCGCCCATCCCTTTCCCGGCAACGTCCGCGAGTTGCGGGCGATGGTGTTCGACGCGGTGGCCACCCATCAACGTGGGATGATGTCCCTGGCGAGTTTCCGGCAAGCCATGGGGATGACGGAGGATGCCCCGATCAGAACGACGCCACGCATGCCCGCGCTCACCTGGCCGGAGGGCGCGCCCCCTCCGACCCTCAAGGAGGCCGAAACGTTTTTGATTCACCACGCCATGACCCTGGCCAAGGGCAATCAGAAGATCGCCGCCGGCATGCTCGGCCTGACCCGCCAGGCCCTCAACCAGCGCCTCACCCGCCGGGGTGGATGGGATGCCTCGCAATAGGCGAGGGAGCGATTTCTCTTGCCTATTGGCGAACGTTGACGGAAGATACACAAAAAAATCACTGCCATGCCAGTCCAAGGAGTGACATGACATCCGACGAAAGCCAGAACCAATCCACCGAGTACGATTCGCCGTGGAAGGAGATCCTGAAGGGCCACTTCAAGGCATTCCTGGCTTTTTTCCTCATGGAAGCGCATGACGACATCGATTGGCAGCGTGACCCGGAGTTTCTCGACAAGGAACTGGATCGGATCACCCGTGAAGCGGAGAGCGGCAACCGGCGCGTCGATCTGCTGGTCAAGGTGTGGCTGCGCGATGGCGATGAACTCTGGGTGCTGATCCACGTCGAAGTCCAGGGGAGCCGGGATCCCGATTTCGCAGAACGGATGTACACGTGTCAGCATCGGGCCTATGACCTCCACCGCAAGCCCGTGATCGGCCTGGCCATTCTGGCGGACGAGGAACCCGGTTGGCGGCCATCGACCTTCGGCTACGAAAGATGGGGATCGGGGATGCACTATCGGTTCCATGCCATCAAGCTGCTGGATTACCTGGAGGACCTCCCTGCCCTGGAGCAATCCGGCAACCCCTTCGCCATCGTCACCCTGGCGCACCTGACCGGCAAGCAGACCCGCAATCATCCCGATGTACGCTACCACGAGAAGCGCCGCATTACGCGCAGTCTGTACCACCGTGGCTTCGATCGTCAACAGATCATCGACTTGTACCGGTTCATCGACTGGGTGCTCCATCTGCCGGAAGCGGCGGATGACCAGTTCTGGCAAGAACTGTCAAACTTTGAGGAGAATCAGGCCATGCAATACATTACAAGCGTTGAAAGGATCGGAATACGGAAAGGCAAGGCCGAATCCTTGCTCCAATTGCTCCAGGAGCGTTTCGGTTCCGTCCCGGAATCTGTCAAAAACAGGGTGTCCTCAGCCACTCTGGAGGAGTTGACAGCCTGGCTTGGCAAAATTTTCAAGGCCGACTCGATGCAGGCGGTTTTTCAATAAGCGATACAGTAAAGTGGGGCGGATCGTCAACCGGGCCGACGACCACGACTTGACATCCACCTCGGCGTCGGCGATCCCAATGCCAAAAACGTCATGTCGGGGTCAAAGCTGGTGCGGGAGAGGTAGCCGCTGGCACAGAGGGCGCCACACGATTACCCTTCAACCAGATCAACAACTCCCGCCGTTCTTCGGCATTCATGGCCCCGACCAACAGCAGGATCGCCGCGATCTCCTCTTCCGGGCAGAAGAAATAGGCCATGGGCACTTTCAGAAGGAGTGCCAATTTCTGAACGAAGCGCATATCGCCAGGAGCGTGCCGTCCATGCTCGTACCTGTTGATGCGTGGAGAGGCCACATCCGGATCCAGTCCGGCTTGAATCCCCAATCCCAATTGGGACACCCCCGCCCTGAGACGCGCCTCTTTCAAACGTTTCGCAAAAATCGGTGTCCCGTCCATTCCTTTGTCCTTGGAAAGGCAATCACAAAGACGCAGTTTATTGAGTTTTGATAATTGCCGACTCTTCGTATTGCGTAGAGTCGGCATTGCCTTTGCATTCTTGTGCGCATCGCATTTGGAATTGACGCTTGACAGGATCAATATCCCTGGAACCCACAGGGGCGGGAAAGATTTGCCCGAAACTCTACGCAACACGAAGAATTTGCCAGATCTTCAACAAAAGGAGTGTAAAACAATGCAAGCTAAATCTAAATTTTCAATATTTTTGTTTATAATATTATTTTCAAATGCGCAATATGCAAAATCAGAGCTATTATTCACCACCGGAGCAGCGGCAACCATTGGCGGTCTGTCCGGCTTGACAGGCTACTATATTGGCCAACACACCCAATACACCCAACAACTCAGTTGCCATCCTGTTTCTTATCAGGCGGAACCTGTCTGCCAAAAATCCAGGAAGATCATGCCTGAACCAGCCAGCATTGACAACAGACATCAACAAAAAAATAATTATCCACAAAGCAATACTTTCAGAATTTACAGATAGTTTTGCGTTATGTAACGTCTCTGAACAGAAAACACATCAATAGGATACACATCATGATCACTTTAAACAATAACACCTTAATCAAAATAATATTCACAATAGCGTGTCTGATTTTCAGCAATCCATTATTTGCAGCCACGACTCCAATTCCGGAAATCAACCCGAAAAGCGCAGGAAGCGCAACATTCTATGATGTAGGATCTACAATTATCTTGAACGGCTCAAAAAGTACAAGCACACTTCCTTCTGCAAATATCAGTTATCTATGGACGTGTTCCAATTGCGCTGCATTGGGCTTACCGCCTGTCAGCAACACAAATTCGATATTTTCATTTGTGATACCACAAATTCCCGCAACAGAATCGACTTTAATATTTGACTTAACCACAAATGATGGCAGTCAACCCAACACTGCATCCATACCCATTTTAGTAAGAACAAACCAACCAGTCGCTATCCTTTCGACGGTAACAGTTATTCAAATCCCAGTAGAGATAATCGTTCAGCAAGGCGTAAGAATTACATTGGACGCATCGCCATCCTTATATGTTCCGGGCACTTTAAAAACCAGCCTCTGGACCGTTTCACCACAAAACGCTCAAATCACGATCAACAATGTCAATGCATTATCGACCTTTGCCGACATTGGCAAACAGGTACCTGTTGGAAAATATGAATTCAAGGAAACGATAATAGACACGTTAGGCAGAACCTCCTCGGTCACCCTGACAGTCCAAATCGTGGCCGCCAACCAGCTCCCCCCCACAGTTGCCAGCGTCACGCTTACCAATCAAACCGGCAACATCATCAACACATCAGCACCCCAGAATACGGTCATCACATTGACCCCTGTTGACGTCAAGGATGACCATATCAACGCAGCCGGCTTGCGATATGAATGGACGCAAGACGCAAGCGATCCATACAGAATTCCGTATTGGTCAACAGCAACGACAGTTCCGGTCATCACATTCACCACGCCAACCCTCTCACCCTATATCACATCAACAAAATTGCATCTCACTCTTAAAGTCACCGACCCGGCTGATTTTTTCACCGAAAAATCGGTCATTGTCAACATCTCCAATACCACAGCACCGCCAAGCGCCGCAGCATCAGCCGATTTAACTACGGCATTCGAGGGAGAAACGATTACTTTGAATGGCAGCGGGTCCAGTGACCCCAATGGCGGTACGATCCTGTCCTATCTTTGGTCCCTGCCAGGATTCCCCAATGTGATCTTGTCCGACACAAAAACTGCAAATCCCACGTTTGTCGCCCCCAGGGTTCCAGTCAACGGCACTTCCATTGATTTCACATTGGCAGTTACCAATAACAATTTACTGACAAACAACCCCTTACCTCTTCGCATCATCATCAACAAGAGCAGCGCCAACATCTCCAATTGCAGCGACACCGCCTTCGCCACCATTCACGCCGCCGACCGTGCCGGTTCACCGATTTGCATCAAAGACCCCAGCGCAGAAGCGAAACTGGTCGAACTGGTGCCAAAACACCCCAGTCTGCTGATCAGCACGACCAGCCAGGCGCCTCAAAACATCGAATTCGGCATGTTGGCACTGCGTCTCAAGACAAGAAAAGTCGGTGATCTTGTTACATTGAATCTGCAATTTGACCGACCAATCCCGGACAACCTGACCTTAGGAGCCGTTAAAAAATTACATGGACTTCTTTGATGCGTCGTATGGCGAGATCACATAGTTCCATTCGCCATGAAAACTGTCCCGAGTCAACTGAATATTAGCAAAC
>PDZX01000143.1 GCA_002753185.1 Magnetococcales bacterium WMHbin3
TCCTCCCACCTACCCTGCCTAAAACAGCTTAATCCGCCGAACCGCCGTGTACGGACCCGTACGCACGGTGGTGTGGGAGGGGGAAAAGGCCACAAGCCCCCCCTATCCCGATTGGTGAACCAAATTTACCAAAAGATCGATATAGCGCCCACTCCCATGGAGCAGAAGGCAATCAAGCACAACCGTTCCGACGCCGCGCTCAACTTGCTGGAACTGCGCCTGCACCTGCAGGAACGACTTAACGTCCGGCGTGCCTTGGCACAAGCGCTGACGCCCAATTTGCACTGCAAGGGCGCGACCGATACCCATGCAGCGCTGCTGAGACTGGCACACAACCGCGAAGGCATGCTGCGGCTCGTGACGACCAACTTCGACCGTGTGTTCGACGCCGCAGCCGAGCGCTCAGGGCAGACTTTTCATGCCTATGCGGCGCCGATGTTGCCCATTCCGAAGCAGAGCCGCTGGAACGGACTGGTTTACCTGCACGGACGCCTCCCGGACGACCAGGACGAATCGGAATTGCAGCGACTGGTGGTCACCAGCGGTGATTTTGGCTTGGCGTACCTCACCGAGGGCTGGGCGGCCCGCTTCGTGAGCGAACTTTTTCGCAACCATACGGTATGTTTCGTTGGCTACAGCATCAATGACCCGATGCTGCGCTACATGATGGATGCCCTGGCCGCCGACAAGATGCTTGGCGAGGTCACACCACAGGCATGGGCATTTGGCGCTTGCAGGCCGGGCCAGGAAAAAAACGAGATCAAGGAATGGCGAGCCAGGGGCGTCACACCCATCCTGTACCAGGTTCCCACCGGGAGCAGGAAGGATAAGAAGCATGCGTTGCTGCACTCGTCCTTGCACGCATGGGCGAACGCCTACCGCGACGGTGTAATGGGCAAGGAGCAGATCGTTGTCAGGCATGCCCGCGCGCTCCCATTGACCAGCACACCTCAGGATGACTTCGTCGGGCGGATGCTCTGGGCCTTGTTGGACAAATCGGGTCTGCCCGCCAAACGATTTGCGGAGTTCAATCCCGTGCCGCCTTTGGAATGGCTACTGGATGTCTTTGCGAAAGAACGATTTTCCCATGCCGATCTCCCCCGTTTCGGCGTGCCGGTATGCGGTGATGCCGATAGCGATACGAAGCCCGGTTTCAGCCTGATTCAGCGTCCCGCCCCATGCCACCGCGCGCCAAAAATGACCTTGGTTTCCGGCGGCGTATCGGACGCGGCATGGGACCCCGTGATGCATCACCTTGCAAGCTGGCTGGTCCGACACATGAACGATCCACGGCTCATCCTCTGGATCGCGAATCGCGGTGGGCAATTGGATAAACAATGGGTTGAGTTGATCGAGCGGCAACTGGAGCGCTTGGCCCGCCTCGAACGTGAGGGCAAGGCATCCGAATTGGATGAGATTCGCACCCATGCGCCAAACGCCATCCCCGTGCCGCCGATGCGGACGTTGTGGCGTCTGTTGCTGGGTGGGCTGGTGAAACCGCCCTGGGAAACTCTTGATTTGCAAAGGTGGCATGATCGTCTGCGACGCGATGGATTGACGGTGTCCCTGCAAATGGAACTGCGCGCGTTGCTGTCACCAAAGGTGAAATTGTACGAGGCGTCCGCAAGCACCGAAGATCCAACGCATACGCGGCAATTGGTGAATTGGGATCTGGAACTGACCGCAGATGACGCCCATGCGACGCATTCGGACTACGCGGGTCATACCTGGCAATCCGTCTTGCCTTTGCTGCAGGAAGAGTTTCAACAATTGCTGCGCGATGCTCTGGACCTGCTGCGGGAGTTGGGCGAGGACGATGATCACACAGACCGAAATTTCATGTCTCTGCCATCCATCTTTCCGCATCCCCAAAACTGTGGTCTCCACGACTGGGTCTTCCTGATCGAGTCGCTGCGCGATGCATGGCTGGCGGTTTACAGCGTCGATGGCATACGCGCGAGGCACATTGCACAGGCATGGTTCGCAATCCCATACCCTACGTTCAAACGCCTGGCCTTCTTTGCCGCCTGCCAACCCGGCTGCATCGCCCCAGGGGAGTGGGTGGACTGGTTGCTGGCGGATGACGCCCGCTGGCTGTGGGCCAGGGGTACACAACAAGAAAAATTCCGGCTTCTGGTGTTGCAAGGAGGCCACCTGGCACAGACCGATCAGGAACGGCTGGAGAGTGCCATCCTGGCTGGAAATCCACGTGAGACAGACCAAGAGAGCGTCGCATACTTGGTCTGGTGGCACCTGGCAGAACTGAATACATCCGGTCTCACACTGGGAAAGGCGGCCACGACACGGCTGGGAGAACTGTCGCGCGCCCACCCGACGTGGGAATTGGCAGAGGATCATGAAGACCCGGATTTCAACAAAAGAAGAAATGTCGAAATTGCGCCCAACACACTAGAGGAACTGGTTCCATGGCTCAAGCAAACACAACCTGACCGATTCCCCTTTTACGAGGACAATTGGCCGACAGTCTGCCGTACCCGGTTCGCCGACAGTTTGAACGCGCTTCGGCAGATCTCGCGTGAAGAGGTTTGGCCGATAGCGCGTTGGCGAGACGCGTTGCAAACCTGGAGAGAGGATGATCTGCTCCCGGACTCATGGCGTGACGCGGCGCCATTGGTACTGACCATGCCCGATGACGTCGCCCGTGAACTGGTACATCCCCTGACGAGCTGGATCGAATCCGCTTCCAGGTCGATCCGGCGACCCGATGCCATCTTGCTCGATCTGTGCCGCCGCATATTGCATCTGCCTCTCGCGGAAGAGTCCGGCATGACGCGCCATGCCGATCCGCGCAACCAACCCGTTTTTGAGGCGCTCAATCACCCGGTAGGGCATGTGACCCAGGCACTGCTCAATCTGTGGTCCCATGGCAAACCGAACGACAATGAACGGCTGCCACCTGAGATCGAATCCTTCTTCTCGGAACTCTGCGATATTCGAGTGGACCGCTTTCGTCACGGCAGGGTGCTGCTTGGCGCAAACGCGATCCCACTCTTTCGCGTGGATCGCCCTTGGACAACGCAGCACCTGTTGCCACTGTTTTCCTGGGACAATCCGGCCGAAGCACAGGCCGTATGGGAAGGTTTCCTGAGGTCACCGCGCATCTACCAACCCTTGCTGGTCGAATGCAAACCTCAATTTCTGGAATGCGCCCGCCATTACGACAAGCTGGGAGAATATCACAAAAATTTCGCGGCCATTCTGACCTATGCGGCATTGGAACCGATGGAAGGTTTTACGTGGGCTGAGTTTCGCTCCGCGCTTGACGCGTTTCCCAAGGAGGGATTGGAGGAAGCGGCACGCGTGCTCACACAGGCCCTCGAAGGAGCAGCCGATCAACGGGAGGCGTATTGGCGACACCACGTCCTGCCGGTCTGGCAACGCGTCTGGCCCAAATCCCGCGACCTGCGCACGCCTCTCATTGCCAAATCTCTCAGCCAATTATGCATCGCGGCTGGCGATGAATTCCCCGCAGCCTTGACGGCGGTCCAAGGCTGGCTGCGCCCGCTGAATCATCCGGGCCACACAGTGGATCAATTGCACAAGTCCAGGCTGTGTCAAAGGTTTCCCACGGATGCCTTGCGTTTGCTCGCCGCCATCATTGCCAACCAGACATGGGCGCCGCAGGAGTTGGGGAGATGCCTGCAAGAGATTGCGCAGTCGGAACCAAAGCTTGCCGAAGACCCTCGTTACAGAAGTCTCCAGGAGTACGCATACCAGCGCGAAGTTTGGGCGCCTGAAATGTAGATGAACAAGGATTCCCGGATTGCGCGGGGAGTCGCGAAGATTTCATTGGACGATCAGGCATCGATCGTCTAGAGTATCCTCACCATTTCGTTTTTGTCTGTCGGAGAGACAATCCCATGTCCGGTCTTGCATTCGACACCTTGAAATACACCAAGCGCTTGCGTGAGGTTGGCGTCCCCGAACCTCAGGCAGAGGTGCAAGCCGAACTGTTGGCGGAAGCCTTGGCGG
>PDZX01000144.1 GCA_002753185.1 Magnetococcales bacterium WMHbin3
TAGATGCGCTTGGCCCTGCCACCGGGAAGTGGGATTACCATGACCAAAACGGCAACCTGGTGGCCTGCGTTTATCGGTATGAACCGTTGGATGGCAAGAAGGAATTTCGCCCCTGGGATGTGATCGCCCGCCGCAAGCAAGCTCCGGAACCGCGTCCGCTATTCAATCTCCCAAGGGTGATCGCCTCTCCCCGCATCGTCCTGGTGGAGGGCGAAAAATGCGCCCAGGCATTGATCGATCAGGGCATCGTTGCCTCCACTGCCATGCACGGCGCCAAAGCACCGGTGGATAAAACCGACTGGTCCCCGCTTGCGGGTAAGGATGTGTTGATCTGGCCGGATAAGGACGTCGTCGGATGGAAATATGCCGAAGACACGGCACATGCCTGCCAGGCTGTCGGATGCCGTGTTGTGGCCATCCTCATTCCACCTGCCGACAAGCCGGAAAAATGGGATGCCGCCGATGCCATCGCCGAAGAGATGGATATCCTGTCATTTTTGGCCACAGCCGAACGGCAGAATGTCCATCGCAACACATCTTCCAGGCTTGACCTGCTTTCGTGGACCTATGACCGCTATCTCGGCACCCCTCCCGAACGACGCTGGCTGATTCGTGGCGTTCTGCCACTTGCCGTACCGGGCATGGTGGCCGCGATTGGCGGCGCGGGGAAAAGTATGCTGCTGCTGGATTTGGTCGTCAAAACTGCCTCTGTGGTTCCGGGCATGATGGAGTTGCCCTTTGCCCTGGGAGGCCAGCTCGAACCGGAGATCGGCACTGCCGTCATGTTGACTGCCGAGGATGATCAGCAAGAACTCCATCGGCGATTGCACGGCCTCGCTCCGCGCGTGACGAACCATTCCCGGTTGATCGTGCTTCCCCTTCCCAACGCAGGGGGACCGATGCCTCTGGTGAATTCCGGACGTGATGGCCCGGTTCTGACCAGGGAGTTTGATGAGTTGTGTGCCGCCTTGTCGGCAATCCGGGATTTGCGGTTGCTGGTCATCGACCCCCTGCAAAGTTTCGCGGGCGCGGATGTGAACGCCGATCCCGCCTCGGGCGCGATGTTCTTTGCCGCTCTGGGCCGGATTGCGGCGGAAACGGGAGCTACCGTACTGGCGACTCACCACTTCCGCAAGGCCGGAGTCAAGCCGATCCTGACCGCCCATGACGCGCGGGAGGCCATTCGCGGAACCACGGCCCTCGTCGACAGCGGGCGTTGGACCTATGCCCTGTGGGCGATGGATGACAGCGAGGCAAAAAAGATCTGCCAGCAACTCAACAGACGTTTCGAGCGGGATGCGGTGTTCTGCGGGGCTGTGGTCAAAAGCAACTGGCCAACGGACAAAGCGGTACGGATCTATGTGCGTGACGGGCTTTCTGGCCTGCTGATCGAACGCACCTCGAATCTGTACAGCATCATGGGTGGCCATGAGGATCTGCTTGCCTCCTTGGAAACCGCCATCGCCAGAGTGGCCGCCAATGGTCAGCCCTTCACACGCACCGGTGGCAGTGGCCTGTTCGACCGACGGTCGGAATTGCCGGATGCCCTGGCCAACCTCCCCAGGAAAATGCTCCTGGAAGTGGCGGAAACCCTCCTGGATGCGGAGCGGGTCGTCCTCTGCATGGCCGGTGACAGCAAGATGAAAAAGTGGCTCGACGTCCCCAACGGGGAGTTTGCCATGGGCGTCGGTCGGTTCCAGACCGGCGCGGGACTCATGGGTGAACAGTGAATCAGGAGGGTGCCATGGAAGCGATCCAATTGCGAATTGTTCTTATCAAACTTGTTACAATCCGTTCCCGAAACCGTTCCCAAAATGGGCAATTCCCGCGTTCCCGTGGGAACGGGAATGGAAAAATAAGCAAAAACAATGCATTAACTTTCCCGTTCCCGCCGTTCCCAAAAATCACGGGAACGGCTAACAAATTGAAAAACAAGGAGAAAAAATCGTTCCCGCGTTCCCATATACTACGTATATGGTGGGGTTCTCACAGAACCCCCACCAATACAAGCACTCTTTGACCCCCTCTCCATGGGGACCAACAAGCGGGTGGCGACGACGATCTTGGCGGGTCCCGTCGCCACCCTGACCACTCGACCAACAGGAGGCAGAAATGGCTGAAACGACTTTGCATCAAAACGGGGCGGATGGGAACGGTTCCATCCTCGCCCTGGACCTCGGAACCAAAACCGGCTGGGCGCTGCGACAGGCGGACGGTACCATCACCAGCGGCACGGTGGAGTTCAGGCCTGGCCGGTTCGAGGGAGGTGGCATGCGCTACCTCCGGTTCAAACAGTGGCTCGATGAGGTGCGCGGTTTTGCGCATCCCATCGGCGGCATCTTCGTGGAGGAAGTGCGTGCCCATGCCGGGGTGACGGCGGCCCAGATGTACGGTGGGTTTCTCGCGCACCTCACGGCCTGGGCGGAGTTCCATGCCATCCCGTACTGCGGTGTGCCGGTTGGCACCGTCAAGAGGGCTGCCACGGGCAAGGGCAACGCATCCAAAACTGAAGTGATCGAGGCGATGCGTCGGAAGGGACACCAGCCCGTGGACGATAACGCCGCCGACGCCCTGGCCGTCCTCCACTGGGCCATTGACAAGGAGGTGGTGAAATGATCGGCGCACCACACTCCCCGCGCTCCTGCTTGGCCCGGTTCATCCCGGATCGGATGGACGTGGAGCAGAAAAAACGTGATGGCTGGCTTGACCACGGCATCCTGGTGGTGGCCGCGAACGACCCCAGGCTGGGCTGGCCGGAACGGGAGATGATCCAGCATCTGGCTCAAAAGCTCTTCGGACGTCACGGAAAGGAGGTGACATATGGCTGAAAAATGGACCCCCAAGATGGTTGCGGAACGGATGGCGGAAGCGGCGACGACGCTGCGACGGCTCAAGGTCTCTGGATTGAAACCAGCCGGGTACGGCAGTTCGTGGCCGGACGTCATCCACGAATTCAGCGAGGCCTACGGCTACAACGAACTGGTGATCCGGCTCGGGCCACCCACTGCCGATGCCATCACTCGCATGGACGAGACCATGGGATGGCTGCATTGGCTGGAGCCAGATCAGGTGCGTTTGGTTTGGCTCCATGCCGAGGGGGTGCCTCGCAAGGTGATCATGGCCAAACTCGGTGTCCAACGGACCAGAGTATGGGAAATGTGGATGAGTACTCTGACTATCATCGCCACCCTGCTAAACCGTGCTGGAGGGAAAAGTGTTCGAACAAAATTGTTCGAACAACACAGAGGTGGACATCACGAACAGAACTTGACATAATCCTCATCATGCTGGTGGAACGTGCGCACGGCGATACCCTCCACCACCGATGCAACATATTCGACCCGCCCAGGGCAACCTGCGGCGGGTTTTTTTATCCACCCCGCCCGGGGCAACTCGCGGCGGGTTTTCTTTTTCCGGGAGACGCACCATGGGACTCGACCCGCATCAACTCCGCGAACACATCATCCGCCCGACCCTCCAACGTCTCGGCCTCTGGAGCGAAGGCGCCGAAGAACTCGTGCTCGGTACCGCAATCCAGGAATCTGGCTTGCGCTACGTCCGCCAACTCGGTTCCGGTCCGGCCCGGGGCCTCTGGCAGATGGAACCCAATACCCACAACGACCTCTGGGACAACTTTCTGCACTCCCGCACCAAGCTTGGTCTGAACATCCTGGGGCCATATCCGAAGCCGGACCCTGGGCGACTGATTTGGGATCTGACCTATTCCTGCGCCATGTGCCGGGTCCACTACCTCCGGTGCCCGGATGTGCTGCCGGAGGCCGGTGATATCGATGGTCAGGCCGGATATTGGAAGCGTTGGTACAACACGCCTCTGGGGCATGGTGTCGCCGGCCAGTACATCGCCAACTGGCACCGCGTCATGGGAGGCGTCGAAGCATGAACCGCCTTGCATGCTGCTCCACCTTTACCATCGCCTGGTCTGTGGTCTTCTGCCACGGCCTGACGATTTTGTTGGCG
>PDZX01000025.1 GCA_002753185.1 Magnetococcales bacterium WMHbin3
TTTTGCAGGGTGCGCAGCTTTCTGGTCACATGCCAAAAAAACGGCATCTCAGGGATGCAGGCGTTGAGAGACCTGTTCCAAGGGAAATGGCCGGATTTTATGAAAATGCCATGATCGAGCCTACCGCCATCATACGGTGGCGGTGGGGTGGGCTGAATAGTTACAAATTTTTTATATTAATGGATGGCCGCTGCGGATGCAAGCGCCTATTGATCGGTCATGGCGGTGCCTGGTCGGGTTCGCTGGGACGGATCAGCCAATTGTGCAGGCATTTTTGCAGGTCATCCATGGTGAACGGTTTGGCCAGGAAGTCGCTCATGCCGGCTTCCAGACAGGCGGCGCGGTTTTCCGACAGGACATCGGCGGTGAGCGCGATGATGGGGGTCGGATGGGCGGTGCCGTGACCGGTCTCCAGGGCGCGGATGTGTCGGGTGGCGGTCAGACCGTCCATCTCCGGCATGTGACAATCCATCAGGATCAGATCCCAGGGCCGGGCGGGGAATTTTTCCACCCCTTCGCGCCCGGTGGTGGCGAACTCGAAGCCGGTGACCGCCAGCGATTCCAGCGCCTCGGCGATGAACAGGCGGTTGACCGGATCGTCCTCGCAAATCAGGAGTAGCGGCGTGACGGTCAGCGTCGCCCCCGCATCGGCGAGCGGTTCCGGTCGGGTTGCGTCCCGCATGGCGATGGTGAAGCCGAACCGGCTGCCCTGACCGGGCTGGCTCTCCAGCCGCATCTCCCCGCCCATCAAGCGGACCAACTGCGCGCTGATGGCCAGACCCAGGCCGGTCCCGCCGTATTTGCGCGCCGTGGCGGGCGTGGCCTGCACAAAGGGTCGAAAGAGCTTGCCGCAATCCTCCGGCGTAATCCCGATGCCGGTATCCGACACGCAAAACCGCACCCCGACCTTCTCCCCGGCCGCCTCCCGCCGGGTGACGGCCAGCACGATCTCCCCGCCGCGATTGGTGAATTTGATCGCATTGCTCATCAGGTTGCTCAGAATCTGCCGCAGACGGTTGGGGTCGCCGGCCAAGGTCCGGGGCAGGCCGGGGTCGCGTTGCAGGCGCAGGGTCACTTCCTTGGCGGTGCATCCTTGTCCGTAGAGGGTATCGATGTCGCCGAGCAGACTGTCCAGATCGAACGGGATCTCTTCCAGTTCCAGATGGCCGGCCTCGATCTTGGAAAAATCCAGGATGTCGTTGATGACGGTGAGCAACCCCTGCCCGGCGTTGAGAATGGTCTGGGCAAAATGTTGGAATTTTTCCGGCAGGGGGGCGTTGGCGAGGATTTCGGCAAACCCCAGGATGCCGTTCAGCGGCGTGCGGATTTCGTGGCTCATCATGGCCAGAAAGGCGCTTTTGGCCCGATTGGCCTCGTTGGCCGCCTCGCGGGCCAGCACCAGTTCCAGGTGGTTGCGCACCCGCGCCTTGACGATGGCCGGACAGATCGGTTTCACGATGTAATCCACCGCTCCCAGTTCCAGGCCCATGGCCTCGTCCTCGTTGTCCCCAAGGGAGGTGACGAAGATGATCGGAATCGCCTGGGTGGCGGGATCCCCCTTCAGGGTTTTGCACACCTCCAGGCCGTTCATCCCCGGCATCATGATGTCGAGCAGGATCAGGTCCAAATGCCCGGCGCGGGCGATTTCGACGGCTTCCGGCCCGTTGGTCGCCACGGAGATATCGCACTCATCGACCAGGATCCCCGCCAGGGCCTCGATGTTGGCGGGCAGGTCGTCCACGATGAGGAGTCTGGGTTTGTTGGGGGGGGCGGGCATCGTGTTGTCAATGGTGGGGGATGTGGAAGGTTTGCAGAAGGCGTTGCATGGGTTCCTGGGCGGACTTGAAATCGAAGCGCGTCAGGTGGTGCTCCAATTGCTCCAGGGGTTCCCGGATGGTGGCGGCCCATGGCCGGGCGCGAATCACCTCCAGGGTGGCGCGCGCCTTGAAATCGTTGGCCTGAATGAAACCTTCCAGCTCTCTGAGCAGGGATGCGATGGCTTCCGGCGTCGCGTCGGGAGGGGTGGCGGTCGCTTCTGCCGTCGGTTGCCGGGCCTCCAGGGTGCCAAGGGACTCCTGCAGCCGTTGCAGCGTGTTGTCGAAGACCTTCAGCAGCGCTGCCAGATCTCCGCGTTTCTCCTCGCGAATGGCGGTTTCCAGCGCCAGAATGGCTTGGGACAAGGATTCCGCCGTCAAGGTGGCCGCCAGCCCTCGAATGGTATGGGCCAGCCGCAGGGCATTCTCCCGGTCGCCTTGCCGTTTGCCGTACACGCAGGCGCGCATCTGGCTGGCGGCGCGTTCGAAATCTTCCCGCGCGGCCAGCAGGACCCGCCGGGCGCTGGCATGGTTGCCGTTGAAACGCCGCAGACAGGCGCCCACGTCGATGCCGGGCAGGATGGCGGGCAGTCTCTGGGTGCTCTCCAACTCCGACGGTCCCCGGAACGTTACCGCCAGGCTCCCCCCCCGATCCCCGGCGGGCAGCCACGCGAGCAGCGTCTGATAGAGCCGCGTGGCATCGATCGGTTTGGCCAGGTGGTCGTTCATGCCGGCCTCCAGGCTTTTCTCCCGGTCGCCGATCATGGCATGGGCGGTCATGGCGATGATCGGCACCTCCCGGTGCGCCGGATCGGCCCGCAGGATGCGGCAGGCGGTCAAACCATCCATCACCGGCAGTTGAATATCCATCAATACGAGGTCGTAGGCCGTCTTGCCGAGCATGGCGATCGCTTCCTTGCCATTGTGGGCCACTTCCATGACGATGCCCACGTTTTCCAGCATCTCGCGGGCCACCTGCTGATTGACGAGGTTGTCCTCCACCAGCAGCACGCGCGCTCCGCCGATGCGTTGGACATATTCCGAAAACAGGATCGGATTGGCTACCGCGCGCGGGGTGGCGGACTCCTCCTGGTCGAACAGTTCCATGATGAGGTCGTACAGGGGCGCGCAGCCGACCGGTTTGGGCAGCCTGCCATCGACACCGGCGACGGGTGCCTGGTCGGCGGTCTCTTCCTCCTGTTTTTGGGTGACCAGCAGAATGACTCTCGGCTGGGGATGCACGGTCTGGTGCCGGTAGATGGCCTGGATCTCCCGCTATGTTTCGATGCCATCGGGCTGCATCCCCTGGTCGAGAATCACCAGGCCGAAGGGTTTGTCATCGGCCAGCCCCTTGCGCAGGGCGGTCAGGACCTCCGGGCCGGATGTGGCGGCCTGGACGTTGAGGCCGAACGATTGCAGGGTCTTTTGCAGCGCGGCGCGCGCCGGTGGGGTGTCGTCCGCCGCCAGGGTCCGCAGGTTGCGCAGCGCCTTCGGAACCGTCAGGCCGACGCCGGCCTGGCCGCGCAGCCGGAAGCGGACGGTGAAGCGAAAGACGCTGCCCTGCCCCGTGATGCTCTCCGCGCGGATGCGGCCTTGCAGCATCTCCACCAGTTGCTTGCTGATCGCCAGACCCAGTCCGCTGCCGCCGTGGCGGCGCGCCGTGGCCACGTCTCCCTGCTGGAAGGGTTGAAAGAGCCGTTCGGTCTGCTCCTCGGTCATGCCGATCCCGCTGTCCCGCACCGAAATCTCCAGCGTGATCCGTCCATCCTTCTCGTCCACCGTCTTGATCGATACCTCGATGGCCCCCTGCTGGGTGAACTTGATGGCATTGCCGATGAGATTGCTCAGAATCTGTTCGAGACGCAGGGGATCCCCCGTCAAACCGAGATGCAGCTCGCGCGAGGGATGAAACACCAGTTCCACGCCGCTTTCCGCCATGGGTTGCCGGAACAACTCCATGAGGTGGTCGAGGATGTCACGCAACAGGAAATCGGTCTCGACCAGCTCCAGTTTGCCCGCCTCGATCCGGGAGTAGTCCAGGATGTCGTCGATGAGGCGCAGCAGCGATCGGGAGGCCTGGGTGATCTGGAGCAGATAACCCTTGATCCTGGGGACCGGGTTGGCGTGCAGCGCCAGATCGGTCAGGCCCATGATCGCGTTCATGGGAGTGCGGATTTCGTGGCTCATGGCCGCCAGAAAGCGGTTCTTGTCCTGGCTGGCCAGGCTGGCGGCCAGCAGTTGCGCTTCCTGTTCCCGGAGGGTCTCCTGGGCCTGTTTGTAGGCGCCGATCTCCCTGGCCACCAGGATCACCGAAACGACCGCCTTGTTCTGATCCGTGAGAAACGAGGCGGTGACGAGCACGGGGAGCCGTTCGCCCTGCTGGGTGATCAGGGTGGTTTCGATGTTGCGCGCCGCGCCGTTCTTGAGAATTTTTTGCGGGTTCTCCTCGTTGACGAACAGATGCCAATCCTTGAGCACGAGGCGCACCGAACGGCCGATCAGGACCGTTTTCGCGTAGCCCAGCGCCTCCGGGCGGTTGATCCTTTCGATATCCCCCTTCGGGGAGCAGACGATGATGATGTCGTTGATGGAGACGAGGAGTTTGTCCAATTGGCGGGCGGCGCGGCCCAGTTCGTTTTCCCGGTCCTCCACGCGGATGCGTTTCTGTTCGAAGGCGTGGAACAACGAAAAGAGAACGCTGGCCAACTGACCGATTTCGTCCTTGCCGTTCATGGGCAGATCCATGTGGAACTTGCCGGTCTGACCCACCGAAATGGCCGCGTCCCGCAGCGACTCGATGGGCCTGGCGATCCGTTTCGACAGCAGCAGGGCCAACAGCAGGGCGATGATCAGGGAACCCCCCGCCAGATACCAGCCCAGGCGGGTGTGACTCTCCATGACGCGCCGGATGATCTGGATCTGCCCGGTCATCTCCTGGTGCGTGTGCATGAGCAGTGATTCGCACAGGTCGAGGCTCCTGGCGAAGAGCGGTTCCAGCTCTCCGGTGAAGAAGGCGAGGCGTTTTGCGGAGTCGGCGTTCTTGCCGTTGGTGGTTTCGATATCCAGGATGAGCTGTCCGGAAATGGCCCCGATGGCCGCGACGGTTTCCGTCAGGGAGCGCACCTGCTCCAGGTGCGAGGGGGCCGTCGGATCGATGGAGCGGAAGTGGTGGAGCCGCTCTTCCCACTGCGAGAGGGTGTGTTGCAGCCGGTCGCCGTTCGCGCGGATGGTCGTGATGCGTTGCGCGACCTCTCGTGTTGCCGGGCTGTTCTGGTCGGGGTTGCCGGAGGGGATGGCGGTCATGAGCGCGCGGATGGCGGCATGGTTTTCCTCCAGGCGCATGGTGACATCGGTGGCGTGGCGGAGGGTTTCGAGCTGGAGGGTGGTCAGTTGTTCGATGGACCGCTCCACGTCGGCGTGCGGACGGTTGGCGAGCCATCCCATGCCTGCGGCGAAAATGGCGACGGAAAGCAGGGAGGCGAGCAGTTTGAGCCTGATCCTCATGGACCGTTTCTCCAGCCGATGGAATGGTGTTGCAACTATGCAGAATCTGCAATTGGGAACCAATTGTCAAGTGCGCCCTGAGCGCATTTGGCGCCCCTTCGGCAAAAAAAAAGAGGCAAAAAAAAATTTTCGGTCCCCGCTGTTTCAGGTTCGGTTCACGTTGCCCGGTTAGACTCCTTGCGCAAGGGAGCCGGAATGTCGGCCCCGTGGGATCTTTTGCTATCGTCACTATCGTCAAGAAGGAGATTGCACATGCATTACGACCGTTTCACCCGATTGCTGCATTTGTTGTTGGCCCTGGGGATCACCGTGGAACTGCTCCTGGCGGCGGTGATGGTCCATCCCAAGCCGGGGCGCGCCGGAGATCTCTTTATGCGCTGCACACCAACCTGGGCCAGATGATCCTGGGGGTGTTGGTGGCGCATTGGCTCTGGTCCCTGGCCCGTCCGGGGCGGCGACCCTTTGCGCTGTTGATGCCATGGTTCTCCGGGGAGCGCCGCCGGGCGGTGTGGAGCGATCTGAAGGCGCATCTCGTCCATGCCCGGCAGGGGCGGTTGCCCCCGGACGAGGGGGAACCGGCTCCTTTGGCGGGCGCGGTGCATGGGGCCGGATTGCTGGTGGCCACCCTGCTGGGTGGCAGCGGGGTCGTGCTGCTGGCCGTGGACCCTGGCATGGCCAGTCGTGGTTGGGCGCATATGCTCAAGGAGTTCCACGAGGCCGTTGCTCCGTTGATGTGGGGCTATCTGGTGGCGCACGCGGCCATGGCGGTTTTGCACCGGTTGGCGGGCCATCCCGGCGTGGGGGCCATGGTCCGGGTGTGGGCGAAAACCGGAGCGGCGGCATGAGCGGGCTGGGGGCCGTCCTGGTCTGGGATCCCCTGGTGCGCTGGTTCCATTGGCTGCTGGTGGCGAGCGTGGCCGTGGCCATCCTGACGGGTGGCGATGGGATGCGTTGGCATGTGGTGAGCGGCTGCATGGTGATCGGGCTGGGCCTGTTCCGTCTGGCCTGGGGGTTCATTGGCAGCGGATACGCCCTGTGGCGGGAGTTCGTGCGCCGGCCCGTGGAGGTGGTGGCCTATCTGCGCCAGGTGGTTGCCGGGCATGCGGATCGCTACCTGGGACACAATCCGGCGGGGGGGATGATGGTGGTGGTGTTGCTGGCCACAGTGGTCGGTTGCGCCCTGACCGGGCTGATCCTGTACGGCGTCGGGGAGTTCTCCGGCCCGTTTGCCGCATGGGCCGCGTCGATGACCCCGGAAATGGCGGGGTGGTGGCGGCAGGGACATCGTCTGCTCGCCTGGGGGTTGCCGGGCCTGATCGCCCTCCACCTGGCGGGGGTGGTGTTCACCGGGTGGCGGCATCGGGAGAATCTTGTCGAGAGCATGTTTACCGGGAGGAAACATCCATGAGGAGCATCATGGTCGTGATCGGTTTGCTGCTGGTGCCGGCCCTCGCCGGGGCCGCCACGCTGGAGGGGTTGCTGTCCGGATACCGGAGCGCGGGGGCCGGGCCGTTCCTGGCGGAGCGCGGGGCGGAACTGCTGGTCCGCGAGACCTCCGGGGCCTCGGAAGGGGCGAGTTGCGCCGCCTGTCATACCAGGGATCCCAGACAGCCGGGCAGGCATGTCAAGACCGGCAAGCCCATCGAACCGTTGGCCCCCGCCGTCAATCCGGAGCGGCTGACGGATCCGGCCAAGGTGGAAAAATGGTTCCTGCGCAACTGCAAGGGGACCTTGGGTCGGGTCTGCACGCCCCAGGAAAAGGGGGATTTTCTGCAATTTCTGTCAACTCTGCGTTAGGAGTATGCTATGATGAGTCACGAACGGTATCGGTTGGGCATCGTGTTGTTTCTGTTGTGCGTGGGAGGGGCGTTCTCCCTGGGAGTGGCGGCTTCGGGACGGGAGGGGGCGGTGGCCCCGGCGCGGGATCCCCTCTATCTGGCGGAGTGCGGTTCCTGTCATTTCGCCTATCCGCCCGCGCTGCTGCCGGCCCGCTCGTGGGAGCGGACGATGAACGGTCTGGAGCGTCATTTCGGCGAGAACGCCGAGGTCGCCGACGCAACCGGAACGGCCTTGCGCGGCTATCTCGCCGCCAACGCCGCCGACCGGGCCGGAGAGGGGAAGGCCAGGAAATTCCTCGCTTCCATTGCCACCGATGAGATCCCGGAGCGGATCACGACCACCCGGTATTTCGTCCACAAGCATCGGGAGATCCCTCGGTCAATGTGGGAAAAGAATCCCAAGCTCGGTTCCTTGAGCCGTTGCGAGGGGTGTCATGCGCGGGCGGATCAGGGGTCGTTCGATGAACACGAAGTCAGGATACCGGGCGTTGGCCGCTGGGAGGATTGACCGGTGGCTGGGGGTGGCGCTGCTGGTTTGGGCGCTGCCCCTGTACGCCGACGGGGGCGATGGGGATCACGAACTGGCGCGACGCCTGGTGGAATCCGGGGCCATCCTGCCCCTGGAGCGGATCCTGGAGCGCCATCCGCAGGTGCGCGAGGGACGCCTGCTGGAGGTGGAGCTGGAACGCAAGCATGGACGGATGGTCTACGAGATCGAGGTGGTGCATCCTTCCGGAGATGTGGAAAAATTTTATTTCGACGCCGGATCCGGGGAACTGTTGAAAAACAAAAAGCGGACCAGGGAGGATTGAAACCGTGCGTTTGCTGCTGGTGGAAGACGATGCGGAGCTGGCCGCCTCCCTGGCCGGGGGGTTGAGCCGCGCCGGGTTTGCCGTGGACCGGGCCGATGACGGCATCGAGGCCGAATACCTGGGGGACGAGGAGCCTTACGACGTGGTGGTGCTCGACCTGGGGTTGCCCGGTCGGCCCGGCCTGGAGGTGTTGCGCAACTGGCGCAAGAAGGGCAACAACCTGCCGGTGCTGATCCTGACCGCCTGGGATGCGTGGCACGAACGGGTGGACGGTTTTCAGGCCGGGGCGGACGACTATCTGGGCAAGCCGTTCCACATCCAGGAGTTGATCGCCCGCCTGAGCGCCCTGACCCGCCGCAGCCGCGCCCGTCCTCTGGGGGGAGAGTTGACGGTGGATGGTCTGCGTCTGGACGAGACGCGCCAGAAGGTGGTGCTCCCCTCCGGCGAGGAGCGGGAGTTGACCGGCACCGAATTCCGGTTGTTGCGTTATTTCATGCTGCATCCGGATCAGGTCCTCTCCAAGACCCGCCTGACCGAACATGTGTACGAATACGACGAGGACAAGGACAGCAACGTGATCGAGGTCTACATCAAACGCTTGCGCGATATCGTGGGACACGAGCGGATCGTCACCCGGCGCGGTCAGGGGTATCGGTTTCTGGGTTCTCCGGGGGCGCGGGAATGAACCGGATCTGGAGCGGATGCAAGCTGGCGATCGCTTTTGTGCTGGGATTGCCGTTCATCGTGTTTCTGCTGCCCATGTGGTACGTGTATGTCTGGAGCGGAAGTCGGGAAGGACGGCCGGATCCCGTGCTCCCCTGGCGGTCGATGACGCGCCGTGAGCCGCAGTCGCGGGTGGTGGAGGAGCCGGCGCGGACGGAAACCCTGCGGGAGATCCCCCTGGCCGTGGCCCCGTCTGCCGGCGGAGTGGCGCTGGTGGCGGGCGGCGGCAAACGGCTGGGGGGGGCGGTCAGCCGGGATCTGGCGGCCTTGGGGTATCGGGTGGGGGTCTTGTTTCACCAGGACCGGGCGGCGGCAGAGGATTGTGTCGCGGCGATCCGCCAGGCAGGCGGGGAGGCCGAGGCGCTGGGCGTCGATCTGACCGATCCGGGGCGCATGGAAAGCTGCCTGGACGAGGCGGAGCGCCGCCTGGGAGGGGTGCCGGAGGTGGTGGTCAACTGCGCCGGGCTGCTGCTGCCCACCGATCCGGCGCAACCGGACTGGGAGGAGATGAACGCCGTGCTGCGGGTGAATCTCCAGGGGCCTATGTGGTTCGCCATGCGGGTGGCGCGGCGCATGCGCGTTGCCGACAGGCAGGGTCTGATCGTGCAGGTGTGCGACATCTGGGGGGAGCGTCCCCTGGTTGGGCATGCGGCCTACAGCGCGGCCAAGGCGGGCCTGCTCATGGCCACCCAGGCCCTGGCGCGGGAGGTGGGGCCGGGGGTGCGGGTGAACGCCATCGCGCCGGGCGCGATCCTGCCACCGGAGGGGGACTCCGGCCCGCTGGCCGAGGGGTTCCGCAAGATGCTGGACCGCACCCCCCTGGCGGCCCATGCCGGTCCGGAGGCGGTGGTGCATGCGGTGCGTTATCTGCTGGGCGCCCGCTTCGTCACCGGGGAGGTGTTGCACGTGGACGGGGGGCGTCGCCTGCTGTGAACGGGGATCTCCGCCAGGCCAGGTTGCGGGCCTTCGCCTTGCATGCCGAGGGGCGTTCGGGGGAGGCCCTGGAACTGGTGCAAGAGATGCTGGCGAGGGACAGGAGCGATCCGTACCTGTTGAATCTGGCGGCGACCTGCCGGAGGGAATTGGGCGATCCCGCCGGGGCCGAGGGGTTGTGGGTGGAGGCGTTGCGCATCCATCCCGGATTGGCGGGGGTGTGGATCAATCTGGGCAATCTGTGGGCCGAGGCCGGTGCGTTCCGCGAGGCGGAAGAGGCGTTCCGGGAGGCGTTGCGTCTGGCTCCGGGGCTGGCGGACGCCTGGTTCAATCTGGCGATTCTGCTGGTCGAAACCCGCAGGCCGGACGAGGCGGAAAGCGCCTATCGCCATGTGCTGGCGCTGCAACCGGATCATGTGGATGCTGTTTATAACTTGAGTTTATTGTTATTGTCTCGTGGCCGTTTTGCGGAGGGGTGGCCGCTGCACGAGGCCCGTCATCATCCGGCCAAGAGCGCCCGGCAGAGCCATCCCATCGCGGCGGCGTTTCCCATGTGGCGCGGCGAGGATCTGACTGGGAGATCCCTGCTGGTGGTCCCGGAGCAGGGGTTCGGGGATCAAATTCAGTTTTGTCGCTATTTTGCTGAGTTGAAAGCCATGGGGGTGGCGCGTCTCACCTGCGCCGTACACCCCTGGTTGCAGGAGTTGTTCGCCACCCTGGAGGGGGTGGACGCGGTGGTGGAGGCCGGAGGCGACTACCCGGAGCACGACTACTGGACGTTTCCCATGTCCATTCCTCTGTACGTGGGCGGGGCCATTCCGGCCCGGCTGCCTTATCTGCGGGTCCCGGAGGGGCGTTCGGCCCGGCTTGGTGAACTGGTGAAAGAAAAGATCAGGGTGGGTTTGGTCTGGAAGGGGTCGCCGGGCAATCGCAACGACGCCAACCGCTCCATTCCCTCCTTGCAAGTGTTGTCCCCCTTGTGGGCCGTGTCCGGCATCTCCTGGTTTTCTTTGTGCAAGGAAGGGGTTCCTGGCGGGCAGCCGATGACGGACCTGAGTGGGGCGTTGCGGGACTTTGCCGACACGGCGGCCATCATCGCCGAGTTGGACCTGGTGATCGCCGTGGATACCGCCGTGGTCCATCTGGCGGGCGCATTGAACAAACCGTGCTGGGTGTTGCTATCCGCGCTGGGGACGGATTGGCGCTGGATGCACGATCGGGACGACTCCCCCTGGTATCCCGGCTGCGTGCGTTTATTTTACCAATTTCGGCCAGGGGAGTGGTCCGATGTGGTTGGGCGGGTGGTGGAGGCCTTGCGCGGGCTGGTCTCTTCGTCTGATGGTGTGGGGCATTGACCGTGTCCGCCGCCCCCTCTCTGCAAAAGCGCCTCGCCTTCGGCCTGACCCTGGCCCTGGTGGTGGTGATGGCCATCCAGTGGGGTGTGGCGAGCCTGGCCATCCGGCATCTCACCCAAGCCTATGTGCAGTCCCGTCTTTCCCATGACGCGGAGAGCCTGCTGGCCGCCCTGGATCCGACCGGGCCGCAGCTCAATCCCGCCCGTGTAGCGACCATGTACGCCCGGCCCTGGTCCGGCCACTACTACCGGATTCGGGTCGGTGACACGGTCCTGCGCTCCCGCTCCCTGTGGGATGCCGACCTGACGTTCCCGGAGGACCCGCAAGGCCGGGAGGTGGTGATCACCGCCAACGCGCCCCGTTCCGGGAGCATGCTGATTCTGGTCCGGCGCTATGTCAAGCAGGATATTTTTATTATTATTGCCGTTGCCGAGGAGTTGACCGGTTTCGAGAAAAATGTATTAATTTTGCAAGTTGGTTTTGCATGCATTTCGCTGGTGGTTATTTTATCGCTATTAATATTACAAAAAAGATTATTGCGGCGTGCCCTGCAACCCCTGGATGCCGCAGGCTCGGAGGTGCGGCGTCTGGAGCGGGGGGAGGTGGCGACCCTCACCCTGGCGGGGGCGCCGTTGGAGGTCTTGCCCTTTCTGGAGGCGATCAACCGGTTGTTGTCCACCTTGCAGGAGCGGCTGGAGCGCTCCCGGCAGGCGGCGGGCAACATGGCCCATGCCATCAAGACCCCCTTGACCCTGTTGATGCAACTCTCCGAGAGCCGCGAATTGGAAGAACATGCCGATCTGCGCGGCAAATGCGTCGCCCAGGTGGAGCGGATCCGCGCCATCACCTCCCGTGAGTTGAAGAAGGTCCGCCTTGCCGGAACGCAAGGGGTGACCCGATCCGTGGACGCCGTCCGGGAGTTGACCGGCCTGGCCGAGGCGATGCGGCGGCTGCATCAGGCGCGCGGGTTGCGCATCGAGATGTGTCTCCCCCAGGAGATCCCGATGCGGATGGATCGGGAGGATTTGCTGGAACTCTCCGGCAACCTGCTGGACAACGCCTGCAAATGGGCCAGGGAGCGGGTGCGTCTGACCGTGACCGATGCTCTTTGTTTACAGGTGGAGGACGACGGCGAAGGGTGCCCGCCGGAGCATCACGCCAGGATCCTCAAGCGTGGCGAACGGGCGGACGACGCCACCGCTGGCCAGGGGATCGGCCTGGCGGTGGTGGCGGAGATCGTCGCGGATTACGGGGGCAGACTGGAACTTGGAGCATCGGAAGATCTGGGTGGATTCCGGGTGACGGTGTTTTTGCCTGCGCAAGAGACTGGCCGCTGAATCCGGATAGGTTTTCATGCTGGCGTATACAACCGCCAGTGATTGCGTCCTTGCTGCTTGACGGCATACATCGTCTCGTCCGCCAGCTTGAGCAGATGGGTGATATCCTGGGCATGGTCGGGGAAAATGGCGATGCCAATGCTGGAACCGATCTCGCAGTGGTGTCCCATGGGGGAGAACGGCTCTTGCAGGAGTTGCACGACGCGACCGGCGATCTCTCCGGCTTCGGCGTTGGTCTTCAGCTTGTGCAGGAGAATCACGAACTCGTCGCCCCCCAGTCGGGAGACCAGATCTCCTGAGCGCACGCAACGTTTCATGCGACTGGCGACAGCCTGCAACAGGGCGTCTCCCGCATGGTGACCGAAAGAGTCGTTCACGGCCTTGAAATGGTCCAGATCCACAAAGAGTACGGCGAGCCGGTATTCGTGCCGGTTGGCGAGTGCGATGTTCTGTTCCAGCAGTTCCTGGAACAGCACCCGGTTGGGCAGGCCGGTGACGGCATCGTAATGGGCCATTTGTCGCAACGCATTTTCGGCTTCGGTCAGTTTCCGTTCGGTTTCCCGACGTTGAATCAAGCCGGCAATGGTGTAGCCCACGGTCACCAGGAAGGCGTCGCCCTCGTCATTGCGGCGGTGGCCGGGTCCGAGATACAGATTGAGCACCCCCAGCAACCTCTCCTGCGCCATGATCGGCAGGCAGTAGTGTCCGTGCTCCTCCATGCCTGGATACTGCACCTCATGGCGATCGTCCATGCCGGGTGAGTAGAGCAGGGATCGGGATGCCGCAGCCCGCCCGCACAGGCAATGCCCCAGGGGAACCCGGTGACAGGCGGTCGTCAGTTCGTCCGGGAAATTGCGCCGGGCGATGCAGACGAGTTCATTGGCGTCGGGGTCGAACAGAAAAAAACTTCCCCGGAATGCGAAACCGAGCCAGGAAACGCTCAGAATGGTGTCCAGCACCACCAGAAGCTGTTGTTCCAGCGACATCGGATGCAGTCCCGATTCCGCCAGAGCGGACATCGCCAGGCGGGACTGCAGGGCGTTGAGCAGCAACTGCTCCTCGTGTTTCATCCGGGTGATGTCCTTGACAACCCCGATCATGCGTACCGTCTTGCCATGGGGACCGCGAAACGCCTTGCCGAGTTGGTGGACGATGGCCTGTTCGTCATTTTCGCGCAGCAGGGAATGGGTCATGTCGAACACCGTTTCGGGATGGTCCACGATACGGGAGAGCGCCTTGGCAACCCGCTCCCGTTCTTTTTCGGGTATCATCCTCAGCAGGGCATCCATCGGTCTGGTGTGCTCCTCACCGGACAGGCCGAAGACGCGGAGGGCGTCCGGGGAGCAGTATGCCGTGCCGGATGCGATGTCCCAGTCCCAACTCCCGAAACGGGTCAGCGACTGGGCGATGGACAGGGTCTCCTTGCTGTGTCGCAGGGCCTCGCCACGGGATTGCAACTGGCTTTCGACATTGGCGAGGAGACGAAAGAGGAGAAAGGCCACCACCATGGCAAGCCCGGTCGCGCAGAAAAAGATGGTCAACGATGTTTTTACGGAGGTATCGAAGGCATCATGCTCATGGATGCCGATGATCCATCCGATCCTCTCGTTGCTGGGAGCAATGATCGCAAGGCTGAAAAAACCAAAGTTATGCGACTGGCTGCTGTTTCCTTCCCAGAGCGTGGCGTGAGGATCGGAGCGTTTCCAGAATCCCGTGGAGAGGTAGTCATCCAGGCCGATTGGCCACGCATCACGGGATGGCGCCATCGCCACGACTTCGGCATGGCGCTCCCAGTTCGTGTCGAAATGCATCATGCGCATGCCGGCAAGCCACTTTGTCTGCTGTAGAAGACGTTTGTCGGTGAGCAGAATGAGTTTCATGTTCAAGGCGCTTTCGAGATGTTGCAGGATGTGGCTGACATCCTTGCCTAACTCCAGATAGCCGATCAGGCGGCCATCCACCCGCCACGGTGCAACCACCCGCAATGTCATGATGCCCAATGGACCCACTTCGATGCCGGCGTCGGTTTTTCCGGTGGTCATGGCCTGGCGCAGGGTGAAACGTTCGATCCGGTCGCCATGGGTGTCCGGTTGATGCACCCGCAGGTGATTCACGCCGTTCGGCAGATGGAAATAGAAGTGAGAGATGTTGAATTGAGCGCGTAATTTCAGAAAAAGCGGTTGGCTTTTCAACAGCAGTTCTTGACGATCCTCCGAGAGAAATGCCTGTTGCAGCGCTTCGATCCGGGCAATCGATTCGAGTTGCAGCGAGAGGATGTCGGCGACCCGTTCCCGCACGCGGTTGAATTGACCCTCCAGACGGGCGATGGGCGCATGCAGGGTCTGTCGTTTGTGTTCCAGTTCATTGAAGAAGGCAAACAGCGCCAGCGTTGCCGGCAGGAGGATGATCATCGCCAGCAACGGCAGGAGAAAAAAACGTTTTATGGCAAAATCATCGTTGTGGGCTACTGGATTGGCAATGGTCAACATGGCGTCCCACCTCCGGTAATGATCCAACCTCCCGTTCTGTGCGCACAATGCTTGAACCGGTGTTGCTGCTGATCGGAGAATTATGCCATTAATTTGCGAAATGTCAAGTTTGTTGCGTTTTGTGACAATTATTGCATGCCTTCATGGTTGCGGGGCGAAAGATCGGCAGAGTAGAACTGACATTGGTTTCTGCCCTTCTCCTTGGCGAGATACATGGCCATGTCGGCGTGTTTGATCAGGGAGTCGCAGGTATCGCCGTCCCTGGGGCAAAGGGCGATGCCGATGCTGGCCCCCACCTGGACCTCCTCGCCCTTGAGGGGGATGGGTTCGCCAATCGTGGCGATGATGCCCTGCGCAATTGGAAAAACCTGTTCCTCGCGGTTGACGTTGGTGACGATCACGGTGAACTCGTCCCCGCCCAGACGGGCGATGGTGTCGATCTCCCGGACCTTGGCTGTGATCCGTTGCGACACGATTTGCAACAACTCATCCCCGGCGTCGTGACCCAGGATGTCGTTGACCTGCTTGAAACGGTCCAGATCGATGAAAAACAGCGCCAGCCCCTGTTGATAGCGGCGGGTCGTGGCGATTTCGTGCTTCAGCCGCTCATGGAACAGGCAACGGTTGGCGAGTCCCGTCAATGGATCGTAATAGGCCAGATGTCGCAATTGTGACTCTGCGGCCTTCTGCCGGGTGATGTCCATGAAGACGCCCACATAATGGAGCACCACGCCGGTTGCGTCCTTGATGGCGCTGATGGAAAGCCATTTCGGGAACAGTTCGCCGTTGTGGCGTCGGTCCCAGATCTCCCCTTCCCAGCGTCCCTTCGCATGCAAGTCGTGCCACATCGCTGCGTAGAAGGCGCTGTCATGGCGACCGGATTTGGTCAGGCTGGCCGGTTTGCCCACGGCTTCTTCCCGGCGCCATCCCGTCAGGCGTTCGAAGGCAGGGTTAACATAAGTGATGATCTGGTCGGGGGTGGTGATGAGAATGCCTTCATTGGTGCTTTCGATCACCTGGTGGGAGAGTTGCAGTTGGGCTTCGGCCTGTTTGCGCTGGGTGAGATCCGTTCCCACCCCCAGGAAACCGATGAGGCCGTTCTGGTCGTCGAGAATGGGGGTGAACGCGAGCAACACGGGAAAGCGAGAGCCGTCCTTGCGGATGTAGGTCCATTCGTTTTCGTCCGTCGTCCCTGATCGGGCCAGCGCGATGAGCGCCTCGAAACCGGGTTCCACGATTTGTCCCATTGCCTGGCGTAATTTTGCCGTCCTCCGAAGCAACTCGTCGGGGTCATGGAAGATGGTGGGCGATTGGCAGCCAATGACCTCACTGGCCAGGTAGCCGAGCTTGGCCGCAGCAGTGGCGTTGAACAGGGTGATGAGACCCGCCGGCGTGGTGGCGATGATGGTGGAGTTGGCGCAGTTCAGGATGGTCTGCTGATAGGTGAGGGCTTCCCGCAACCGCAACGTGGTGCGTTCCAACTCGGCGGTGCGCTGCCGGACCAGCCCTTCCAGGTCCTCGGAATACACTCGCAGCCGGTCGGACATGGCATTGAACATGGCGCCGAGTTGCCCCACTTCGTCCTTGCCGGGGGCAGCGATCCTGTGCGTGAATTCGCCGTCGGCGATGTGGTTGGCCATCAGGCACAGTTGGCGCAACGGCACCGTGATGTGGCGCGCCGTCATGACGGATACCAACAGGCTGACGAGGAGCAACGTCACGACGATGAGGATCATGTCCCCTTGCAGTGCGGCGAGCGGGGCGAACGCCTCTTTCTGATCGATATGCGCCATGATGCAACCGCCACCGATTTCCGGCACGAAGCGGAAGCCGTGAATGATCTCCGCTCCGCGATAATCCAACTCCAGCATTTCGGTATTTTCGCGGTTCAGGCAACGCTGCATGGGCAGGGCGGCAATAGGGTGGCTGACGCCCTGGTGGGAGGGGTAGCGCGCGGGGGTGATGAACATTCCCGTGTCACTGGCCAGAAAGGTTTCGCCCGATTCGCCAAGCCCGTTCCGGTTGGCGAAGAGGCTCGCGACGATCTGGAGCGGAAAGGACACGATGAGGGCCAGATCCCGTTCCGGCGCAAAGGCGGCGACATGAAAACGATGCAAGTCGGAGGCGGAGTAGGCCTGAAAATGGGCCAGCAGCTTCGGATTGGCGAGGATATTTTTCAATGCTTCATCAGGCACGGGAGCGCCATGACTGGCGATGGTCTTGCCGTGATGGACAATCGACAGCGACAGGATCGGCTCCGTGTTGACGAACAAGGCAATCCAGTTCTCGCAGCCTTCGTCCCACACGGGGAGGTATTGCGTGCAACCCGCATCGAGCCGGGCCAGAAAATGAGCGAGTTGCTGCCTGAGTGACGACAAGGTCTGCACGAGTGCCTGATGGCGGGCATCGGCCACGGTGCCGACAATCTTGATGCGGCTCGTGCGAATCTCCTCGCTCAGTTGCCGGTAATAATAAACGCTGAGCGCCGCTGTGGCCAAGGTCAGCATCAGAAAGATCGTGACGAAATATTTGGTCGTCAGCGATTTGTGAAACCAGTGCAAGAATGCCATGTCGGTTCCCCTGTCGCTCGTTGATTGCACGGCGGGTTGCGGCGTCCGCTCGTGAAACCGGGTTGATGTTTCCCCCCCCCTGCGCGATTTTGGCAGAGGGCGTCCGTATCGGACGCGCCTCCC
Organism: Magnetococcales bacterium WMHbin3; assembly: GCA_002753185.1. Classification (GTDB taxonomy): domain Bacteria; phylum Pseudomonadota; class Magnetococcia; order Magnetococcales; family Magnetaquicoccaceae; genus Magnetaquiglobus. Next base: position 17,499 of record PDZX01000025.1, read on the forward strand.
TCCGGGTGATGACATGGAAACAGGCTATATGAGTTGTGAGACGGTCGTCAATAGAAATATAAATTAGTATCTATTTTTGTATTTGGCGGTTTCATCGGGCGTGGGGGAAGGGGAGCAGCGAGTCCTGAATGCGGGCGTAAAGCTCCCTGGTCCAGGGGATGCGGGCCACGGGTTCGATTGCCTTGTTGCGGCGCAGGTCGTAGGGGGAGATGATGACCTGAATATTGTCCTCTCCGGCCAGCGCCGCCAGGACGAACAGTTCCTCGATGGCCCGGTCGCCCAGGGCGATGCAGCCGATGGAATAGCTGTCCCCGTGAATGAAGATGTCGCCACCCAGGTCCCCGCGGCGGTCGGAGATGGCCATGGCGCGGTCGTATTCGTTGGGGTAGTCCAGCTTCATGGAGAGGTGGTAGGAGCTTTCCGGGTTGAGGAAGGTGACGCGATAGATCCCTTCCGGAATCTGGCGGTCCCCCTGTTTGCGTTTGGGGCCGAGTTTGCCGCTGAAGGCGGTGAAGGGATAGTTCTTGATCCAGCGCGACGCTTGACCCGGTTCTCCGGCCCACAGTTCCAGGCGGCGTTCCTTTTTGAAGGCGAGCAGGGCCAGACGGGGAGGGGGAAAAGGGATGCCGGCGGACTCGAAGGCCTCGGCCATGCGGGTGCGCACCGCGTGGTGGTAGATGCGCACGGTACGCACGACCTCGCTGGGCTGTCTGGCCAGTTCGTCTTCACGGAACTGGGGCCGGAGCGGGTAGGGGGGGTGTTCCAGGGTGACGGTCATCTCCGTGGTGGGATGGATGTCGATGCGAGTCCGGCCCGTTGGAGGGGGCATGCAGCCTTGCAGCACGACTCCCATGCACAGGAGCGCTCCCAGCCAGGGTTGGAATGAGGTACGTTGCGCCGTCATATTGCTCCATGCCTGTCGATGCCGATTGATCGCATGGTTTTGAAGCAATGATCGCGCCAATTGGATTATTTGATGGGAATGGGCGTCCAGCCGGGGTGGTCGAAGTGACGACCGTACAGGTCCAGGGCATGCACCACCTTGGCCGCGCCGGAGGCCTGGAGTACCGAATCCTGCATGGCCACGGCGCCCTGAATCATCTCGCCGAGCACGATGTGCAACTGGGCGTCGGCCTCCGGGGGGAGCTTGCACTCCTTGATGAGTTTGTTGACGTGGCCATGGACCTTGTTTGCCAGGTCCGCATACTGCTTCGGCTTCTGGGTGCCGGAATGAATGCGGGGCAGGGCCTCCTGAATATCCCGCTGGATGAGTTCCATGCCTTTGCGCAACGGGAGATCGGTTGCCCAGGGTTTGCCCTGGTTCAAGGTCAGGCGGGCGGGGGATTTGCCCGCTTCGCCGTGCTGCTCGTGATCAACGGCGGCCCAGCCGGCTTGGGTGAAAGCGAAGAGCGGCGCGACAACAACCAGCAGGCGAAGCGAACGAAACAATGCGGACATGGCGGACCTCCGGCCTTCCAGGTGAAAATGCTATTGGTCCAGGATACATGTATTCTGGCCGTGATGCAAACCTTATGAACAGATTGTTACCACGGGTCAGAACGCGGCTTCCTGACGCGGTTTCCAGGCGCGGGCGAGTTCCTGGGCGCGGGCGAGTTCGGCCGGGTTCATGCGACCCGCCAATCCGTCCCGCTCCCGGATGGCGTTCTCGTCGCCTTGCGCCGCCGCCAGGTTGAGCCACATGTGGGCCGCGACGTTGTCCTGTCCCACCCCGTGGCCGTGGCGATACATCATGCCGAGGTTGTATTGGGCGGCGGCCAGTCCCAGTTCGGCGGCCTTGCGGAACCAGGTTTCCGCCTCCTTGTAGTCCTGGAGCACCCCGCGTCCCCGTTCGTGGAGCAGGCCCAGGTTGTTCATGGCCACGGCGTTGCCGCCCTGGGCGGCGTCATGGTACCAGCGCAGGGCCTCCTCGAAGGATTGGGGGACACCGAGGCCCTGTTCGTGCATCAGCCCCAGATTGCTCTTCGCCTCGCCGTCGCCGGTTTCGGCGGCCTTGCGCAGCCAGCGGAGTGCCTCCTGGTAGTCTTGCGGCACGCCCTGCCCCTTTTTGTGGATCATCGCCAGATGGAAGTAGGACTTGACATAACCCTGTTCGGCGGCCTGACGCAGCCAGCGGGCGGCCTCCCTGGCGTCCCGTGCTCCCCCCTGACCCTGCTCGTACATCAGGCCGAGGTTGTGTTGGGCCACCGTGTTGCCCTGATCTGCCGCCTTCTGGAACCATTTGCGCGCCGCCTCCAGGTCGCGGTTGGCCCCCTTGCCGTTGTAGTAGAGCAGGGCGAGGTTGTTCTGCGCGGCGGCATCCCCCTGTTCCGCGTCCATGCGGACTTGACGGTAGATCTGGTCGAAGTGGTCGGTGGACGCGGCCTGTCCGCCGGAGGCGGCGAGCAGCAGCATGGCGAGGGACAGGCTGGGGAGAAGCAGGTGACGCGGGTTCATCGCGGTTCTCCTGGCTGGTGATCGGGAATGGTTATGTGATGTATTCACCATTCTCGCGCGTCAAGACGGGAATGGCAAGTGATTACCCATTCGTATGCTCATGTGACGTTGCGTCCGCGAAGACCTCTTCCAGCGATTGGGCGTCCAGGAGTCGCAGGCTCCACTCCTCCAGGGAGTGGGGGGTGGCTGCGGCGACCCTGTCACCGGCCCAGGCGGGGAGGAGTCCGAAACGGCGCTGCAACAAGCGCAGCAGGAGTTTTGCTTCTCCCAGATGCTCGGCTGCCTGGATCTTGCCCGTCAGGAGATGCTCCAGCTTTGGCACGGCGACAATCTCCTCCTCGGACATCAAATCCAGCGTCGCTTCCCACATCGTGCGTCCGACCAGCATGACCGAATCGGGTGTGATGCCCGCCTTGTCCAGATGTTGCAATGATTGACGCATGATCGTCCTCCTGAGGCCAGTCATGATGTTGTTGAATGGTTTGGAATGGCGGATCAGTCCGGCCCGATCGACTGCTGCGAATGTCTTGCGCGCATGTTCCGTCAATTCCGCCCGTCCGGCAAGCAAAATGTGTGTTCGACGCGCTTCATCGCGGAATGGCGACCGTCACCTCCAATCCCCCTTCGGGCCGGTTGCGCAGGGTCAGCTCGCCCCGATGGGCGCGGACGATGTTGTGGGCAATCGACAACCCCAGACCGGAGCCGCCGGTGAGACGGTTGCGGGAATCCTCCAGACGGACGAACGGCTCCAGCATGCGGTTCATCTCCGCCTCCGGGATGCCGGGGCCGTCGTCGGCGATGGTCACCAGCAGTTGGTCGTTTTGCAGAGTGGCATGCACCCGTGCGCGTTTTCCGTACTTGACGGCGTTGTCGATCAGGTTGACCAGACAACGCTTGAAGCCCTTGCGCATCAACGGAAACGGCTCCGTCACCCCGCAGGTCGCCTCCACCTCCTGGCCCAGCTCCTGACAGCTCTCCCGCAGCTCCTCCAACAGGGAGGGGATATCCGTGAGGCGTCTCTCCTCCATTCCCTCCATGCCCTGGATAAACTCCAGCGCGGCGTTGGTCATGCCTTCCATCTCCGTCAGATTGGCCAGCAGGGCGTCGCGATCCTTGCCCTCGGTCATCATTTCCACCCGCAGGCGCATCCGGGTCAGCGGGGTGCGCAGGTCGTGGGAGATGGCGGCCAGAATGCGCGACCGCTCCTGGAGGTGGTGGACCAGGCGCGCCTGCATGGCGTTGAACGCCCGCACCACCTCCCGCACCTCGATGGTGCCGGACTCCTCCAGCGGCGGGCGCCGGACATCCTGGCCCAGGGCGCGGGCCGCCTCGGCCAGCCGGGCCAGGGGCCGGGTCACCAGGCGCGAGGCCAGGGCGGCCAGCGCGACAACCACTACGAAGAGGATGATCAGCGACCAGAGCAGATGCCACGGCCAGGCGAACGCCTCGCTCGGCAGATGATTGTGGAACTCCGCCCAGCTCCCGTCCGCCAGACGAACCCGCGCCACGAAAGAGATGCCCGTCCGGGAGCGCGCGCCCATCCCCCAGCCGTGACGCCAATGATGCGGGGGACCGGCCCGCCCGGCGTGCGGGAAGGGGGGCGTCCGCCAACGCTCGTCCGGCGGGAAGGCCTCGTCCCGGAGGTCCGTCACCGCCACCTGAAGCGGTCGGCCATCGCCGAGAAACCGTTCCAACACCCCCTGGACGAACATGGCCCGTTCGTCCATGGCCGGCATCTCTTCCGGTTGCGGGGCGCGCGCCAGCAGATGGACGTATTGCCAGGGGGAGTCCAGGATGGCGATGATCTTTTCCCGCTCGGCGCGTGGCAGCGGGTCGAGAACCCGCACGATGGCCGCCAGCCGGTAGGCGGTCTGGAGTCCGCCCACGTTGGAGAGGGCGCTGGTACGGTCGCGCAGATGGATCGCCGCGCTGGCCAGCAGCGCCAGCGTCACGCCCCCGAAGAGGATCCAGGCCAGTTGCCCCCTCAGGGAGCGGGGCCAGGGGGGGCGCTGGCGCATCATCGTTCCTCCACCGTCCCGGTCAGCATGTAGCCCTTGCCCCAGACCGTGCGGAGGATCCGTGGCTCCCTGGGGTCCTCGCCGAGCCGCCGTCTGACCCGTCCCACCTGCACGTCGATGCTGCGTTCGAAGATGGAGGATTCCCGGTTGCGGTAGGCCTCCATGATGCGGTCGCGGTTCAGGACCTCGTTGGGGTGGCGCAGGAAGGCCAGCAGCATGATGAACTCCCCGCTGGTCAGGGTCACGTCCACCCCGTCCGGCGAGGTCAGTTGTTGTGCCTTGACATCCAGGGTCCAGCCGGAAAAGCGGTACTCCCGGACCTCGCGGGGCCGGCTGGAGCGCGGCATGGCGCGGGCGCGGCGCAGGACGCTGTGGATGCGCGCCAGCAGTTCCCGCGGGCTGAAGGGTTTGCCCAGATAGTCGTCGGCCCCCATCTCCAGGCCGACGATGCGGTCGGTCTCGTCGTGCCGAGCGGTGAGCATGATCACCGGAATGTCGGCGGTCTTGGGTTCCAGGCTCAGCCGTTTGCACAGCGTCAGGCCGTTCTCGCCGGGCAGCATCAGGTCCAGGATAATGATGTCGATGGTGTCGTCGCCTTGCAGGGCGGTCCACATGGCCGGTCCGTCGGCCACTGCCAGCACCTGGCAGCCGTTGCCCTCCAGGTACTCCCGCAGGAGTTCCCTGGTCTCCGTGTCGTCTTCCACCACCATGATCCGATCCGTTTCCGGCATGTTTTTCTCCATTTTTAATGGATTGATAATAGGTGAAAAATGCAGGAGGGGACAAAAACAGCTTACCAAGCCGGATTCCCGCCGGTCAAGTCCGTGTTTGTGACGCGATTGTGACGGGACGGGCCGATTTCATGCGCATTCGCGACGCGTGTACGCCAATGTGACAGAGAAAATACGGATGTCTGGAATTGTAGATGGAATATTACTGAAAATGGGCTGTTGTGGCAAACTTTTTACAATAAAATGCTTTACAATGTGTCTTTGAATCAATAAATTGAGAGTCAAGTAAAACTTATGCGCAACCAATGGAGGAACACATGAACGGATCATTGCAGAAAAGCATGCCGCGTCTGATCGCGGCGCTGGCCTTGGGAGTGGGCCTGTACTGGGCAGGGGAGGGGTTCGCCCGTGGCATGGGGATGGGACCTGGCATGGGTGGAGGGTACATGCCGGGCGCTCCCATGGGGTGCGCGCCGTATGCCCCGGACCTCAAGACCCGCCTGGGCATCACTCCGGAACAGGAAAAGGCCTGGCAAGCCTACGAACAGGCGGTCCAGTCTCTGAACAACCTCCGTGCCGAAAAGCACGCGGCTATGTGGGGAAACACGGCGCCAACGCCAACGGATCGCGAGACGACGCACCTGGCGTTCATGGAGCGCATGCTCGCCGGAAAAAAGGCGGTCCTGGATGCTTATCAAACCCTGCGCGGCCAATTGACCGATTCGCAGAAGGCCGCAGCCGGTCAGGGGGCGGCCTGGTCTTGTCCGGGGCCGGGTTTCATGGAGCGCAACGGCTGGCATCACCCGCGCCATTGGGGTCATTGTCGCAACTGATGCCCTTTCGATTGCGGATGAGAAGCGAATCCGGTTGGCGAGCCAGCCGGATTCGTGTTATTGTGGGTGCTTCCGGGTCCATGATCGAGGGGTGGACCTTTTCACACTTTTTGCCAGGGGTTCATGGAATGAAAAAAATCGGATTGTCCGGGGTGCTTTTTTTGTGCATTGCGATGCAAACTTCCTTTGCGATGGCCGAGGAGAAACAGGAACATGGGGATCACAAGCCGCAGCCCGCCGCCGCCGGAGCGCCCGCCGCCTCCCATCAGGACCAGATGGAGGGCAAGATGGCCAAGATGTCGGTGCGCATGGAGAAAATGAAGGAGGAGATGAGCGAGGCCCGCAAGCGTCTGGATGCCATGCGTGCCATGCGGGAAAAGATTCGGGGGATGGCTCCGGGAGAAGAGCGCGCCAAACAGATGGCCGAGCATGGCGCCGAGTTGGGCAAGGTGGCGCAGGGGGTGCGCGGGCGCATGGAAAAGATGCTGGACATGATGGATCAACACCATAAACCGGCCATGGAGAAGAGCGCCAAGGAGCATGAGCATGACGCCGGCCAGAAGAGCGCCAAGGAGCATGATGCTGGCAAGGGCATGATGGGCAAGGGCATGATGAATGCCGATATGATGGGGGACATGGCCGGCCATCACGACATGATGCGCGCGCATCTGCAAATGCTGATCGATCTGCTGGCCGAGATGGATGGTCATGCCCAGGCCATGACGGGCAAATGAGCGCGTGGGGGAGGGATCGATGCGTGTACGGTTGAAGCGCTGGTCGTTGGCGGGTCTGGCGGGTCTGGCGGTGATCGGGGGATTGGCGCTCCGTCCCGCCGAGGGCGAGGAACTGGCGGTGGTCTGGAAATCCCGGACCTGCGGTTGTTGCAAGTTGTGGGTGCAACATCTGGAGGCGCACGGTTTCCGTGTGGAGGCGCGCGACGTGGAGGATCTGTCGGCCAAAAAGCGGCAACTCGGCGTGCCCCCCGCCATGGAATCCTGTCATACCGCCGAGATCGGGGGTTATCTGGTCGAGGGGCATGTCCCGGCGGAGGATGTGCGGCGTCTGTTGGCGGAAAAACCCGCCGTGCGGGGCATCGCCGCGCCGGGGATGCCGGTGGGGTCGCCGGGCATGGAAGTGCCGGGACAAAAGCCCGACCCCTACGAGGTGATCGCATTCACCCCGGACGGCAAGACCCGCGTGTTCACCCGTCACTGATCGCTGGCGGCGGATCGCGGGCGCCGGGAGAGGTTTTTGCCCAGCCTTGCGGTCAACGCCGCCAGTCGTTTCGCATCCACCTCCGCGAGGAGTCGGTAGAATTCCCGCACCCCCCGTTGGTTCATGGCAGGGGCGGGGTGCAACCAGGGAATGCGTGCTGGAGGAACGGCGTGCGCGGCAGCGACCGGTTCCACGGGGCGCGAGCAACTGGCGGGAGGGGCGAGGGGGGTGTCCATGCCAAAAGGCAATGCACCTTTCGGACCAACCGTCCCGTGCGTCTTGGCTTGCGGGTTTACGGGTTGTTCACCCAGGAGGGTTTGCGGATCTCGCGGGCGTACCACTCCAGGGCTTCCGCCTGGTTGAACGGCTTGTTGTGCCGTTTGATGTAGTCGGTATAGCTGCCTGGTTCCGGATTGCCGTCGAACACCTCGTAATTCATGCCCAGGCCATTAATGAAATCAAGCAATTTTTGCAGATCCGGCAGCCAGTTGCTCCAGTAGAGGGCCTTGAACTCCTTTTCCACCTTGGGGTGGTCGGGGCGATAGTTCTTTTCCTTGATCGCGGCGAGGATCTTTTGTCGGGTTTCGCCGGTGCTGGATTGATATTGCTGATTGCCGTAATAGATGCCGGCGATCAGCCCTATGAGCAGGATCAGGATGCTCAAGACCTTGAGCGTGTCCTTGAGGTTTTCGGTGTCTTCCCGGGACCAACCTTCTGCCCGTCCCAGGCCCGATGTGCGCAAGGTTCTGTTTTGTTGTTTCATGCCCTTTTCGAACAGGATCCGCAGGGGGTGGTCCTTCGGCAGTTTGCGGATGCGCTCCGGGAGTCCGCCACGGCGCTCTTCTTTGGCGAACTTCAGGCTCATGACATCGATCTTTTCGACTTTTTTCGGTTTGCCTTTCTGGAGTTCCTGCTCACGCTTCAGGCGCTGCTGCTCCAGTTTGGATTGCATGACGAGTTGCTCTTCTTGAAGCAACTGGCTGTGCAACTGGGTGATCTGATCCGCTTCCAGCGTCAGGTCCTGCGGCGCCTCCTTTCCCCCGGATCGCCCCTTGGGGTTCTGCGCGCCGGACTGTGCTTGTTTGCCTGGAAGTTCCGCCATGGTTCGATCCCGCAATCACCGAAAAGTCCGCCATTTTTATTTTGTCATCATCTTACCACGAATGGCGCACTCATTTGAACCGGAAATACGATCCATGCCAAAGAAAGTGCGAATTCGTGTTCATACCCGTTCCAGCATGGCCATGATCTCCACATGGCGGGTTTGCGGAAACAGGTCGATCGGGCATACCCGTTCCAGGCGGTATCCGCCCTGGATCAGGATGCCGGCGTCCCTGGCGAAGGTGGCCGGATCGCAGGAGACGTACAACAGCCGGCGTGGTCCCGCAGCGGCCAGATGGCGGCAGGCATCGGCGGCCCCGCTTCTGGGCGGGTCCAGCAGGACCAGGTCGGCATCCTTGCCGGGGCCGAGCCTTGGCAATTGGGCCGGGTCGCTCAGGTCGAGCCGCAGGTCGGCGACGTTGGCGACCCGGTTGGCGGCCAGGTTTTTTCTGGCGCGGGCGAGCGCCCCGGCGTGGCTTTCCACTCCCGTGACCCGCCGGAAACGCCTGGCCAGGGGCAGGGTGAAATTGCCGATGCCGCAATAGAGGTCCCAGGCCGTCTCGCCAGTGCCGGCCATGGCCATGCACGCCTCGATCATGCGTCGGTTCTGTCCGGCATGGACCTGGATGAAGTCGCCTGGGTGAAAGGCGAATTCGAAGCCGTCCGCCGCATAGGTCAACGCCTGATCCGTTATCAGGGGAGAGAGGCGGCCCGGCCGGCCGTCTCCCACCCAGAGTTGTTGCGCGCCGGTCTCTTGCGCGAAGCGGCGCATGGCATCCTTATCGTGCCCGGATGGGGATTGCAATAGGTGAAAAATGACTCCCACGCCGTGGTCGCCGGCCACCGCCTCCACGGCATGGACCCGTTCCGGGTGCGCGAACGCGGTGATGGTCTCGCGCAACGGGGCGAGCAGGGCATCCAGACGCGGTTCCAGCACCGGACAGGTGGTCAGATCGACCAGGGTGGCGGAGCCTTCCGCCAGGAAGCCGATGGTGGCCTTTTGTCCGTCCCAGAGGGTGCGGAACAGGGCGCGGCGGCGGTAGCCGTCGGTCTGTTCGGCCGGGAGCAGGGGTTGCAGAATCGCGTGCGGGTCGAAGTGGGCGATGCGGACGAGTCCTTCCTGGACAAAGCCGGTTTTGATTTGGTCCTGGAGCGGGGCGGGGAGGCGGCGCAACTGGCATCCGCCGCACTGGCCGAACCGTTCGCAGCGAGGGTCCACGGTTTGGGGGCCGGGGGTGAGGATCGCGAGGCATTGCGCGCGCAGAAAGCCGGTGTGGCGGGCGGTCACGCGGGCGAGGACGTGGTCACCGGGGGCGGTGTGCGGGACGAAGACCACCTGGCCGGCGTGGCGGGCCAGTCCATCGCCGCCGGGGATGATTTTCTCGATAGTCAGTTCCAGTTCCACGCCGTCCGTTGAGCGGGCGGGGCGGGGCGGCCTGTGGCGGATCACCACTTGATGGGCCTGGAGAGCACGCCCTGTTTGTCGAAATTCAGGGCGCCCACGAAGGGGATTTCCACATGGATGCGGCCGTAAATGCGGTATTCCGCCGTGGCTTCGTGTTTGCGCAACAGGGTGGAGACCTGTTCCAGCGCCTTGAGGACCCCGGTGGTCACTTCCAGGTCGAATTCGGTGTTGCCCTTGGCGGGGATGGTGAAGAAATCGCTGCTGGAGCCGGTGGCGAAGGTCATGCCCTGGAGTTCGACGGTCAGTTCGAGGCCGCCGATGGGGACTTCGATGTCGTTGGGGTTGAACACCTTGAGGCGGACGCGGAAGCGGTTTTCCTTGAGCGACTGCTTGAGGGCCAGGACGTCCACCACGGAGAGTTCGGGTTTTTCCAGTTTGGGTCGCGCGGGCAGCATGGCTTTGACCGCGCCGCAACTGGCCAGCAGGCCGGTGGCGAGCAGCCAGGGGGCCAACGGCAGCATGAGCCGGGAACGATAGGGGAGAGTGTTCACGGTAACCTTTCGCGCGTCAAAAACAGGATGCCCGTTCCGGGAGACAAGGGCGCAATGCAGTGTCAGGAAGCAATATGGATACCAATGCGGATGGATGGCAAGGTGTCTGGTTTGCGGAAAATATCCATTTTTCGTCTTGGCAAAAAATGCGGGATGTGATGAAATCTGAAATCGTGCGAGCGGTTCGAGCAGGCATCTTGACGGGTGGGGGTGAGCCATGGCGCTGGAGATTTTTATTTGTTATGCCCGTGTGGATATGAAGCATAAGGAACTTCTGCTCGAACATCTGGAATCGTTGGAGGGGAAGGTCACGGCGTGGCATGACGGGATGATCGAGGCGGGTGTGGAATGGGAACTGCCGATCCGGCAGGCGCTTGCACGGTGCAATGTGGCGGTGTTGCTGGTCAGCCGTTCTTTTTTGAACTCTGATTATGTCAAAAGGATTGAGTTGCCGCTTTTGCAGGAACGGCAGAGATCGGGGGCGATTCATCTGTTGCCGGTCGTCGTTGGGCCATGTGGATGGAAAAAAAGCCGCTTGGGGGAATTCAATGTCCTTGATTTCAAGGGCAAGGCCATCAATGAGATGACGGAACCCGAAGCGGATCGGGCTTGGCTGGAGGTGGTTGATCAGTTGGAGGCGTGGGCCGATGCGGGGCCAGCCATCACTGTGGGGAGTGACAAACCGGATCTTGCCCATCTTCCCCGTCCGTCCGCCAAGTTGGTGGGGCGGGGGGAGGAATTAAAATCATTGAAAAAATGGTTCGCCGATCCGGGGGTGGCGGTGGTGGGGATTGTGGCGGCGGGGGGGACGGGGAAGTCGGCGTTGAGCGTGGCCTGGTTGGAGGAGATGGGAGGGGTGGGGAAGGTGTTCGGCTGGTCGTTTTACAGCCAGGGGCAGCATGTGACACAGACCAACTCCGATGCCTTTTTTCGCGAGGCGTTTCGATATTTTGGCCATGCCGGGGCGATTCCGCAATCCGGGGAGGGGAAGGCGCAAGCGTTGGCCGACCTGTTGGCCCGGCAACCGTATCTGCTCATCCTGGACGGGGTGGAGCCGTTGCAGTATCCGCCGGACGTGCGGGAAGGGCAGTTTCAGGACTCCGGCCTCTATCGCCTGATGCGGCACCTGGAGGCCAATCGTCCACGGAGCGAAAAGAGTCTGGTGCTGGTCTCCTCGCGCTGGGGGTGGCCGGGATTGGAGACTGCCACCAATCACCAGAGGATCGACCTGGGGCCGCTTTCCGATGAGGATGGGGTGGCATTGTTGCGCTCCCTGGGGGTCACCAAGGGGTTGCAGCGCGATTTCGTTCAGGCCGTGCAAGAGATGAAAAACCACGCCCTGGCCCTGGTGCTGCTGGGAAAACTGCTGGCCAGGGAACAGGAAGGGGATGTCTCCCGCCGGGATTGTGTCAAGGAGGGTTTGTTCAAGGACGAGCACGCCAAGAGGGTGATGGCCTATTACGACACGGAAGTATGGGAAAAAGAATCGCCGCAACGGGCGTTTTTGCAGCTATTGGGACTGTTCGACCGGCCCATGACGCGGGAGTCCTTCGCGGAATTGGAGAAAAAAGCCGATCTGGCAAAGCCGTTGCGGGGGATCGGCAGGAGCGACTTCAATGCCATGATTTTCGATCTGGAAGCCACGGGCCTGCTCCAGAAAGAGCACGATCAATGGGACGCCCATCCCCTGGTGCGGGAGTATTTCGGCCAGACTCTGGAGAAAAACCACCCCGATCTTTTCCGCCAAGCCCATTGGGTGCTGTTCGAATTTTTTTCGGCAGTCAAACCCCATCGGCCCGACACCCTGGAAGGCCTGGAACCCCTCTATCGCGCTGTTCATCATGGCTGCAAGGCTGGAGAGTACCAGAAGGCCATGGACGAGGTGTTGCAGGAGCGGATCTATCGAGGTGCTGAATTTTTCAGCACTAAAAAATTGGGCGCCATCAGCGCGGATTTGGCTGCCCTGGCGGGATTTTTTGACCCGTCCTGGGAGCGGGTGGTGAAAACCGATCAGCTTTCGGATGCGAATCGGGGTTGGTTATTGGGGCTTGCTTCTTACTATCTCATGGCCTTGGGCCGCATGGCCGATGCGGTAGCGCCGCATCGGGCATGCATGGAGATGTTTGAAAAGCTGCAAGATTGGAAAAATGCTGCCAACTCCGCTGGAAGCCTCGTTGACCTGTTGATCCCCATCGGGGAATTGGACGAGGCGCTGGAGGTGGCGGAACGCGGGATTGGCTGGGCGGATCGGTCAGGGGAGTGGCAGAGGCAAGTAGCTGGTCGTGCCCGTTTGGCTCATGCCTGGCATCGGCAATGGGCCTTGGAAAAAAGCGCACAGGTGTTTCAGGAAGCAGAAAAGATCCAAAAGCAGCATCAGTCTTACAATCTTTACGGCGTAGCCGGTTTTCGATACTGCGCCTTGCTGTTGGAGCAGGCGCAAGATAAGGATCTGGATGCGGCGTGCAAGCGGGGGAAAGAGGCACAAGCAATCACCAAGCAAGAGCAATGGCTCCTGGACATCGCCCTTGACCACCTAACCCAGGCCTGTGCCCTGACTGGCATGGAGCGCGACGAGGAGGCTGGCAGCCATTTCGACCAGGCGGTGATCGGCATCAAGAAGGCTGGGAACATTCGATTCACCCCCGAAATCCTCATCCACCGCGCCGCCTTTTTGCGCAAGAAAGGGGAGTTGAAAAAGGCGTGGCTGGATTTGGAGGAGGCGCTGGAGATTTGTGTTTGGTCGGGGATGAGGTTGTGGGAGGCCGAGGCGCGGTTGGAGGAGGTGCATTTGCTGTTGGATGAGAAGCGGCGTGAGGCGGCGGGTGAGGCATTGAAGAAGGCGGGGGAGTTGATTGAAAAAATGCCCTATCCTTTGCGGTATGGGGCGTTGCAGGAGGCGCGCAAGCGGTTCGGGCAGGCATCTTGACGATGCCCTTTTCGGGCGAACAGAAGCCGGGCTTTTTGATCGAAATCACAAAGTCCCGGCCCCTGTCCCGGTGGCTACTTGGCTGTCAGAATCCGTGGCACCCGTGGGGCGCGCAGGCGGAACGATTCCGGCATGCCGGAGCCGAGCAGGGGGGTGAGATAAAATTTGAAGGCGTCGGTCACGTCCGTGCCCTGGGCATTGATGAAAATATCGGGCATGATGCGGGTCTTGCCCGCCACCGAGATCATGGGGTCCAGCCGGTACTCCACGGCGTAGTGGCCGATGCGGTGGATGGTCACGGTGCCGCTCGCGCCGTTCCACAGGGCGAACTGACAGGCCTTTTCGCCCACTTCGCGGGCCTCGCGCTGATCCACGTCGGAGACCACGCCGAGATAGGAGCGCTGCAAATAGCCGAAGGTGTCGCCCCGCACCCGCTTGATGCCGAGATTCTTGCGGATCGCGTTGGTGAGCAGATCGGCCAGGGCGCCGGTGCCGGACAACTGCAAGTTGCCATGCGCGTCCCGTTCCATGTTGGTGGTCAGCGAGGAGAGCATCGGCGCGCCGCTGGCATCGTGAATCCCTTCCGAAACCGCGATCACGCAACGGCCCAGGCGGTCGTAAATCGACTTCACCTCGGTCAGGAACGCGCCCATCTCGAAATTGCGCTCCGGCAGACAGATGAGGTGGGGGCCGTCGTCGCGGCATTTGCGTCCCAAAGCCGATGCGGCGGTGAGAAATCCGGCGTGCCGTCCCATCACCACCCCCACGTAGACGCCGGGCAGGGCGCGGTTGTCCAGGTTGATGCCGGCAAAGGCGCTCGCCACGAAACGCGCTGCCGACGGAAAGCCGGGGGTGTGGTCGTTGACCATCAGGTCGTTGTCGATGGTCTTGGGGATGTGGATCGTGATCAGCTCGTAGTTGGCCTGCTTGGCGAACTCCTCGACGATGCGCAGGGTGTCGGAGGAGTCGTTGCCGCCGATGTAGAAGAAGCAGCGGATGTTGTGGGCCATCAGCACCTTGAGGATTTCGGCGCAGTATTTTTCGTCCGGCTTGTCCCGTGTGGAACCCAGCGCGGAACCGGGGGTGTCCGCCACCCGTTCCAGGTTGTGGGTCGTCTCCTGGGTGAGGTCGATGAACTCCTCGTCCACGATGCCGCGCACCCCGTAGAGCGCACCGTAGACCCGTTCCACGCGGGGGAATTTGCGTGCTTCCAGCACGGCTCCCACCAGGGATTGGTTGATGACCGCCGTGGGGCCGCCCCCTTGGGCAACCAGAACCTTGCCAGGTTTCATGACGCTCGTGCCTTTCTGAATGGATGGGGGAGGCGGCGCCCGTCAAGGCAGCAAGCATCCCTTGTTGAAAAGATACGGATGCTCCCCCTTGGCATGCATGGCCGCCAGGAGCCATCCGGGACGGCCCAGGGCCGCCGTTGCCGGCACAATCCGGTTGCGGGCCAGGTTGAGGGCCTGCTCCACCGGTGTTGACGCCGCCAGTTCCTCGAAAAATTTATGCAAGAATGGGACCGATTCGACAGCGGAGAGGGTTTCCGGCCAGGCCAGGGCCATGGGCACGGCCCCGCTTGCCACCAGGCCCTCGCACACCGCGCTTGCTGCCGCCGTCGGCGGGGGATGTCCCGTCTCCCGTCCGGAAACCACCACCAACCCCACCCCCGACTGGTGAAAAAGGGCGCGGCCCATCTCGTCGGCGCGCAGCACGTCCGGTTGGCCGTCCTCCTCTTCGAAGGCGAAAAAGCCGTGGGTGCCCCGGATGAGGGGGATGCCGGACAAATGGACCACATGCGGTTGCCATTGATGAATCGTGCCGGCCAGTTTGGCGGCCTGGGCCGTGTCGCCCACCCTGGCCTGGAGATTGGGGGTGGCCTTGGCGAAAGCGGCCCGTTCCATGCCCGTGTCCGGGGCGGCGAATCCGGTTGGCGCGCAATTGGTGAAAAGAATGCGCAGCGGACCCGGCAGGGTGGCGCGGCAGGTGTTGAGGTGCCTCATTCCGGCGGGCCGTCGCTGCACGCTCCACCGAGGCAGCAACCCCACGACGCCACCGTCCGGCAGCCGCAACGCCTCCCACGGCAAAAGCGACCATTTTTCCAGTTGCGAGGCCACCGCCAGCAAAACCGGCATGCCGCCGGGGAGTCGCCGGGCGATCTCCTCCCACTCCGGGGCGAGCCACTGGTAAAACAGCTCGATCCCCGCCGTCAACACCGCATCCTCCGCCAACTCCCCGCTGCCCGGAGATTTCAACAATTGCCGGCAGGCGTCGGCCACATGGTGCGAGATATCCAACTCCCGTTCCCCGATGACCCGCTCCGGAAGGGGGAATCCATCCACGCTCCATTGCGCCACCACCCCGCCAGCGTCGTGGGGGGTAATGCGCAGGGCGAGCAGGGTGTTGGAGCGGCTCATGGGGTGACCTGTCTGAGTTTTTGCATGAAAATAAATGGTTGTCCGTATTCCACGCCTGCCAGATCGGCAAGATCATGTTCGATATCCTGCAATTTTCCACATTTGCTGGTCCACTTGCCGTTCGACAGTTGACGGGCGACATGGGTGGGAGTGCCCTCTTTGACATAAATGGCGATTTTGGAGTATGCCGGATCGAGGGATCCGGTTGCGCATGGCTGGTAATGAAGCGTTTGGAAGGCGGAAATCCATCCATTGAGCGAATTTTCCCGTTTCGCGCGCGAGGGCCAATAGTACGGCGAGGCAGGCTCCCACCAGAATTCTTGATCCTCGGCAGCCCATGCGATGCAATTATATCGAGGGGAGGACATGCTGGTAATGAAGGCACCGGCTTGCGTCAGATTCGGGAAGAGAGATGTCAGGGTGGCGTCATGGATACTCACAGCCAACCCTCCTGTTGTCCCCATGTCACCCATCTTGCCGCCAACTCATCGATTGGCAAGGTCTCGCCGTTGGCGGGATCGGCCTCGGTGATGGCTTGCAGCGCCCAGAACCAGTGATCCGGTTCCTTTTGCAATTCCCGAAGCAGCAGGGGAACCGCGACGGCCCCCATCCCGATGATGGCCTGGTAGGAGCGCAGCATGGCCATCCGCTCCACGGAACTCAGATGGGCGGACTCCTCTTTCCATCGGTTGGCTAGGCGAGCGAATTTTTGCTCCGCAGATTCTTGGGAGCGTCGCAAGGGGAAGGAGTTGGGAGTAAACAAGGCAAATTGAGCGGTTTCCAAAATGGTACTCCTGGATTTAAGTTTGTAATTAAATTGCGGTCAGCAGGGTATTGGAGCGGCTCATGGCGTCACCTGTCTGAAATTATGCTAGGAATTATTACTGTTTACTGTCCCTATGTCCCGCCCGTTGGCGTCAGGGAGCGGTGACGCAACCAGCATGGCCAGTTCCCGCGCAAGACGGAGTACCACCGTGTTCCATTCTCCGGGTCGTTCCTGACGGAACAGCCGCATCACTTCCGGATACCAGAGGGAATCCTCTCCGTTCATCGACCAGCGCCAGTCCGTTCCCCAGGCGGGCAACAGAACCCAGCAAGGGCGACCAAGCGCTCCCGCCAGGTGAGCCAGTGCCGTATCGACACAGATGACCAGATCCACTTGCGCCACAATCGCCGCGCTGTCGGCGAAATCGACGATCTTCTGGCCCAGATGAATCAAGGGTTGATCCTCCGGAGGACAGGCCGCTTCCTCCTCGCCTTGGCCTTTCTGCAGGCTGAAATGGTCTCCGGGGTCGTACCGAGATGCAGGGGAATGCTGAGTAGGAATACCCAGAAATCATGTATTACAGTGTTTTTTATATCGGATATGGTGATGGTTCGATTGGTGTCGAGCGATGAACTTGCAAAAAATGGAATGAGTGGTTTTTTGCAGGCAAACGTAACATATCGCGCGCCTCGCGATTTCAGTATCGGCAAGTAACGGGAAAATTGAATTTCATCGCCAAAACCCTGCTCGCCTATCACCAGGAGAGATCTCCCCGCCAAATCTTCCCCTTGCCATTGCGGATAAGGCAATTTCAGCTTTAAAGGTTTTGTGATCGGGTTGTCATGATGATTGCGAAGTTCGTATAATGGCCATCCTTCGGAAAATCGCTGCAAGCTTAAAAGAAGTGTACTTAAATTCCATGATGCCCCCACATGTTCCGGTTGGATGCGCATGGCCTGCCGGTAGGCGGCCTCGGCCTCGACGGGACGTTGCCACGCTTGCAGGAGGACGCCCAGCTTGGAGTACGCCTCGACGTATTCCGGTTGGATGCGCATGGCCTGCCGGTAGGCGGCCTCGGCTTCGGCGGGACGTTGTTGTTCTTGCAGGAGATTTCCCAGGTTGGCATACGCATCGACATGTTCCGGCTGGATGCGCATGGCCTCCCGGTAGACGGCTTCGGCTTCGACGGGACGTTTCTGTTCTTGCAGGAGTACGCCCAGGTTGGCGTGCGCGGCGACGAATTCCGGCTGGATGCGCAGGGCTTCCCGGTAGGCGGCCTCGGCCTCGACGGGACGTTTCCGTTCTTTCAGGAGATTGCCCAGATTGAAGTACGCTTCGGCGAACTCCGGATCAATGCGTATGGCCTCCCGGTAGGCGGCCTCGGCGGCAACGGGATATTGCTGCTCTTGCAGGAGGACACCCAGATTGGAATGTGCGGTGGCGTGTTCGGGCTTGATGTGTATCGTCTTCCGGTAGGCGGCCTCGGCCTCGACGGGACGTTGCCGTTCTTTCAGGAGATTGGCCAGGTTGAAGTGCGCATTGGCGAATTCCGGACGGATGCGCATGGCCTCCCGGTAGGCGGCTTCGGCCTCGACGGGGCGTTGCCGTTCTTTCAGGAGATTGGCCAGGTTGAAGTGCGCATTGGCGAATTCCGGACGGATGCGCATGGCCTCCCGGTAGGCGGCTTCGGCCTCGACGGGGCGTTGCCGTTCTTTCGGGAGATTGCCCAGGTTGACGTGCGCGTCGGCATATTCTGGCCGGAGGCGTATGGCCTCCCGGAGGGCAGTTTCCGCCTCGGCGAAGCGTTGCCGCGTTTTCAGCATCACGCCTAAATTGTTGTAAGTATTGGGGAAGTCCGGCCTGATGCGGATGGCCTCGCGGTAGGCGACTTCCGCTTCCGGGAAACATTGCCGATGTGTCAACAGGATGGCCAGGTTGTTGTGAGCCAGGACAAACTCCGGGTGGCTCCTCACGATCGCGCGATAGCATGCCTCCGCCTGGTCCAGACGTTCGGCCTGGTGGTGGCCAACGGCCTGTTGGAACAAAGCCTGTGGATCGGTGGCGACGGATTCCATGTCTTTTGTTATCAAAGTTGTTGTCGAAAAAGAGGAGGTGGCGTCAACTCACCATCGGCACAGCCGCTCGATCCTGGCGCGGACCTCGCGCAACACCTCCTCCTCGCCGGGAATGACGCGGTTTTTCATCAGCACTTTGCCGTTGGCGATCACGCTGTCCACCACGTGGCCGGTGGCGACATACACCAGGTTGGAAATGAGGTCGTGCTCCGGGGTCATCTCCGGGGCGGTGTGGCGCAAGAGCAGAAAATCCGCCTTTTCGCCGGGGGCCAGCCGGCCACTCTGGCCCAGCAGAGGCGCCCTGGCGCCGGTGGCAATTTCCCAGGCCGCGTGGGCGGGGAGGACCGTGGGGTCGTGGCTGGCGTGCTTTTGCACCAGGGCGAAGATCTTCATGTCCTGGAACAGGTCCAGCGTGTTGTTGGACGCGGCCCCGTCGGTCCCCAGGGCGATGGGAATGCCCCGCGCGGCGGCACGGGAATAGGGAAAGATCCCCCCCACCGCCAGCTTCATGTTGGAGACCGGATTGGTCACCAGCGTGGCCCCGCGTTCGGCGATCAGGTCCAGTTCGGCGTCGTCCAGCCACACCCCGTGCGCCAGTATCACCCTGGGGGTCAGCAGGCCCTGCCGGTCCAGGTGAAACGCGGGACGCACCCCGTGATTCTTGAGACACTCCTCGACTTCGTGTTGCGTCTCGGAGAGATGAATGTGTACCGGAACATCGTGCTGTTCGGAAAACGCCGCGCACCAGCGCAGGCTCTTGGGCGAGACCGTGTAGATGGCGTGCGGCGTGAGCGTGAAGCGCACCCGATCGGCGGAATAGCGCGACGACTCGGCATGGAACCGCTCGGCATCCCGGCGGCACTGTTCCCCCTGCTCCTCGCCGGCGATGTCGATCATCACCGCCCCCACCCCAACACGCAGACCGCTCTCCTCCACTGCCCTGGCCATGCCGTGAAAGTGCCAGTACATGTCCTCGAAGGCCACGGTCCCGGAACGGATCATCTCCAGGCAGGCCAGACGGGTGCCCCAATAGACGTCCTCCTCGGTCAGGCGCGCCTCGGCGGGCCAGATGCGGGTTTGCAGCCATTGCATCAGGGGCATGTCGTCGCCGAATCCTCGAAAGAGCGTCATCGCGGCGTGGGTGTGGCCGTTGACCAGGCCGGGCACCGCCGCCATGCCGCCGGCATCCAGCACCTCCGCGCCCGCCGGGCACTCCAGATCCTCGCCCATGGCCAGAATGCGCCCCCCGTCGATCAGGATGTGGCGCATGCCCTGTTCGGGCAGCAGGGTATTTTTGATAAAAATAATCATAGGGATAATGTTAATAAAAGGGTTTCCAGGACCAGCAGCAACTGTTGCTCGTTGGCCCGCACCTGCTCCTTGAATGCCTCGAAGGTGAGGGTTTCGGGAGTCAGGCCGTTGGCGAGGTTGTCCACCACGCAGATGGCGGCATAGGGGATTTCCAGTTCGCCGGCCAGGATGCACTCTGTGGCCACGGTCATCCCGACGACATGGGCATGGGGCTGATGGGAGCGGATCTCCGCCGGTGTTTCGAAGCGGGGTCCCAGGGTTTGCCAGTAGACCCCGCCGTCATGGGGTGGCGGCAGGTCGGTCTTGCGCCAGGCGTCCAGGATGCGGGCGCGCCACTTCCGATGAAAGCCGGGGGTGCGGTGGCCGCGGGCATCCTCGAAGAAGGTGGGGTTCAGATGGGTCGCGAGAAAATCATCCGGCAAAAGGAAACTCCCCGGAGGGATCTCCAGGCGCAGGCTGCCCACCGAGCCGATGGCCAGGATCTGTTTGACCCCGGCCTGACACAGGGCATGCATATTAGCCTTGTGGTTGATCAGGTGCGGCGGGATGTAGCTGCCCAGGCTGTGCCTTTGCAAAAACAACAGGCCGTTGCGCTCCAGGAGCGTCACCGAGCCGTGGGGGGTCTGCATTCTCCGGGGGGCGGCATCGCGGAATCGCATGGATTCCAACAGGCTGGTGCCGCCGATCAGCGCGGTGGTCATGGTTTCTTTTCCTCCCCGGAAGACCAGAATTTCCACCACGATTTTTTCGGCGGGGCCGATTGTTCCGGTTCCGGGGCCGGTTCGGGCGCGGCGACGGCTGGTGGCGGTTGCGGGGGGGCGTGGGGATTGGTGGCGGGATGGTTGTAGGATCTGTCCCAGATCCAGTTCACCCAGCCCTTTTCGTTTTTGGCCTCCGGCAGTTTGGTGGGGTCCCAGACCTGTTCGTCGAAGTTCTTCTTGACCTCTTCCACCACGCCATTCGCATCGAAAGTGATCTCGACCCGGTTGGCAACCCTTGAGAAGGTGCGCTGCATGTTCTTAAACTTGCGGTCCTGAATGTAGAGCCACCGGTTGCCGCGAAAGGAGTTGACCAGCGTGGGCGGGCCGAGCAGTTCCAGGACCTGGGAGCGGGTGGATGCCCCGATTTGGATGCGATTGAGGGCATCGGCGTTCAGGATGACCCCGCTTTCCTGCATTTTGGCCTGGCAGCCGGTCATGGCGAGAACGGCGCCCAGAAGGAACGGGATGACGAACCGGGAACGATGGAGTGGGTGCATGGCTTTTCTCTCGGGTATGAGACGTTGACCTGTTTCAAAGCATGATACTATTACCGCGCACGGGGGCAAGGTTTCCATGATGTGGTTCGAGCGTCTCCGGACGAAAAAAATGTCGCAACATGCCATGCGCGCGCTCGCCATGGCGATTCACGATCGCCTGGCGGAACGGACCTTGGCCTTGACGGGCGGGGACCGGCTGGGCATCGCCGACGATTTTCCGTTGCGTTTCGATGTGATGGTCTTGCTGGCCGCCGCCGCCGTCCACCGTCTGCGCCGTCAAGGCAACCAGGAGGCCATGGCGCAGGCGGTGTGGGAGATGACCTTCGAGGGGTTCGAGGAGAGCCTGCGCAAGCGCGGGGTGACCGATTTGCGCATGGGTACACGCATGAATCGGCTGCTGCGGCAGGCCGGAGGACGCGGCATGGCCTATCTGACCGCCTGGGAGGCCGGGGACGAAATCGCCTTGCGGGCCGCCGTCGCGCGCAATGTCCTCAATGGCGCCGATCCGGACGATCCCCGTGTGGCGGAGTTGCTGGCCAGCGCCCGCCAGGTGCTGGAGCAACCACTCCCTTGAGGGGCCGGGCGATTTCAGGAGGGGGCGAAACCCAGGTGGATGGCGTCTGCGGGGGTGGCCTCGGCCCAGGCCTTGTCGCTCTCCCACAACCGGACGCGCGCGATGCGGGCGTCGCCCAGTTCCCGGTGTCCGTCGAGATGGCGCATGCACCAGCCCACGATCCAGGCCGCCAGGTATTCCGCCGAGGGGTAGGGCAGTTCCGGCAGGGCCTCGTTGAGCAGGACGTGATCCAGCCTGCCGGCGAGCAGGTCGTTGCGCACCAGTCGGTCGAGGATGCCGAAATCCACCAGGAAGCCCGATTGGGGGTCGTTGGGGTGGGGCGCGCGGGGGTGGCCGGAGAGGATCAGTTCCAGGCGGTAGCCGTGGCCGTGCAGCCGCGCGCACTTGCCGTCGTGGTGGTCCAGACGGTGCGCGGCCTCGAAGGTGAAGATGCGGGCGATTTCCATGGGATCCATTCTAGCGGCGCAAGGAGGCTGAGGCAAGCATGAACGCCGTGGATATCGAGGCCCTGGTGAACGGACTCCTGGGGGCGGGCAGTCCCTTGTCCGGCGTCCTGCCGGGTTGGGAACCGCGCGAGGTGCAGTTGCGCATGGCCTCCCTGGTGGCCGCCGTCGCCCTGGAGGAGGGGAGCCTTCTGGTGGAGGCGCCCACCGGCACGGGCAAGACCCTGGCCTATCTGTTGCCGCTGCTCAACCTGGGGCGGCGGGTGATCGTCTCCACGGCCACCAAGGCGCTCCAGGATCAGATCATGGAGAAGGATCTGCCCCTGGCGCGTCTGGCTTCCGGGCGTCCGTTCACTGCTGCGGTGCTCAAGGGACGGGGGAATTATCTCTGTCTCAATCGCTGGAAGGGGATGCAGAATATGGGGCTGCCGGTGGCCAGGGGGGAGCGGGAGTGGGCGCTCAAGCTGACGGAGTGGGCGGTCAACACCACCACCGGCGAGCGGGACGAATGCAAGGAGATGCCCGACAACCTCGGCCTGTGGGCCGGGATCAACGCGGGCGGGGATCACTGCCTGGGGCGCAAGTGTACCGATTTCGAGGCCTGTTTTCTCAACCGGGCGCGGGAGCGGGCGCGGTCGGTCAATCTGGTGGTGGTCAATCATCATCTCTTCTTCGCGGATCTGGCGGTCAAGGAGGGGGGCTTCGGCGAGATCCTGCCCAAATACGATGCCGTGGTCTTCGACGAGGCCCATCGCATTCCGGACGTGGCGACCCGCTTTTTCGCCATCGAGGTCACCAATCACAAGCTGCGCGAGCTGGTCAACGACTCCCGGCGGGAGCTGAACGAGGTCGGCGGCGGCGACGAGGATGTCATGGCCGCCATGGCCGGCCTGGAGGAGGCCTCCTTCCGGTTGCGCAACGCCTTTCCCCAGGAGGACCGGCGCGAGGGTCTCGTCCTGGAAAATCTGCAAGGCGGGGCGGGCAGCGCCATCAACGCGGTGGAGTGGGCCTTGCACACCCTGCGGGAGACCCTGGAACCCCATCGGGCGCGCAGCGCCGGGGTGGCCGCCTGCGGACGCCGCGCCGGGGAGTTGCGGGATGCTGCGGCCACGGTGCGCGCCCTCGACGACCCTGCGCGGGTTTACTGGTACGAGACCCGTGGCCGGGGGATTCTCCTTTCCGCCGCCCCCCTGGAGACCGGTCCCTTGATGCGGGAGCTGCTCCATCCCCGTGCCAAAACGGCGGTCTTCACCTCGGCGACGCTCTCCTCCGGTCCTGCGCCGGGGGGGTTCGCCTTTTTCCGGGAGCAGTTGGGCCTGCCGGAGGAGAAGGTGACCCTCTGTCAATTGCCCCATCAGTTCAACTACCCGGAGCGGACGTTGCTCTATCTGCCCCGCCATATGCCGGAGCCGACCGACGCGGGCTTCGCCGACGCGGTGGCGCGGGAGATCCGCGCGTTGTTGACCGTCAGTTCCGGACGCGCCTTGTGTCTGTTCACCAGTTACCGCATGCTGGAACTGACCCGCGCCGGACTGGAAGGGCATCTGCCGTACCGGATTTTCGTCCAGGGCGACGCCTCGAACGCCGCGTTGCTCGACGCCTTCAAGCGGGAGACCTCCTCGGTCCTGCTGGGGGTGGCCAGTTTCTGGGAGGGGGTGGACGCGCCGGGCGAGACCCTTTCCCTGGTGGTGGTTGACCGCCTGCCGTTTCCCTCGCCGGGGGAGCCGTTGACCGCCGCCCGGCGCCGCTGGATGGAACTCAATGGGGCGAACTCCTTTCGCGAGTTGTTCCTGCCCCAGGCGATTCTCACCCTCAAGCAGGGGTTGGGGCGGCTGATGCGCAAGAGCGATGACCGGGGGGTGATGGCGGTTTTGGATGTCCGTCTGCTCACCAAGGGGTATGGACGGGATTTTCTGGCCGGTTTGCCGCAGGCGCCGGTCACTCACGATCTGGAGGCGGTGCGCCGTTTTTTTGCATGAGCGACAAGGTGTTGGCCATGGATACCTCGCTGCCGCGCGGGAGCATGGCCCTGTTGGACGGGGAGCGGCTGGCGGCGCGGGAGTGGTTCGAGGGGCCGGAGGGGCATGTGGTGCTGCTGGCGCGGGCGCTGGAGCGGGGATTGGCCGCGACCGGCTGGCGTCCCGGTGATCTTTCCCTGTTGGCGGTGACCGTGGGTCCGGGTTCCTTCACCGGGGCGCGCATCGCCCTGGGCGTGGCCAAGGGGTTGGCGCTGGCCACCGGCGCGCCGCTGGTGGGGATCTCCACCCTGGAGTTGCTGCTGGCCGGGATCGGGGAGGGGGATGGCCTGGCCGTGGCCCTGATCGACGCCCGCCGCGCCGAGGTCTACGCCCAGGCGCGGCGCGGCGGGCAATCCCTGGTCGATCCGGGGGTCTACGATCCGGCCTGGCTGGCTGGCGAGCTGGCCCGTCTGGCGGATGGTCCGGTGCGCCTGACCGGCAACGGATTGCTCCCTTATGGCGAAGGGTTCCGGCAGGCGTTGGGGGAGCGTTTTCTGCCGCTCCCGCCCGAAGCCTGGCAGCCCGACCCGGTCGTGCTGGGGATCATGGCGCGGCAACGGCGCCACGACGCCGATCCCTGGCTGGAACCCCTCTATCTGCGCCGTTCCGACGCCAGGGAGCCGGCATGACGACGTTGCGCGTCCGGCCCGTCGGCCAGGAGTTGCTGGAGGCGGTGGCGCAACTGGAGGCGATGGTGTCGGTCACCCCCTGGTCCCTGGAGCTGTTTCGCGACGAATGGCGGCTCGGCTCCTGGATGCGGGCGGTGCTGGACGCGCATGGCCAACTGGCCGGGTACGTGGTGGCGCGCCGGCAGTTCGACGAGTGGCATCTCCTCAAGCTGGGGGTGGCCCCCGCCTTCCGCCGTCAGGGGCTGGGCAGGCGGCTGGTGGCCGGGGTGCTGCGCAAGGCGCGGCGCGAACGGGCGCTCTGCGTGCTCCTGGAGGTGCGCGCCTCCAACCACATCGCCCGCATGCTCTACGAGGCCATGGGCTTCGAAATCCTTTCCGTGAGGCGCGCTTATTACCGTGGGCGCCAGGGTTTGGAGGACGCCCTGGTCATGACGTGCCGGCTTGCGGAGTCGTTGCACCTTGACAAGCCGGGGGAATTGAGGGAAGCTGTCAGGCTTCGGTGAAAAATTCGCCTTCGTCAGACAAAAAAAGGATAATGGCCATGCTAGTCAAAGACGTGATGATCAAGGACGTGCGCACCGTGAAAAAGGACGATCCGGTTCGCTCGGTGGCAGTGGTGATCTGTACCAACAAGATCAGCGGACTGCCTGTGGTCGAGGGAGAGAAC
The DNA here is from genome assembly GCA_002753185.1 of Magnetococcales bacterium WMHbin3. Lineage (GTDB taxonomy): Bacteria > Pseudomonadota > Magnetococcia > Magnetococcales > Magnetaquicoccaceae > Magnetaquiglobus. Next base: position 42,891 of record PDZX01000025.1, read on the forward strand.
CGCCTGGTGGGCATGATCTCGGAAAAGGATATCCTCAACGCCCTGTTGCCCGGATACCGCAACTTCCTGCGCGATCCGATCCGCGCCAGGGATTTCGACTCCATGCTGGATGCCTATCAGGACGTGCTCTCGAAAAAGGTCGAGGAACTCATGACCCATCGGGTCTTTTCTGTCTCTCCGGACGATCCGGTGATGCTGGCCGCCTCCCAGATGGACCTGCACCGCTTCCGCCGCATCCCGGTGGTGGTGGAGGGCGACAAACTGGTGGGCATCGTCAGCCTGGGCGATATCCACAAGGCCATTTTCAAACGGGAATTGGCGATGTGACCCACTCCCCGTCGCGGGGATCACCTTTGGATCAAGGGAGATCGCAATGAACAACCGTATCGTCGTCCTTGCCGGCCCCTCTTGCGTGGGCAAGGGACCACTCTTCCGGCTCATGCGGATGTTCCATCCGGAACTGATGGCTGGTTTCAAACAACTTGTGTTGTTCAATGACCGCGCCCCCAGGCCGGGCGAGGAGGAGGGGGTGGATTACTATTTCCGGCCACGCGGGGAGATCGAGGCCTTGCGCGGCAAGGACGGCTACATCGTCGCCGACGTGCGCGGCGACCTGCAGGCCCTGGAAGTGGGCCAGATCCAGCGGATCTTCGATGCGGGCCAGATCCCCTTTTTCGAGGGCAATCCCTTTGTCCCCGGCAAACTGCGGGAAGCGGGCCTCTTCGAGCGGTTTCCGACCGTGTCGGTCTTTCTCTCCCCCATGTCCCGCGAGGAGATCGTCTACCTCAAGTCCCTGCCCATCGGCGTGGAGTTGAGCAAGTTCGTCTCGGATGTGCAGCGCCGCAAACTCCTGCATCGCACCACCCGGCAAAAGCAGTACCTGTCGTTGCGCGATCTGGAGAACATCGAAAAACGGTGTTCCAGCGCCCTGACCGAGATGCGGGAGGCCTGGAAGTTCGATTACGTCATCCCGGTACACGATGGCGAGGGCAACGAGAACTGGGATGCCTTCTACTATCCCATCGGCAGCGCCCGCAAGGCGATGCTGGCCTTCGCCTCGCTGCTGCGGGGGGGAGACGATCCGGTGTTCGTGGACGAGCGTTGGACCGAAGACCTGATCCCATAACGAAAGGAGAGCGCCGTGGGCATGGAGATCGAGCGCCGTTTTCTGGTGCGAGGGGATGCCTGGCGTTCCCTGGGCGCGGGCACCGAGTACCGGCAGGGGTTCCTCTCCACGGTCAAGGAGCGGGTGGTCAGGGTGCGCATCGCCGGTGACCGGGCGACCCTGACCGTCAAGGGGGTGGCCGTGGATCTGGCGCGGCCCGAATTCGAATACCCGATTCCCATCGAGGATGCCCGCATCCTCCTGGATACCCTGTGCGAGCGCCCGTTGATCGAGAAGACCCGTTACCGGATCGATCATGGCGGGTTGACCTGGGAGGTCGATGAGTTCCGGGGAGAGAACCAGGGCCTGATCGTGGCCGAGGTGGAGTTGAACGATGCCCGGCAGGCCGTGGACCTCCCCCCCTGGGTTGGCCAGGAGGTCTCCGAGGATTCCCGCTATTTCAATTCCAATCTGGTGCGTGTACCCTTCTCCCGTTGGGGGGTCGGCCGGGAGTCCGTCTAATGGCCGTCTACGCCATCGGGGATGTGCATGGTTGCCTGCCGGAACTGCTGGTCTTGCTCGCGCGGATCGATTTCCGTCCGGGGCGGGACCGGTTGCTGTTCGTCGGGGACATCCTCAACCGGGGACCGGACTCGTTGGGGACCGTGCGTTTCGTGCGCGATCTGGGGGACGAGGCCGTCACCCTGATGGGCAATCACGAGGCGCGGGCCGTCATGGGCATGAGCGGCAGGGCGGATGGTTCTTTTCAATCCCATTTGGGCGTATTGGCCGATGCGCCGGAAGCGGACCAGATCCTCGCCTGGCTCAGAGGGCTGCCCTTGATGCACCGCGATGCGTCGCTGGGGGTGACCATGGTTCATGCCGGTCTCTATCCGGGCTGGACCATGGCGGATGCCTTTGCGATCGCCGCCCGGTTGCGCGCGGTGGTGATGGACGACGCCGGGCTGAAGATGTTGCTCGCCGGGTTCCGGGAGCCGTATGCGGAACGTGAGCCGGACGACACGGACGAGATGGCGCGGTTGCGTTTCGCCCTGGCGGTGATGACCCGCATCCGCTATTGCACCCCGGAGGGCCGTCTGGTGTGGGCCAATCCCGCCGCCCTGGCCGAGACCCCCGATTGGGTGCCGTGGTACCGGATACGCCCCTTGCCGGAGCCGGAGGTCATGGTCTACGGTCATTGGGCGGCGGCCGGTCTGACCACCGGCGGCGGCTATTACGGACTCGACTCCGGCTGCGTGTATGGCGGCAGGCTCACGGCCCTGCGGCTGGATCACCCGGAGCGCCCCCTGTTTCAAGTCCCTTGTCCCTGTTATGTCAAGCCGGAGATCGGCTGAATTTTTTTGCGGGATTCATTCCTGGAGATCACATTCGGCTTGACTTGCCAGGGCCATTTCCGCCACCCTGGCGTAGGCCTCCCAGCCGGCCCGGACCAGGCGCGCCGCCTCCTCCGGGGAGGTGGCGGGGGGCATGGCCTCGGGATTTGGGGTGTCCACGCGCATGGCGCCGGAGCCGTCCAGTCCGGGTTGAAATTGCAGAATCAGGCCGGAGGGCAGGTGGGTCACCCGGCGTTGTTCCGCAATCACGCTCCATTCGGATGGCAAACAGGGAGGAGGGGTGGTCATGGAACCATTCGCAACGCTCAAGAATCGTCTCGCAGGCATTCCATTCTTCGGCGAGTTCACCGTCGAGGAGATGCAACACGTTTACAATAACGGCTTTTTCAAGCTCGTGCAACCCGGAGAGTTCATCATTCGCGAAGGGGGGGTGGACCGCACCCTGTTCGTCCTGGTGCGTGGCGAGGTCAAGGTGACCAAGCAAAACGACCCGGCAGGGCGTTTGGCCACCCTGTATCCGGGGGACATCTTCGGCGAGATCGCCTTTGTGGCCCGCCAGATGCGCACCACCAATGTGATCGCCCTCGCTGAGAGCATGGTTTTTCAACTGGAAGAAAAACACTTTTCCATACTGCCGCCGGAGATGAAGGTGAAGATCCAGCATCAGGCGGTCAGGCTGCTCATGACCCGCCTGGAGGCGCTCAAGAAGGCCACCGGAGGGGAGGCATGACGCGGCTGGCCGCGCTGCTGCTTTGCGTGCTCCTGGCCTGGCCGGCCCGTGCTGCAGAAATCACCCCGTCCGACGTCTACACCCAGGCGTTGCGGATCAAGGCCGAAATGGATCTGCTCGCCGATCATCTGCAAATCCGGGGCGACAAACCGGCCGAACCGGTGCGGCTGCTCCTGCAACCTCGCCATGCCTGGCAGAAGACGGGACTGATTTTGCTGAAAATCAATCTGTTTCGCGGCAAGCTCGGCCTGCCGCGACTCACGGTCGGTGACGTGGAACCGGTTCTCAACCTGGAACCGGCCATGAATTACGAGCAGACCCAGCGGATTCTGGCCGAGATCTTCATCATCAAGCGTCGTCTGGGGATCGAAGCCGCCAGCGCGTTGCCTCCCCCCGCCACGGACAAGACGCCTCAGGATGTCTTCAATCTGTTCAACGCCATCTCCTTTCAATGGGATGTGCTCAATCGGCATGAGGTGGATGCGGTCGCGATCTATGCCGAGGTCCGACGGATCCACGCGGATATCGACGCCTTGCTTCGTCCGGCGCGGGTTCAGGATGGCGCCCATCCGCCCGCCAAGGAGCCTGCCACCACCCTGGAGGAGACGTTGCGCGCCAGTTTCGATCTGATGGCCGAGGTGCAGCGTCTTCAGCGCATGGCCGGGATTCCGGTGGTCGATTTCACGCCGTTTCGCAAGGCTGCCGGGGTGCTCCCTTCCGACGTGCTCAACATGGTGGGCATGGTCCTGGCAGAACTGCAACCCCTCAAGGCCCGTCTGGGATTGAACCATGCCATCACCCCGGCCACCACCTTCCAGGAGGAGGCGAATCTGGCGGATGTCCGCCAATTCCTGGGCTATGCAATGCATAAATTGAAGCTGGTTCGGACCTTGTGAACCCAGGAGCGCGCAAATGGATGACAGCCGCTTTCCCGCCTTGACGTCGTTCCGTTCCGCCCTGGGGGTGCGCGGCAAGATCGCCTTGTTCTTCTATCTGCTGGCCGTCGTCGCGGTGGGAACGGTGGGGGGGTACGGATACCGGCAGGCCAGCATTGCCCATGCCGACAAGGCGCGGGCACTGGTCTGGGGCTACACCAACGAAACCGGTAAAAACATCTCGACGTTCCTTGGCGTGGTCCATAACGACGTCCATTTCCTCTCGCGGCATTTTTCCCTGTTGCGTCATCTTTATTCCCAGGATCTGAGAGAATATCAGCAGATGGATCTTTGGAAGAACGCGACCATGGATGAATGGCATAATTTTGCAATTCATGATGGTAGTGTTCGCGAGATTCGGTTCCTGGATGCGCATGGCCGGGAAAGGCTGAAGATAAGACGCCATCCGGTCACCAGGGAGGTCTCCCTGGCCAGGGAAGAGGAACTGGGGGAGGGCGGCGATCAGGAAGAGTTCAAGCGGGCCATGGCGCTGGAACCGGGAGGGGTCGTGGTCTCCGCCATCGATTACGACAAGGAACATGGCCAGGTCCGGATGCCCCTGTCGCCGGTGTTGCGGATCGCCTCGCCGGTTTACGGGGCCAACCAGGTCAAGTATGGCGTGGTGGTCTACACGTTGCTGGCCGACTCCTTTCTGGATTACATCCGTTCGGCGCTGCGCAATCTCCAGGGCAGCGCGTTTCATCTGATCGATCTGGACGGCCACACCCTGTTTCCCATTGGCCAGGGGGAACCCTTTGCCACCCTCCATCCCGGCCTTCTGGAGAAGATCCGGGAGCGGGAGATGGGCTCCCTCTCCCACCAGGACCGGATCATCGCCTTTCAACGGATCCACCCCCATCCCACCGACCGGCAACAGGACTGGATCCTGGTGGGGGCCGTGCCCCAGTCGGTGGCATTGAAAGACTTGCAGGATGTCAAGGAACTGTTCGGCGCCTTGATTCTGGCCATGCTGGTTCTGATCTGGCTGATCGCCCGCCTCTATCTGGACAAGCTGATGCGGCCCTTGGGGTTCGTGACCAGCCAGATCCAGAAGTTGGGCCGGGGGGAGTTCTCCAGCGAGGAGATCGTCTACCAGGGGCACGACGAACTGCGCTGGATGCTGGATTCCACCGAACGCCTCACCCGCAACCTTGGGGAACTCGCCGACCTGGCGGATGCCATCGCCAGGGGGGATTACGCCAGAGAGGTGCCTTTGCTGTCGGAAAATGACCGGTTGGGGAGCGCTCTGGGCAACATGACCAGACAGTTGCGGGAGAGCCGGGAACTGGAACGGCGTCGCCACTGGCACCAGGAGGGCATCGAGCGTCTCAACCGGATGCTGGCCATGGATCTTGCGCCCCAGGAGGTGGCGGAACAGGCCATCGGCATGCTGGGCCGCTATCTGGAGGCCGGCAGGGGGGTGTTTTACCTCCTGGATCCGGAGAGTCGCGCCTTGGATCTGTTGGGTTCCTACATGTATACCCAGCGCGTCCGTCTGGGCAACCGCTTCCGTCTGGGGGAGGCGGCGGTGGGGCAGGTGGCCCTGGAGAAACAGCCCATTTTCCTGACCGTGCCGGAGGAGGATGCCGCCCCGGTCACCACCGGCGTCACCAGCCGTCCCCCCCTGTTCACCTGCACCTGGCCGCTGCTGCGGGAGGGAGAGGTGCTTGGGGTGATCGAACTGGCCTCGTTCCAGGGCTTCGACGGGCCGCAACGGGAGTTCCTGGCCGCCGCAGCCGATGTGATCGCCTCGTTTCTCTTCGTCGCCCTGCAGAGGGAGCGCATCCGGACCCTGCTGGCCGAGGCCGAGGAGGCGCGCCGGGTCGCCCAGGAGCGCACCGAGCAGGCAACCCGCGCCAACGCCAAACTGGAAATCCAGCAACAGAAGCTCCAGCAACAGACCGAGGAGCTGCGCCAGACCAATGCCCAGATGGAAGAGCAACAACAGCAACTCCAGCAACAGACCGAGGAGTTGCGGCAGGCCAATTCCCAGATGGAGCAGCAGCAGGCGCGCCTGCTGCACCAGGCGGAAGAGCTGGCGGGCAAGAACCGGGCATTGTCGCTCTCCCGTGAGGATCTGAACCGCAAGGCCGGACAGTTGGAGGCCTCCAACCGCTACAAGTCGGAATTTCTGGCCAACATGTCCCACGAGTTGCGCACCCCGCTCAACTCCATCATTCTGCTCTCCAACATGATGCGCCTCAACGAGGACGACAGGCTGGACGAATCCTCCATCGAGCAGGCGCGGGTGATCCACGAGGCGGGCAACGAGCTGTTGCGGCTGATCAACGACATCCTCGACCTTTCCACGCTGGAGTCGGGCAAGGCCAGGCCCCATCCGGAACCGATCCACTCCGGCGAGGTGATCGAGGAGCAGCGGAGCCTGTTTCAGGCCGTGGCCAGAGAGAAGGGGCTGGAACTCCACATGGAGGATGCCTTGCAAGCCACGTTGACCACCGATCGCCACAAGCTCTCGCAGGTGCTGCGCAATCTGTTGTCCAACGCCCTCAAGTTCACCCCGCGTGGCCGGGTGGGGTTGACCATCCGCTCCGGCGAGGATCCCCAACTGCCGGTGGTCATCGAGGTGAGCGATACCGGCATTGGCATCCCCCCGGAGAAGCAGGAGATGATTTTCGAGGAGTTCCGGCAGGCGGATGGCTCCATTTCGCGGCGTTTCGGCGGCACCGGTCTGGGGTTGGCCATCAGCAGGAAATTCGCCATCCTGCTGGGTGGCCGGTTGTCGCTGCACAGCCAGGAAGGAGAGGGGAGCCGGTTCGCGCTTCATCTGCCCTCGCATCTGACGCTGGCGGAACCCGATCCGGAGGCCGGTGAGCCGGTCGTCCTGCCGCCGGTTCCGGCTTTTGATCTGGAGGATGACCGCGATACCCTGGGTCCCGGTGAGCACCCCATTCTCATCATCGATGACGATGCCAGCTTTTGCCGAACCGTCACCCTGCTGAACCGCCGCCTGGGCAAGAAGACCATCGCCGCCCGCTCCGGCCAGGAGGGATTGGATCTGGCCGCCCGCTTCCGGCCCGCCGGCATCATCCTGGATCTGGGGCTGCCGGACATGGACGGGCTGGAGGTGCTGGGGCGATTGAAGCGCTCCGGGGAGTTGCATGCCATACCCGTCTACGTCATTTCCGCACGGGATCGGGAGGGGGTGCCGGACGGCGCCCTCGGCTATCTGCGCAAGCCGGTGAGCGACAAGGCCATCGTCCTGGCCGAGGAGCTGTTCGCCAGGTTGCCGGCCGTCGCCGGGCTGGCGCCGGTATTGATCGTGGAAGGGCAACATCTGCGCGCGGGAGCGATGGAGCAGCGCTTCTGGTCGTTGCCGGTGCGGATCGTGACCGTCGCCGACGCGGAGGCCGCCTTGCGCGAGGCGGCCTCCACCCGGTTCGCGGTGGCGGTGGTGGATGCCCGTCTGCAAGGCGGCGGCCCCTCCCTGGCGTTGTGCGAGCGGCTCAAGGCCACGGATCCGCAACTGTGCCTCATCGTCCATTGCGGCGCCACCCTGGACGACGAGGAGGAGGCGCGCCTGCGCGGCTTGACCGACAGCCTGATTCAGGAGTCGCCCCAGGCCGGACAGCGGCTGCTGCGGGACGTGGAACGGTTCCTGAGCCGGCTGCCCCGCGCACCCCGCCAGGCGCGTCCGGGGGTGCTGCCTGTGCCGGCGCCCGGCGAGCGGGTCGTCCTGGCGGGCCATACCCTGATGGTGGTGGATGACGATCCCCGCAACCTCTTCGTGGTGAGCGCCGCCCTGGAAGGCAAGGGCGCCAAGGTGGTGACCGCCATCAGCGGCGCCAAGGCCCTGGAGCGGCTGGCGCTCCATCCGGTGGATCTGATCCTGATGGACATCATGATGCCCGGCATGGATGGCTACGAAACCATCTCCCGCATCCGGCAACTGCCCGGTTGCGAGAGGCTGCCCATCATCGTGCTCACCGCCAAGGCCTTCAAGGAGGACCGGGAACGCTGCCTGGCCTCCGGGGCCAACGATTATCTGGCCAAGCCCGCCGACTACGAGATCCTGGTCAACATGGTGAAACTCTGGCTGGAACGGGCCACATGAACGTCATGGTCAGCATGCGTCCCGATCTGTGCCATCTGCTGGTGCAGGGCGAGGCCCTCGATCCGGAGGAGGAGGCCACCTTGCGGCGTCATCTGGAGACCCCCATGGATCGGCCCATGGAGGTGACTTTTTTCGAGAGCGAGTGGTTCGATCCCGTCCGGGTGGCGGATCTGGCGGCATTCTCCAGGCGCAATCCCGGCAATTGCGTCACGGTCTACCATCCCCATCTCTTCGCCTATCTGCACGGCTTGGGGATTTCCGTCCGGCTGGTTGTCCCCGATCCACCCCCCGTCCGCGAACGCCGCTTCGCCGCCCTGGCCCTGGGAGGATCCACCGGCAGCCTGGAGAAGCTGCTCCAGATCCTGCGGGACCTGCCGTCTGGCGCGTTGGCGCTCTTCGTGGTGCAGCATGTCCCGGAGGAGACCCCCAATCTGCTGGATCGCATCCTGACCACGGAGAGCCACTATCGGGTGGAGATGCCCCACAACATGACCCCGATCCGGCCCGGCACCCTCTACGTGGCCCCGTCGGGGTACAACATGCGCGTCGGCAACGGCCTGGTCTACGTCACGCGGGACGCCAGGATCCATCATGCCCGCCCTTCCATCGACGCGCTGTTCGAATCGGTGGCTCGTGCATATGGCGCGACCGCCATGGCCATGCTGTTGTGCGGCCATGGCAGGGATGGGGTGGAGGGACTCGCGTGCGTGCGCGAGTTGGGCGGCCTGTCCCTGGCGGAAGATCCCGGCGAATGCGGCGAAGCCAGTGGTCTGGTGGCCGCAGCCCTGGAGAACGGCGCTTGCAACCACGTCCTGCCGGTGAGCGCCCTGGCCAGTTTCGCCGCCGCCGCCGCCCTGGGGGACTCCCCCCTCACGGCGGGCGTGATGCGCGTTTTTCTGGCCGCCGTGGCCCAATGCCATGGCTACGATTTCACCCACTATCGGGAGGAGTCCCTGTTGCGCCGCTGCGGCGTCGCCATGACCGGAGAACGAACCGCCAGCTTTTTTGCGTTTCAGGAGTTGGTGTTGACGACCCCGGCGGCTTTCGAGAGATTTTTTTTCGCGCTTTCCATCAACGTGACCCATTTCTTCCGGAGTCCGGGGCAATTCCTCTGTCTGCGCGACGAGGTGTTTCCCTGTCTGGCCAGTTTTCCGCGCATCAAGATCTGGGTGGCCGGCTGCGCGACCGGCGAGGAGGCCTATTCCCTGGCCATGCTCCTCGATGAGGCGGGGTTGCTGGCCAGGAGCAGCATCTATGCCACGGATATCAATCCTTTGGTGCTCAAGGAGGCGCGCAATGGCCTCTATCCCGCCCATGGTCTCGCCCAGGCGCGGGTCAACCATGCCCTGGCCGGTGGCGCGCGCCCCTTCGACGACCATTGCGCGATACGGGAGCACTGGTTTGCCATCGCCCCCGGCTTGCGGGAGAAGCTGTTCTTCTATCACCACTCCCTGGTGAGCGACGGGCCGTTCAACGAGTTCCAGTTGATCCTGTGCCGCAATCTGCTGATCTATTTCGACGAGGAGCTGCAGGCCAGGGTGATCGGCCTGTTCATCCGTTCCCTGCATCATGACGGCAGGTTGATGCTCGGCCCCAGCGAGAGCTTGTGGCGCATTGCCGGGGCGGATCGGTTGATGCCGGTCAACGAGAAGATGCGTCTGTATCGCGTTCGGGAAGTCGAGGAGGTCGAGCATGACGGTTGAACGTTACGCCGTGCTTATCGTTGATGATAATGATCATAACAGATTCACCCTGCGTACCCTGCTGGAGCGGGTGCCGGAGTGCCGGGTGCTGGAGGCCGCTTCCGGCCAGGAGGCGCTGGCCATCACCATCGAACAGCCAGTGGATTTGATTCTTCTGGATGTGCAGAGCCTGTCGTCGAATGGCCTGAATGGGCTGCCGGATCGGCACACGAACCGCCACCCGCATCCATCAGGCCGTTTTCATCCCACTGAAGGCGGGAATCCCGCCATCAGTG
>PDZX01000145.1 GCA_002753185.1 Magnetococcales bacterium WMHbin3
GCTCGGGTTCCGGCTCAGGTTCCGGCTCAGGTTCCGGCTCCGGCTCCGGCTCTGGCTCAGGTTCCGGCTCAGGTTCCGGCTCCGGTTCCGGCTCAGGTTCCGGCTCAGGTTCCGGCTCCGGCTCCGGCTCTGGCTCTGGCTCAGGTTCCGGCTCAGGCTCAGGCTCAGGTTCCGGCTCTGGCTCAGGTTCCGGCTCAGGTTCCGGCTCAGGCTCTGGCTCTGGCTCAGGTTCCGGCTCCGGCTCCGGTTCCGGCTCAGGTTCCGGCTCAGGCTCAGGTTCCGGTTCCGGTTCCGGCTCAGGCTCAGGTTCCGGCTCAGGCTCTGGCTCTGGCTCTGGCTCTGGCTCAGGCTCTGGCTCAGGCTCCAGCTCAGGTTCTGGCTCAGGTTCTGGCTCAGGTTCTGGCTCAGGTTCCGGTTCCGGTTCCGGTTCCGGTTCCGGCTCCGGCTCCGGCTCCGGCTCAGGCTCCGGTTCTGGCTCCGGCTCCGGCTCCGGCTCTGGCTCTGGCTCTGGCTCTGGCTCTGGCTCTGGCTCCGGCTCTGGCTCTGGCTCCGGCTCTGGCTCCGGCTCCGGCTCTGGCTCCGGCTCCGGCTCCGGCTCCGGCTCAGGCTCAGGCTCCGGTTCTGGCTCCGGCTCCGGTGTGGGTGCCGGCGGCTCCGTATCGACAATGACATTGTCCAAAAACGCCAAAGCCACTTCCATGCCAGTCAAATCAAATGGCTCATCGTCCTCCATGGATGCCGGGCCGAAATCGGACACGGCCGCAGACGCGAACAAGGAGCCACCATCCATCACCACTCCTTCCCGCACCAACATCCCCTCGTTCACCACCGCATCCAGCTCGATCCTGCGATAAGCATCATTCGATACCGCCGCATCATCCAAGGCATCCCCACCCCCCGGAGCGTCCGAGGCGCTACCCATCAACGCCATCTCCTCGTCCCCGTCGAGCAAATCCTCCAAGGATGCCAGTATCTCCTCCATGGAAGGGCCGCCATGATCGCGAAACGCATCCGTTTCGTCAAAACCAATAAACTCCTCTTCCACGGAGTCGTCAAATCTCGGTTCCTGCCGCTTCGACTTTTTCCCAGACATCACCCGGCTCCCCTGGTTATCCCGTCACCATCCAACGGCCATGCGTACCGAATCGAACATCACACGCAACAAATTCCCGCGCGCCACATCATGGCCAGCCACCAATGGCCGGGTGAACAACTCCTTCCCACCCGACTTGACCACCACCGTCCCAATCTCCTGCGCGGCGCTGATCGGCGCAATCAACGGATCCGTGAACGATACCCCCACCTCCAGCGAACCACGCTCCTTGCGCAATACCGTGATCACCAAAGGATCCTTCACGATCCCATCCACCTCGCGCTGCTCCCCCTTCCATACCCGCAACTTCCGCACCACCGCCTTGGCTTCGAAAAACTTCACCGTCTCGTACATCCGGTTGCCATGATGGATCAAGCGCAAGGCATCTTCTTCCCGGTGGCGCCGCTGCGCCGCCCCCATCACCACCGCCCCCAGCCGCTGCCCATCCTTGTCGCTGGTCGCAATCAAACAATAGCCCGCCTCCTTGGTATGGCCCGTCTTCAACCCGGTGATGATCGGATCACGCCACAACAGGTTGTTGCGGTTCTGCTGCTTGATGTTGTTGTAGGTGAATTGCTTTTCCTGGGAAAAATGACTGTATTGGGGAAACTTCCGCAACAGGGCGCTCGCCAGCAAAAACTGGTCCCGCGCCGACGTGTAATGCTCCGGGTCCGGCAACCCGGTCGAATTGGTGAAATGCGTATTGGTCATGCCCAACTCCGCAGCCCGCGCGTTCATCTGCGCCACGAAGCCGCTTTCCGACCCGTGCAGGTGCTCCGCCATCGCGATGCAGGCGTCGTTGCCGCTCTGAATCGCAATCCCCCGCACCAGATCCTCCACCCGCACCTTGTCCCCCACCTTGACGAACGTCTTGGAACCCCCCGTCCGCCAGGCACTTTCGCTCACCAGAACCTCGGTGTCCATCTGGATCGTCCCCGCGCTCAGGGCCTCGTAGATCAGATACAAGGTCATCACCTTGGTCAGCGAGGCCGGCGCCAACTTGACATCGGCATCCTGCGTGTACAAAATCCGCCCCGAATCCAGATCCCCCAACACCCCGGCGGTCCCCCGCACTTTCAAGGGCGCCTCGTCCGCCGCCGGCGCGCTCATGGCGTCTCCCGCCAACAACAGCAATGCCAGCACGACGATTATCCCGAGCAGATCATTCAGCTCTCTCTTCATATATCCACCATTACTAGATGTGTGGTTGCTCTTGCGTCCCCGATTCTCTCGCCGCTCAATCCTCGATGATCTGGGTCTGATCCACATTCAGACGCCGCAGGGCACGCACGATCCGATCCGCCTTCTCCTGGCTGTCGAACGGACCGAACCGCACCCGATACATCACCCTGGCGCCAATGGAACTCTTCGTGACCTTGGCCTTGCCCACCGTCGCCAATCGTTTCGCCATCTGCTGGGCGTTCTTGTACTGGCCAAAAGAGCCGACCTGAATGTAATGACCCGGCTCGTACACATCGTCGTCCGGCGCGGCGGCGGCGACCGGCTTGCCGGGGACGGCCTTGGCCGTTGGCCCTTCCTCGCGCCATGGGGCCTGGCCGGAGGGCAGCGGGCGCATGGCCTCGACCGGGGTCTTGGGCTTTTGCGAATGGTACGCCTCCATCACCGGGGCCTTCGCCGGCAGGGTATCGCCGCTCAAGGGCAGGGCCTCCACCCGCACCCGCGCCGTCCCCTGGCGCGCATACCCGAGCTTGACCGCCGCCCCATACGACAGGTCGATCAGCCGGTTGTTGACGAATGGTCCGCGGTCGTTCACGCGGATTTGCATCGTTTGCCCGTTGTCCAGGTTGGTCACACGGGCCATGATGGGCAATGGCAACGTGGTATGCGCCGCAGAGATCGCGTGCATGTCGAAGCGCTCTCCGGTGGCGGTGGGGCGGTTGTGGAACTCCTTGCCGTACCAGGAGGCGATCCCTTCGTCCACGTATCCCACCGCCTCTTCCTCGGTCATGGGAAAGTAGGTCTTGCCGAAGACCACGTAGGGCTTGCTCGTTCCCTTCCGGACCTTGGGGGGGATGGGTTTGGCCTCCGGGGGGGCCTCCGGCGGCGGTTCGGGCATCTGGGCGCACGCCGCTGGCAGCAGCAGCAACGCCACCAGCAGCCACTTGAACATCCTGTCGATTCTGACTCTCCCCATACCCGCTCCCTAGGTGCGCAATGCCAGGGAGAATTCACGTACCACCATGGCAAAGCGGCTTGATCGGTTCCATTGGGTAATCACCCAAAAATTCGAGAACGTCATATAGTAACGTAATCCTTGCGGTTCTTCCAGGGCTATCAGCGCCATGGATTCTTCCGCATCGGGTTCCGGCGTCCCGGCGGGCCAGGGGATCGCCATCTCGCGCCACTCCCGCCACGGTTTGCGGATCTTGGGAAAGTCGGCGAAGGCCTTCGTCACCGCTGGCGCGTCCGGCATGGGCTGCGCCATC
>PDZX01000026.1 GCA_002753185.1 Magnetococcales bacterium WMHbin3
ATCGGCCTGCAAGGCCGCGCGCATTTCCTCCTCCAGTCCGGGACGGGTGGTGGGGGATGGCAGGCGGGACTCCCTGGCCCGAATCACGGCGGCCAACTCCCCGGGACCAATCTTCCGATGCCAGAAGGAAACCTCGTTCACACCGGGTCCCAAGGCTGAGAGATCTCTGGCCATGGCTGCTGGTCAATACCCCCGCTTGGCGCGCAACAATTCCGATTGCCGTTTGAAGATGTATTGAATCAACCGTTCCCGATCGGCATCCAGGATCGGCTCGAAGCGGCAGGCGACCTGGGTGAAGCCGGGCTGGGCATTTTCGCGCAGCACCATCACCCGCGCGTAGCAGTCGATGACCGTCAAGGCATCGGTGGAGATGGCCAGCCGGATCTCCAGCACGTCGCCCTTGGCCAATTGCGGGTCGCTGTCCAGAAAGGAGAGTCCGCCGCCGCTCAGGTTGACCTGGGTGGGCAGCATGGGGCGTTCCCCCTCGACCGGATGAAACAGCCGCAACAGCAGATTGATCTTCTGATCCAGACGCCCAAGGATACCGGCCAGAAGCGGATCGCCCGCCTCCAGTTGGCGCAATCTGTCCGTGACATCCAAGGCGATGAGGGTCTGTCCGATATTGTTGACCTTGGGGGAGAAGGCGTGATGTTTCGCGAAGTGGGCCGCCACCTCGTCGAACTGGGCAGGGGGGATCCGCCTCCAGGCGAGGGGGAGGGTGTCGTCCACGCGGACAAATTCACGTTGTTGCGTCTGATTGCCTGGGGATGGTTGCGCCATGGCGGATCGGTGTCTCCCTCATTGCCGTGGCGCCGGGTCTTGGGGCGGCGCCGGGTCTGGTTGCGGCGGTGGCGAGGCGGGTGGTTTGTCGGGCGTCCGGATCTCGCGGGTCAACAGGATCTCGATGCGTTGATTGCGGCTGCGTCCTTCCGGGGTGGCATTCGGTTCGCGGGGGTAATGAGCGCCCATCCCCTTGACCACCAGCCGCAAGGGGTCCACCTTGCCTTCGGTGACGAGGAAATCCGCCAGGGCGGCGGCCCAGGCCGCAGTCATCACCCAGTTGCCGGCAAATGGCGCGTTGGCGGCGGGCGACTGGTCGCTGGAGTGGGCCTCGACGCGGATGACGTTGGGGACCTTGGCGAACATTGCCGCCATTTGCATCAACACCGGACGGGCCTCCGGACGGATCGTCAGGGTGTTGGGCGCGAAGATGGCCTCCTGGGCGAGGCGCACCAGAAACCCCTCCTCCACCGGGACCACATCCATCCCCTTGGCCTGCCCCATGCCGGAGAGCAAGGTCTCCAGTTTCTCCTTGAGCCGGACCAGCAGCACGGCCTGCTGGAAATCCATGCCCCCCGCTTCCCCGCTCTTGGCGCGTTCGACGAACTCGCCAAGACCGAAAGCGGCGCGCACAGAGGAGGCGGCCTCGGCGAAACGGTTCCGGTCCAGTTGGGACATGGAGAGCAGCAGCACGCACACCACCAGCAGCAGGGTCATCAGGGTCCCGAACGGCAACAGCCACGATCTGCCGGTTCGGAGCGTGAGACTGCCCTCGTCCATCGCCTACTGCCTCACGGAGGGCGGCAGGGCGGTCTTCAGCGACTCCATCAGCATGCGTGGATTGACCCCCTTCTGGATGCCGATCATCCCGTCGATGATCACTTGGCGAAACATCAACTCCTCCTGGCTGTACGCTTCCAGTTTCACGGCGAGGGGATGGGCCAGCAGGTTGGCCAGGATGATGCCGTAGAATACCCCAAGCAGGGCGCTCGCCAGACCAGGACCGATCCCCGACGGCTCATCCAGGCTGGCCAGCATGCGCACGATGCCGATCACGGTCCCGGCCAGGCCGAAGGCGGGCGCGGTTTCCGCGATCCCCATGAACATGCGGATCCCCTTGCGATGCCGTTCCTGCTGATAGCGCCACTCCTTGTTCAGGATCCGCTCCAGAAACTCCGGATCCGCGCCGTCCACGCAGTGGGTGATGGCCGCCTGGAAGAAGGGGTCGTCGGGCCGGACCCGATCCAGGGCCAGGATGCCGTCCTTGCGCGCGATATTGGCGTATTCCACCAACTGACCGATGATTTTTTGCAGATCCCTCGGCTTCACCATGAACGCATTCGTCATGATATTGAACACGCCAAAAACTTCGCTCATCTTGTGCTTAATGAAGAGCGTGGCGATGGTGCCGCCAAAGACGACCAGCAGCGCGGGAAAGTCGAGGAACATGCCCAGTTGACCGCCCCACAGCATCGACACGATCATCAGGGTAATGCCGATCACGAAGCCGAGAATGGTTGCCAGATCCATATTGTCTATTTCCCGAAACGTACCATTCAGACGATAACTGCGGGTCACGAGGACCCGCCCAGCCTCCCGGTTTGCAAAAAACGCTCCATAATGCCGATGCCCGGCGCCGTTGTCAAGCGAACAACGCCCGGATGCCCTCGACGGAGGGGGGACGCACCACGCCCTTTTCCGTGACCAGGGCGGTCACCAGTTCCGCCGGAGTCACGTCGAAGGCGGGATTGAACACCCCCACCCCTTCCGGGGCGGTGCGCACCCCGCGAAAATGGGTCACTTCCGCCGGGTTGCGCTGCTCGATGGGGATCTCCTTGCCGGTGGGGGTGGCGAGGTCGATGGTGCTCAACGGGCAGGCCACCAGAAAGGGAATCCCGTGGCGACGCGCCACCACTGCATGGCCATAGGTGCCGATCTTGTTGGCGGCGTCGCCGTTGGCCGCCACGCGGTCGGCGCCCACCACCACCACGTCGATGCGGCCTTCCTGCATGGCATGCCCGGCCATGCCATCCGTCATCAATGTGACATCGATACCATCCTTCATCAACTCCCAGGCCGTCAGGCGCGCCCCCTGGAGATAGGGGCGGGTCTCCGTGGCAAAGACACGGACATCCCCGAACAACTCGTTCGCGGCGCGGATCACCCCCAGGGCGGTGCCGTAACCGGCGGTGGCCAGGGCGCCAGCGTTGCAGTGGGTCATGATGGCGAGCGGCCTGCCGGAGGGAGGGGAGAGAATCCCGGCGCCCAGCCTGCCCATCTCGCGACAGGAGGCGATATCCTCCTCGCGGATTTTTTCCGCCTCTTCCAGCAGGCGTTCCGGCACCCGCTTCGGCTCCCCGGCGAGCAGAGGGGCCAGCCGATCCAGCGCCCAGGCCAGGTTGACCGCAGTGGGACGGGCGTCGCGCAGACGCTCCATGGCGGGGGCCATGGCCTTGGCCCAGGATTCAGGGGTCCCCCTCCTGGCCAACCGGAAGGCCTCGACCGCCACGCCGAAGGCCGCCGCGACCCCGATGGCCGGCGCGCCCCGCACCACCATCTTGCGGATGGCTTCCGCCACCTCCTTGGCGGAGGCCAGTTTCAGGTAGGCCTCCCTGTCCGGCAGCTTCCGCTGATCGAGCATGCGCACCCTGCCCTTGTCCCAGACCGCCACATCGAAAACGTTCATGCCTGCTCCTTGGAAAACGCCAACACCACCCACTCCTCGATCCCGCGCCATTGTACCCTCTGCAACCCCTCTTGAGCAAACGCCTTTTCCACGTCGTCGGCCTGTTCCCGCAAAATTCCGGACAACACCACCCTGCCGCCAGGGGCCAGGACGGCCGTCAGCGCAGGCGCGGCCCCGATCAGGACCGGGGCGAGGATATTGGCCACCACGGTCGCGAAGGGTCCGGCGGGCAAATCGCCGCGCTCGTGGACCTCGACCCGCTCCGCCACGCCATTACCGACGCAATTGCGCATGGCGGTCTCCACGGCCACCGGATCGTTGTCCGTGGCGATCACCCGCCCGGCGCCCAGCAACACCGCGCCGATCGCCAGAATTCCGGAGCCGGTCCCCATGTCCAGTGTCAACCCCAGGGGACGCGCCAGCGCCAGCTCTTCCAGGAGTTCCAGGCAGCCGCGCGTGGTGGCGTGGGTCCCGCTGCCGAAGGCCATCTCCGGATCCATGCGGATCACCCGCCGTCCCTCACCGGGCGGGGGGTCCAGCCAGGTGGGCACGATCATCAGCCCCCGGCCCACCGGAAACGGATGATAGGACTCCTTCCAGGCCTCGGCCCAGTCGCGATCCGGCAGATCCCGCCAGGTGACGGCGCACTCCCCTGCCCCCGCCGCAGCCAGCACCAGTCGCAAACGGATCTCCATGTCGCCCCGTTCGGCATCGTCCCCGGCGAAATACCCGGTCAATGTGCCCAGCGGACCATCCACGTCCCTGGCCACCCCCATGGATCCGGCATCGGTCAGCCACTCCTCCGCCACCTCCTCGAAGGCACGATCCACGACGATACGCAACTCCCAGACCATGCGGACACCTCCTTGCCCGAAAAAGAACCAACCCCATCCATCCGATGGGTTGACAGCCAACATTATAATCTCTTATAAATGCGCAATCAATTATTGCCAAACCAACCGAAGCCTCCGAACGAACACCACTCCCGTGAAACACCCCCTGCTTACCGCCCTGACGCCCCTGCTGCAACGTCGCGGCCAACCCTTTCCGGTCCTTGGCAACGTCCCCGGCGCCTCGCTCTCCTGGATGTGCGTGGAAATGGCCCGCGAACTCAAGGGGCCGCTCATCGTCGTCACCGGCAAGACCTCGCGCGCCGAAAGCCTCTACCGGGAGATGCTGTTCTTCGCCGATCACCTGACGCCGGCCATCACCCTGCTGCCATTTCCGGCCTGGGAAACCCTCCCCTTCGAGCCGCTCTCCCCCTACGGCCCCATCATGGGAGAACGCATCCGCGCCCTCTTCCGCCTCACCCAAACCCTGGGTGAAGGCCCCATCAGCGCCGGAGACCAGGCGGGTCACGCCCATACCATCATCATCACCACCCCCGCCGCCATGATGCGCCGCACCCTGCCCCATTCCTATCTGGCGGCGCACGGCTTTTCCGTCTCCAAGGGAGACCAGCTCAACCTTCCGGCCCTGCGCCAGTTCCTCGCCTCGGCGGGCTACCGCCCCGCCACCCAGGTGGAAGAACCCGGCGAATACGCCGTGCGCGGCGGCATCGTCGATTTCTTCCCGCCAGGCCATGAATACCCCATCCGCCTGGAACTCTTCGGCGACGAGGTGGAAACCTTGCGCATGTTCGACCCCATCACCCAGCGCTCCACCGACCGCATCCCCACGGTGCAGGCCCTGCCGGTCAGCGAGGTGATCCTCACCGAGGAGACCATCCGCAACTTCCGGGGCAACTACCGCCAGACCTTCGGCATCGGCAGCGCCGATGACGACCTCTACCGCCAGGTCTCCAAGGGTGAAAAATCCCCCGGAATGGAGCAGTACCTGCCCTTCTTCTTCACCCCGGCGGAGACCGTTTTCGACTATCTCCCCCAGGGGACGCTCCTGTTGCTGGATCACGACGTCTCCGAGGAGGCGAAGCACTGCGAACTGGAAGTCCAGGAACGCCTCGCCGCCATCCGCGCCGAGACGCCCCCCTCCACCCAGCGCCACCCCCCGGACTCACTGTTTCTGACCCTGGAGGAGTATTTCCGCTTCCTGGACGGATTCGCGGTGGTGCGCGCCGGAACACAGGCTTCCCATGGCGGTTTTTCGCTCGGCTTCGACCCGGCGCCCAACTTCCTGGCCCTCGCCGGTCCCGACGTCTCCCACGCCGACCCCGGCAAGCCCCCCCTCGACCTGGCGGCCACATTCATTCTGGATACCCAGGCGCAAGGATTCAAGGTCTGCATCACCGCCTCCTCCATGGGACAACGGGAACGCCTGCGGGAACTCCTGGAGGACCACAAGCTCCCCACCGCCACGGTCTCCCACTGGCGCGAGTTCCTCAACCACCCGGCCAGGACCACCATGCTGGCGGTGGGGGATCTCGACTCCGGCTTCGTCCATGGCCGCCTGGGGCTGAGCCTGCTGTCCGAAAGCGCCATTTTCGGCGTCAAGACCAAACGACGCAAGACCGACCCCCGCTATCTCGATCAACTCCTGGCCGGCTTCGCCGACCTGACGGAAAACGATCCGGTGGTGCATGCCGATCACGGGGTGGGCCGTTACGGCGGCCTCCACTCCCTGGAGGTGGGGGGCATCAAAAACGATTTTCTGCTCATTCATTATGCCGGCTCGGACAAACTCTACGCCCCGGTGGAAAACCTGGACCGGGTCACCAAGTACGCCGCCGGGGACGATGTGCCCCTCGACAAGCTCGGCGGGGTGAAGTGGACGAAAACCAAGGAAAAAGCACGCAAGAAAATCCTGGAGATGGCCGAAGAACTGATCCGCCTCCAGGCCCTGCGCCGGGAGGGGTCCGGCTACGAGTTCTCCGCGCCCGATCCGGTGCTCCAGGAGTTCGCGGCCACCTTTCCCTTCGAGGAGACCCCGGATCAGACCGCCGCCATCGAGGCGGTGCTGGCCGACATGGCCGGGACCCGCCCCATGGACCGCCTGGTATGCGGCGATGTCGGCTTCGGCAAGACCGAGGTGGCCATGCGCGCCGCCTTCCGCGCGGTGATGGACGGCAAGCAGGTGGCCATCCTCACCCCGACCACGATCCTGACCCAGCAGCACTACGAAACCTTTGCCGCCCGCTTCGCCCCCTACCCGGTCACCGTGGACATCCTCTCGCGCTTCCAGTCCACGGCGGAACAGAAGAAAACCGTGGACATGATCTCTTCCGGCGGCGTGGACGTGGTGGTGGGGACCCATCGCCTGTTGCAGAAGGATGTGCGCTTCAAGGATCTGGGGCTGTTGGTGGTGGACGAGGAACAGCGCTTCGGGGTGGTACACAAGGAGCGGATCAAGCAGATGCGCGCCACGGTGGACATCCTCACCCTGACCGCCACGCCGATCCCCCGCACCATGCACATGGCCATGAGCGGCCTGCGGGACATCTCGATCATCGCCACCCCGCCGATGAACCGGCTGGCGATCCGCACCTTCGTGCTCCAATACGACAAGCAAAAGGTGCGGGAAGCGGTCCTGCGGGAGATCTACCGGGGCGGACAGGTGTTCTTCGTACACAACCGGGTGCAGGACATCGAAAAGATGGCGACGGAACTGGGGGAACTCGTGCCCGAGGCCAGGATCGGCGTGGCCCATGGCCAGATGCACGAAGGCCGGTTGGAGAAGATCATGCTCTCCTTCTACCGTCAGGAG
Organism: Magnetococcales bacterium WMHbin3; assembly: GCA_002753185.1. GTDB lineage: Bacteria > Pseudomonadota > Magnetococcia > Magnetococcales > Magnetaquicoccaceae > Magnetaquiglobus. The sequence continues at coordinate 7,127 of PDZX01000026.1, forward strand.
TTCAATCTGCTGGTCTGCACCACGATCATCGAAAACGGGGTGGACATTCCGACGGCCAATACCATCATCATCCACCGGGCGGACAAGTTCGGCCTGGCGCAACTGCATCAGTTGCGTGGCCGCGTGGGCCGTTCGCGGCATCGGGCCTATGCCTATCTCTTCATCCCCCACGCCATGACCCTGACCGGAGACGCCCTGCGGCGTCTGGAGGCCATCGAGTCCATGGGGGAGCTGGGCGCGGGCTTTTCCCTGGCCACCCACGACCTGGAGATCCGCGGGGCGGGCAACATCCTGGGCGAGGAGCAGTCCGGTCAGATCCGCGAGGTGGGTTTCGAGTTGTACAATCAGATGCTCAAGGAGGCGGTGGAGGCCCTCGCCTCCGGGGCCATCAAGCCCACGGAAACGCAACCTGCGGAAGAAGAGGGGATTTCTCCGGTCATCAACCTGCACATCTCCACCCACATTCCGGAGGAGTACGTCCCGGATGTCCGGCAGCGGCTGACCCTCTACAAACGGATCGCCACCCTGGAGAGCAAGGACGATCTTCTGGAGATGCGTGCGGAGTTGACCGACCGTTTCGGCATTCTGCCCGAATCGACGGACAATCTGCTGCGGGTGATGCAGCTCAAGCAGACCTGCCGCAAGATCAAAATCCTCAAGATCGACGCCGGACCAAAGGGGGCCACCATTCAATTGCATCACGCCCCGAACATCAACCCGGACGGCCTGATCAGGCTGCTCCAGGAGGGCAAGGGGGCCATCCGCTTCAACCACGAGACCCAGACCTTGAGCATCAAGGACAAACCCTGGGACGATCCCGCCATGCGCATCGCCGGGATGGACGCCATGCTGCGGCAGTTGTAAACTCTTTGTGGACGGACATGGCCCGGATCGGATAGAGTATTCCAACGATACGCACCGCCTGCCAGGAGTGAGCGACATGACCGGTCTTGCATTCGACACCTTGCGATACACCAAGCGCTTGCGGGAAGTCGGCGTTCCCGAATCCCAGGCGGAAGTTCAGGCCGAACTCCTGGCGGAAGCCCTGGCGGATCGTCTGGCGTCCAAGGAGGATCTGGCCAAGTTGGATACGGATTTGAGAACCGCCCTCGCCAAGGTGGAAGCCGAACTGAAACGGGACATCGAAACCACCAGAGCAGAACTGAAACGGGACATCGAAACCACCAGAGCGGAATTGCAGAAGGACATCGAAACCACCAGAGCGGAATTGCAGCGGGACATCGAAGCCACCAAAGCGGAATTGCAGAAGGACATCGAAACCACCAAAGCGGAATTGAAGCGGGACATCGAAGCCACCAAAACGGAATTGAAGCGAGACATGAAGGAACTGGAACTGCGCATGGTGATCAAGATGGGCGCCATGGTCCTTGGCGGGATCGGTCTGCTTTTCGGACTCATGCGGGCATGGCCGCTGCCCGTGCAGTATGTCCCCACCGTCCAGGAGATGCGCCTGCCCGCCCCTGCCAAATGATGATTCGTTGAGCAGCGCGTATCCGGGGGATCGCGCCCGCTACTCGCCGCGCGCCCGCGAGAAACGCTCCAGGATCCCATCCGAGGGGAGAAACACCCCACCCTCATAGGCGGTGATCACCCCCGGCTCCACGTCGAGCAGCCGGGCGGCATCCTCCTCCGACAGCCCCTTGGCCTGCCGCCAAAGACGCAGGTCGCGGGCAAAATCGCCGCGTCGGATTTCCAGGGAGTGCAGTCGGCCAGGATCGAAGGCAGAGCGGATATTGCTCTGGATGGCGTGGGAAACGCCGTCGGAAGGATCGGCGGCCCGCGCTTGCGGCGTCGGGATCGACAGCGCCGCAAGCGCGAGCAGAAGCTTCGGGACACGCAACTCAAAACTTCTCAAACTCATCGTCGGAAGAGGCCTTCATGTTCAGATCGACCCCACCCTCCTTGGTCCGGGGCGCGGCGGCCTTGGGGGCGGGCAGCGCCCTCCGGGAGGCGGTGGCACCCCCGGACGAGGGCTTTCTGGTGGCCACCACGGGCGCGTGGGAAGCCGCCTTGGCGATGGCGCGCGCGGGCGGGGGGGAGGCGGTGCGCCGGCTGCCCGCTTGCAGATAAAAGAACCCGATCGCCTTTTGCAGTTCCATGGCCTGCTCGGACAACTGCTCGGCGGTGCCGGCCATCTTTTCCGAGGCGCTGGCGTTCTGCTGGATCACCGAATCCAACTGCTGAATCGCGCTGTTGATCTGCCCGGCGCCCTGGGTCTGTTCCCGGCTCGAAACCGAAATCCCCTGCACCAGCTCCGCCGTCTTGCGGATGTCCGGCACCAACTGGCTCAGCAGCGATCCGGCCCGCTCGGCGATGTCCACGCTCGACGAGGCCAGATGGGTGATCTCCCCGGCCGCCGACTGGCTGCGCTCCGCCAGTTTCCGCACCTCGGCGGCCACCACCGCGAACCCCTTGCCGTGCTCCCCGGCGCGCGCCGCCTCGATGGCCGCGTTGAGGGCCAACAGATTAGTCTGCCGCGCGATCTCCTCGATGATGGTGATCTTGCCCGCGATTTCTTTCATTGCCGCCACCGCCTCGGTCACCGCCTGACCGCACTCCTGGGCGTCGGTAGAGGCCTTCTGCGCGATGGTTTCGGTTTGCAGGGCATTGTCCGTGTTTTGTTGGATGTTGGAATTCATCTCCTCCATGGCCGCCGAGGTCTCCTCGATGGAGGCCGCCTGTTCGGTGGCCCCCTGCGAGATTTCCTGAGAACTCGCGCTCATGGATTGGCTGCCGGTGGAAACATGGGTGGCCGATTCCATCACCCGGCTGACGATGGAGCGCAACTCCTCCACCATGCCGCTGGTGGCGGTCAGGGTCTGGCCGATGTCATCCTCGCTGGTGGTTTTGGGCAGGCTCACCGTCAAATCCCCCTTGGCCACATGGCCCACCAGGGAACGGATCTCCCGCACCGGTTGGATGGCCAGGCGGTTCACCAGCCAGGAGATGATCAGGCCCGCCGCCAGCAGGATGATCAGCCCCAGCCCGGTGATCTTCACCAGGGCATCCCGCACTGCGGCCTGCATGGGTTTCAAATCGGCGATGATCTCGAAGGCGCCACGCTGATCCCCGGCCTTCCATCCCTCCATCTTGATGCCCAATGGATCGTTGCCCTTCCCTTCCGGATAATCCTGCTCGATGCCGTGACACAGCAGGCACTCCTGCTTCATGACGATGGGCCGCATGTAGCGCAGGGCATTGATGGAGTCGTCAATCTGCCACAACTCGTCCAGGTTGCCCTTGTCCATCTTCTCCAGCATGGCCTTTTCCAGCGGGTTGGCCTCGTTGACGGGATTGCGCGCCCCGATGCGGGTCACCCGGAAATCGTAATGGGCCTCCTTGGCCTTCTTTTCGCCGATGGTCCACGAGGCGACGATGGGGATGGTCTTGTAGTAACGGGTCTGCCGCGCCGCCTGAATGATCTCTGCGGTACTCTTGGCGCCCGACTTGGCGACGTGCTCCTGGGCCTCCTTGAGCAGGGCGGGATCGAACGTCTTGGCCGTGCCCAGCGAGGCGATGAATGTGCGCGCCCCTTCCGTCTGAGTGGTGATGGCCTGGGCCTGGGAGATGATGCCCGCCATGGCGTCCTGCTCGATGCGGTTCTTCACGAAGGCGAAGATGACCATGATGCCGAGCAGGACAATCACGACTGTACTAACAATTATTTTAGTGCCAAAATTTACATTATTCATTTTACCCATGGTCCATCTCCCCTGCAACCAAACAAGTTATTCCCATCAGAATAGATTATACGATGTTGTCGATCTTGGCAAGGATGATCCCCGGAGGAAAGGAAAAAGGTGATAAAAATTTATAAAAACTCGCAAAATCAGGCATCTCCATCCTATGGAACGGTCGTCGGAGCCACTGCCATAAAGAAACGGCGAACCGACATGGAGATGCCATTGGGCAAGGCGTTCCAGGATTCCGGGAAATTGATAAGGCGTCCCCTGATTCCCGTCCCCGGGAAATTGATAAGGCGTCCCCTGATTCCCCAATGCTACTTAATCGTTACCATAATCAGGCTCATACTCTATTTCCCGTTCTTGTATTTCTGAGTAATTAATATCTAGTTGCGCGTATTCTATTTCATCCGCTCCGTCAAGAAATAAGTTACACGAAGGGCAGCTAAATTGCTCGGCTGAGTAGTATGTTTCGACCTGCTCCCAAGTCCTATCCTCGTCACTATAGACATCAACTATGTCTTCATCAATTCGAACACCAGTAATCAAGGCTTTCCCTTCACAGGCAGGGCAGCGACTTTTCCATACATGATCGTCGAGAAATGTAAAATAATTTTTATAATTATTCGGGCGGATGCGTTGCGCAGTCATAAGACGCTCTTCGCGATCACGCTTTGGAAGAGCTTTAAACTCTTCCCCTGCGCGCTCCACTCGGACTGTTACGGCATGATATTTCGCTTCGGCAGCAAGCTTTATGATTACTTTAGGTGATTGAGCCTGAGAAACTCCAAGCCAATCATCTAAAGAGGAATCCATGTGATGCAAAATGATTTGACTGGCATGCCAGTATTGTTTTTCCCAAGCGTCCAAACGCATGGAGCGGAAGGGTGTATCACCAGAATGAAGCTCTGCATTTCGCCTCAACGCAATACTTACACAGAATTTTTTTACTGCTTCATCGAAGGATGGAATGATGCGCCGCAGACGCTCGAAGAGGGTTGTGGCGGTGATCGTTTTGATGTCGGCGGAGATGTTGATGCGGGAAGCCGCCAGAAGCGACTCGGAGTTTTGTGGATCAACGATCAGGCTCGGGTGAATTTTAGCGAGACTGCCCTTGCCAAGTAGTTCCAGGGCAAGCGAGGCCCATAGCTGGTATTCGTCCAAGTCCTTATTACTCTTCCGGGCGAGAGCTTTGCCGATGTAGGCCTTGGATTTACCAAAGATCGCATCTGGGTCTAGGGCGATATGCAGTCGTTTTTCGTTCATACTACGAGACACCTAAAAAGTAATCGGTTAATAGCATTTTGATTAACTGCATCTCTAGCATGCAATACCCGCCAGTTATCTATAATCAGACTCTCTCCGGGTTGCCAGTCAATTTTTTCAACATAAGGCATGACGCGCTCACGCGAAAAAAAAGCAAGCGCGCGAATGGCGTCCTGGCATTGTGGTTCCATACAGCCTGGATCATAACGAACAAAATCCCGGCCACTGATAAAAATGCTGGAATAGAACGAATTTCGCCCATTTCTTACTAAGAAGACAGCGGATTTTGCGACGGCCTGTTCCTCGTCTGACATATGCAAATCATCGCGGTTTGCAAGCAATGTCGGCACACTTTCTTCTCCAGGCGACACGCACGACAAAATCAAAAAACGCGCGGGCACCGTCCAATGCGCTGTGTCTACATGGAAAGGAAAGGCATCCAGGCCGTATTTCCGACTGAGAGAAGCTGGGTGCGCTGCTTCCGGTGCGGTTGGCCTTAATACTTCAACAATTGAACGAACTCGTCCACGAACTGGTGTTCCGAGACGTTGAGCAATCTCCAGTGTTCGTGCTTCTAATGCATCCACTTCGTGAACATTGCTGGGTATTCGCGCCCACCCCTGGTCTCGAAGAGTCTTGAGCGTATCTTTCGTTATATTCATGATATAATTAATAATTTATACAGTACGACACTTAATTAAATTACTATACATACAGGATGCTAAAATAGACCGCCTTAAGCAGACCACCGCACCATATTACACTCCAGCATTAAATACATTTAATATCAATAACACCCAAATCGCGACAAATTTTACGCGCCAACAAATCGGGTATTTCCTGATGTCTAGGCACAGCAGAACGTCTGCTTTCCGACGGGTTCCACCACCAGGAGTGACGACCACCTTCCCGCAACAACTCACACCCATGCGCTTGCAAATAACGCAGAAGATCTCTACGTTTCACAAACAGATACGCTCCTCTTGATAGTTGACGCCGACCATCGCCAGGGCATCCTGACGATTCCATGCCAACGCCTCCCGCAGGGTGATGGCCAAAGTCTCCAGCAAAGCCTCGCGGGTGGCCTCCTGACAATTGACGCCGGGCACCTCTTCGATCCAGCCTACCCACCAGCCATCCATTTCCTTGATCACTGCTGTATAACTTTGCAAAATAGTTTTCCTTTTTAGTATCGAAACTACCAGCCACAGTCTCAATGAAACCACAAAATAAAAAAAGATGCAAACAAAAAATTGACTCTCAGCGAAATGACTATCACCCTTGAATTTCATGTCTTACGATTCAAATCATATTTAAACTAAAATAACATCATATTAATTAATTTCCATGTTTTCTCTCAATATTATAATATTTATCAATCACCCAACAGCAAACCATCCACACACAAAAACTAATTGATGATGCAGATGATAACGGATTGGACGAACGATGCGCGAGATGGCAACCTCGCCGGAAGGCACTTCCAGCAACCGACGACGCAAGGCAGATGGTGTTCCCTTGATCACCCCAATGCAGGGGTGTCCAGCATGTAACGGGTCACGCAAAGGCCTTTCTGGGAATATCGACCGATGCTTCTTCGTCAGGCCGCACCAGATCGTTTACAACATACTGAAATCCTTCGACAAATCCTTGCCAGGATGCGCGACACGGGGTCAAAATCAGGCTATTTCCCGACAAGGAAACAATGACTTCCGACGCCTCCAGGTGAAATTTCCTGGGCAGGTGGATCTCTTGGCAGTCTCCCCGATCAACCACCTTGGCAATCGCGTGACTCATACCATTGCTCCGCGTTCACCCTCTCTGGCGTATCACAAACTACATATCCTCAGCAAGAACCAGACTCGAAATCCATGCAACCACGGAACCAAAAAAGATGCAAGCAAAAAATGCGACATGAGATTATCCCTCAAGAGCGGGCGGAGGGGGAAGATCCTTGAAGAAACTGGCAAAATCCGGCATTTCCGGCATGGCGGGCGGCTTGTTGCGCAGGGCGAACCACAAGGCGTATGCCGACACACCCCCCGTGGCCACCATGGCGGCACCGGCCAGACGGGCGGCCCAATCCCACTCCGTCGGCACCGCCACCGCCAGAAGAAACACCGAGCCGACATGAAGATACCATTGCACCTGAACCGCCCGCTCCGGCGACAGGTCGTCCATCATCGGGATCTCGCGCAACCCGGCCAGAGGACTGAAACGGTGAAACCAAACCAAAAACGGCACGATCTTGTGCAGCATGCCGGTCATGACCGAGGCGATCCAGCCAAAGAGATAAAAAATGCCGAACAACAGCCGCCACTGGTCGTCCGGCAACAACGGCCACAAGGCCAGCATGACCAAAGCCAGAGCCAGACACAAAAAACCGAACCGCCAATGAAGCATCGTGGCGTCCACCACCTTGCGCTTGCTGCCCGCCAACATGCGCCACGTCCCAACCCCGTACCACCATGCCGCCGCAACACCCGGCACGGCGGCGGGATAAATCAACCACGGACGATCCGGCAGCACCAGCAACAAAACGACCGGCATCAAAATCAACAATACCACCATCCCCACCAGGATCCGGTTCGCCAGCGGCGTGGAAAACTCCGGGGTCATGTAGAACATGGGCAGCACCTGCCAGGAGACCCCCATGATCAACACACCCATCACCCCCAGCAATCCCCAGGTGAGGTGGATCCCCACCATGGCATGCCGGTCCAGATCCAGAAAGCCGTAGGTGTACTCCCACAAAAAGGTCACGCCCAACAACATGGTTCCCGCCAACGCAACCATGGCAATACGCATGGCGTTGACCGTGGGATGGCGCGCGGGGGCCTTGACGAGCGCCATGCTCACCAGCACGAGAAAACCAACCACCGCCACCAGCAGGGCAACTTGCGCCACGGGAACCATCCAGGCGATGCGCCACTCCAGGCCGACCCCCAGAAACATGCCGGTCGCGCCCAGGGTCAACAGGCCGTGAATCCAGGGGATGGCGGCAAGCCAAGGTACCGGAATGCCCGCCACCACCGGGATCATCTGGAACATCGCGCCCATCACGATCATGAGCAGCCAGCCCAGAATGGCCAGATGGGCCACCCCGATCGATACCGGCAGCAAGGGGGTGATCAGCAACTCCCGGCCGAACCAAAGCAAAGCGCACCCAATCAAACTGGTGAAAAAGGGCGCGGTGGCGAAAAAACGAAAAGGCAGATGCATCGGCGGGGCTTGATCGATACGCAGTCCGGCGGTAGCCAACATGGCGGGTTCTCTTTGCAAAACGGGGTTGAAGGGCTATCCTGGAAAAATCGTGTCGGGACTCTTGATGGATGTCAAGGCGCCAGAGCGCCGCATCGGATAGAATGGCCTTTCACGAGGTGAAATTGTCAAAACCAGCAACTTTCGAAGGATCGGAACATGAACGACACGACGCTGCAATTGACCGGCAACGATACCGGAGCACAACTGGACCAACTGACGGCCGCTTTCGAGGGGTTGCCGGAAGGATCGAGCATGGCGGTGGTGAGCGCCAATGATCCCTCCGCCATGCTGCCGCCGTTTCAGGATCGCTTCTGGGGCGCATTCGACTGGTACCCCCTGGAAAAAGGACCGGAACAATGGCGGGTATACCTGCGGCGCGTGCCGGCGGTACGGAAGAACCGGGGCCTCAAGGAGTTCATGTCCACGGACCACACGCGCTGCGACGAACTCTACGCCGAGGCGGAAAACGCGGCCCGCGCCGGGGATCTGGCGACCACCCGCCAACTGTTTCAAGCCTTCGACATCGGCATGGTGCATCATTTCAGCATGGAAGAAAACGGTTTCTTCCCGGCCTTCGAAAAGGCCACGGGCATGACCCAGGGGCCGACCATGGTGATGCGCATGGAACATCGTCAAATGCTCGGCATCATCTCCCAGATGAGTCAGGCGCTCAAGCAGGATGACCTGCAGGCCTGGCTGCGGGGCGGTTCCACGCTGATGGTGTTGATGCGCCAGCACAACATCAAGGAAGAACAGATGCTCTATCCCATGGGAGAGATGCACCTGGGCGGCGTGGAAGGACTGCTGCGCACCATGCAGAAGGTGGCATGATCAGATCAGAAAGGTCTGCCCCTCCCTGGGGGCCAGGCAGGCAATGGAAGGCGCAGCGTCCCGCAGCAGGTTGATGGCGGTACGTTCCTTGGCGGCGATGGCATCGTCGTCCTGGCTCGGGTCATGGTGAAACAGATGCAACGCCTTGACCTGGGCCAGACGCGCCAACTCCACCACCGGGGTGATCGCGGAATGGCCCCAGTGGACCCGGCCCGCATACTCCTTGTCCGTGTAGGTGGCATCGGTAATCAGCAGGTCGGTCTCCCGAACGAAATCCGCCAATTTCTGGATGTAGTGGGGATTGTAGTGGGGGCTTTCTTGCGGATACATCTCGTTGTCGGTGATGTAGCAGACCGAACGGCCATGATACTCCACCCGATAGCCCAGACAATTCCCCGGATGGTTGAGAAGCAGGGAACGCACGCTGATGCGGCCATTGAACTCGAATTGCGCCTCCGTGAGGTTACGGAAGTAGACCCTGGCGGCGAATTCGCTGATTTTTATCGGAAAATATACCCCATCCATCTGCGCGACCATCAACTCCCGCATATTGATGTCCCCATGGGAGGCCCCGCAAATCTCGAAATCGTTGCCCGGCATGTACAAGGGCCGAAAATAGGGCAAGGCGTTGATGTGATCCCAGTGGGGGTGCGAGATGAAAATCTTGGCCTCCAGCCGGGAACGCCTTTGCGCCAGCAGGTGATCCGACAATACCTTGATCCCGCTGCCGGCATCGAAGATCAACAGGTCCCCGCGCGCGCATTCCAAGGTGACGCACGAGGTGTTGCCACCGTAATGCAATGATTTCGTCCCACATACCGGCAGGGTCCCCCGCACCCCCCAGTAGGTCAACTCCAGGCGGTCCTCGATGATCTTGAACAGTTGGCTGGTGAAACGCGCCGGCTGCACCGGCTTGACCAGGTAACCGTCCACCCCGAACCGGTAGGCCCGCTCCCGGTCGAACTCGAACTGTTTGCCGGTCACCACCACGATCTTCAGTTTCTCCAGGCCGGGTTCGGCGCGCAGCTTTTGACAGAGCGCCAGACCATCCAGGCCGGGCATCATGATATCCACAAGGGCGCAATCGACGCCCAGGGCGAGGATCTCCTCCACGGCCCGGTGCGGATCGGTGGTGGCATGGACCGTCTGGCCCGCCGCCTCCAGCAGCCCGGACAACAGGCGAATGGAGAGCGGATCGTCGTCCACGATGAAGAAGGTCAGCTTGTTCAATTGGACTCCATTCCCCCCTGGCGCGTTACGGACCGGAATGGCCCTGGTCAGCCCTTTCTTAAGTAAAGCACTCCTCGTGCCATAATTCAAACAAAAAGTGAACACACCGTTCATCAAGGAAAATACGCTATTTTCTTATATCTGAATTTGCGTTGGGAATCCTTGGGATAGAATGCGTGTATATTGATTTATTTCGTTAAATATTAACCTAAATATAATCAGACTGCACAAACCAAGGCAGAATTGTCACGTTCGGTATCATTCCGTATGAGTGCGTTACCATAATTACGGGAACCATCAAACGCAATCCAGGTCAAAAGGTTCAAATGCCATATTCCATGGTCGGGGGGGAAGGAGAATTTAGTTAATAATAGTCAGGAGGTCGCCATGAGTGGGAAAGTGACGGATCCATTGAAAAGCCGCGTTGTGAAATGGCTCATGGAAGAAGAACCGCCCCAAGGACTGCCCTTGAGCGACTACGCGCGCATCGCCAACGCCATCTCCCCCGGCGACGTGCTCCTGGTGGAGGGCCGCAGCCGCATCAGCCGGGTGATCAAGGCCATCACCCAAAGCGTGTGGTCCCACTCGGCCCTCTACATCGGCACCCTCAACGACCTCCCGGAACCCTGGCTGCGCAAAAAAATCAGCGAACACATCCAAGCCGACCCGGAAGAACGCCTCATCATCGAGGCCGTCCTGGGACAAGGGGTGATCGTCTCCCCGCTGTCGATCTACCGCCAGGAACACATCCGCATCTGCCGGCCCAAGGGGATCCTCCCCCAGGACGTGCGCCGCGTCATCACCCATGCCGTCAACCGCCTCGGTCACGGCTACGACCTGCGCATGATCATCGACCTGGGCCGCCTGCTCCTCCCCTGGGCCATTATCCCCCGGCGCTGGCGCTCCACCCTCTTCGGCCACCGGGCCGGCCCGGAACTCAAAACCGTCTGCTCGTGCATGCTGGCCGAGGCCTTCCAATCGGTTCGCTTCCCCATCGTCCCGGTGGTGCAACGCGATGTCCAGGGCCGGCTGATCCTCTATCCACGCAACAGCAAACTCTTCATGCCCAGGGACTTCGACCACTCGCCCTACTTCGAGATCGTCAAATACCCACTGGTCAGCTTCGACGACCTGGCCAACTACCACAACCTCCCATGGGAAACCCGCGGGATGATCTGTGACGATGACCAAAACTGTCGCGTCCCCGAAGACGCGGCTCCGGCAACCCCAGGCTCAGTGCTCGCAAGGAGGTAACCACGATGAACACCACCCTGATGATCACCATCGGCTCCCTGGCGGTAATCGCCCTCCTGCTGTGGCCCGGTCCCGCACGACGCCGCATCGTCACCACGCCGATCCTCGCCGCCTTCCGACGCGCCCTGCCACCCTTGTCGCAAACCGAACGCGAGGCCCTGGAGGCCGGCACGGTCTGGTGGGACCGCGACCTGTTCGGCGGCAAACCGGATTGGCGCCGCCTCCTCGCCCTCCCGGCGCCCCACCTCACCCCGGAAGAAGAGGCCTTCCTCGAAGGACCGGTCAACGAACTCTGCCGCCGGCTCGACGACTGGGCCATCGAACAACGCCACCACGACCTCCCCCCGGAGATCTGGCGCTTCCTCAAGCAACACCGCTTCCTCGGTCTGATCATCCCCCGCGACTGGGGCGGCCTGGGGTTTTCCGCGCTCGCCCACTCCGAGGTGGTCAGCCGCATCGCCAGCCGCAGCGTCACCGCCGCCGTCACGGTCATGGTCCCCAACTCCCTGGGACCCGCCGAACTCCTCCTCCACTACGGCACCGCAGAACAAAAGAAACGCTATCTCCCACGCCTGGCCAAGGGCGAGGAGATCCCCTGCTTCGCCCTCACCAGCCCAGACGCCGGCAGCGATGCCGGCGCCATGCCGGATACCGGCGTGGTGGAGATCGGCTCGTTCCAGGGCAGAAACGGCGTCCTGGGCATCCGCCTCAACTGGAACAAACGCTACATCACCCTGGCCCCGGTGGCCACGGTGCTCGGCCTCGCCTTCCGGCTCCTCGACCCGGAAAACCGCCTCGGCAAGGGCAAGGAACCGGGCATCACCCTGGCCCTGATTCCCACCAGTCTGCCCGGCATCACCATCGGCAGCCGCCATGACCCCATGGGCGTCCCGTTCCTCAACGGCCCCACCCAGGGCAGGAACGTCTTCATCCCCGCAGAGTGGATCATCGGCGGTCCCGAACGGGCCGGCCATGGATGGCGCATGCTCATGGAACGCCTTGCGGAGGGGCGTTCCATCTCCCTGCCCGCGCTGAGCGTGGGCGCGGACAAGCTGGCGGTGCGCGCCGCCGGGGCTTACGCCCTCGTTCGCCGCCAGTTCAATACCCCCATCGGCGCCTTCGAGGGGGTGGCGGACCTGCTGGGCCGCATGGCCGGCGAAACCTACCGCGCCGACGCGGCCCGCCGCATGACCGCCGGCGCCGTCACCCAGGGCGAACGCCCCTCGGTCGTCTCCGCCCTGGTGAAATACCAACTCACCGAAGGGATGCGCCGCGTGGTCAACGACGCCATGGACATCTTCGGTGGGGCCGCCATCTGCAAGGGTCCCCGCAACCTCATGGCCCCGGTCTATCAATCCATCCCCATCGGCATCACCGTGGAAGGGGCCAACATCCTCACCCGCTCCATGATCGTCTTCGGCCAGGGGGCGATGCGCTCCCACCCCTGGCTGCTCAAGGAACTGCGCGCCGCCGGCAACCCGGACCAGCCGGCGGCCCTGCGGGATTTCGACCACGCCTTCTTCGGCCACATCGCCTTCTCCCTGGGCAATGGCGTGCGCGCCTTCCTCCTCGGCCTGACCAACGGCTGGCCGGTGCGCGCCCCGGTCCCCGGCATGCCGGCGCGCCACTTCCGGCGGCTCTCCCGCATGAGCGCTGCCTTCGCCCTGACCGCCGACGTGGCCCTGGGCATTCTGCAAGGCCGCCTGAAACGCAAGGAGAGCCTCTCCGGCCGCCTGGCCGACGTGCTTTCCCATCTCTATCTGGCCTCTGCCGTCCTCAAGCGCCACGCCGACGACGGCCTGCCGGAAGCGGATCTCCCCCTGGTGGAGATGGCCATCGACGACAGCCTCTTCCGGATCCAGGAAGGGCTGGTCGGGGTGCTGGATAATTTTCCCAATCGTCCGGTGGCCTGGCTTCTGAGGCGGGTGGTATTTCCGCTGGGGCTGCCTTTCGAACGCCCCAAGGACAGCCTCGGACACCAACTGGCCCGGCTGACCATGGCCCCCTCGGCCACGCGGGACCGCCTGACCGGCGGCATCTTCCTCCCGGACGACCCGAACGAACCCTTGGCCCGGCTGGAAGCGGCCCTGGTGCAATGCCTCTCCACTGCCCCGCTGGAAGACAAACTGCGTCGCGCCGGCTTCAACAACAACCCGGAAGCCGCACGCGCCGCCGGGATCATCACCCCGCTGGAGGCCGCCCGTCTCAAGGCCACCCAAACGGCCCGCTCCGGCTGCATCCAGGTCAACGATTTTCCGGCAACCCTCCACATCGAGGAGAAGGCGGCATGAACACCGAATCCACGCAAGTCAACTCATGGGCCTATCTGGTGGATGGCCTGCGCACCCCCTTCCTGAAGGCGCGCGGACCCGGCAATCCGTTCTCGGCGGCTGACCTGGCGGTGGCTGCGGGCCGTTCGCTGCTGCTGCGGCAACCCTTCGCCCCCTCGCAACTGGACGAGGTGATCCTGGGGTGCGTCGTGCCGGCCGCCGACGAGGCCAATATCGCCCGTGTCGCCGCCCTGCGCATGGGATGCGGCCCCGGCGTCACCGCCTGGACCGTGCAGCGCAACTGCGCTTCGGGCATGCAGGCCGTGGATTCGGCGGTGCGTCACATCATGGCGGGCCAGGCACACCTGATCCTGGCCGGAGGCGTGGAGGCCATGAGCCATGCCCCGCTGCAACTCGACGCCCCCTTCACCGACTGGCTGGTGGGCTTGCGCGCCTGCCGGGGGTGGCGGCAAAAACTGACCCACCTGCGCCGCATGCCCCTGCCGCGACCCTTCCCGGTGCTGCTCAAGGGCCTCAAGGATCCGATCATCGGACTCTCCATGGGACAGACCGCCGAGCATCTGGCTCACCGCTTCGGCATCGACCGGGCCGCCATGGACGCCTACGCCCTGGCAAGCCATCTGCGCGCCGCGCGGGCCATGCGGGAAGGCCATCTGAAGGACGAGGAGGTGATGCTCGCCGACAAGAGCGGTCGGGTCCAGGCCGCCGACGACGGCCCCCGCCCCGACTCCACCCTGGAGAAACTGGCCACCCTGCCCCCGGTCTTCGACCGACCCTGGGGCAGGATCACGGCGGGCAACAGCGCGCAGGTCTCGGACGGGGCCTGCTGGCTGCTGTTGGCCAGCCCAAGGGCAGTGGCGGAATACAACCTCACCCCGCTGGCCCGCGTCTCGCCGGCCGCCTGGGCCGGACTGGCCCCGGAAAACATGGGCCTCGGTCCGGTCCATGCCATGGCCAGGCTGCTCGCGGAACACCACCTCGCCCCACAGGACGTGGACGCCTGGGAGATCAACGAGGCCTTCGCCGCACAGGTCCTGGCCTGCCAGCGCGCCATGGCGGACGAGAGTTATTGCCAGACCGAGATCGGTCTGCCCGGCGCCCTGGGCGAGATCCCGGAAGAACGGCTGAACGTGGATGGGGGCGCCATCGCCCTGGGTCATCCGGTGGGCGCGAGCGGCGCGCGCATCGTGTTGCACCTGGCCCGCCTGCTCGCCAGGGTTGGCGGCGGACGGGGCGTGGCCTCGCTTTGCATCGGCGGCGGACAGGGCGGCGCGATGCTGGTGGAAAACGCGGCATGACCGCCTACCCGAAGGAGAACGAACATGAACACCACCTGGGATGAATTGCGCATCTGGCGCTGCCGGGAAATGGAGGATGGCATCCTCCAACTCGTCATGGACGACCCGGATCGCTCAGTCAATCTTTTGTCACATGACGCCCTGACGGAGCTTTCCACCATTCTGCGCGACCTGGGGCACTACCCACCCAAGGCGCTGGTGATCCGCTCCGGCAAGAAGGGCGGATTCATCGCCGGAGCCGACGTGGCCGCCTTCGAGAAGGAGACGGACCCGGCCCGGCTGGCGGCCTATGTCCGGCTGGGACACACGGTGATGGACGGCCTGGACGCCATGCCCTTCCCGACCCTGGCGGTGATCCACGGCCACTGCCTGGGAGGAGGACTGGAGCTGGCCCTGGCCTGCGATCACCGGGTGGTGGTGGAGGACCCCGCCACCCGCCTGGGGCTGCCCGAAGTGCAGTTGGGCATCCATCCCGGCTTCGGCGGCACCGTCCGGTTGCCCGCGCTCATCGGCCACGCGGCGGCCATGCCCCTGATGCTCTCCGGTCGCACCATCGGCGCGCGGGAGGCGGCACGCCTGGGCCTGGCCGACGCGGCGGTCCCGGCGCGGCAACTGGACGCAGCGGTACGGAGCATTCTCACCGCGCCCAAGGCGGCCAAACACCCGCCGCTCTGGTCGCGGGCGCTGGCTTACTGGCCGCTGCGACCCCTGGCGGCCCACGTCTGGAAACGGGCCACCGAAACCAAGGCGCCACAAGCCCACTATCCGGCCCCCCACGCCCTGATCGATCTGTGGGCGAACCTGGCCAACGACCCGGAAGCCATGCTGCGCGCGGAACGGGAGTCGGTGGCCGGTCTGGCCATGAGCGATCCGGCGCGACAACTCACCCGGCTGTTCTTCCTGCGGGAGCGCCTGAAGGGCCTGGGCAAGGGCCGTTGCACCCGTGAATGCCACCTGCACGTGGTGGGAGGCGGGGTGATGGGCGGCGACATCGCGGCCTGGTGCGCCCTCAAGGGGTTGACGGTGACAATCCAGGACGCCAGCCCGGAACGGCTGGGACCGCTGTTCGCGCGGGCGGCGCGGCTCTTTGCCGCCAAGGCCGGCGGCAGCACGCAGGCCCGGGCGGCCATGGACCGCCTGATCCCCGATCCGCGCGGCGACGGCGTGGCCAGGGCGGACGTGGTGATCGAGGCCATCAGCGAAAGCCTCACGGCCAAACAGGGGCTGCTGCGCAGCCTGGAACCCCGCATGCAACCGGACGCCCTGCTGGCGACCAACACCTCGGCGCTCTCCCTGCGCGACCTGGCGTCGGTCCTGAAACGGCCCAACCGGCTGGTGGGTCTGCATTTCTTCAATCCGGTGGACAAGATGCAACTCGTCGAGGTGGTGCGCGGCCCCAATACCAGCGCCCTGACCATGGAACGGGCCTGCGCCTTCGCGGTGCTGGTGGACCGCCTGCCCTTGCCGGTACGGGATGGACCGGGTTTCCTCATCAACCGGTTGCTGATGCCCTATCTGCTGGAAGCGGTGCTCATGGTCGAGGAAGGGATCGCGGTGGAGGCCATCGACACGGCGGCCAGACGGTTCGGCATGCCCATGGGACCCTTGCTGCTGGCCGATCAGGTGGGTCTGGACATCGTCGCCTCGGTGGCCAACACCCTCTCGTCCACCCTGAACTTCCCCTCCCCCGCCATTCTGCACGCCATGGTGGCCGACGGCCATCTGGGCAAGAAGAGCGGACAGGGTTTCTACCATCACCCCGCCGGCAAGGCGCCCAGAGCGGCGCGACCCGGCGCGGCGGCCCCTGAGGAGGTCACCGACCGGCTGATCCTGCCCATGGTGAACATGGCCATGACCACCCTCAGGGAACGGATCGTCATGGACGCGGACCTCCTGGATGCCGGGATGGTCTTCGGGGCCGGATTCGCCCCGTTTCGCGGCGGGCCGCTGAGTCATGCCCGCGAACTGGGCCGGGAGAAGCTCCTGCAACGGCTGCGCCGGCTCTCCCTGCGTTACCCGGAACGCATGACCCTGGACCCGGGATGGGAAACGTTTGCCTTGACCTCGAACAAGAACGGCCTGGAGGTGAACCATGAACACGAACGCCTGTCCCGGTGGGGAGGTCATCCTGCCACGCTTGGCGAAAACGTTGTCCGGCTTGTTCCAGGAGCGGGTGGCTCGTTCCCGGACGCAAACCGCGTATCTCCAGTTTGACGCCGGGGAAGGCGTCTGGCGGGGGACCACCTGGGGCGAAATGGAGACCCTGGCGAATCGCTGGCGGGCCGCCATGCTCCAGGAGGGTCTGGAGATCGGCGATCGCGCGGCGATCATGCTCGACAACTGCCGGGAGTGGGTGCTGTTCGATCAGGCCGCCCTGGGGCTTGGCGCGATCGTGGTGCCCCTGTTCGTCAACGATCGCCCGGAGTCGGTGGTGCATATCCTGAGGGATTCGGGCGCCCGGTTGCTGTTGGTGCGGGATCACGCGGCCTGGACGCCGCTGCTGCCCTACCGCGAGCAACTGCCCGATCTGCAACGGGTGGTCTGCCTGGAGGATGCCGGGTCCGGGGATCCGCTGGTCATCTCCCTGGCCGCCTGGCTGCCCGAAGAGGGGAGTCCACCCCGGCTCAACCACTCCGGCGAGTACGTGGCCACGCTGGTCTACACCTCCGGCACCACGGGCGCGCCCAAGGGGGTGGTGCTGACCCATCGGAACCTGCTCTACAATGCCTGGGGCGGATTCCAGGCCATTCCGGTCAACGGGGGGGATCTGTTTCTGTCGTTCCTGCCCCTGTCGCATGCCCTGGAACGGACGGCGGGCTACTATCTGCCCATGCTGGGTGGCGCGCCGGTGGCCTTTGCCCGCTCCATCGCCCATCTGGCGGAAGATTTTCAAAGTGTGCGACCCACGGTGTTCATCTCGGTCCCGCGCATTTTCGAACGGGCGCGGGCCACGGTCCAAAGCAAACTGGAGCACGCGCCGGCCTGGCGGCGCCGTCTGTTCGATCTGACCCGCGAGGTGGGTTGGCAACGGTTCCAGGCGCGGCAGGCGGGCGGTTGGCGCCCAGGCATGCTGCTCTGGCCACTATTGAAAAGACTGGTGGCGGATCGGGTGCTGGAGCGGTTCGGGGGCCGGGTGCGGGTGGCGGTGAGCGGCGGCGCCCGTCTGGACCTGGAGACCGCCCGGTTTTTCCTCGGCCTTGGGCTGCCCCTGGTGCAAGGGTACGGCCTGAGCGAGGCCGGCCCGGTGGTGAGCGTCAACACCCTGGAGCACAACACCCCGGAGAATGTGGGCGCGCCGCTGCCCGGCACCGAGGTCACCATTGGCGCCCAGGACGAACTGCTGGTGCGGGGTCCTGGCGTGATGGCCGGCTATTGGCGCAATCCGGAGGCGACCCGGCAGGCGATCGACGCCGCCGGCTGGCTGCATACCGGGGATCAGGCGCGTCTGGAAGGGGGCCGGGTGCGCATCAAGGGGCGCATCAAGGACATCATCGTGATGGCCAATGGCCTGAAGATCTCGCCCAGCGACGTGGAAGAGGCCATCGCGGCGGATCCGCTCTTCTCCCAGGTGGTGGTGGTCGGGGAGGCGCGTCCCTTCCTGACCGCGCTGGCGGTGATGGATCAGGAGCGGCGCCGGGCCTGGCTGGGCAATCTCGGTTTGGATCCCAACTCCCCGGAGTCGTTGGCCAGTCCGCAATTCCGCGACCTGCTGCTGGCGCGGGTGCAGGAGCTGATGCGCCGTTTCCCCGGCTTCGCCATGATCCGGGCCATCACTCCTTTGAATGACCCATGGACCGTGGACAACGGTTTTATCACGCCCACTCTGAAACCGAAGCGAAAACGCATCCTGGAGGCGTTCGCGGAACAGGTGGAGGGGATGTACCAGGGACACGCGGCGTGAGCCGGTTCTCCCTGCCCCGGCGCGCGCCGGGGCAGGAGGAATGTGGCCGGAGAGAGGAACAAAAGCAATTAAATAAATTAAGTTTTCGAAGAAAGTCCAGCCAGAAGATAATCAAGCACTCTCATGCGTCACCTCAAAAAGTCTTCAACAAATCTGACAAATGCCTTGGTTGTGTTGCAGGCATCAAGAGAGTCCTTTGTGATGAATCCAGACTGCCCCAAAACGACACTTAAAGACGAGCCAGGTTTTTTTCTTTGTCCAACAGTAGTTAGTACTGCCTTGTGATATTTTGCTGTCTCGGCTACAGATACCTTCACTTCTTGTTGATCTGTATTCCACACAAACATCTCACTAATCACCCGTTTTGCACTATCGACTATAGATTTGTTATCCTCATGAAACTCAAACATTGGTAACAACAAATCTTCCAAAGTACCTTTTTCTTGGGTACCTCCCTATGCAAAAAAAAGCTTTATCTTCTGCTATGCGTCCATAAACTGAATTTGAGTCTTTCCATGCACCAGAAATAAACTCTTTTTCACCTATTCGATAAAATTCAATTTTGAGACGTTCTGCAATAGCTGCGACTCCATCAGCATCAATATCGTACAAAAACAGGTACTTTATTGATTGAGCGATCTTTTCTGCTCCCTGGGAAAAGATATGCTTCTGCTCGAACAGTGAAATATATCCAGAGAGAAGATTACGAATGCTTTCATACTTATCCTTTCCGCCACAGTTATAGATAAACACCATCTGATATTCTTTTGATAAAACCGTGTCAGGCAGAAAAAACTTATGAGACATATCCAGCGACATGTCTTGAGCAGCATGCATTTGTACGGCTGTTTTAAATAATTTATCAAATGGTGAAGGCATTTCTGAAAATTTAAGTTTTTTATTCCCAAAACCCATAATGAGATCAAAAACCATTTTCACGAATGCGGAGTCATGTGGACCTTCACAAAAAATCAGCAGGACATTCACTTCATCGCTCATTTTGCCCTCCGAAGATCAACATCTCCATACTCAATCAGCTTAGAGAACTCTTTGCCGTCAAATTCGCGTATTGCGATTGTTCCATGATTATCGCGTACCAGTGCATGAAAAGCGAAGTCTTCAACAGCGTCTTTCGGAATTGTTTTAACGAAAGAATCGATGCACTCCTTGCTGTGACTGGTCAGAAATACCTGAACATTGAAGTCTTTTGCCAACTCATGAAGGAACGGGGTAAAAGTCTCTATGAGGTCAGCATGCATGGCATTTTCAAACTCGTCTATCAATACCACCCCATTTTCAGCAGAAGCGAACAGAAGCGATGTTAAGAAAATTCTTTGAAGGCCTTCACCGTAGGAAGTCAGGTCCATTGAACTTTTAAAATTGTCATCAGTCACTAAAAATCTTTGAAATTCATCAACAAGACGAACATCGCGTACAGTTGCAACGACTTTTTTCTGAATAAATGTAAATATCTTCGATAGTAGTTTGGACTGCACCGCTTTATGATAAAAAGATGTATAATGATGGGGTTCATTAAAGAAGAATGGGCTACTAAAAATAACTTTACTTAATAATTTTATCGTATCCGCCTGCGTCTCTCTGTCTTGCCCTTGATAAATACGAGTGAGAGACTCAAGTCGATGGTTTTCGAACCGAGTTGAGATCTCAATCGATTTCAAATATCGAGTGCGCTCCAATAAAGCACTTTCCTCCATGAATGGTCGAATTTCTACGCTGCTATTTTTATTGTCAAAAACTCCCTCAACAGTTATATTTTCAGTAAGCTGATCTGTCAACCATCGAGAAGAGAGGCGATCTTCCGGAATTTTTCCCCTCCGTCTTAACACATCAACAACTCCATTGAAGTCATTTTGTTTGCACAGCAGGTAGAGAGCTTCAAGAAATGATGTTTTCCCACTATTATTCATGCCTGCAAAAAGATTGATTCTAGAAATCTTATGAACCGTTAGTCCGTTAAGGCGGCGGTATGCCGTAACCTTAATAGAAGAAAAATGACTATCAATTCGATCATAAAAAACTGAAGTCTGTTCTACGCCTTGCAGGTTGCTGCTGCGTGCTTTTTCAACGACACCTCGAAGCTTACCCAACGCTTCTTCAAGTTGCGGAGTCTGTTCCGATGAAATCGCAAGCAGACCGAGAGTGGCAATATCTGTGGTTACAGCATTAACAGCATCTCTGGCCCTTTCTCTGAAAATAATATCACTTGTCCGGTACGTCTCGTTGAGATTTCGACATTGTTTGAGCTTTTCGATAGCCGCAGGATCTCTTATTATTTTAGATAAAGTACCTATATCATCACGTTTAGAGATGACAGGCTCTTGATATTTATAATATTTTCCAGAGGAATCAGAATCTATATCATCCTCTATTGGTTCACGAGACAGCCAGCTGAAAAAAAGCTCTCTATTTCCAATGTCGTTCGCCAGGTTGGCGGCATCATCCCATTGCAGCCATTCCTTGAGAGCAGTGTTGCGTGCGGCCTCACGAAAAATTGGAAACATGGCTTCGTTGAACTGGTCTCCGTAATCAGATGCTTGATATTGATTCCCAAGCGCAAGAGCTCGAATGCTTCGACGAAGCTCCGTTTTGGTGATACCCACTCTTCTGCACACATCTTCTTCGGAAATATTGTGCTTTTTGATCTCATTCTCCAGCAATTTGGCCTGGTTCCATTCACCCCATTTGCGATTCCCACTAATATGTTTAAGCGCCATCAGAGTTAAATGATGAACTTCGTCAGAGTCTTCATAAAGGACGATCGGGACTTTACTGAAAACGTTTTTGTCGAGCCTCCCTAAATCAATGCTTTTTTGTTCATATTCATTGCTGAGATATTTTAGCGCCGCAATACGTCGATTCCCCTCCACAACGACATACCCCCCGTCAGGGAGTTCTCGTACCTGAATTTGATCAACAGGAAGGTAGCCGTTAGACTTGAAGCTATCCACCAGATCTTGAATGTTCTGATTTTTATCCCCAACAATCATCCTGTAAGTTCTATTAACAACATCCTTTTCTTTGATCCGGTCATCAGGAACGTTGACCTGGTCAACCTCATGGATAAGGCGGAAATTGTTATGATCTAAATAAAGGTTCTTCAGGCTAACCTTTCTAGTATTGGCGCCAGGTTGTTTATTGTCGTCGGACATATTTCACCTCCCGTGCAGCGCGCTTGTCGGCTAGCGTCAGATGGTGGTCGTTGATGCGATCACCGTTGAATACGTAATACCATGGTGCAGAATCCACATCTTTGCCCCGATCTTTCTCCCGTAAGCAACCGACTCAAATGATACACGATACGACCAACCAGATTGATATGCAACGTCTCTTTCGCATCCAGGCAAATTTTCTCCAGTGCCAACCGAAGCGCCTGAGGACTCGCTTTTCGACTCCGGGGACTTTCTGCTGGCGCGGGCGCAAGAACTGATGCGCCGTTTTCCCGGCTTTGCCATGATCTGCGCCATCACTCCGTTGAATGACCCATGGACCGTAAACAAAGGTTTTATCACCCCCACGCTGAAACCGCAGCGGAAACGCATCCTGGAGGCGTTCGCGGAACAGGTGGAGGGGATCGCCTGTCACCAATGACTGTTAATCCACGCTCCGAAGGCGATTGCACCGTCACGCGGGACGTGCTATATTGCCTGCCGAAGTACCTCCCCTGGCCGGATCGATACACTTGAAGGTCGTACAAATGATGCCGTTTCAATCGCAGGAGATTTGGCAATGCCAAAGATTCTAATTGTCGATGACAATGAAAAGGAGATCCGCCGTCCGTTGGTGCGCCAACTCAGTCGGGTCTTCGGTGACGACAAGATTCTGGAAGCGGAAAATGGTCAACAGGCCCTGGAGACGGTGGAGCGGGAACATCCCATGGTCGTCCTGCTGGATGTCATGATGCCGATCATGGACGGGATCTCCGCCTGTCGTCTGCTCCGCAGCAAACCGCAGTATGCCGGGATTTACGTCATCATGCTGACCGGTCGCGAGGGTGGTCTGGCGGAAGGGTTGGAGATCGGAGCCGATGCCTACGTCCGCAAGCCCTACGACATCGAGGAACTGACGGCCTATGTCCGCAAGGGGCTGAATCAGTCCAAGGAACGCAGCATGCCCGCCATGGATCCGGTGACCGGTCTGTTCAACGAATCCTTCTTCATGGAATCCCTGCTGGTGGGCGAACTGGCCCGTGCGGCCCGTTACGAGATGAATTTTTCCGTCATCCGGCTGCGCCTCGATCTCACTCTGAACGAAGGTTCGGAACCGGATGACGAGTTGTTGAGAGCCGTGGCGCGCCTGCTCGTCTTTCGGGAAAGCGACCGGGTGGCCTATTTCGGTGGTTACGACTTCGTGGTGATGCTGCCCTACACCGCACCCACCAACGCGATGGCAATCGCGCAACGTCTGTGTGCGAAAATCACGGCGACCGGCTTTCCCGGTTACGACAAGGTCACGGCCAGCTTCGGCATCGCCAGCTTCGATTCGGCGCAAAGCCTGCTGTTGCAGTTGGCCGAGGATGCCTTGAATCAGGCCCAGATTCAGGGTGGAGGGGTGGTGCGGCTGGCGGATTCGGCCTGAACGTATTGATTCGCAAGCAAGGGAGATCCCGATGGAAGAAAAAAGAGAAGGCAGAATCCTGATCGTCGATGACAAGATAGAAGAAGAGTTGACAACGGTCGTGCGCGCCCTCACCCGTCTCGGTTACGAGGTGCATACCAGCGTCAACGCGGCCGGGGCCTTCGCCAAATTGAAGGAATTGACCATCGATGTGGTGGTGACCGACTACAACATGCCTTTCGTCGATGGCCTGGAACTGTTCCACAAAATCCGTGCCAAATACCCGGAGATGCCGGTCATCATGATCACCGGCGTCGGCTCCACGGATGTCGCGGTGGAATTCATGAAAGCGCGCGGCACCGATTATCTCTCCAAACCCGTCAATCTGAACGAACTGGATCAGAAAATCCGCCGTGCGGTCGGCATCGCCATGAACGTGGAGTTGACCCATCTGCGCAAGACGCTCGATGTGGTCAAGGGATATCTCAACCTGGCCTCCGCCAGCAGCCGCTCCATCTTCGCCGCTGCGGATCGCATCTCGGGCAACGATGCCGTGGTGCGGGAACTCCATACCACCGCCCGCTATCTCGGCCAGAACCTGATCGCCGCCATCAAGGCCATCGAGTCGCACGCGCAGGAAATGGACCTCGATGGGTAGGATCATGATCGTGGACGACGACGAGGAGCACATTCTCGTCCCGTTGACCCGGCAGTTGGGGCGGGTCTTCGGCGACGAGAACGTCAACGGGGTGACCTCCGTCGCCGAAGCCCTCCAATACGCCGAGCGGGAAGCCGTCGCCGTGGTGGTGACGGACATCATGATGCCCGGGATGGATGGCTTCGAATTCTGTCGGCAGTTTCGCGCCAATCCCCTCAATCTGGGCTACATCATCATCCTGAGCGGACGGGATGGCGGCATCGCCGAAGGGTTGCGCGCCGGGGCCGATGTCTACTTCCGCAAGCCCTACGACATCGAGGATCTGGTGGCTCAGATCGAAAAAGGGGTGGATGTCGCCCGCAACCGCCTCTTTTCCCTCCAGGACCCGTTGACCGGACTCTATCTGCGGCGCATCTTCGATGCGGTTTTCAACCTGGAATCGGCCAAGCTCAGCCGGGTTCCCTCCCCGCTTTCGGTCATCATGTTCGATATCGACCATTTCAAACAGGTCAACGATACCTTTGGTCATCACACGGGTGACCTGGTGCTCAAGGATGCGGCGGAACTGCTCAAAAAGCACAGCCGCAAGAGTGATCTGTTCGTCCGTTACGGCGGCGAGGAGTTTCTGCTGCTGCTGCCGGGCGCACTGGAAAGCAAGGCCATGGAAGTGGCCCACCGTCTCCACGATGCCATGGGGGCGCATCTTTTCCCCGATGCGGGCCGGGTGACCGCGAGTTTCGGCGTGGCCACCACCCATCGCCAGCCCGCCTCCCTGGTGGCCAGGGCGGATCGGGCATTGTACGCGGCCAAGGAGGCCGGTCGGAACCAGGTCATGTTGGCCAGCGCCGAGGATGCCGCGCCTTGAAACCATTGGTCCTCATTGCGGCCAGCCTGGCGGAGATCCGCCTCCTGGCCAGGATCCTGGAACGGCAGTTCGAAATCGCCATTGCCCTGGATGGGGAGAAGACGCTCTTCGCCGCGCGACAGCGCAGACCGGACGTCATCCTGCTGGACGAAACGGTCAGGCTGGCCGATGGCACACCCGTCTGTCCGATGTTGCGTCACGGCGCTCCGGAAATCCAGGAGATCCCGGTGCTGTTTCTGCTCAACAGTGGCGCGCATCGACGCGAAGCCAGGGAACAGGGGGGGGTGGACTATCTGCACAAGCCGTTCGAGGAGGAAGAGGTCCTCTCCCGCGTGCAGACCTTCGCCTCCCTGAGTCAGATGCAGAGGGCGCAGAAACGCTACAGCGACTCCCTGGAACTCAAGGTGAAGGAACGCACCCAGGCGCTGGAGGAGAGCCGGAAGGAGACCATCTTCATGCTGGCCAGGGCGGGCGAGTTCAACGATACCGATACGGGCGTGCATATCTGGCGCATGGCCGCCTATACCCAGGCCCTGGCCATGGCGGCGGGGGCATCGCCCAAGGAGTGCGAGCTGTTGCATCTGGCGGCTCCCATGCACGACATCGGCAAGATCGGCATCCCGGATGCCATTCTCAAAAAACCGGGCAAACTCGATGCCGAGGAGTGGCAGGTCATGATGACCCACACCACCATCGGACGCGACATCCTGTTGGAGAGTCAGGATCCGTTATTTCAAATGGGCACCCTGATCGCCCACCAGCACCACGAGAAATGGAATGGCCAAGGCTATCCCCAGGGGTTGCAGGGCGATGAGATTTCGGTCTGGGCCAGGATGGTCGCCGTGGCGGATGTCTTCGACGCCTTGACCATGAAACGCCCCTACAAGGAGCCTTGGCCGGTCGAGAAGGCCGTGGCGGTGTTGCGCCAGGACAGCGGTTCGCATTTCGACCCCCGGATGGTGACGATCTTCGAGACGATCCTGCCGGAGATTCTGCGGATCAAGGAGACATTCGGCAGGCAGGAATCGGAGTGATCCGCCGGTGATGACGGATCACAACGCGCGCCCGCTCGTCCTGATCGTCGATGACCAACCGGACAACGTGATGCGACTGGCCGAGGCGCTGAAACAGGAGGAGTACCTGCTGCGCTTCGCCCTCGACGGGCAGGAGGCCTTGCGGATGGTGGCCGCAATGGAAGTGGACCTGATCCTGCTGGACGTCGTCATGCCGGAAATGGATGGTCACACGGTCTGCCGGTTGCTCAAAGCCGACCCACGCACCCGCGACATCCCGATCCTCTTCGTCACCGCCAAGCGGGGGGTGGAGGATGAAACCCTGGCCCTGGAACTCGGCGCGGTCGATTTCATCTCCAAACCCTTCACCGCCTCGGTGGTGCGGGCCAGGGTCAGGACGCAGATGAACATGCTGCGCGCGCGCGCCAGGCTGGTGGAGGCGGAAAAACAGACCGCGCTGGGACAACTGGTGACCGGCGTGGCGCACGAAATCAACACCCCGGCCGGGATCGGGATCACCTCCGCATCGGAACTGGAGGAGCGTACCCGCCGCTTCGCCACGCTGGTCCGGGGCGACGGGATCAGCGAGGATGAGTTGTGGGAGTACCTCGCATCCACGGAACGGCTGGCCCGTTTGATCCATGACAGCCTGGAGCGGGTCTCGGATCTGGTATGCCGGTTCAAATCCCTTGCCGTGGGGCAGCCTGGCGAATCGGCGCGGGCGTTTGCGATCAGGGCTTGTCTGAAGTCGGCCGTGTCGTTGCTGTGTCACGATCCCGATCGCGCCCGCCTGTCGGTGACGATTGCCTGTCCGGCATCCGTGAGCATGCATGGCTATCCGGGGGTGCTCTCCCGGATCGTGATCCATCTGCTGCATTATTCCCGGACCCACAGCTTCCGTCCGGATCAGGTGGGGGCTGTCCTGATCGAGGTCACGGAGGCGGGGGAACGGATCGACATCACCTATCGGGATGACGGCCCGGGCATGCCGGAAGATGCGTGCCGTTGCATCTTCGATCCGTTTCATACCCTTTGGCTGGATCACGGTCGTTACGGTTTTGGGATGCACATCGTTTTCAATCTGGTCACACGTGTCTTGGGGGGAACGATCACCTGCGACAGCACGCCAGGGAACGGGGTGCTCTTCCGGATCCAACTCCCCCGGCGAGGACCGGCGGTAGCGGACGCGTCATAAATCGCGCATCTCGATCATGATCCACTTTTCCTGGCCCCCGGTGTCGCAGATGACCCGTCCGGCAAGCAGCACCGGCACGGGTTTGCCGGCCTCCATCCGCAGCGTCTTGGGCACGTCGTGGGGTTTGAGATTGATCAGGATGTCCTCCAGCAACCGACCGATATCCTCTTCGCAAAACAGGTGTCCCACCGGTACGTCCCGCAGTTCCTGGGCGGGGCGACCGGTCAGGCGCACGGCGGCGGGATTCATGTAGCGGATGCGGCCCACGCGGTTCGGCGCGCACAGGATCAGGCCGCTGCTCAACGAGGTGATGATATCCTGGAACGCCCAGCGGCTCTCGCTCAGGTTGCCCACCTGGGTCTCCAGGGCACGCTGTTTTTCCAGGTTGGCCTGATGGAGCGCGACCTCTTCCAGCCCTTTCCGCACCACGGCCTGCAACTCCTCGAAGGCGCACGGCTTGCGCAGGTAGACATCGGCGCCCACCTCCAGGCCTTCCGGCATCCCCCCGTCCCGTCCGGTGAGCATGATGATGTAGATGCCACGATTGTCGCTGTCCGCCCGAATGGCCCGACAGGCGGCGATGCCATCCATGACCGGCATCATGACATCCAGGATGATGACCTCCGGGTGGTGCCGGGCGACCATGACGACGGCACTCTGACCGTTGGCCGCCTCCAGGATGTTTTCCGGACCATGGATGCGCCCGAGTTGACGCTTCAAAGGGTCACGCACTTCCTCGGCATTGTCATCGACAATCAAGATCTTAGGCATGTTTCTCCTCCGTGGTCAGGGGCAGGGTGAAGCTGAAGAGGCTGCCCCGACCCAGGGTGCTGTGGACATGAATGTCACCGCCTTGCCTGCGCACCAGTTCGCGGGCGATGGGCAGGCCCAGTCCGGTACCGCCAGCCTGGCGCGTCGCGGAGTTGTCCACCTGCTCGAACGGCTCGAAGATGACCTCCAGCTTCTCCGGAGGGATGCCCGGCCCGGTATCCGCGACGCGAAACATGGCCATCCCCGCCGCTGGCAGGATGGCCAGGGTCACCGAACCATGCTGAGTGAACTTGATGGCATTGCCCAACAGATTGAACAAGATTTGTTTAAGGCGTTTGCCGTCCGCCATGACCACAATTTCCTGTTCCAACTCCACGTTCAGACGCAGCCCCTTCTTTTCGGCCAGGGGACGCACGGTGGCGAGAACATCGTGGATGACCGGCCCCACGGGACAGGGGGCTGCGCTCAGCGTCAGCCTGCCCGCCTCGATGCGGGCGAAATCGAGCACATCCTCGATCAGTCCCAGGAGGTGTTCCACGGAGCGCAGACCCTGGCCGGCGATCTCCGCCACCTCCTCGCTGACCTCGTCGAGGGCGGCCTGGAAGGAGGAGCGTCGTGCGGCATCGTCCAGGGAGGCAATCATGGAGTGCAATTTTTTCATGCCGGTAAACAGATGAAACTGGGTCTTGAACTCCTCGAAAGGCCCTTTCGTGCCTTGCAACGGGGTGCGCAATTCGTGGCTCATCATGTGCAAAAAGTTGGTCTTCGCCAGACTGGCGGCATCGGCCGCCCGTCGCAGCGCCTCTTCGCGCATGCGTGCCTCATCCAGTTCCCGGATGTCCCGATAGGCGCGCAACGAGACCTTGAGCGCCGTTTTCAGGCGACGGCTGGTCAGGTCGGTCTTTTCCAGAAAATTATTAATATCATATTCTTCAAAAATCTTTTCTTCTGGAAATTGCCCCGCCTGGCCGGTGCGCAACAGGATGCGCAGATTCTGGTTTTTGATCTCCTCCCGGATGTATTTCACCACCTCCAGACCCGCATGACTGGTCTCCATGACGACATCCAGCAAAATGACGGAGGCATCGGCATGGGTGACGAGCAACTCCTTGGCCTGCTCTCCGGAGTATCCAGAGATCAGCAGCAGGGGACGTCCCTCGAAGAGGAAATCCTTCAGCACTTCTTCGGTGAGGATGTGAATCTGTCGGTCGTCATCGATCACCAGGATCTTCCAGGGATCGACCCGGAGCGGGACCTCCGCCTGGGCAACGGGAGCCTTTTTTTTGAATACCATCAATTTTTTGCCAGTATCCTGGCCTGACTCATCCATGCTCCCGCTCCTGGGATGGTTCGCTGTTCAGCAGGTCGCCAAGCGTCTCCCGGGTGTGGATATCGGGGTCGCGAAACTGGATGCCGGCGTGGGTACCGTCATTCCAGACAATGGTGCAGGGGATCTCCAGCATGTACGAATGCTCTCCCTGGATGAATTCCGGCTGAAAATAAAGCCGCAGGATCCCCTCCTTGCACGCCGACAACCGATCCACCATGGGAATCTCCAGACGGATCCCCCCGGAACTGAGATTCACCACTGGCACGTTGATCAGGAACCCGTCGGCAAAGAAGATGGCCGATTTGATGGACAGGGTGATCCGGAGATGTTCCCGACGATCATCGCTCATGTTCGTTCCCAGCATGCCGGTTGCGATGCAAAAACAATCGATTCTATCTGGAGGTATCCACGACATCCACCCAACTGACCGGTTCCTGCAGGCCAAACGGCAGATCCACATAAACATTGGCGCGCTGCAACTGTTCTTTTTCCGCCTCGACCCGGCTCAGTCTGGCTGTCAAGGCTTGCCGCTGCTCGAACTCCCACAACCCTTTCCGCACCACGGCGATCAGTTCGTCGGCATCGCACGGCTTGCGCAGGTAGACATCGGCGCCGACCTCCAACCCCTCCGGCAGACCGCCGTCACGACCGGTCAACATGGCGATGTAGACCCCCTCGCAGGCGGGATCGGCACGGATGGCGCGACAGGCGGCGATGCCATCCATCACCGGCATCATGACGTCCAACACAATCACGCCGACCCGATCGACCCCCGGATCCGCAAGCATGTCAACCGCCTCCATGCCGTTGGCCGCCTCCAGGATGCACTCCGCCCCGAACACCCTCCCCAGTTGCCGGACCAAAGGACGGCGCACCTCTTGCTCATTGTCATCGACAATTAGAATTTTGGTCATTGATTTTCTCCGTGATCGGATCGTCGTGCTCGTTGGTAATGGCATAACAATCCAAGACATCCGTCCAATTCCGATCGCTTTCCTGCCCGAAATCCAGGTATTCGGTCATGCGCAGCAGTCGCCGCATTTCCGGTTTGCAATGCTTGATGGCGATTTTCGCCTGTTCTCCTCCATGCAGCGCACGCATTTCGATCAGCATCCCCAGCATGACACTGTCCACGGAGGTGATGCTGGAACAATCGACTTCGAAAATCGTACCCGACGGCAGATTGACATGCGCCCTGCGAAATTCCGCACACATTTTTTGATCGAAACGCCCCTCGATCCGGATCGTCACGACATTGTTCTTGACCTTCGTACTCACCGTCATGGCCCTTCCTCCCGGCATGCGCATGCCACCTGCCCGCCTCTGTTCGATGTAAACAAAATAGCACAAGTGCCGCGTCGCCGCAAAGAAAACCCTCTCAATGCGACCAGGGCATGACGATCCGGACCATCATGCCGCATTCCGGCGCACTCTCGCACTCGATATTCCCACCCAAGGTACGGGTGGCCAGATTATAGACGATGTGCATTCCCAAACCGCTTCCCCCAAGATCCCTTCTCGTCGTAAAGAACGGCTCGAAAATACGACTGCGCACTTCTTCCGACATGCCGCGACCGTTGTCGCGATAGACGAACTCCAGCCGATCCCCATCCGTGCGGCAGGTCAGGGTGATCAGGCCCGCCTCATCCGGGCCAAAGGCATGCAGGCGGGAGTTGTGGATCAGGTTGATCACGATCTGGGCGAAGGCCCCCGGATCGGCGCGTACCTCCAACTCCGCCGCGCACTCCACCTGGACCGTCAGCCTGGTGTGACCGAGATCGTGGCGCAAGGTCAACACGGTGGATTCCAGGTATTCCCGCATGTTGAAAAGCCGTATTTTTTCGCTGGATTGATCCACCGCCACGGCCTTGAAGCTGCGCACCAGATTCGCGGCCCGCTCCAGGTTGCCCAGGATCAGCCCGATCAGAAGCCGCGTGGAGGCCAGACATGCGTCCAGATCCTCTTCGCTGATCCCGTCCTCCCGTATCATCCGCGCAAAAATCGCCATGCGTTCCTGCAACTCCGAAGCCGCAGTGACCCCGATACCGACCGGCGTGTTGATCTCATGGGCCACCCCGGCCACCATGCCGCCGAGTCCGGCCATTTTGGCCGATTGCATGAGATCCTGCCGCAAGCGCATCTCCTCGGTCATGTCCACGATCATCCCCAGCATGGCGTCACGGTTGTCCAGCAGCATCCGGGTGACCGCCAGGCGAATCGGTACCGCCCCACCATTCTGACGGTAGGCAACCGCTTCGACCGAACCTGCGCGCGGCTGCCAGGATGCCGGGATCAACCGGGTCACCCGGCTGCCGATCAACTCCGCCTTGCGGTATCCGAACAGACGTTCCGCCGCAGGATTGAACAGATGGATCGTTTCCTGGTCATCGGTCACGACGATGCCGAAAGGGGCCTGATGGATGATTTCCCGCAACTGCTCGCGCAGACGGAATTCCTCGGTGATATCCCGCAACATGGCGGCCGAACCGATCACCACGTCGTCCACCTTGAAGGTCGCGGCATGGAAATAGATCACCTTGTCCTTGTATGCCAGGGTGTTCGGCATGTCACGCCCTTCCTGGTCCAGATAAGCGCGCATGTATCCGGGGTCGTCCACGAGATGCATGAATCCCTCGCGCTCGATCTGTTCGACCGGCTTGTGCAAGAGATGCGCGGTCGCCGGATTGACCATGACAACCGCCCCGGTCGCATCGGTCACCACGATCCCTTCACGCACGCTGTTGATGATGGTCCCCAGCTTGTTGCGTTCCTGCCGCAGGCCCTCGTGGGTGACGCGCAGGCGCAGGGCCATGTCGTTGAAGGCATGCGCGATCCGGCTCAATTCGTCCTGACCCGGAACCGACAGACGTTCCTCCAGATGTCCCTCGGCGATCCGGTTCATCGAGATCTCGAGCCGTCCCAGGGGAGCGACCAGAAAACGGCGCATCATGACATGCACCACCAGCAAAACCCCCAGCAATGCCCAGAATCCGAGCAGGAAGGCATTCCCGCGAGTCGTCAGGATCTCTGCCTCGGCCTGGGCCAGAGAGACCGTGACCAACAGAATGCCCAGGGTGTCACCGGTATTGTCGTGACAACGACCACACTCACGGGTCGGCGCAATGGGCGCCAGCAGGGTCACACGCGGTTCCTGGGCATGCCGATGATGCAAGGAGAGGATGCGCGCTTCCCGCAGGACCCTTTGCAGGTTGGGATCGTCCGGGGACAATACCTGGATCCGCTCCTCCCGATTCCTGGGCTGGAACTCCTGCTCCCCGATCGTGCGATTGACCTGATGAATGGTGCTGTTGTCCAGAAACGCCTCGAGACCGTTCGTCCGCAGAATGCGAAATTCGAGCACCGCCGGGTTTTCGCGCAGTTCCCGAACGAACTCCGCGACGATGGATGCGTATCCCGCCTGCATGATGGTGCGCAGACCACCCCCGATGGTCCGGACCATCAGCGTCATGGCACGCTCGTTCTGGGCCAGAATGGTCTCCTTTTGATGGATGACGAAAAAAACGATGAAAGAGGCGATGATCCCGGTGATGATCACCGAAGTGAGAATCAGCATGCGGGTCGTGATCCCCATCAGCGCACCATGGGAATGTCGATGAGGATGGACATGCCGCAACCCGGCGCGCTTTGACAGGCAATGGTCCCACCCAGGGTCCGGGTTGCCAGGTTGTAGACGATGTGCATCCCCAGGCCACTGCCGCCGAGGTCCCGGCGCGTGGTATAAAACGGTTCGAAGATGTGACTGCGGGTCTCTTCCGACATCCCCTTGCCGTTGTCACGATAGGTGAAGTGGAGCCGATCCCCGACTTCCTGGAATTCCATGGTGATCTGGCCGGTCTCGTCCGGGGCGAAGGCGTGGATACGGGAGTTGTTGATCAGGTTGATCACAATCTGGGAAAAGGCCCCCGGATGACTGCGAACCTCCAAATCCATGGCACAGCTCACAATCACGATCAATTTGGTGTGCCGGAGTTCGTGATGCAAGGTCAACACGGCGGATTCCACGTATTCACGTACTTTGAAAGTCCGCAGCTTTTCGCTGGATTGATCCACCGCCACGGACTTGAAACTGCGCACCAGGTCGGCGGCCCGCTCCAGGTTGAGGCGGATCATACCCGCCAGCCTCCTGGTGGACGCCACGAAGGTATCCAGTTCCTCCTCGGAGATCCCTTCGCCGTGCAACAGTTCGACGAAGGCGTGCGTGCGCTCCTCCAGTTCGGACGCTGCCGTCACCCCGATGCCCACCGGTGTGTTGATCTCGTGCGCCACGCCCGCCACCATGCTGCCCAGCCCGGCCATCTTCTCCGATTGCACCAATCCGTCATACAATCTTTTCTCTTCAGATATGTCATAAATCA
This sequence comes from Magnetococcales bacterium WMHbin3, assembly GCA_002753185.1. GTDB lineage: Bacteria > Pseudomonadota > Magnetococcia > Magnetococcales > Magnetaquicoccaceae > Magnetaquiglobus. Next base: position 40,949 of record PDZX01000026.1, read on the forward strand.
TTCCTACGAAGGATAAATATCCACCCATCATCATGCGATTTACTGCTAAACGAATCGGAAACAGAGTGCCGTCCTTGCGACAGGCCTCCGACTCGAAGGCCGTATTGCCACGTATTCGGCTTTCGGCCTCCAGATGATGCTGGAAACCGGTGATATGTCGCGGCAGCATACCCTGCGGGACCAGAACCGAGACCGGCTGACCGATGATCTCGTCCCGATGGTAGCCGAAAAGCTGCTCCGCCGCCGCATTGAATACCTGGATGCGTTCCTCGTTGTCCGCCACGACGATGCCGAACGGGGCACTCTCGATGATCGTCCGTTCCAGTTGCACCACCTCGTCGAAGAGACGTTTCTCTTCGGTCATATCGACGATCATGCCAATGAACGAGGAGCCGTCCGCCATGGCCATGCGATTGATCGCCAGACGAATGGGAAAGACGCTGCCATCCCGGCGTAACGCTTCGGCCTCGAAGGGCATCTGCCCAAGAATGTGCAGATAATTGGTATCGATACAACATTGCATGAGATCCTGTGAGATGCCACGCAAAGGAAACGGCACCAGCCTGATGATCTGCTCCCCACAAATTTCATCCTTCCGGTAGCCGAACAGCCGTTCGGCCGCATGGTTGAAGATCTGGATCACCCCCTGCGCATCGACGGCGATGATCCCGCACGGCGTATTTTCGATCACCATGCACCGCATCTCCTCGCTCATCCGGATCTGCCGTTCCGCAGTCAACCGCTTGAGGGCGCCCGACACGATGGCGGCGGCGGTCTTGAGAAACTCCAGACACTCCAGATCCTTGCGGGCATTATTAGGCAGATAGAGGGCGATCACCCCCGCCACCTTGCCATCCACCAGGATGGGTACGTTGTAATGGCCATGCGGCTGCATGCCATCGAAGACGTTTGTAAGACGAAAATCGATATGAGAGGCGAACTGGATCTGGCCGGTGAGCGCCGCACGACCGCACAGACAGGTACCGACCGGGACCCTGGCGCACAGGGCCAACAACGGACGCGCCAGATTGCGACTGCTCACCATGACCAATTCATGCGCCTGTTCGTCCATCAGAAACGCGGCGCCCCTGTCCTCGGCCCCCAGAAACGTCAGGTGGGGAAAGAGATCCAGGACGCCATCCAGCAGTTCCTTGGTGCTGGTCGCGTCGATGGACTGCTTGAGAAAGGCGTTGATGGCGTTCTGAACCGCGACCTCCTTGCGCATCCGCTCGATCTGGGCGGTCAGTTCAAGACGCTCGACATCGTTTGCTTCCGACGGAACCGCATCGACATCCAGAATTCGATTCATGGTGCGACCTCCTTCTCCATGGCGCCAAGAGGTATCCGTATCAAAAACTGGGCACCCTGACCAACGGAACTGACGCAGGTGATGGCGCCCCGCAGGGTCCGGGTCACCAGATTGTAGACGACATGCATCCCCAACCCGGTTCCCCCATGGTGGCGGAGGGTGGTAAAAAACGGTTCAAAAATGTGTTGCCGCACTTCCTCGGACATCCCTTTCCCGTCATCGCTGTAGGTAAAATAGAGCCGATCCCCAACCTTGACACATGTTATCATAATGCGACCCGACGCGCCAGGATCATAACCATGCATGAGTGAATTATTGATCAGATTGATGACGATCTGGGAAAGAGCGCCGGGATGACCACGCATTTCGAGGTGTTCCGGACACTCGACCGACACGAGCAGACGGGTGCCGCGCAATTCGTGATGCAGCGTCCTGATCGCGGATTCCACGCATTGGCCGATCCGGAAGAGCCGTACATGGTCGTCGGGATGTTCCACCGCCACCGCCTTGAAACTGCGCACCAGTTCCGCAGCCCGTTCCAGGTTGAGACGGATCAGGCCCGCCATCCGCGCGCTGAAGGCGAGATGGTCCTTCAACTCCTCCTCGGAGATCCCCTCCCGTTCCACCAGGGCGACGAAAGCCTGAATACGCTCCTGCAAGTCCGAAGAGGCCGTGACCCCGATCCCGACCGGGGTGTTGATCTCATGCGCCACCCCGGCCACCATGTTGCCAAGGCCGGCCATCTTCTCGGACTGGATCAACTCCGCCAGCAACCGTTTCTCATCGGTCATGTCGATGATCACGCCGAGAAACGCGGGCAGTTCGTTCATGACCACCCGGTTCACGGCCAGACGGATGGGAAACACCGCGCCGTTCTTGCGCAAGCCCTCGGTCTCGAACGGCGGCTTGCCGAGGATATGGGATTCCCCGCTGTCCCGATAACGCCGGAATCCGGTCTCATGCGCTGTCTTCATGGCAGGGGGCACCAGTTCCACCACCCGTTTGCCGACGACTTCCTCACGGGTATAGCCGAACAATCCCTCGGCGGAGCGGTTGAACTCCAGGATCCGCTCCTCGTCGTCCACCACCACGATGCCGAACGGGGCATGATCGATGATGACGCGTTTCTGTGCCTCGCTTTCGCGCATGGCGTTTTCCCAGACCTGCCTGTCCCTTTCGTCGCGCTGCATGCGCCTCAACAACAACAGGGACAATCCCGTCAAAAACAGACCGATCAGAGGGATTGCCACGCTGCTCCAGTCGAAGAGATGAGCGCCCGGATGCGTTTCGTGATGATGAACCGCGATGAAGCGCCACTGCCGGTTGGCGACCGCAAACGTCCGTGCCCATTGCATGGCCGGATCCTCCTCCCCCAGGAGCGTCCGTGGCGCCCCGGCGCCGGATCGCAGGCGCGTGACGTGGTAATACAGCGTGAGCGCCTCGGAGGGGATGGAGACATCGTCCAGACGAAAAGAGATACCCCGTGGCGAAAGGCCGGCCAGGGAGGCGTCGATCAGTTCCCCGAAACGGATCACCCCTACGGCGAATCCCTCCGGTTCGCTGCTGCTACGCTTGTGATGAATAGGCTGGACGATCAGTGCGCCGAACTGCTTGCCCGACTCCTGCGCCAGCACCAGCCTGGGGCTGATGGCGATGCGCCCGGAGTCCCGGGCTTGCATGAAAGTGGCGCGACGAACCGGATCGGAGGCCACGTCGAAACCAAACGCCCGTTCGTTGCCGATGAGTGGTTCCAGATAATGGACGACCAGATACGCATCCCGCTCTCCGGCAGGAACCATCCGCCCTGGCGCCGCGCGCTCCGTGACGCGAAACCCGGGAAACAGCATGGCCTGCTCCGCCTCGAAAGCTGCCCGACGCTCTCCCGGTATCCAGATGTTCCAGGAGATGGCCTGCAACCCTTTCTGACGCGCCAGGATGGGACGAACATAGGTGGAAAACTCGTCACGATCCACATGTTCGGATGCGGCGAACAGGCCACTCAAATCCTGCACGACATTCAGACCAAGCCGCATACCACCCTGGATGGCCTCGAACCGCTCCATGGCATCCTGCACGAATTCCTTGTGATGGATCTCCCGCACAAGCCAATGGACCGCCATGCCCCCCGCAACCGAAACGGTGATGCCTATGATCAGCACGACATGCATAACATTTTGCAATTGCCTGACGTTAGACATGGATCCGCCCCCAAAAGACATACAACTTCAATCACTTGCCGAACGGAAGCAGCTTCTTCAGACTCTCGCCAAGGGGCGTCCCGTGCAACTTGTCGCCGAGCTTTTCCTGAATCTTTTCCATGGCCTTGGTCTTGACGGCCTCGCCGGCCAGGGCGGCGGGATCGATGGTGACCTTGGGACGGGCGGCCTCGCCATGCACGCGCACCGGAATGGTCATGCCCTTCAGGTCGTTGAGGGTCCTGGAATGCACGTCGTCCAGGGCGGCCAGGGGGTTGACGCGAGTGGCCAGATCGATTCGCCGACCCGGCAGATCGACGTTGCCCGCGCCGGTCAAGCCGAATGCCGGGGATTCGACCTTGAGGTCCCGGGTTTCCAGGATGCCGTTGCGGATCTCCGCCCTGCCTTCCAGGGTGGAGAAAGGGGTGCGACCGGTGTCCTGGCCGACCTCGAACGGTTTGCCCTTGGCCGATGCGTACACGCCATACGCCTGGCGGATGGCGTGGGTCAAGTCGGTCTTCGGATAGGCCCCCTCCCGGACGGCGAAGGCGAGCCGTCCGTTCAGGCTGCGCTCGATGGCCGACCGCTCCAGGCCGGCGGCGGTGAGGTCCAGTTCGAGGTCCGCCTTGCCGGTGAGGCTCTCCTCGTCCGTCAAGGCGGCCAGCAGCGCTCCCAGTTGCACCCCTTGCAGGGTCTGCTTCCAGGTGATTCCGGGGGGCGTTGCCCTGGCGTTCAGGGTGGCGTCGATGCGGGAGGATCCGCCGTAAAGGTTCAATGTGACCGGGGCAAGACGGATCTGACCATCCTTGGCGCGGGCCGTCAGTTGCAGTTCCTGGAGCTGGACACCGCCCACCCGCAGGCTTCCGACCCGCAGCTTGCCATCCAGATCCAACCCCTGCGCCAGTGGAAGGGGCGTTTTGTCACTCGCTGTCCGGGGGGAAGCGGTGGCGCCGGGAGGCTCCTGGCCGCCGCTTGTGGGAGCCGGTTTTTGCGTTTCGACTGGGAGATAACGGTTCAAATCCAGTTTGTCGATCTCCAGCGTCGCCTGGGCCGTGGCCGTGGATGCCAGGGGCCAGGAGAGATTGCCCTTGAGCGTGGCGTCATCCAGATGGGCTTCCAGGCGGCTTATTTTCAATAATTTCGCGTCGGCCTGAAAGCTTCCCTGCAAGCGCATCGAAGTGAGCGTCTTATGGTCCGCGTTGGCGGGCAGCGGCTGCCCCATTTTGGCCAACAGCGCGCGCGGGTTGAACTCCCGCAACGCCAACTCCCCGGACCAGACGGGCTGCTCGCCCAGGCCGGTGGCGTTGAGCGTGCATTCCCCCTCGACGCGCTCCGGCCCGTTGATGCGGCATCCGGTCAGGTGGGCGTTGCGCGTGCGCCAATTGACCTCGCCCAGCGCCGCAAGACGCCATTCGACACCATCGGGGGGCAAGGTGCCTCCTTGGGCGCGCAGGGTCAGGTTCATGTCGGGCAATCGGAAGAGCAGGTTTGCCGGATCGCCCGCGATGTCGCCCTTGTACTGGATATCGAGTTGACCGAAGGGCGCACCCGGTTTGCCCATGGCGCGCAGGGAGAAGGTCAGGCCGGTGGAGGTCAGACGCGTCTGGGAGAGTTCCAACGCCCCCTGCAGGCGCAGGGCGCTGATGGAAGGGTTCGCGCCCTTGGCCTCGAAGGCGGCGTCGATGCCTGTCAGTGTGATCTTGTCCGTTGCGATGCGCATGGTGGTCGTCAGGGAGGCTTGACCTTGGAAGGCCGACTGGTCGCTTTCCATTGCGCTGGCCAGGTCCAGCACCACCGGTTGACCGGCGGTTACCGGGCCGCTGGTCAGTTGCAATCCGGTGAGGGTGAATCTGGTGTCGCGGGTCGCGTCATGCCATGTCACCCTTGCGTTGCGGATTTCCACGCCGCCGATGGCGAATGCACGCGGCATGGGCGTGGCCGATGTTGCGGTCGTCCGGGGCGGTTGGGGGTCCGGGGGATCGTGGGGTTTGTCATCGGCTGGCGGGCCTTGGGACAACATTTCCCAGTTGGCCATGCCGTTGGCGTTCCGCGCCAGTTTGAGCGCCATTCCGTCCACCACGATCCGTTCCGCTTCCGGTTGTCCGGACAGCAGGGACGACCATTTGGCGCGCACCTCCAACCGGCCCACCCGGATCAGCGGCGCATCGCCGAAGCCCGGCGCGTCGCCCAGGGTCACGTCTGCCAGCGACAGGCCGATCCAGGGGAAAAGGGACGGTTTGATGTCGCCAGCGACCTGGAGGTCACGTCCGGTTTTCGTCTTCACCCAGGCGGCGATCTCCTGTTTGTAGGCATTGGGGTCCACCAGCAGCGGAATGGCGACCGTTGCGGCGACCAGCAGGAGGGTAACGACGATCAGGACCGTGATGAGTCGCTTGGTCATGGCATTTTTCCAAAGGGGCGTGGTTGTCGAGGATCATCCCTCGAAACGGACTTCCTCGGCGTCCAGGGAGAGGACTTCCATGCCGTAGACGGTGGTCAACCGCTCGCCAGGGTCCTTGCCGTAATACTGATGAAGCTCCCAACGGAGTTCCTTGGCCCAATCCGGGGTGAGGTGGACGCCTAGCGCATGCTGTCCATCGGCTTCGAAAGCGTTCTTGAGTACGAGCAAATCCTTGAGTTTGTCCATAGGTTCGATCCTGGTTGGCGTTGCATGGGGTCAGAGCTTCATCATTAGGCCAAAGCCGGGTGGGTTGTCAAAAAAAAATTGCCATGGTAGGATACGAATCCAATACCGTCCTCGTAGCTCAGCCGGATAGAGCAACGGATTCCTAATCCGTAGGCCGTGCGTTCAAATCGCGCCGGGGACACCAAGAAAATCAATTAGTTAGCAGAGCGAAAAATCCAGAAAAAGTCGTTTGGGTAGCAATTTGGGTAGCAATTTTGCAGTTGCTTGCCTATGCTGCGCCATGCTCCCTGGTGTCGTTCTTGGCGATATTCTTGCCCACATGCTTGGGGGCTTCTCCGCTCTCGGTCTATCGCCCGCCCATCCGTCGCGCCTGGTCCTGACACTCTCCGCCGCATCGGCAGACACCCCAGCACAGAGCGCACCAGGAGCAACCGCAAGGGGGGCGAGCAGTACACCCCTGCCGGAAGATGCCCGGCGCGCTCCTGGTGGCTCCTGGTGCGGGGGTATCGGCCCTTGGAGTTCACCAATCCATCCCAACCATCACAAACGGCGCCCAGTAACCAACACCTTGGTTTGCTGTTTCAACATATAATTTTCTTAATAAATAATCATGATAATTAATAAATATGCCAATCAACCGGGGGGGACTTCAATGCCAGATGCTCCAGGGGGCACCTTGATCTCGAAACATGGTGGGTTCCCATCGGGGTAGATGTACCGGTAATTGAGGGTGTAGGCATGTTTGAGAGCAGCCAGTGAGCATCCTCCCTCTCCATTGCAGGCGATGAGTCCCCCGCAAAAAGCTTTGTTGGCGAAAATCGGCCTTTGCAACCATTTGATTTCGCGTGTGTATGTGTCTTATGAATACCGGTCAAAGTGACTTTTTGCGGGGGACACAGGCGATAGCTCCACATTCAGGCTGCACCTTGCCCCTTCTGAATGCGCCAGGTTCGATTGCAAGGGGGGGCAGCCTCTTTGACAGGGTGTTGGTCGGCACGCGACTGGCACTTCTGTGTGTTGGGGGCATCATCCTGGCATACTCCCCGGTCTGCGATCAGTTCACAAATATTTCCTCACCATCACAAATGGCGCCCAGTAAAAGGGATTGCTCCACTTCTTGCTCGCCATGACCTCTTCCTGGGTCTCCTGCAACGCCCCTCAGCGGTGGCGTTGCATTTCCCTGATTGCCAGGGCGCGTTTGTATAGTGGCTCGGCCTGGGCGTACTGGCCTTGGGCTTTATACAGATCGGCCAGGTTGTTGAGGCTGGTTGCCACAGACGGGTGATCGGCACCCAGTGCTTTTTCCTCGATCGCCAGGACGCGTTTGAACAGCGGTTCGGCTTGGGCGTACTGGTCTTGGTTGTAATACAGATCGGCCAAGTTGCTAAGGCTGGCGGCCACATCCGGGTGGAAGGCTCCCAGGGCTTTTTCTCGAATTGCCAGGGAGCGTTTGATCAGCGGCTCGGCCTGGGCGTACTGGCCTTGGTTGGAATGCAGCAAGGCCAAGTTATTGAGACTGGTGGCCACATTCGGATGATCGGCCCCCAGGGCTTTTTCCATGATCGCCAGGGCGCGTTTAATCAGCGGCTCGGCCTGGGCGTACTGGCCTTGAGTTTGATACAGCGCGGCCAAGTTGTTGAGGCTGGAGGCCACATCCGGGTGGAAGGCTCCCAGGGCTTTTTCTCGAATTGCCAGGGAGCGTTTGATCAGCGGCTCGGCCTGAGCGTACTGGCCTTGAGTTTGATATAGCGAGGCTAAGTTGTTGAGGCTGGAGGCCACATCCGGGTGACCAGCTCCCAGGGCTTTTTCCTGGATCGCGATGGAGCGTTTGTACAGCGGCTCGGCCTGGGCGTACTGGCCTTGGTGGAAATGCAGCAAGGCCAAGTTGTTGAGGCTGGTGGCCACATTTGGGTGAATAAAACCAAACTCTTTTTCCGCAAAATTCAGTGCCTGCTGTGCCGCCTTGATTCCATCGGCATAACGTCCAGCTTGATCATGGTTCACGACATTTTCGTTGAGCGCGATCCATTGCTGCAGCGCGTCACCGGCATGTTCCCTTTCATCGATCGCCAGGGAGCGTTTGTACAGAGGCTTGGCCTGGGCGTACTGGCCTTGGGCTTTATACAGCTCAGCCAAGTTGTTGAGGCTTTGTGCTACATCTGGATGATCGGACCCCAGTGCTTTTTCCCTGATTGCCAGGGCGCGTTTGTACAGTGGCTCGGCCTGGGCGTACTGGCCTTGGGCTTTATACAGATCGGCCAGGTTGTTGAGGCTGGTGGCCACAGACGGGTGATCAGCTCCCAGGACTTTTTCCCAAATCGCCAGGGAGCGTTTGTACAGCGGCTCAGCCTGGGCGTACTGGCCTTGGGCATAATACAACGCGGCCAAATTGTTGAGGCTGTTGGCCACATCTGGATGATCGGCTCCCAGTGCTTTTGCATAGATCGCCACGGAGCGTTTGATCAGCGGCTCGGCCTGGGCGTACTGGCCTTGGTTGGAATGCAGCAAGGCCAAGTTATTGAGACTGGTGGCCACATTCGGGTGATCGGCTCCCAGTGCTTTTTCCTCAATCGCCAGGGAGCGTTTGTACAGCGGCTCGGCCTGGGCGTACTGGCCTTGGGTTCGATACAACTCAGCCAAGTTGTTGAGGCTGGTGGCCACAGACGGGTGATCGGCACCCAGTGCTTTTTCCCTGATTGCCAGGGAGCGTTTGTACAGCGGCTCAGCCTGGGCGTACTGGCCTTGGGCATAATACAACGCGGCCAAGTTGTTGAGGCTGGCACCCACAGACGGGTGATCGGCTCCCAGTGCTTTTTCCTCAATCGCCAGGGAGCGTTTGTACAGCGGCTCGGCTTGGGCGTACTGACCTTGGGCTTTATACAGCTCGGCCAAATTGTTGAGGCTGTTGGCCACATCTGGATGATCGGCTCCCAGTGCTTTTGCATAGATCGCCACGGAGCGTTTGATCAGCGGCTCGGCCTGGGCGTACTGGCCTTGGGCATAATACAACGCGGCCAAGTTGTTGAGGCTGGCACCCACAGACGGGTGATCGGCACCCAGTGCTTTTTCCGCGATCGCCACGGAGCGTTTAATTAGCGGCTCGGCCTGGGCGTACTGGCCTTGGGTTCGATACAACTCAGCCAAGTTATTGAGGCTGGCACCCACAGACGGGTGATCGGCACCCAGTGCTTTTTCCGCGATCGCCACGGAGCGTTTGATCAGCGGCTCGGCCTGAGCGTACTGGCCTTGGGCTTTATACAGCTCGGCTAAGCTGTTGAGGCTTTGTGCTACATCTGGATGATCGGACCCCAGTGCTTTTTCCCTGATTGCCAGGGCCCGTTTGTGCTGTGGCTCGGCTTGGGCGTACTGGCCTTGGGCGGAATGCAGCAAGGCTAACCAGTTGAGGCTGGTGGCCACAACTTGGTGAGTCGTACCAAACTCTTTCTCTGCAAAATTCACTGCCTGCTGTGCCGCCTTGATGCCATCCGCATAACGTCCGGCTTGATAATGTTTCACGACATTTCTGTTTAACTCGTCCAATTGCAGCAGCGCATCCTGTTTCTGTACAAATAAATCATTAGTGACATTTTTTTTTATCTCTTTCACTCGCTCACTTAAAAAAGTTAATAATTTTAAATACCCTGCTAATAGTTCTTTTTCTTTCGGATCTGATGCACTTTCAACCTCTTGAATAATCAATTCTTTTACAGCAGCAGCGACGGATGGATTGGCGGCTACAAGCTTAATAGAACTCTTAAAATCATTTCTGTCAACGGCATCAATCAATAATCTAAAAAATTTCTCACCATCAAGTTCGCTGCTATTGCTTTGTGAATTTCTCTGCTGTCCAGCAGCCTCATTCTTTTCTTGTGCCGCAATTCCTCCATACCCCACCCCAATGACGGAACAAGTGAGCCACCCCGCCAGCAACAGCAATACAAAACGAACGATAACCATGAACCCCTCCCCCGATGAAGTTACACAGAGAATACCCGCAACAATGCAATAGACATTCGCATAGAAATACAATACAATCATTCCATCAATAACACTAGAACACAGGTGATCACTATGGGCGGGAAAGATTGGACCGATCAGCAACGCACACAAACTCAGAATGCCCTCTGTGCTCGCATCGCTGCAGGTGAGACTCTGGTGCAGGCCTTGTGCCCTTCTGAGGGAGAGAATATCAGGATGCCGCACAGGTCACAGGTTTACCAGTGGCTCGACTCTGACCCTGAGTTTGAACGACGCTATGCCCTGGCAAGAGCATTTCAGGCTGACCAGCTCGTTGACTCCATCCTCTCCATTTCCAATGAGATGCAATATGCCACAACCAGAGCAGAAATCAAGTCTGCCGAGTGGAAAATCCGCTCGATCATGTGGCTGGCAGAGCGGCTGAATCCAACAATGTGGGGCGGAACGACCAGAACGAGCAATAACACAAACACTGCCCAGGCCCTCTGTGCCAATGATAAGCGAGACACTGACCCCCTAAGAGCCTGTCGTCGAATGGCCTGAATGGGCTGCCGGATCGGCACACGAACCGCCACCCGCATCCATCAGGCCGTTTTCATCCCACTGAAGGCGGGAATCCCGCCATCAGTGGAGCCATTTCCCCCCTTTTTGTCCCATTTGGACGCATTTCGAGTGCAGTTTCTTCAAATTGTGCGTGGTGGAGTGCAGATTCCACTCCCCGTTGCACAGTTCCAGGCCCCGCAGGCGGAATTCATCCGCTCCCTGGGTCTCCTTCATCTGTCCGAAAACCGGCTCCACTGTCTGACCGCGTTTCTTGTACAGCCCCTTGCCACGCTCGGTCAGAAGTTTGTGATCCATCCTTTCACGGGCCGACAGATCCTCGGGAATCTGTGTACCAAGCGCCACCTGATCCCTCATCGCTTGCCGCTGCTTCCAATCCTTACGCGTGGCAATCAGGAGTTCGCAATCCTCCGTCGCCGCTTGATCATTCTCTTCCGACCAGTATCCGGCATCCGCTAGCGCAACGCCGATCTCAGGAGCATCTTCGACCAACGCCATATTCGCCTTCGCCAGTGCAAGCATCGGCTTCAATTGCTCCACATCATTGCGATCCTGCGTCACCGCCGCCGCCACGATGATCTGATCCTCCGTCACCACCGCTTGAGCATTGTATCCCTGCACCCAACCCTTGCGCGTCTTCAAAATTCGACTATCGGGGTCGGTCACGTTCGCCTTGGCATCGCC
>PDZX01000027.1 GCA_002753185.1 Magnetococcales bacterium WMHbin3
GCATCCAGGGGTTCCACCACTACCGCCGGGGGGGGGGTCGAGCAGCAACAGGCGGCAGGGCAGGGCGCCGTTGAAGAGGGGTTTCGTCTGCGCGGGTGGGATGCCGATGGCCTCGGCCAGTTCCGGATGGGCGGTGAACACCGCAGCGCGCCAGCCCGTCATGCGCGTGCGCAGACGGTCGCCGAGCGTGGCATAAAGCGGCTTGAGCGCCTCCACATCTCCCTGGCGCTCGCCGTAGGGGGGATTGGCCACCAGCAGACCGGGGGGGCCAGGGGGGCGCGCCAGGTGCTCCAGTTCGCGTTGCTCCAGGAGGATGCGGTCGGACAGGCCGGCGTGCTCCACGTTGTCGCGCGCGGCCCGCAGGGCGGCGGGATCCTTGTCGAAACCCAGGATGGCCGGAATGCGCGCTCGACCGGCCCTGGCCCGCGCCACGGCCTCGTCGCGCACTGCCGCCCAGACGGAAGGATCCCCCCCCAGCCAGCGGCTGATGCCGAAATGGCGGCGGGTCAGGCCCGGCGCGATATCCCCGGCCATCATGGCCGCCTCGATCAGCAGGGTGCCGGAGCCGCACATCGGGTCGATGAGCCTGCCCCCTTGGCCCGCCATCTCCGGCCAGCCGGCCAGGAGCAGAATGGCGGCGGCCAGGTTCTCCTTGAGGGGCGCGCTGCCGCCGTCCACCCGGTAACCCCGCCGGTGCAGCCCCCCGCCGGAGAGGTCGATGCCGATCTCCAGGCGGTTGTCCAGCAACCGGGCGTGGATGCGCAGGTCCGGTTCCTCGAAGCGGACTTCCGGTCGCGTGCCGTGCCGGTCGCGCAGCCGGTCCACCACCGCGTCCTTGATCTTCATGGCCCCGAAGCGGGTATGGCGCACCGCCGGGTTGGTCCCGGTGAAATCCACCGCCAGGCTGCCGTCCGGGCGCAGGTGATCCTCCCAGGGGATCGCACGCGCCCCCTCGTAGAGGGCCTCGGCGCTGGCCGCCTCGCAACGGGTCAGCGGCAGCAACAGGCGGCTGGCGACGCGGGAGTGAAGACAGATCCGGCAGATCGTGGCGAAGTCGCCGGCCAGGGAGACCCCGGCGGTGAGCGGCCGGATGCGTTCCCCCCCCAGGGCGCGCAGTTCGTTGCCCAGCAGGGATTCCATGCCACGTGGCGTGGCCGCGAAAAGGGCCAGGGGGGATTGGGACATGGCGTCACTGCATCCCCAGGGCGTGCTTGTAAATCTCGACCAGGGCCTCTTCCTCTTCCACCAGGTGGGGTTCCATGGCGCGCAGACGGATCACCTTGCGGATGATCTTCGGATCGAACCCGCCGGCCTTGGCCTCGGCGTAGATGGCGCGCACGTCGGCGGCAATCCCCTGCTTCTCCTCCTCCAGGCGTTCGATCCGCTCCACGACGCGGCGCAGGTCCTCGCCGGAGATGCCGTCTACGTTGACATCGGCGTGCGTTGCGGCGTTGTCGCCGGTTTCCACCACTTTCAAATTCATGGGTCTCTCCTTGGATTAATCTCGATGCGACCGGTCGCATCCAACAAAAGATACCCCGACGCCATCCGGTTTGCCAGCCTTTTACAACGAACGCGAACAGGGGTATGCTAGCCTCGGCACAAAATCAATGAATGTCTGCATGGGAGTCCTTCCGATGTCCAATCCCGCCGAACTCACGTCTCTGCAACGTCTGGACAAGATCATCGCCGCCCTGGACAAGATGCCGGCGATCTGTACGAATGGTTTTCACGACATCGTCGATCACATGGGTGGCTTTTCCGCCAGTTTTGCCGCCAGCGCCAGCCGGGCCGCCACCATTCAGGAGCGCCACAAGGTCAAGGGCAAGTCCATGGGCCTGACCCCTTTGCAACAGGAACTGACCCGCGTCAACCGCGAGGTGGAGTCGGCCATCGCCCAGTTGACGGACCTGGTGGAGAAGGCACAGAGCTTCGTCAAGACCGCAGAGGACCTCATTCTCTGGTCGCTCACCCTGGAGCAGGACGCCTTTCTGCCCCTGATGGCCGATCAGTTGCACGGCCAGGGCGGCGACGCCCTGGAACGCCAGACCCAGTGCGCCATCATCGACAGCCTGATGCGCCAGGTGCGTCCTTTGTTGCAGGATCTGATCTCCTCCCTGCGGGAGGCTTCCACCCTGATGCAACAGTTGGTCCGCAAGATCCTGGCCGACCTGGACATTTCCCGCCATCGCCTGAAGGTGCTCAAGAGCAGCATTCGCATCGCCATGGGGCGCATGACCGAGCTGATTCAGGAGATCGATCAGGCCTGCGGGAAGATCGAGGGGCACGCCGAGAGCAATAATGTCGTGTTGTTCGAAATGATGCAAACCATGCAGTACGACGACATCAGCTCCCAGCGTCTGGCCCACATGGCGCAGGCCATGCGGCTGGCCAAGGAGAAACTGCTGGCGGCCCCGGACGATTCCAAGGGGAAGTGCTGGTTCGCCATGGCCACGCGCATCACCATCGACCAGCTCGAGGAGACCATTGCCGATCTGGTGGCGGCGGTGATGGGCATGCATGGTCATCTGACGGCGATTTCCGACCTGGCCGAGTCGCAACGCAAGACCATCTTCGCCGCCCGCAACGTGGGCACGTCGTTCCAGCAGGAGATGGCCGACGCGGCGTATCAACTCAACGCCATGCTGAAGCTGCCGATCCTGGATGACGGGCTGTTGAGCGAGATTCTCAAGACCCTCTCCCAGACGGAGAATACTCTTTTCATGGCGCACAAGTCCATGGAGACCCTCTCCAAGACCACCCAGCGCCTGGGGCAGTTGACGAACGACCTGAACACCCGCGGTCCGGGCCGTCTGGAGACCCTGACCGAATCGATCCGCGAGCTTTCCCGGCGCGTCCGGGAGGAGGGGACCAGGCGCGGGGAGGAGTTGTTGCGCGCTGCGGAGTCGATTCAGGTCATCAACAGCGAGTTTTCCGAGTTGGGCGCCCCGCGCATCATGAATTCCGGGGTGATGTTGCGGCGGATTCCCTTGACCATCCGGCGCCTGGAGATGAGCAATGCCGACCTCGGCAATGTCTTTTCCGAGTCCCTGGCCGACACGCAGGCGACCTTCAATCAGATCATGCTGCTGACTGCGGACATTCGTTTTCACAACACCCTGAAGGGGACGACCACCCATATCGTGCGGGAGTTGCACGGGATCGTGGGCGAGGTGGCCGGGAAACAATTGGCGGAATCCCTGGACATGGAGTGTGGCGACATGGCCAGCGAGTTCAAGGAGTTGCGGGCCATCTACACCATGGAGAGCGAGCGCCGGATCCATTCCGCCCTGCTGGGCACTGTGGAAGGGGAGGACGAGGAAGCCAGTGAGGCTCCCGTCGAGGACGACGGGTTCGAGTTGTTCTGATGGCGGTGGAGAACCGGACGACCGAATACGATTCTCCCTGGAAGGAGATCCTGCGGAGAGATTTCAAGGCATTTCTGGCGTTTTTTCTGCCGGATGCGCACGCCGGCATCGATTGGCGGCGCGCGCCCGAGTTCCTCGACAAGGAGTTGAACCGGATTACGCGGCAGGCCAAGGCCGGCAATCGCCGCGTGGATCTGCTGGTCAAGGTGTGATTGCTGGATGGCGCGGAGCTTTGGGTCCTGATTCATGTGGAGGTGCAGGGCAACCGCGATCCGGATTTCGCGAAGCGGATGTATGCGTGTCAGTATCGGGCATACGATCTCCACGAAAAGCCGGTGGTCAGCCTGGCCATCCTGGCGGACGAGGAGTGCGGCTGGCGGCCCGAGGTATTCGGTTATCGGATGTGGGGGACCGAGCTGCATTATCGGTTCAACACGGTCAAATTGCTGGACTATCCGGCGGACGAACTGGAGCGGTCCGACAACCCGTTCGCCATCGTCACCCTGGCGCACCTGACCGGCAAGGAGACCAGAAACCACCCCGAAGAACGCCTGCAACAAAAAAAGCGCATCGCACGCATGTTGTACGAACGCGGCTTTGATCGCCAGAGGGTCATGAACCTGTTTCGCTTCATCGACTGGGTGCTGCATCTGCCGGCCGTGTTGGAGGAGCGGTTCTGGAAAACATTGTGCCATTACGAGGAGGATCGGAAGATGCGATATGTCACAAGCGTGGAACGGATCGGTATGCGCAAGGGAGAGCGGATCGGGCGTCTGGAGGGCAAGACCGAAATGCTGCTCAAACAGCTTCAGGTTCGCTTCGGTTCCCGATCCGGTGCGGGAGAGGGTGAGCGCTGCGGCGATCGAGGAGATCGACGCCTGGTCGGTCAAGATTTTTCAGGCCGACTCGTTGCAGGCGGTTTTTCGGTGAGGGTTCGAAGAGATTGTCGGCGCGAGGGGGAGCGGACGAGCGCTGCCCCTCGCGCCGGTTGGGTCAACGGGCGGCCAGCAGGAGATTGTTGAGACGCCGCACGAAATCGGCGGGATCCTCCAGTTGGCCCCCTTCGGCCAGCAGGGCCTGATCGTGGAGGATGCGGCTCAGGTCGCCGAAGCGGTTGTCGTCGGATTCGTTCTTGAGGCGCGCCACCAGGGGATGGGTGGGATTGAGTTCCAGGGACCGCTTGCTGGCTGGCGTTTGTTGTCCGGCCTCGCGCAGGATGCGTTCCATGGAGGCGCTCAGGTCGTGTTCGCCCCCCACCAGGCATGAGGGGGAGTCGGTGAGCCGGTTGGTGATCCGTACCTCCTTGACCAGTTCGCCGAGGCCCTTTTGCACCCGCTCCAGGAGATCCTTGAACTCATCCTGTTGTTTTTCCAGTTCCTTTTTGTCTTCTTCGTCTTCCAGTTCGCCCAGATCCAGGCCCCCCTTGGCCACGGATTGCAAAGGCTTGCCGTCGAACTCGTGGAGATGGGTCACCAGCCACTCGTCCACCCGGTCGGAGAGGAGCAGCACCTCGATGCCCTTTTTGCGGAACACCTCCAGATGGGGGTGGTGGCGCGCCGCGTCGAAGGATTCGCCGTTGACGTAGTAGATGGCCTTCTGATTTTCCTTCATGCGGGAGACGTAGGACTCCAGGGGCACGTCCTGGGTCTTGGTATTGCCATGGGTGGTGGCGAAGCGCAACAGTTTGGCGATCCGCTCCCGGTTGGCGTAATCCTCGATCACCCCCTCCTTGAGCACGATGCCGAAGGTGTCCCAGAAGCCCTGGTACTTCTCGGCGTCGTTTTTGGCGATCTCTTCCAGCAGTGAAAAGACCTTGTTGGACACCCCTTTCTTGATGGCATCCACCGCCGGATTTTTTTGCAGGATCTCGCGGGAGACGTTGAGGGGCAGGTCGGAGGAGTCCACCACGCCGCGCACGAAGCGCATGTAGCGGGGCAGGATGTCCTCGGCTCCCTCCATGATGAAGACCCGCCGCACATAGAGTTTGACTCCGTGCTTGCGTTCCCGGTCCCACATGTCGAAGGGGGCGCGTTTGGGCAGGTAGAGCAGGACGGTGTATTCGTATTTCCCTTCCAGGCGGGCGTGGACGTGGGCCAGGGACTCCTCGAAGTCATGGCTGACGTGTTTATAGAATTCCTGGTACTCTTCTTCCTTGATCTCGTTTTTGGGGCGTGCCCAGAGGGCGGAGGCCTTGTTGACCGTCTCCCATTCCGGTTGTTTTTCCTCCTTTTTCTCCTCGTCCTTGTCGATCTCCTCCTCGTCATCGTCCGGGGTATACCCTTCGGATTTGATCATGAGGATGGGCCAGGGGACGTGATCGGAGAATTTGCGGATCACGGAGCGCAGCCGCCAGCCGTCGAGAAAATCCTTTTCCTCCTCGCGCAGATGGAGGGTGACATCGGTGCCGCGTGTTTCCCTGGTGATGGTTTCCAGGGTGTACTCGCCGTCGCCGGCGGACTCCCATTGCACGGCTTCGTTGGAGGGGGTTCCGGCCTTGCGGGTGGTGAGGGTGACCTTGTCGGCGACGATGAATGAAGAATAAAACCCCACGCCGAACTGGCCGATGAGGTTGGCGTCCTTGGCCTGATCGGCCTGGAGGGCCTGGAGGAATTCGCGGGTTCCGGATTTGGCGATGGTGCCGATATTGGTGGCCACCTCATCGAGGGTCATGCCGATGCCGTTGTCGGAGATGGTGAGGGTTCCGGCCTCCTTGTCGAAGGTGATGCGGACGGCCAGTTCGGATTCGCCTTCGTAGAGGCTGTCGTTGGCGATGGCCTGGAAGCGGAGTTTGTCTGCCGCGTCCGAGGCGTTGGAGATGAGTTCCCGCAGGAAGATCTCCTTGTTGCTGTAGAGGGAGTGGATCATCAGATCCAGCAGTTGCCGAACTTCGGTTTGAAAGGCGCGGGTTTGTTTTCCTTCCGACGTGCTCATGATGCCATGGTCCTCCAGATGACTTTATCAATGCGAAGTGCTTGGGGTGTTTGGTGGTATGGATTGACGGTTTATATGGGATTGTTTGTGGCTGGGCGCAAGGGGGGAGGGAGTGATTTTCTTGTTGGCGGCGGCTCGTGTTTATTTTTTAATCAGGTCAGGGTAGGAATGCGGCATTTGTCTGTATAAAAAATAGGCTTTTGTCCAGTTTTGTCGCGCATGGTCAAGTGCAAATGGTGTTATTTTAAGCAATTGCTGCGTCTGGCCCAGGGATTGCGATGTATGATGGCAAGATATGCTCAATTTTACATCACTGAGGTCCAACTTACCTTTATTGGGAGAATTGCCATGAAGTGGGTCACCGCGATCATCAAACCATTCAAGCAGGACGACGTGCGGGAGGCGTTGAGCGCCATCGGGGTCACCGGAATGACCCTGACGGAGGTCCGGGGCTTTGGCCGCCAGAAGGGGCATACCGAACTCTATCGCGGGGCGGAGTACCAGGTGGATTTCCTGCCGAAGATCAAGGTGGAACTGGCAGTGCAGGAGAGTCAGGTGGATCAGGTGGTGGAGGCGATCCGGGAGGCGGCCAGGACCGGCAAGATCGGCGATGGCAAGATTTTTGTTTTTCCAATTGATCATGCCGTGCGCATCCGCACCGGCGAAACCGGCCCCAACGTGCTGTAAACTGGAGAAAAACCATGAAAAAAAATACGATGATGGGGAGTGTTGTCATGTTGGGCGCGATGCTGGCCCCCGTGACGGTTCTGGCCGAGGAGGTCGTCCCGCCCCCGGTATTGAACAGCGGCGACACGGCCTGGATGCTCACCTCGGCGGCGTTGGTTCTGTTCATGACCCTGCCCGGATTGGCGTTGTTTTATGGTGGCATGGTGCGGTCCAAGAACACCTTGTCGGTATTTATGCAGTGTTTTGCCATCACCGCCGTGGTGACGGTGCTCTGGAGCCTCTATGGCTACTCCCTGGCCTTTACCGATGGCGGCGCGGCAAATGGTCTGATCGGGGGGCTGTCCAAGGCCTTCCTGGCCGGGATCAAGTTGGATTCCTTGACCGGCACCATTCCGGAGACGGTCTATCTCACCTTTCAGTTGACTTTCGCGGTGATCACCCCGGCGTTGATCGTGGGGGCGTTTGCCGAGCGGATGAAATTTTCCGCGCTGTTGCTCTTCATGGGAGCCTGGGTCACCTTGGTATATTTCCCCATTTGTCACTGGGTATGGGGAGGCGGCTGGATGATGACCATGGGGGTGCTGGACTTTGCCGGCGGCACGGTGGTGCATGTCAATGCCGGGATCGCGGGCCTGGTGACCGCGCTGGTGATCGGCAAGCGCAAGGGGTTTCCCCATACCGCCATGCCGCCTCACAGCCTGCCCCTCACCGTGACGGGCGCCGGGATGTTGTGGGTGGGGTGGTTCGGTTTCAACGCGGGCAGCGCCGCTGCCGCCAATGGTGCTGCCGGCATGGCCATGGTGGTGACGCAACTGGCCACGGCCATGGCCTCGTTGGGCTGGATGTTCATGGAGTGGCGCGAGCACGGCAAGCCCAGCGCGTTGGGTCTGACCACCGGCGCGGTGGCGGGATTGGTGGCCATCACCCCGGCCTCCGGCTTCGTGGGACCCATGGGCGCCCTGGCCCTGGGTGGGATCGCGGGGGTGGTCTGTTTCCTGGGCGCCACCACCCTGAAGCGCAAGATGGGTTATGACGACTCCCTGGATGCCTTCGGCGTGCATGGGGTGGGGGGCATCGTCGGGGCGCTGCTGACCGGGGTGTTCGCCTCTCCCGATCTGGGTGGCGTCGGTTTCTTCAAGGGTCTGGACATGACCGGGCAATTGCTGGTGCAAGCCGAGAGCATCCTGGCCACCGGGGCTTACTGTGCCGTGGTCTCCTTCATCCTCCTCAAGATCATCGATGTCATGGTGGGGTTGCGGGTGGACGAGGAGTCGGAGAGCACTGGCCTGGACATCGCCCTGCATGGCGAACGTGGTTACAACTATTAAAAAAGGAAGGAAAAATGAAAGTTTCGTACAAGGCGTTTCTGGGAGTTCTGGCTTGGGCGGTCGGCGGCGAGGCGTTGGCCGCCGACGCCTCCCCCCACACCTTCACCGCCAATGTGGGCGTGGTCAGCAACTATGTCTTTCGCGGGTTGACCCAGACCTGGGACCGCCCCACCGTGCAGGCGGGCGCCGATTACGCCCATGCCGCCGGCTGGTATCTCGGCGCGTGGGGTTCCGGCATCAGCGGCAAGCAATTCGCCGACGGGGTCATGGAGTTGGATCTTTATGGCGGCTACAACGGCAAGTTCAACGACGACTGGACCTGGACCGTGGGGACGATCGGTTATCTCTATCCCGGAGCCAATTACGACCAGGTCAAGCCGGCGGGGACCAACCGTTCCCAGGGCTATGAAAACGTCGAGCTGAACGCCGGTTTTGGTTTCAAATGGATCAGTTTCAAGGCATCGGTCGCCTTGACCGACTACTTCGGGGCCAACGCCAAGACCGGTTACACCAAGGGATCAGGAGGGAGCACCTATCTGGATCTGACCGCCAACGTCCCGCTGCCGGAATCCGTTTTCACCAAGGACGTGACCCTGCCTTTGCATGTGGGCCGGACCAATTACACCAACAAACTGGCGGCGGCCACCGTCGGGGGAGGCACGAACCCGGACTACACCGACTATAAGGTCGGCCTGACCAAGAGTTTCGACGGCGGCTGGAGTTTGGGCGCGGCCTGGACCTATGCCGACAATCGCGCGGTCTACAACCGTGTCGCCTCGGCCAAGGACCCCTCCGACAACCGCAATCTCGGTGGTGGCAACGTGGTCTTTTCCCTGGTCAAGACGTTTTGATGTTTTTCACCAGTGCGGGATGGGGGCGGTTCGCCTCCATCCCGATGCTTTTTGCGTTGCCAATTCATTTCCCTCCTTGTAGAGTTCCCGGAATCGGTTGCCTTCTGCATGGGGGTGGCAAAGATGCCATTGAAAGTTTTCATCTGCTATGCCCGCAAGGACATGAGGCACAAGGCGCGGCTGTTGGAGCATCTTGCCCAGTTGGAGCGGGTGGGGGTGGTCCAGCCTTGGCATGATGGCGTGATCGAGGTGGGCACGGAGTGGAATCCGGCCATCCTGGATGCCCTTGCGCAATGTCATGTCGCGATTTTCTTGCTCAGTCCCGCCTTTCTCGCATCCAGATTCATCAACGAGGAGGAGGTGCCCCGCCTGTTGAATCGCTGGAAAAACCAGGAGATTCGGATCTTTCCGGTCATGGTGTATACCTGCTCATGGGAAACGCACCCATTGCAGCCGATTCAGGCTTTGCTGCATGAGGGCAAGCCGATTGGCGCGTTGCGGGGTAATAATGTGAATGTGGCCTGGAAGGCGGTGGTCGATAAGCTGTATGCCTGGACCGCTCCCGTCTCGTCGTCCCCAACAGCTGCCCCTGAGATCGATCTCAGCCTGCCTACCCCATCGGCCAGGCTGGTGGGGCGGGTGAAGGAATTGGAATTGCTGAAAAAGTGGTTTGAGGACCCCGATGTGGCCGTGGTGGGAATCATCGCTCAGGGCGGGGCGGGAAAATCGGCCTTGAGCGTGGCCTGGCTGGAGCAATTGGGAGAAAAACAGTTCGCTGGGGCCAGACGGGTGTTTGGCTGGTCGTTTTACAGCCAGGGGCAGCATGACACCCAGACCAACTCCATCGCCTTTTTCGAGGCGGCGTTGCCCTTTTTCGGACACACGGACGCCCTGCCCGCCACGGAGGAGAAAAAGGCGCAACGTTTGGTTGAGTTGCTCGACCGGGAACCCTGCGTGCTGGTCCTGGACGGGGTGGAGCCGTTGCAGCATCCGCCTGGCATGCAAAACGGGCAGTTTCGGGATGTCGGCCTGGCCCGGATGATGCGCCATCTGGAAAAAAACCGGTTGGGGGGCATGGAGAAAAATCGTCTGGTGCTGCTCTCCTCGCGGCAGACCTGGCCGGGGCTGGTTGCCGCCAATCACAAAGCCATCCACCTGGGGCCGCTTTCGGTGCCGGACGGGGTGGAATTGCTAAAATCCCTGGGGGTCACTAATGGACTGAAAAAAGAGTTCAACGCGGCGGTTACCGAGATGAAGGGCCACGCCCTCGCCCTGGTGCTGCTGGGGAAATTGCTGGCCAGTGAGCACCAGGGAGACATTTCCCGGCGGGATTGCGTCAAGGGGGAGTTGGTCGAGGACCAGCATGCTCAACGGGTGTTGAGCCACTACGACACGGAAATCTGGCCGGAGAACGCCCTGGAGCGCGTCTTTCTGCAACTCCTGGGACTGTTCGACCGTCCCATGACCCAGGATCTTTTCGCAGAACTGGCAAACAAAGCCGATCTGGCCAAACCGTTGCAGGGGTTGCCGCAACGTCGTTTCAATGGTCTGCTGCATGGCCTGCAAGACGCCGGTCTGCTGCAATCGGAAAAGGTCCCTTGGGACACCCACCCCCTGGTGCGGGAATATTTTGGCAATGCCCTCAAGCAATACCACCCGGATCTCTTCCGGCAGGCCCACCGCGTGCTTTTCGAATTTTTTGCCGCCAATGCAGACCATCGACCCTCCACCAAGGCGGGCCTCGAACCCCTCTTCCGCGCCGTGCATCATGGCTGTCAGGCTGGGGAGTACAAGAAGGCCATGGAAGATGTGCTATGGGAGCGGGTTTATCGGAGGGGGGAATGTTTCAGCTTACACAAACTGGGCCTCTTCAGCGAGACCCTGGCCGCGCTGGTGGGTTTTTTCGACCCCCCTTGGGAACGGGTGGTAGCCAGTGTTTCGTCATCAGAGTCGGATCGGGCTTGGTTGTTGGCGCATGCATCCTTTGCCCTTATGTCCCTGGGCCGCATGATAGAAGCGATGGCGCCGTGCCAGGCAGCCATGGAGATACACGCAAAGCAAGAGGATTGGCATCAAGCCGCCATTGATGCCCGAAACCTCGTTGATCAGTTGATTTCCGTCGGGGGCTTGCAGGCAGCAAAGGCTGTGGAGGAACAAGGGTTGATCTGGGCCGAAAAGGCGGAGAGTTTGCTTGAGCAAAGCATCGGTCATGCTTGGTTGGCCCATGTCCGGCACTATCTGGGTGAATTGGAACAGAGCAAAAAAGCGTTTCAGAAGGCAGAAAGCATCATTTATAAACAAAAGGCTTGCAATCTCTATGGGTTTCGAGGCTACCGGTATTGTAACCTGCTGCTCGATTTTGCCAGGGAAACAGCGGAATTCGAAGCAGTGCTCGGACGGGGGCGGGAGGCGCAAAAAATTGCTATTGACAATCAATGGCTCTGGGTCATCGCCCTGGACCGCCTGACCCAGGCCCGCGCCCTGGCCGGATTGATGCGCATGGACGAGGCGAAAATTTACTTCGATGCGGCGGTGACCGGCATTCGCGAGTCGGGAAGCATTCTTCACACCCCCGAAATCCTCATCCACCGCGCCGAGTTTCTTCGTTCGCAAGGCCAGGAAGATGCGGCCCGTGCCGACCTGGACGAGGCCCTGGAGATCTGCGCCTGGTCGGGTATGACGCTCTGGGAGGATCGGGCCAGGAAGGTCTTGCAAAAAATGGGACCGGCCACCAACTCTTGAGGCCCCATGACCAGCCAATTCATGGATGGGGTCATGGTCTGCCAGATGCGGGCCGTTGCGTCAGGGGATAACCGTATGGTTCGAGCCGCGTTGATGCCCTGGACACACGGTCACAAGCAGCATGGGCATCACCTGGCTGGGGGAGGGGGCGCCGGTTGGGCTGGGGCAGGCATGCGCATCTCTTGGGCGACCGGGAGTTGTGGTGCTGGGGGAGGTTGGTTGGATCGCATCACCGCGAACATGGCGCCGATAATCAACGCGGTCTGTGCCGCGAACATGCCCGCCGTCCAATTGATGGCATCAGCCTTGGCGGCTTCGATATCTCGCTTCAGGTTGGCTTCCGTGGTGGCTAGGCGGGTATCCAATTCCTGTTTGGTTGCCAGGCCGTCCAGGCGGCCTTTCACCTGCTGTTCGTTCCGATCCGCCAGGGAATCGAACCGATCTTCCGATTGCTTGTCGCGCTTGGCTGCGAGTTCATCCACCCGGCTATCCATCTGCCGAACAATGGTGGTCAACACCTTCACATGACCCTTTGCCTGCTCTTCCGGGACGCCAGATGCCTTCAACTGATCAATGCATTCAAGGGCATCGAAAGCGAGTGACAACGATGTCGTGGTCATGGCAGCTCACTCCTGACAGGCGGTATTGCAGTTGCAGTATACTCTATCGGATTCAGACCGATCCCGTCCATAAGAATCATGCTGCCGTCCCGATATCCCGGCCAGAAGGCGGACGACTGTTCCATGAAATCACAATATGAAACACCATGCTACAACTCAAACACCAGCCCCTCCCTGGCCAGGGCGAACTCCGGATCCCCCGGTTGACGGGGATGGCGATCCATGGCGTCCTGAAATACCTTCTCCAGGGCCGCGTCGCCGCGCGTGGGTTCGTGATGGGTGAAAAAGACCTGCCTGACACCCGCCGCGCGCGCCATGGCGATGTTGGCGTCGTAGGTGCTGTGGCCCCAGCCCTTTTTGGCGGGATAATCCTCCATCGTGTACGAGGTGTCCGCGATCAATACGTCCACTCCGCGGATGAACTCCACGATCGCCTGGTTCTTCTGGGTCATGTACTGCTCGTACTCGTGGTGCTCCGGATCCTCCGGGGCGTAGATGTTGTACAACTGCTCGTGATCCCCGGTGAAGAAGACCGCTTTGCCGTTGCACTCGATCCGATAACCGAAACACAACACCGGATGGTTCATCAGGATGTTGCTTACCGTGGCGGATCCGGCTTGCGCCGTCTGCCGCTCCTTGAGCGTGACGTACTCCAGCCTGGCCTTCAACTCCGCTTCCCGCACCGGGAAATAACAGTACTGCAACTGCCCGGACAAAATCTCCCGGATGTCCCGCCGGTCGATGGGGTCGTAGGCGCCGTGAATTCGCAGCGTATTGCCGGGAATGAACGATGGAATGAAAAACGGCAACCCCTGAATGTGATCCCAGTGGGTGTGCGAAATGAACAGATGACAGGTGAGGGGCAGTTCCGGAAACAACGTCATCGCCAGGGGAAAGATTCCGGTCCCGGCGTCCAGAATGATCAGATCGTTGTCGTCGGTGCGCACCTCGATGCAGGTGGTGTTGCCGCCATACTTGACCGTCGATGGCCCCGGCGTCGGTATCGAGCCGCGCACGCCCCAGAATTTGACTTTCATCCGTCCGCCCCATCCCTCACGGGTGAATGAGTATCTGGGTGAAGTTCATCTCGCCGGAGAGATCCCCCAGGGTGCCGACCAGTTCCTCGATCTTGGCGCCGAAACGCTGTTCCAACTCCTTGGGCAGGTTCTCCGGCGTGTCGTTGCCGGAACTCCCCACCCGGAGCCGCTTGGCCATCAGGTTGGCGGCGTACACGCAGTCCTGCAACAAGGAGAGATTCGGGTTCCAGTCGTGATGCTTTTCCATGCTGACCACCAGCTCCACGGGCAGACACCACTTGTCCCCCAGCATGGCCCCCACCTGGGCATGGTCCACGCCGAAGATTTCCCGTTCGGCCTCCAGCAGGGGAACGCCTTTTTTTTTGGTCAGACGCAACACGTCCTTGTAGTCCTCGGGCTTGAAACGATGCAGGGCCATTTTGCCGATATCGTGCAACAGCCCGGCCACGAAATAATCGGTCGCCTCCACCTCGGAAATCCCGCAACGCCGCGCCAGATGTTTGGCGATCACCCCCACCCCGATGGCATGCGCGAGCAGATTCTCCATCCATCGGTTGTCCGTGCCCTGCCGCGACAGCATTTCCAGAGGGGCGATGGTCAGGACCAGATTTTTGATGGTGTTGATCCCCACGAACACCACCGCCTGCCGGATCGAACCGATCTGCCGCGACAGCCCGAAATAGGGGGAATTGACCAGTTGCAATAACTTTAAGGTAAGCACCGGATCGTGATCGATGACCCGCACCAGATCCTTCGGCTCGCAATTGATGTCCGAGGTGAGTTGCAGGATGCGATAGACGCTCGGCGGAAACGCCGGCATGCCATCGACCAGCCTGATCAGTTTTTTCGCGGAATACCCCATGCCTCACCGCATCCGGTCGCCTGCCCGCTTGCAAGAATGAAACCACTCCAGGGTAATTGTCTCCTTGCCAAGCACGGGCGATTTTCGTATCATTGGCAAGGAGTCCCCTGTCACGCTAGTCTTTGGAATTGGTAACATCCCATGTCGCAATCCAATGTGCAAGGTATCCTGAAAAATACCGATCTCCTGCTGGATGTCACGGAAATCCGCTCGCTCCTTGCGACCATGCGCGCCGAAAGCCGTCCCATCGAGTTGCGGGCCGCACGCGACAAAACCACCCGCCACTCCCATGTCACCGCCTTCCAACCGGGCAAATCCCTCTCCCTGGCCCGCTGGGAACCGGAGTCCCACTTCCGGCAACTGGCCGCCGGCACCCGGGTCAACCTTTTTTGCCTGATGGGCGGCTATGGCCTGGAGACCACCGTGGCCTGCCTGGAGCCACCCACCGGCGAGGAACTCCTCCTCCACTATCCCGGCATGTTCCGGGTTCACTCCAAACGCCAGGCGAGCCGCTTCTCCACCCCGCTGGACATGACCAGCCAGGTGGAAATGATGGGCAAAAACGGCCAGGTGCGCGGCGAATTGCAGGATATCAATCAGGAAGGTCTCTCTTTCCTCGGCGATGAGGCCGGTGACAACGCACCGCAAATCAACGACGAGGTCCAACTGCGCCTGATCCCCATGACCGACGAGGACCCCACCATGACCATGACCGGCATCCTGCGCTTTTCCGGCCTGGATCGCCAGAAGGGGGGCTTCGTCACCCGCCGCCGCTACAGCGTGCAAATCACCGGAATCGACGACGCAAAGGCGTTCCAGCGTTATTTCAGCAAGATCAGGACCTGCTCCCATGCCCTGTTCCGCGCCGCCGTCATGTCGTCCGAGAATTACTCATTCATCGCGGCCATCTGAGCGGGCCGTTTCATCCCCTTGTCACGGAGTATGCACCGATGTTCGATCTGATCTCACCTGCCTACGCGCAAGCCGCCGCTCCCGGACCGGAAGCGGTCGTGGGCAATATCCTGTTCATGATCCTGTTGTTCGGCATTTTTTATTTCTTGTTGATCCGGCCCCAGCAAAAACAGGTCAAACAGCACAAGGAAATGGTGGATCACCTCCAGCGCGGCGACTCCATCGAAACCCGCGGCGGCCTGCTGGGCCGCATCCATCGGATCGAGGAGGACCATATCATGCTGGAAATCGGTGAAGTGGAAACCGCTCCCCGTCAGTTCAAACCGCTGCGGGTCAAGCTGCGCCGCCAAGCGGTGGCTGCCATGGTCGTCAAGGCCGGTGTCGGAACCTCCGACGACAACGCCGAGAAAAAGGAGTAACCAAAGCGTGCGTCATTTCCCTCTCTGGAAGACCATCGTTTCAGGGGTGATCGTATTTTTTTCCGTGCTCTACTGTCTGCCCACCCTGATGGGGGGCGCGCCCTCCTGGTGGCCCTCCTGGCTGCCGGCCAAGACCGTCTATCGTGGTCTCGACCTCCAGGGCGGCCTCTACCTCCTGCTGCACGTGCAGACCGACAAGGCCGTGGAACAGGCTGCGGAAAACCTCGTGGACGAAATCCGTCTCTCCTTGCGCAAGGGGAAGGTCCGCTATCAGTCGATCAAGCGTCAGGGCATGGACGCCGTGGAACTGAACCTGCCTGCGGATGCCGCCAAGGCCGAGGTGCTCACCCTGCTCAAGGGCGATTTCCGCAATGCCAAGGTCGAGGAGACCCCGGACGGCGCCATCCGCGTGCGCTTCGATGCCAAGGAAGTGGCCGACCTGCGCCGTTTCGCGGTGGATCAGTCCATCCAGACCATCCGCTCCCGCATCGATCAGTTCGGCGTTGCGGAACCCTCGCTGCAAAAACAGGGCGAGGAACGCATCCTGCTGCAACTCCCCGGTCTGGACGACCCGTCACGGGCCAAAAATCTCATCGGCCGTACCGCCCGCCTGGAGTTCAAGATGGTGGACGAAAAGGGCGATCTCGCCGCTGCCCTGGCCGGCGCCATCCCGCCGGATGACCAGATCCTCTACGAGGAACGGGCGCCGGGACGCGGCCGACAGCCGGGCAAACGGGGCAAAACCGCCGCCGCTGCCGCCGAGGATGCGGGACAGAAGGTCGTCCGCACCCCGTTGCTCGTCAAGAAACGGGCCTCCCTCACCGGCGAGCTGCTCACCGACGCGCGGGTCAATTTCGACCAGTACGGCGAACCCCTCGTCTCCATTGTTTTCAACCACCAGGGCGCCCGCAAGTTCGCCCAGGTCACCGGCGAACACGTCGGCGAACGTTTGGCCATCGTCCTGGACGACAAGATCTATTCGGCCCCGGTCCTCAGGGAAAAAATCGAGGGGGGACGCGCCCAGATCACCGGCAATTTCTCCATGGAGGAGGCCCATGACCTGGCCATCGTCCTGCGTGCCGGCGCTCTGCCCGCCCCGGTCACCATCCTCGAGGAACGCACCGTCGGGCCGACCCTCGGCAGCGACGCCATCCACGAAGGGATCCTCTCCTCGGTGGCCGGCGGCCTGCTGGTCATCCTCTTCATGGGCCTCTACTACAAGGGGATGGGCTGGCTGGCCAACATTGCGGTGGTCTTCAACATCTTCGTGCTCATGGCCGTGCTGGCCGGACTGCAAGCCGCCCTTACCGTGCCGGGCATCGCCGGCGTGGTGCTGCTCATCGGCATCGCGGTGGACGCCAACGTCCTGATCATCGAGCGCATCCGCGAGGAACTCCGGCTGGGCAAATCCCCCTTCGCCGCCATCGATCAGGGGTATGACAAGGCGTTTCTCACCATCCTGGACTCGCACGTCACCGCCCTGGCCACCTCGTTGATCTTGTTCCAGTTCGGCACCGGCCCGGTGCGCGGCTTCGCCGTCACCCTGGCCATCGGCCTGGTGGCCTCCCTGTTCACCTCCATCACCCTGACCCGTCTGATGCTCTACTATCTGCTGCGTAACCGGCGGGTGCAAAAGTTGAGTATCTGACCCCTTTCATCAGCCAACTGCCTCGGACTGAAATTTCATGGAACTGATCCGTTCTAACATCAACTTCGATTTCGTCGGCCTCAAGAAATGGGCCTTTGTCATCTCCGGCTTGACCTTTTTCTTGAGCATCGTCTCCCTGTCCACCCACGGATTGAATTTTGGCCTGGATTTCGCGGGTGGGGCGGTGTTGCAGGTCCGCTTTCCGGGTCCGGCCCCCATCGCCTCCGTGCGCACGGCCCTTGGTGAAATCGGCCTGGCCGGGGCCGTGATCCAGGAGTTCGGCTCGCCACAGGAGATCCTCATTCGCATCCACCAGGAACAGCAGCCGGGCGGCAAGGATGGCGAATCCGCCAAAATGTCCCAAAAGATCATGGACGCCATCAGCCCCCTGGCCGGCAAGGACCAGAAGGTGGAACTGCGCCGGGTGGAGTACGTCGGACCCCAGGTGGGGCGCGAATTGACCGTCAACGGCATCTGGGCGGTGGTCTACTCCTGGTTGGCCATCCTGGTCTACGTGGGGATCCGCTTCGAATTCCGCTTTGCCGTGGGGGCGGTGCTGTCGCTGATTCACGACGTCTTCATCATTCTGGGCTTCTTTTCATTCACCCAAAAGGAGTTCTCCCTGGTGGTGGTGGCGGCGCTCCTGACCATCATCGGCTACTCGATCAACGATACCATCGTGGTCTTCGACCGCATCCGGGACGAGATCAAACGCATGCGCAACTACCCTCTGGAGGCGGTCATCAACGAGGCGGTCAACCGCACCTTGTCGCGTACCATCATCACCTCCCTGACCGTGGTGCTGGTGCTGGTGGCGCTGCTTTTTTACGGCGGCGAGGTGATTCATGATTTTGCCCTTGCCTTGCTGTTGGGGGTGGTGGTGGGCACCTGGTCCTCGATCTACGTGGCCAGCCCGACGGTGCTGGTCCTCGAAAACTGGCAAAAACGACGCCAGGCGGTACGGGAGGCGGCAACCCCATGACCAATCCCACCCCCGGAGAGGATTACCATCTGCGCTTCCATGTGGCCAACCCCGTGTTCAGCGAGGAACAGGACCGCATCCATGACCAGGCCATGCGAACCCTCGAGGAGTCCCTGACCAGGGGAGACTCCTGGTCTGCGGCATGTGGCAAACTCAAAGTGGCGGATGCCGGTTTCAAGGAGATCATCTTGGCAGACTTCTTGAAGGTGATGTTGGCGGAACGTCATTTTCAGGGTGGCGAACGGCTCAAACAGATCGCCAGGGAGTTGGCGATCCCCTTGAACCAACTGGTCACCCTGAAAGAGACCATGATCCGGGAGGTGGCAGAGTCCACGCAACGGGTTTACCGCCTCTCGCAATCTCAACCTGCGGAAAATTGACATGGCCCACATCCTGGTGATCGACGACGATATCAGTATCCGCGCCCTGCTGCGCGAGATCCTCGAGGAGGAGGGGCATGTGGTCGAGGAGGCCAACGATGGTCGCGCCGGTTTGCGGCAATTTCGCAAACAGCGCCCCGATCTGGTGATGACCGATATCCTGATGCCGGAAAAGGACGGCGTGGAGTTGATCATGGAACTCAAGGAACTGAGCGCCCAGATCCCCATCCTGGCCATGTCCGGCGGGGGACGGGGGTTGGATGCCGCCTTCAATCTGCGCATGGCCCAGGATTTCGGGGCCAATCGCGTGCTCGTCAAGCCATTTTCCCGCAGCCAGGCCCTGGAACTGGTGCAGGAGATCCTCGTCCGCCGGGGGTGAATCCCCACTTCGTAAAAAGATTGGCATTGCGCGTGGCGTCCCGCTATACTGATGGCGAACCGCCATTCCGACTGAGGAGACGCCGCGCATGATGCTCGCCACTGCCTTCGATACCCACAGATACGTCAAGGAGATGGTCGCCACGGGTTTCACCGAGGAGCAGGCGGAAACCCATGCCCGTCTGCTGGTGGAGATTCTAGGCCATCAACTCTCCACCAAGGAGGAGATGGCCAGGCTGGATGCCAAGGTGTTGGAAATCATGCGGAACGGCCAGGATCGGGATGCCAGGATCGAAACCGCGAAGAACGACCTTCAGCGGGATATCAAGGCGCTGGATGCCAAAATCGATACCGTGAAGAGCGATCTTCAGCGGGATATCAAGGCGCTGGATGACAAAATCGAAACCGTGAAGAGTGATCTTCAGCGGGATATCAAGGCGCTGGATGACAAGACCGACACCCGTCTCAAGGAACTGGGCGCTCGCATCAAGGAACTGGACGTTCGCTTCAAGGAACTGGATGCTCGCTTCAAGGAACTGGACACCCACATCAAGGAACTGGACACCCACATCAAGGAACTGGACCTTCGCATCACCACGGTGGAGGCCACTCTCCGCAAGGAAATCGCCGAGTCCAAGGTGGAAACCATCCGCTGGATCGTCACCCTGTCCCTGGTGCAGCTTGGCGTGATGAGCGGCATCCTGTTCGCCATCCTGAGGATCCTCCCCGCGCACTGAAAAACGCTACGCTCACCCGGTCCTCTGGGTGGATTTCAGGAATTTCTCCTCCATTTCGGCTGCCGGAACCGGGCGGCTGATCAGATAACCTTGCAGTTCGTCGCACCCCAGGCTGGTGAGCAGATCCCGTTGCGCCTGCTCTTCCGCCCCTTCTGCGGTGGTGCGCAGATTGAGCGTGTGGGCCATGGTGATGATGGCGTGGGTGATGGCGGCATCCTCCTTGTTGGTGGTGATCTCCCGCACGAAGGAGCGGTCGATCTTGAGGATGTGCACCGGCAGGCGCCGCAAGTGGGAAAACGAGGAGTATCCGGTACCGAAGTCATCCACCGCCAGATGAATCCACATCTCCCGCAGGGAGAGCAGCGAGGACATGGCATGCGTCACGTCGCGCATGACGATCGCCTCGGTCAATTCCAGTTCCAGGGCATCGGGTTCGAGGCCGTTCTCGTCCAGGGCGCGCCGGATCAACTCCACCAGATCCTTGCGTCCGAACAGATGGTGGGAGAGATTGATCGACAGGCGGATGTGAGGATAGCCCGCATCACGCCACTGTCTGGCCTGCCGGCACACATTCTCCAGCATCCACAGGTCGAAGGACTCGATCAGGCCCAACTCCTCGGCCAGGGGCAGGAAGTCGGCGGGCGAGACCGGTTTGCCACCGCCCCGGCGCCAGCGCACCAGGGCCTCGGCGCCCGCCAGGCAATCCCGGCGCAAATCCCAGCGTGGCTGATAATGGGCCTCCAGTTCGCCGCGTTCGACGGCCCGGCGCAGGTCCGCCTCCATGGCCAGGCGCTCGGCCCCTTTCCGGTTCATCTCCGCCGAGAAGAAGCGGAACTGGTTTTTGCCTTGCACCTTGGCGTGACTGGTGGCGATGTTGGCGTTTTTGAGCAGTTCATCCGGGGTGGAGCCGTTCTCCGGGGAGACGCTGATGCCGATGCTTGCGGTCACGAACACCTCCTGGCCATTGGAGAGGGTCAGGGGCATGGCGATGGCGTGGGAGATCTTTTTGGCGACGTGGATGATATCCTCTGCCCTGGCCACGTCCATGAGCAGCACGAGGAACTCGTCCCCGCCGATGCGAGCGACCGTGTCGCCACCGCGCACGCAGGCCCGCAGCCGGTTGGCGGTCTCCTTGAGCAGTTCGTCTCCGGAGCGGTGGCCCAGGGTGTCGTTGATGCTCTTGAAGCGGTCCAGGGCGCAGTGCAGCACGCCCACGCTGGTGGTCCGCCAGGGGGCGCGCACCAGGGTCTGGCTCAACCGTTCCTGGAGCAGGGCACGGTTGGGCAGCCGGGTCAACACATCGAAATTGGCCAGGAAATGAAGCTGTTCCTCATTGTTTTTGCGGATCCGGATGTCTTGCGCCAGGATCACCATGCCGGTCATGGTGTCGCCATGCCGGAGCAGATTGCTGGAGATGGAAACCGCCACGTCCCGTCCATCCCTGGTGCGGAACGCGGTCTCCTGGGAGCGGAACAGCCGGTTGGCCAGCAGATCGCGAAACATCGTCGCGCAGAATTCCGGATCGGGCAGCAGGCTGTCCAGGTGACGGTTGAGGAGATTCTCCTCCTTCTCTTCGAGGAGTTCCAGCATGGCGCGGTTGACGCGGCGGATGCGGTTGTCCATGTCCAGCACCAGCAGGCCGTCCACCATGGCCCGCAGGATGTTTTCGGTGAACTCCTTGGTATCGGTGGTTTGGCTCAGGGTCAGCAGCATCCGGTTGAAGGAGTGGGCCAGGATCCCCACCTCGTCCAGGTCGCCCACTTGGATCCGCATGTTGAAGTCCAGATTGCCGTCGGCGATCTTTTGCGCCGAACGGGCCAGCCCGCGCAGGGGCATGGCGATCTTGTTGACCTGGAACCAGACGATCAGGATCGTTGCCAACAGGGTGCCGAGGGTGGTCAAAGCAAAGGCCAGGCGCACGTTGGTCAGGGAGGTCTTGCCCTGGAGCAGGGCATGATGGGGCCGGATGTGACCGATGCTCCAGCCGAAGGTCGGCAGGGGGCGGAAGGTGACATGCTGCCGTTCTCCCCCCTCTTCGTACCAGTCGGCGCCGCTGCTGCCCTGGCGCATCCGTTCGAGGATGGCCGTGAAGCGGGGCGAGGCGTTCAGGGAGGTGGCCATGGGGAGATAGTGTTGCAGCGATGTTTCAGGGGTGTTCTTGCGGTCCATGGAGAAGTCGCGCCAACTGTCCGCGATCAGCACCCCGGAGGGATCCAGGAGGAAGAGGCGGCTGTTTTTGTCCATGTCGTGTTGGCGGATCAGCTCCTGAAACAAGGAGACCGGGATTTCGTTATGGAACACGCCGGCCTTGCTCCCGTCCGCCAGGACGATGGGGGCAAGGTAGGCGAAAACCCATTTATTGGCGTCCTGGGACATGTAGGGATATTGAATATGAATCCGTCCTTCGGGCAGCGCCATGGCGGGGGCGAAAAAGGCGTTTTGGGCCTCTTCGCTGGAGAACTCCTCGATGGAGGCGATTCTGCCGAAGGTGATGCGGGCATGTTCCTGGCCGCCTTGGTCGATGAGGCAGCTTTCGACGATGGGGAAGCGTTTTTGCATGGAGACGGCCCAGGCGTCGAGGTCGGCCTTGACGGCCAGTTGTTCCGTGGTCAGGACGAGGCGGTTTTCGTTGTCGAAGCGGTTGCCGCGCCGGGTTTCCGGCAGGTCGAAATAGCGCTTGAAGGCGGGGTGTTCCAGGGACATGAGGATGTCGCTCTGGATCTTCTTGTGGAACAGGTCGATCTTGTGGAGCAGGTCGTGGTTGGTCTGGTCCATGGTGGTGAGAGCACTCTCTTCCATGGCCTCCTCGGTGAAGGTGAAGGAGACCGAGGAACTGACACCCAGACCCGCCAGCAACAGAAGGGTTAAGAGCAGAATGAACTTGAAAGGTATGGACATATTGACTACCGCCTGCCGGGTCGAGCTTGCCCGACGGGTTGCATTTCGTTATTTTATAGGTATGAGACGATCACAAGCCTCACAATCTTGATGGAGTATACAGGATGGATCACCGGATTGTAACCGTCTTGAACGGTTGCCGCCAAAAAAAGCCGTTGCCCTGGTGGTTCTGGCTTGTGTTGTTGCTCCCGGTCGGGTTGGCGCATGGCGGGGAGGAGGAGTGGCGGACGCGGGCGTTGCTCGCCGCGCGGCGGGAGACGGTGTTGTCGGCGCGGCTGACGGGTCGCGTGGAGAAACTGGCGGTGAAGGAGGGGGACGCCATACGGGCGAATCAGGTGTTGATGCACATGGATTGCGGGGTTCACGAGGCGCGGCTGGCCAGGGCGGAGGCGGAACTGAGCGCGGCGCGATTCAAGCTGGAGGTGCAGCAGAGGCTGGAAAAACTGCAATCCGGCAGTGCTCTGGAGGTGGGCCTGGCTGGGGCCGAGGTGAAGAAATGCGAGGCCGATCTGGCCGAGGCGCGGATAGTGGTGGGGATGTGCGTGGTGCATGCGCCGTTCGATGGCCGGGTGAGCGCGGTCAAGGTGGGATTGCATCAGAGCGTGACGCAGGGGATGCCGTTGGTGGAGATTCTGGAGGATGCCGCGTTGGAGGTGCGTCTGATCGTTCCGTCGCGTTGGCTGGCCTGGTTGAAGGAGGGGACGCCGTTCACCCTGCGTTTGGATGAGACCGGGCGGGAGTACGCGGGCACGGTGGTGCGGCTGGCGGCGCGGATCGATCCGGCCAGCCAGTCCCTTGGGGTGACCGGGGGGATGACCGGCAAGCGTGACGGGGTGTTGGTGGGGATGAGCGGGACGGCGCTGTTCGCGCCGCCGTCCATTCCATGAACGGGACGGAGCGTGGTCTGGCCGCCTGCGCGGCGTTGCTGGAGCTGGAAAGAGAGGCGCGCCGGGCCGAGAGTGTGCTGGCGTTGCAATTCGTGATGGTCAACCGGACCCGGTTGTTGGTTGCGGCGGAGGTGATGTTGTTTTGGAACGCGGCTTCCGGGAAGGTGGAGGGGGCGATGGGGGTATCGGAGGTCGATCCCCATGCCCCGTTCGTGCGTTGGGCGGGCGGCTTGTGCCGGGAGCGGGCGCGGGAGAGGGGGGGTGTGGTTGCGTTGTGTGCGGGGGGGGATTGGGACGAGGCGGCCCCGCGTCAGGGGATGTGGGCGCCGTTGGTGGCCCCGGACGGGGTATGCGTTGGCGGTTTGTTGTTGTTGCGTACCCAGCCTTGGGGCGATGGGGAGCGGGAGTTGCTGGAGCGTCTGGTGGAGGCCTATGCCCATGCCTGGCGCGCGTTGCCGGCGATGCGTTCCCGGCGTTGTTCCCGGCGTTGGTCCGGGTCGGGATGGGGGTGGCTGATCGGCGTGGCGTTGCTGGCCGCCGGTTTTTTGCCGGTGAGTCGCACCGCGCTTGCCCCTGCCAGTGTCGCGCCACGGGATCCATGGGTGGTGGCCGCGCCGTTGGAGGGGGTGGTGGAGTCGGTGGCCGTGGCGCCGAACGCGACCGTGGCGGTGGGGGATGTATTGTTGCGTCTGGAGCCGTCGGTGATTGCCAACCGCAAGGAGATGGCGCGCCTGGCCGTCGAGACCGCGCGTGCCGAGTTGTTCCGGGCGCGTCAGTTGTCTTTTTCCGATGCCGAGGCCAAGGCGTCCATGCCATTGCTGGAGGCGCGCATTGCCGAGAAAAGTGTTGAGGCCGAGTATGCCGCCGCGCTTTTGGAGCGCACCGAGGTGCGATCCCCCCGGCGCGGGATTGCCATTTTTGCCGATGCCAATGCCTGGCGTGGTCGTCCGGTGGCGGTGGGGGAGCGTGTGATGCTGATCGCCGACCCGGAGCGGGTGGAGATGGAGATTCGTCTGCCGGTCGCCGACTTCATGACCCTGCCCCCCGGCGCCCCGGTACGGCTTTTCCTGCATGCCGATCCCCTGCACCCTCTGGAAGGGGAGTTGACCAGCGCCTCCTACGACGCCGAGACCACCCCGGAGGGGATTCTCGCCTATCGCCTGACCGCCGTTTTTTCACCAGTCGTCACCCCACCCCCCCGCATCGGCCTCAAGGGGACCGCCAAGCTTTATGGGGAGCGGGTGACGGTTTTTTATTACCTCTTCAGGCGGCCTTGGGCGGCGTTGCGTCAGGGGGTGGGGTTTTGAAATATATCGCTTGGTGCCCCTGATTGCTTGTTGTGAGTGATCTGTGATGCAAAATTTTAATGCCCTGTAAGTTCGCGAATGGAGTCAATAATTGAAGGTGTGTACCAGCCAACAATATTTTTTTCTGCAAATTTTAATATAGAAGGAAATTTTTCATTTCCTCTGGGCATTATTGGTAGAACTGGTTTACTAATATCGCGGGCTTGTATAATTTCAAACTGTATCCAATCACTATACATAACATACATGCCAGCAAGTGCGATAACAATTTCTGCATGAGATATTTGATAACTAATAGCATTTTTAAGTTCTGTGTCAGACATTGTGGGTCTGCCTTTTTCTTCCGGAATGCTCCAGTCATTATAGTCAAAGTTTGGAGCTGCACCCAGCATTTCCTTTAATTTTTTGTACTCTTCGTCATATTTCCATGGATGGCTAATAAAAATGCGATATTTATGCAATTTCGGCATATTTTTTTCCTTTTATTATTACAAGGTTGTTATAATTGTTATTTCTGTCTGGTGATGTTACAATTAGAAGGATATGCTGATGTGTCAATCAAAGTCAAGGAAATTTTTTTTATTTAAGAATTAATTGTCTAGATTATAATGTGTCAAAATATAACGCCGTTAAGCTTGGCTAATTTTCTATAAAATTGAATTTTTTCAATTTATAACATTTTATTAATGTAAAAAATCAATTATCACACAAGCACGGCATTCCTTTTCCGCCATGCGCGGGAAGGTGGCTGCCTGGTCAAGGTCGCTCATAGAGCAATCTTCCTTCCCGCAGGACATGGGCGATGATGTGGTTGGCGGAGTCGCGCCAACGAGCCACTTCGTCGCGGCTGTATAGCATGATATCCTTGGACATGGGAAAGGAGGCCACGAGCTTGCGGATCCGCTGCAACTCCCGCCAGCGGCTGCGATTGGAAAAATCCTCGTCCACCACCACCAACAGGTCGAGGTCCGAATTTTCGTCGGCTTCCCCACGGGCGTGGGAGCCGAACAGGATGATCCGTTCCGGGTGGATGGCCTCCGCGATCCGGGCGATCATGGCGGCGAGTTCCGCGTCGGTGATGATCATTGAAGGCAGACAACCCGGTCAGTGCATGTGGTGGCCATCTCCTGTCTGGCGATGCGTTCCCGAAAGTTGGCTTCCCGGTTGAGCCAAAAGCCGACGGAACTGCCCAGTACCGTGGAAAGACGCATGGCGATTTCCACGGTCAGGGAGACTTTGCCGTTGAGGAGTTGGCTGACGTGTTCGGGGGGATGATCGAGACGCCGCGCAAACTCTTCCAGGGTCCAGCCGAGTTCGTCGAGCATGTCTTGCATGGTGTCCCCCGGCGGGGAGACCCGATTCGGGGCAAAAGCGGGGGTTGGTTCCGTCATGGCAGCCTCCCATTCGATAGTAAAATAATTGTCGTCATTTGTCAGCAGTGTATCGATTGTGCCCGGTCGGGTCAATCCGTCCGTTTCGCTCCCCCCGCATGTTAGACATTGCCCTGGAAGCAATCTGATGGCACGTTGAAGATGCGTGATCAATATGGTATAAAAAGGACAGCCTGGCCGGAGGATGGGGCAACGCGGGGACGCGACCTGATCGCCGTAGCCAGGGGTCGAAGCAAGGAGCGGTAGGGCAACCACTCCCTGCCCCGACCGATCTGAGGCCATGCGTGCTCTGGCCTGTCGCCTCTATACCCTCTGCGAGCGCAAAGGCTGGGCCGGAGGATGCCCGCGCCTGCAACGCACTGGTCACTGCCTGGAGTGGGATCGAACAGGTCTCCCGTCAGGTGGGCATCATTGGCACGCAAACGGTGTTGGATGTGTGAGGAGACAGCCATGTTGAAGAGCTATGAAGCCATTGTTGACCAGGGAAAAATCGAATGGCTCTCTGGTCCTCCCCCCGGAGAGCGGTTTCGGGTGGTTGTGGTGGTTGAACAGCCGGGCAGAGGGATCCAGACGCCACCCAAAAAAAAGAGATTTCCGCCGCCTGAACTTAAAGGCAGCGTAAGATATCTTGGCGACCTTCTGGAACCGGTCATTTCCGAGGAGGAGTGGGAAGCCTCTCTGGAACGCACGGCACGTCAAATTGCCGGTGATCCGGAGGCTTTCAAATGAGTTCGGGGATCCTGTTGCTGGACACGCATATCTGGATTTGGTGGGTTGAGCAGGATCCACGCCTGCCCACGGCTTTGCAAGAGAAATTGGATGAGCATGAGGGGGTTTTGGCTGTATCCGCCGTGACGATCTACGAACTCATCACCCTGGTGCGTAAAAATCGTATCGCGTTGAATCAGCCTGCCGATGCATGGATTGAGCGCGCCACCCGTGGTGCGGATATCGAAATCATTCCACTCGACGGATCGATTGCCGAACAAGCCGGGAATCTTCCCTTTCACCATGGGGATCCCATGGATCGCCTCATCATGGCCACGGCAATCTGCCGGAATACCCTGCTTGCCAGCATGGATAGTCAGTTTCCCCATTACGAGGCACTTGCCGGACGCCTGATTTCCGACAAGGATTGGTAATCTCCAGATTCATGAAAAAAATATTGCTGATTCTTGATCAGGCAGTGTATCGATTGTGCCCGGTCGGGTCAATCCGTCCGTTTCGTTCCCTCCGCATGCCAGACATTGCCCTCGCGGCAATCTGATGGCACACTGAATCCTCGTTCAGGCCTCGTAATCCACAAGCCGGGTCCAAGCCGATGAATTCCATCCTGATCGTCGAAGACTCCAGCAGCTTCGCCGCCCTCTTGAAGAGCCGCATCCAGGCCGTTCTGGCCGTCGAGGTGATGGTGGCGCGCAGCTTCAAGGAGGCCAGGGCGCTTCTGGAACGCAGCTCCGACCGCTTCTTCCTCGGCGTCCTCGACCTCCACCTCCCAGACGCCATGCAGGGGGAGATCGTCGATCTCCTGGTCCATTACAACATTCCGAGCATCGTCCTCACCGGCGCATACAAGAAAGAGTTGCAGGAGACCATCCTCCACAAGGGGATGCTCGACTATTTCATCAAGGACAATCCCAGGGTGGTGGATTCCGTCATCCACGCCATCGAACGGGTCCGGAAAAAC
Source organism: Magnetococcales bacterium WMHbin3 (assembly GCA_002753185.1). Taxonomy (GTDB): domain Bacteria; phylum Pseudomonadota; class Magnetococcia; order Magnetococcales; family Magnetaquicoccaceae; genus Magnetaquiglobus. Next base: position 28,053 of record PDZX01000027.1, read on the forward strand.
AAACTGGTCCGCATCCTGGTCGTGGACGACTCCCGCGCCGCGCGCCATGCCATCTGCCGACTGCTCGGCAGGTACGGCTTCTCCATCCTCGACGCCGATGGCGGGGTGGCGGGACTGCAATGCATCGCCCAACAAAAGGTCCACCTGGTCATCACCGACTATCAGATGCCGGGCATGGACGGCCTCGCCTTCGTCAAGAAACTCCGCTCCGACCACTCCCGCGACGAACTGGCCGTCATCGGACTCTCCTCCCTCAGCGACGCCGAACTGGCCACCCGCTTCATCAAGGCCGGCGCCAACGACTTTCTCGTCAAGCCGTTCCAACCCGAGGAGCTGCTCTGCCGGGTCTATCAGAACCTGGAAAACATCGAAGGCTACCTGGCCATCACCCGCCTGCTCGACCGTCACCAGGCGATCCTGAGCCAGGCCCTGGACGCCATCATCACCACCGACTCCCAGGGGCGGGTGCTGGAATTCAATCCGGCTGCCGAGCAGTTGTTCGGATTCTCCAAGGGGGTGCTCCTGGGTCGCTCCATCGCCGACTTCATCATCCCGGAACCCCTGCGCGCCACCCACCAGAAAGGCTTGACCATGCAGGCCGCCAGGGGGGTCGATGCCCCCAGGTTGCAGCGGCGCATGGAATTCCCCGGCATGCGCGCCGATGGTCAGAATATCGACCTGCAAATCTCCCTGACCTCGCTGGTTCATGAGGGAGAGGTGAATTTCACCGCTTTCTTGCAGGATGTGACGGATAAAAAGCAACTATTGAAATCATTGGAGGAGACCCTGGCGGTCGCGGAGTCGGCCAACGTGGCCAAGAGCGAGTTCATCGCCAACATGAGCCACGAAATCCGCACCCCCATGAACGCCGTGCTGGGTTTCGCCGAACTGGCCCTCAAGGCCGAGCTGCCGCCCAGGGTGCGGGATTATCTGGAAAAGATCGACAACGCCTCCCACTCCCTGATGGGGGTGATCAGCGATCTTCTCGATTTTTCCAAGCTGGAGGCGGGTCAGATGTCGCTGGATCCGGTGCCGTTCGACATCCAGCCTTTGCTGGAGCGGTTGGCGGATCTGTTCAGCCAGCAGGTGGCGGACAAGCGGATCGAGTTGGTATTCCTGTTGACCAACGCGCCGGACTGCGTGCTGTTCGGGGATGTGATCCGTCTGGAGCAGGTGCTGATCAATCTGATCCGCAACGCGGTGAAGTTCACGGAAAAAGGGACCATCGCGGTGGTCATCGACGCGGTTCTGCTGGAAGATGGGGGGGTGCGGATCGGTTGCCGGGTGCGCGATACCGGAATCGGGGTGGATCCGGCCATGCTTCCGCGGTTGTTCGCCCCCTTTGTGCAGGCCGACGGCTCCACCACCCGCAAGTACGGCGGGACCGGGTTGGGATTGACCATTTGCCGGCGTCTGATCAACTTGATGGGCGGACGGATGTGGGCCGACAGCCGGCCCGGCGAGGGGAGCGAGTTCGCCTTCGAGGTGAGCGTCGGCTATCACGGACCCAACCGTCGCGCCAGGCCGGCCTTGCCGATCGAGATGTGGGGATCCAGGGTGTTGGTGGTGGACGACAATCCCCTGGTGCGCGAGGCGCTGTGCGGCCAGTTGCGGGAGTTGCTGCTGGAGCCGGAGGCGGTGGAGAGCGCGGAAGCGGCCATGACGGAGGTGCTGCGGGCCAATGGCGGCGGCGGGGAGATGTCGCCCTATGGTTGCGTGCTGCTGGACTGGAGGATGCCGGACAAGGATGGGGAGGTGTTGGCGGTGGAGATGCGGGCCGCGCTGGATGCGTTGGCCCCTGGCGCGGTGACGCCCCGGATCTTTCTGATGCCCCCCTTTGGCATGGCGGATCTGCCGGGACGCGGCGAGCGGTTCGGGGTGGATGGCTGCCTGGACAAGCCGGTCACGCGGGCACGCCTGGTGCGGGGTTTGAGCGCCGCGGAGGATGGGAGCGGCGGGCAGTTGGAGCGCCGGCGGGCGCGGGTGCTGGGCCGCGAGGAGGAGACCGGGATTCGCATCGGCGGCGCGCGGATCTTGCTGGCGGTGGGGAGCGGGGTCACGTTGGGGATCGCCCGCGAACTCCTGGAACGGGTGGGACTGGTGGTGGACGTGGCCAGGGAGGCCGGAGAGGCGCTGGCAATGGCCGCCCGTTATTCCTATCACGCCGTGCTGCTGGATTGGCATCTGCCCGGCGGCGAGGGCGCGGCGCTTTTGGCCGGTTTGCGCCAGACCACGCGGGAACGGGAGATCCCGGTGATCGTCATGCTGGCCAATGAGGGGTGGGAGGAGCAGAAGGCCAGCCGGGAGGCCGGGGCACGGGATCATGTGTCGCTGCCGTTGCGCGCCGAGCGGATGTATGGGGTAATGGTCAACCGGATCCCGCCGTGGTCCGGAGAGGAGCCGGAGATCGTCGAGGAGTTGGCCAGGGTTTCCGGGTTGGATGTGGTGGCCGGGCTGGAGCGGGTGGGGGGCAAGGAGGATCTCTATCGGCGTTTGCTGAGTCGTTTTTGTCGGGAATTCGCCGGGTTGGCCGGAGGGGAGATGGACCCGGACCAGGCCGTCGCGCGGGTGCATGCGGTGGGGGGCGCGGCGCGTCATTTGGGGGCCATCACGCTCTCCGAGGCGGCGCGTCAACTGGAGGGGGCGTTGCGGGGCGCCGATCCGGTGGAGCGTCAGGCGGCATCGATGAGCTTCGTCAATCGGCTGCGGGGGGTGTTGCGCGGGTTGTGGCCAGGGTTCGGCGCGGAGGGGGAAAAGCGTGCGCCGGCGCGGGTCATCGAGGCGCCGGATCTGGGGCAGGTGACCTGGCTTCTGGCCGGGTTGCGGGATCGCCTGGTCCATTTCTCCATCGAGGTGGAGCCTTGGTTGCCTGAGTTGGAGGCGCTGCTTGCCCAGACCGGGGCCGCGTTCACCGTGCGGGAACTGGCCAAACAGATCGGGTGGTATCATTTCGACGAGGCGTTGGCCCTGGTGGAGGAGTTGCGGTTGGCCTTCGGCTGTGACCTGCCGCCGGTCGCGGTGGATGAGCGGCCCGGGCAGCCCGAACGGATCCTGATCGTGGACGATCAGCCGGACAACGTGGAGCTGCTCAAGGCGATTTTGAGCGATTACCGGCGGATGGTGGCCCTCTCCGGCCAGCAGGCGTTGCGGGCCGCGCATGCCGGCGAGCCGCCGGACCTGATCCTGCTGGACATCATGATGCCGGAGATGAACGGTTACGAGGTGTGCCGGCGGTTGCAGGAGGATGCGCGCACCAGGGGGATTCCGGTGATCTTCGTGTCGGCCAAGAAACAGGTGACCGACGAGACCGAGGGCTTTGCCCTGGGTGGGGTGGATTACATCACCAAGCCGTTTCACGGCGAGATCGTCAAGCGGCGGGTGATGACCCATCTGGAGTTGCGGCGCCATCGCGTCGCCCTGGAGGAGGAGGTGCGGGTGCGCACCCTGGAGTTGCAGGTGGCCAGGGAGGAGGCCGAGCGGGCCAGGGATGCCGCCGAGTCGGGCAATCGGGCCAAATCGACCTTTCTGGCGCACATGAGCCATGAAATCCGCACGCCGTTGAATGCCATTCTGGGGGTCAACGAACTGCTGGGCGAGACCGACGCCACGTCGGAGCAGCGGCAGTATCTGGAGATGTCGCGCAAGGCGAGCGAGTCGCTGTTGGCGCTGGTGAATGACGTATTGGATTTTTCCAAGATCGAGGCGAATCAGTTCGACCTGGAGCGCTCCTGTTTCGATCTGCATGCCCTGGTGCGGGGTGCGGTGGAGATCCTGGCGATTCAGGCGCGGGATCGGGGGTTGCGCATGGGGTGTCGGCTGGCGGCGGATCTGCCGAGGCATGTGGTGGGGGATCCCAACCGGTTGCGGCAGATTTTGTTGAATGTGATGGGCAACGCGGTGAAGTTCACCCTGGCGGGCGAGGTGGAGGCGAGGGTGACGCCGGTGGAGGAGGGGCGGATTCGTTTCGCCATCGCCGACACCGGGATCGGGATCCCGGAGGACAAGCTGGAGACCATTTTCCAGCCGTTCCGGCAGGCCGACCTTTCGACGACCCGGCAGTACGGCGGATCCGGGTTGGGGTTGTCGATTTGCGCGCTGCTGGTGGAGCACATGGGGGGCCGGATCCGTGTGGAGAGCACCGTGGGCAAGGGGAGTGTGTTCGATTTCACGCTGGTTTTGCCGACGCCGGTGGCGGATCAGGAGTTGCCGGTGGTGGCCGTGGTGCGCCAGGCGAACCGGGAGCGGAGCGCGAGCGAGACCGGGGAGCGCTCCTTGTCGATTCTGGTGGCCGAGGATTCGGAGGACAATCGGATCCTGTTGCGCGCCTTCCTGCGGAGTGGCGGCCATCGCTTGGATTTCGCCGAGAACGGCGAGGTGGCCTGGGAGAAGTTCCGCCAGCATCGCTATGACATCGTGCTGATGGATTTGCAGATGCCGATTCTGGATGGCTACGCCACCACCCGCCGGATCCGCGCCTGGGAGCGGGAGCACGGGATCGAGCCGGTTCCGGTGATTGCCCTGACCGCCCATGCCATGCAGGAGGCCGCCGTCGATGCCATGGAGGCCGGGTGTGACTATTATTTGTCCAAGCCCATCGCCAAGAAGCGTCTTGTGGAGGTGTTGCGGGAGTTCGCCGGCAGGTAGGCCGGGGAGAGGGAGGAGCATGACGGCGCATCGTCCGGATCACAATCACCTGGTGGCCTTGTCCCATGCGTTGGCGTTGATCGAGGCGGGGCGGTTCGACCGCGCCGAGGGGATCGGGCTGCGGGTGGCCGGGGAGGATGGGGAGTACGCGGACGCCTGGTTCATCGCCGGGGTGGCGGCGGCCCGGCAGGGCAGGCACGCCGAGGCGGTGGAGCGCCTGGAGCGGGCCATCGGGTTGCAGCCAGGCGTTTCCGAGTATTTTAATAATTGCGGGGTCAGTCGCAATGCTCTTGGAATGGATGAGAAGGCTTTGAGTGATTTCGAGACCGCCCTGGCCCTGAATCCAGCCGATTATAGCGCTCATGCCAATCGTGGCAGATTGTTGCTCAAAAATGGGGATGCGCAACAAGCCTTATTGTCGATCCGGCGCGCTCGGGAGTTGCGTCCGGGGGATGCGGAGCTGATGGGGGACGAAGCCGTGATCCGCATGGCCCACCGCGAGCTGGAAGAGGCCCTGAGCCTGTACGAGCAGGCGTTGCGGATCGCCCCGGAGGATGCGGAGATCCGTTTCAATTACAGCCGCGCCCTGCTCATGGCGGGCCGCTATGCCGAGGGGTGGCGGGAGAACGAGTGGCGTTGGCGGGCCAGGCATTACCGGGGGGTGATGCGTCCCTTTCCGGCCCCGCTGTGGGCCGGGGAGCCGTTGGCGGGCAGACGCATCGTCATGCTTTCCGAGCAGGGGTTCGGGGACGCCTTGCAGTTCATCCGCTATGCCGCCGTGCTCCAGGGGCTGGGTGCTGCGGTGGGGGTCACCTGTCGTCCGGAGTTGACCCGGTTGTTCCGGGTTGCGCGGGGGGTGGACTGGGCATTGGAACTGGAGAAAACATTGCCGGAGGTGGATTTCTGCATTCCCATGTGGAGCCTGCCCCTGGTGCTGGGGACCGTGCCGGAAACCATTCCCGAAGCCCGTTGTCTGACCGTTGCGCCAGGCCCTTTGCCCGAAGTGGCGAAAACCGGGTATGAGGTGGGGTTGGTGTGGTCCGGCAACAACCGGCGGGATTTTCGTTTCGCCGATCTGGAGCCGTTGCTGGCCGTGGAGGGGGTGGCGTTTCACAGCTTGCAGGTGGGTCCCCAGGCGGCCTTGGCCAGGGAGCGGGGTGTGCGCGACTGGTCGTCCCGATTGAGCGATTTCGCGGATACGGCGGCCATCCTGAGCCAGATGGACCTGCTGATCACCATCGACACCGCCGCAGCCCATCTGGCGGGAGGGCTGGGGGTGCCGTTCTGGCTGTTCACCCATGTCACCGCCGATTGGCGTTGGGGGTGGCGCGGCGACTCCACCCCCTGGTATCCGGGGGCACGGCTGTTCCGGCAGCATCGGCGCGGGGTGTGGGGGGATGTGGCGGTCGAGATGGCGACCGCCTTGCGAAAGGAGCTTGCGCATGGATGATGGGGCATCACGGGGTCCGTTGGCAGATCTGATCCAGCGCGTGGCCGGTCATTTTCTGGAGCATCCCGTCAGCAAGGCGGCCAGACTGCATCGGGAGTGGAGCCGTTGTGTCGGGGCGCGGGTGGCGCGCCATTCCGAACCGCAAACCTTGCGCAACGGTCTTCTCACCGTGCGGGTGGACTCCTCGGTCTGGCTGACGGAGCTGACCTATCTGGCCCCCGGCATTCTGGAAAAACTGCGCGAGCGTCTGCCGCCGGACACCACGTTGCGGGAGATTCGCTTCAAGCAAGGCTCACTGCGCACCGTTCCCCCCTGGCTCCAGGAAAAGCCCGCCGCGCCCGCGCTTCCTCCCTCCCTGCCCGAGGAGCGGGAACGCGCCGTTGCCCTGACCGCCCCGATCACCGATCCCGCGTTGCGCGAGGTGATGACCCGGTTGTTCATCACCGATCAGGTGGCCAAACGGCACCACGCCTCGCGGAAGGAGTGAAGCGTCATGCGCCGGATGCTCTATCGCCGCTTTCCGGGCCTGGCCCGCCGCCGCTACGCGCAACTCTGCCGGGAACGGCTCGCCATTGGCAAGACCCGACACATCTACCTGCTCTCCTTCGACTGCGACAACCCGGAGGATCTCCCGGCCCTGCGCTCTCTGCTCCCCTTGCTGGACGAACTGGCCATCCGCGTTGCCATCGCCGCCCCCGGCGAGATCCTGCAATGCGATCCGGCCTTTTTCCGGCACTTGCACGAGGAGGGCCACGAACTCATGGGGCACGGCTGGCGGCAACACTCGGCCATTCGTGACGGCCAGTATCTCAGCACGTTGTATTATCACAAGCTGACCGACGCGCAACTGGACGAGGAGATCACCCGCAGCGGCGAGGCCGTGGCCTCCCTGACCGGTTCCCCCCCCGCCGGTTTTCGCATCCCCCATTTCGGCCACAGCAACACCCCGGAGGAACTGCACCGGGTCCACTCCCGGCTGCCGCCCCTGGGCATCGCCTACTCCAGTTCCACCCTGCCGCGCATGGCCATCCGTCACGGCCCTCTCTATGCGGCGCGGGAGGACCTGCTGGAACTCCCCATCTCCCCCTCGTTCCGCGAACCGACCGCCATCCTGGACACCTTCAGCCACGGCTTCGATCCTCGCGCCAGGCCGGGCAAGGGTTTCCAGGAGTATCACGCCGAGTTCATGCGTCTGCTCGACTATGCCCGGCGCAAACCGGCCTGGGTCTTCAACCTCTATTGCGACCCTTCCCAGGCCGCCGGCATGCAGGGGTGGTGGGAGAAAACCATCCGCGCGGCCCACGCGCACGGTTTTTCCTTTCAAACCCTCGACCAATTCCGTAAACAGTATGCTGTCAACCCGGCAACTCCAGCGTCCCTTCGCCCATGAAACTCTTGTGTCTCAGCTTCTGGACCCCGCCGCAGCCGCGCCCGCAGGCCATCCTGATCGGCAAGATGATCCCCGAATGGCGGCGTCAGGGGCTGGAACCGGTGATCTTGACTTACGAAAATCAAGGGGAGTGGGCGATCGATGCCCCGTTGACCACCATTCCGGTGTTCCAGCGCGACCGTTTGGGCAAATTGTCGCGTATTTGGGGCAACTGGCAAGAGCGCCGCCATCAGGAGCGCATGCGCCGCATCGCTGCCCAGGCCATACGCGCCCACGGCCTGCCGTTGATCTTTTCCTTCGCCAATCCCATGGAAAGCAATTTTCTCGGCATCGCGCTCAAGCGTGAGCTGGGGTTGCCATGCGTCTCCCATTTCAGCGACCCATACGCCGACTCTCCCCTCAAGGAGATCTCCCCGCGTCAGCATGGGATCCTGCTGGCCAGGGAACGGGAGGTGGTGGCGCAAAGCGACCGGGTCGTTTTTGTCAACGACTCCCTGCGCCGCCTTGTGATGCAAAAATATCCGGACGCCTGGCAGGCCAAGGCAGTGGTGATTCCCCACTGCTACGACCCCGCCTTGCACCGGACCACGCCGCCGGCCAATGAAAGATTCATTTTGAGCCATGTCGGGGTGTTCTATCCGGCCCGCCATCCGGAGAAGCTTTTTCAGGCCATGGCCGCGTTGCGGGAGAGGCGGCCCGGTTTCGAGCATGCCTTTTTGTTGCGGCTGGTCGGGGGGGTCAATCCCTATGCCGGGTTTTCGCGGGAGCGGCTGGGGGCACTGATCGGGCAATACGGTTTGCAGCGGATGGTGGAGATCCTGCCCACCGTGGATTACCAGGCCAGCCTGGACCACATGGCCGATTCCGACGCCCTGCTGGCGATCGATGTCGATCTGCCCGCCAGTCCGTTTCTGCCCTCCAAGTTGATCGACTATCTGGGTGCCCGGCGTCCCATCCTTGCCCTGACCCCTTCCGACAGTCCGACCTGGGAGGTGGTGACCCGTGCTGGCGGCATCGCCTTGCCGCACCATGCCACCGATGGCATCGCCACCGCCCTGGAGGAGCTGGTCGCGCGGCGTGCCCGCCAGCCCCTGGATGACGCTTATGCCCGGCAATTCGGCGTGGCCAGCACCACCGCGCGCTATCGGGAGTTGTTCGCCGATCTGCTGGCGGAGCGGGGGGTGGCATGAAAAAAATAATGTTTATTTTTGGTACGCGTCCGGAAGCGATCAAGATGGCCCCGGTGATGATGGCGGCGGCGCGCATTACGGGTATGCAAATCCGCTGTTGCGTCACGGCCCAACACCGGGGAATGCTGGATCAGGTGCTGGAGCTGTTTGCCATCCGCCCGGATCACGATCTCGATCTCATGGCGCCGGGCCAGGACCTGCCGGGATTGACCGCCCGCATCCTCACAGCGCTCGATGGGGTGTTGCGCCAGGAGCGGCCCGATCTGGTGCTGGTGCATGGCGACACCACCACCACCTTTGTCGCGGCCCTGGCCGCCTTTTACGCCCGTGTGCCGGTGGGGCACGTGGAGGCGGGGTTGCGCACCTTCGATCTGAACCGTCCTTTCCCGGAAGAGGCCAACCGGCAATTGACCGGACGTCTGGCGGCACTCCACTTCGCCCCGACGTTGGGCGCCAGGGAGAACCTGTTGCGCGAGGGGATTGCCGGGGAGCGCATCCATGTCACCGGCAACACGGTGATCGATGCCCTGCTGCACGTCCGCGACCGCCTGCCGGGCAGCCATGAGGCGCGTTTGACCCGCTTCGGTCCGGAGTTGGCCGAAATCCTCTCCGCGTCGCGGCCATTGTTGCTGGTGACCGGACACCGCAGGGAGAACTTCGGCCAGGGGTTTGTCGATATCTGCCGGGCATTGGCCACCATCGCCCGCGAGGAACCGGAACTGTCGATCGTCTATCCGGTCCATCTCAATCCCAACGTGATCGGTCCGGTCACGGAACGGCTGGGGGGGATCGCCAACATCCGCCTGATTCCGCCGGTGGATTATCTCGCCTTCGTGGCGTTGCTGGATCGCTGCACCCTGGTGTTGACCGACTCCGGCGGGGTGCAGGAGGAGGCCCCCTCCTTCGGCAAGCCTACCCTGGTGATGCGCGAGGTGACCGAACGACCGGAGGCGGTGGCCGCCGGCACGGCCAGGCTGGTGGGCACCGATCCCGATCGCATGATCGCGGCGGTATTGACCCTGCTGCGCGACACTGCGGCATATCACCGGATGGCCTCGGTCGCCAATCCCTTCGGGGACGGCCAGGCTGCGGAGCGTATCGCGCATATTCTCGCCAAGGTAGTCCTGCAGCACTGGTTCAGTTGAATGGGAAATTAGAAAATACTTGCGAAAATATTGAAGTAGCATTTTAAAGCAACTTCTTCCTATTAACGGAAGGATAATCGCTCATGAATGTGTCAACATCCACCTGCTCATCTTGTATTCTTCTATTGTATGCGCTAATTAATAAATTCATTAATCTTATTATCTAAGACGACGAACTGTGAATCTTTCAACAGTTCTTTACGTCGTCGCAACTCGACGTTCCGACGAGACACCAACACCTACGCAAAAAATGAAGAAGGCCTACAAATAACTTTAGATGTTTATTGAGTTGTGCATAATTTTATACGGACCCACTTCACCACCAAAAAAGAGCCTGCCGTTGCCTTGGGAATCCTTGACAAAGGGGTGTCTTGGGATGTGCTATTTGCACTTCGTGCGGTCGCGTAGTCGTGAATCCCATTCAACTGAACCAGTGCCGGAGCTTCCGAATGAAACTGAAACAGGTGGAAATCACCCATTTTCGCTGTTTTGAATCCCTTCAAATCGAGTTGCAGCCGGATGTCAACGTCGTAGTGGGTGTCAACGCCGCAGGCAAGAGCGCGATGCTCGACGCCATTTCCTGTGCGTTGAATTCTGTTCTCAGAGCGATCACTGCCGATTGGATAGGGAAGGAACAATATCAGGCAACCGCTCTCAGGCCAGAGGATCTTCATGTCGATTTCGATGGAGAGGAATCGACAGAAAATTATATAAGAGTATTCGCTTCGATAGTTGATTATTATTCAGTCCAAAACTTCAAGTCAATCAATGAGAAGGGAGAATCAAATGCAATTGAATGGAGTGAAGATATTTTTCGTAAATCTGATGATTGGTTGTTTATTCAGAAACCAAAAAGAATAAATAAATTGTCTGTATATATTGATATTTTTAATAGGTTAATAAAAAATAATAAAAAAGAATTTATCCCATGTCCTGTTATTGCTTATTATCGTTCTTCGCGCCACATCTCCGTGATGCCGGAATTGGGAGATATGACACGCCTGAAACTCGACCGGCACATGGCTTATGAACATGCCCTGGATGCTGGCTCCAACTATCAGGCAATATTTCAATGGTTTTATATACGGGAAAACCAAGAGTTGCGCGCCCGGCAGCGGCAACTTTGTCCTGAGTTTCCCGATCTGCGGGCCGTTCGCGCGGCCTTGAGAATCATGCTGGAACACGTCGATCAGGTTTATATCGATGGCAATCCCCCAACCCTCATGGTTTCGTTCACTGCCGACTCTCAACGACAGGCCCCCATGTCCCTGGCGCAACTGAGTGACGGCTATCGTCACCTCCTGGTCCTGGTGCTCGATTTCGCCCGGAGACTGGCGCTGGCCAATCCCAATTCCGACAATCCCCTGGAAGCGCCGGGCATTCTGCTCATCGACGAAATCGACCTGCACCTGCATCCCAAGTGGCAGCAAAGGGTCATCCCGAACCTGCGACGGACCTTCCCAAATACGCAAATCATCGCCACCACCCACAGTCCCCAGATTCTTACCACGATCCATCCAAGAAATATCATCATTCTCAAGGATCAACGAGTTTTTACTCCGACATCCAGCACATTCGGTGCGGAAAGCAGTCGCACGATGCGCGAAATCATGGGGGCGGAAGATCGTCCGCCGGACAATGAAAACGCCCAGGCCATCATCGATCTTTTCGCGCTCATCCATCGCGCGGAGTACGAAGCGGCTCAAACCCGCTGCCTTGAACTCCGGCAGCGCATCGGAGCGGATGAACCCGCCCTGATCGAGGCCGATACCATCATCAAGAATCGCCTGTGGGAAAAGGAGGTCGGCTTGTGAAGCATTGCCCGAAATCCTCCAAAGCACCGGATTGTCTGGAAGAATTTCGTTTCTCTGCCCCTTCCGCCACATGGGAAGAGTTCAGAAACAGAGAACGTGTCTGTTATGAACAACTGCGAGATGTGTTTTTGTTCGAGGGACAGGGTGGACTCTGCGCCTATTGCGAAATCGATTTGATTCCAGTCGATGATCGTCAGGTGGCCCATTTCCACCCCAAAAGCGCTCCTTCATCGCCGAACCATCTTTTGCATAACCATGCATTGGACTGGTCGAACTTATGGTTGGCATGCAAGGGGGGGACACAAAGCCATCTTGACCGGTTTCCGGGTCGTTATGAACTCCCCGTTCTAGAAAATCGGAGTTGTGACGAGAATAAAGAAAATTATGTGGTAACGGGAATGGTTCTCGCCCCCCCACGAGATCCCCATATTTCCCCGCATCTTTTCCTATGAACAATCCCCTGACCAGATCCGCATCGTTCCTGACGTCAAGCAGTGCGAAGCTGCGGGGATTCCCGTGGACAAGGTTCAACGGACCATCGATATTTTCAAACTGAATTGTTTCCGACTCGCCAAGGCACGCTTGGTACGGTATCGTCCAATCGAACAGGCCATCAAACGAATTCGGGAATCGGGATCCACCAATCCTCGCGACCAATTCAGAAGTCTGGCGGCAAGTCATCTGTCCAAGAATGGCCATGGATGCTGGCCGGCTTTCTTCACCCTGGTGCGGTGGCTATTAAAAGATATTGCTGAGGAGTACCTCGTTAATATTGATTATCGAGGATAGGTTTTTTTCTTGCTTGCCGGATGACGCACCCGTGGTGGCATGGGGCTTGGGGTCAGATCACTTTCAGCGTGAACCACACCGACACCCCTCCCCGGCAACGCTGCTCATCCCGATCTGTGGCCGCCATGGGCATCGATGATCTCGCGGCAGATGGATAACCCCAGCCCGGCGCCGCCTTTGTTGCTGCCGGGAACACGGAAGAACTGGTCGAAGATGCGCGCCTGATAGGGTTCCGGGATCCCTTCGCCCGTGTTCAACTCCTTCAGTATTGCTAATAAAAAAATCAATTTTTGTAACCAATCGGTATGGATAGAAATGATTCTGTTTTTGGCGCGGTATCAAGGTATCATGATGCCAATTTTTGGGCAAAATCGAGGCGGTGATGGCAAAAGAACGACGAAGATGGGTTAAAGTTAACAAGGTTAGGAATGCTGCTGTTTGGCATTCTTTAATGCCTTCTTGTCTCAACAATTATGAAAACGCCTGACGCAGTTTTTCTACCACCATCGCCTCGTAGCCCTCGATCATGCCGGTCTGGAAGATCCCGGCCAGTTCCGCCTCGTTGACCTTGGGCAGGATTTTTTCACCGTTTTCCATGCGGCCAAGCAGGTCAGCCGTCTCTTCCCGTTTGTGGCAAAAAGGGTGGTACATCAGGGAACAGCCGTAGCGGGCGGTCCATTCGTCCAGCAGGATGACCGGCTTTTGCAGCCAGAGCAAATGGGGCACGAAGGTGGTGCAGGAGGTGACCATGACGTCGCACAAGGTGGCCAGCAGCGCCGAGTCGGTTTCGCTCTGAAAAAGGGTCACCCGGTCGCCATGCGGGGTGAACTGGTGAAAATGGCGGTAGCGGCCCCTGGTCTTGGGGTGGGGCTTGACGATCAGGCGCAGGGTGGGGTGGCGGTCCAGCAGGCCGAAGACGAAGCGGTCGTCCTCGCTCAGGTCCAGGCCGGGGAAGGAGGCATTGCTCCCCTTGGAGGGCAGGAAGAGCAGCACCGGACCGTGTCCGGGTCCGCGCAGCGCGGGCCGGGGGACGGGCAAGCGGTCGAGATGGCGGATCCAGTAGCCGGAGTAGCGCGGCGCGCCGATGGCCAGGGCGCGGTCGCGGGGGATGGCGGCATGGATCTTGTTCCAGTCCCCCCGGCTCAGGAAGGCGTCCGCGTGGACGGTCAATTCCGAACCGCAATCGAGGAACTCGGCCACCTCGTGGAACTGGTCGAAGGTTTCGGTGGAAAGGATGCGGCGGAGAGCGGGGCGGGTGAACAGAGGACCGATCTTGCCCGGCAGGTCGCCTGAGTCGTGGAAAACGGCGGACAGGGTATTGGCCGTCAGGTGGAGGATGTCGCAACGTGACATGGCCTCCTCCTGGAAGGCGAAGTGGCGCAGGACGATGCGCAGGTAGTCCTTCTTGCGGATGTTGGTTGCGGCGAGCAGGGCGGTGACGAGGCGTCCCCAGCCCGGTCCTTGCAGGAACTCGTGGGGCAGCAGCACCGGGATGTCGGCCAGCAGGTGTCGCAATATCGGGGTTTGCACCGGCTCCCGGTTGGGATGCAGGAGGAGGATTTTTTGTTCGATGTGGGGCAGGTGGTTGGCGATGGCGTGGATGACGGGCAGGGCGTTGTCCGTTTCCACGTAGTTGCGCAACAGATGCCAGAGCCGGACGGGTTTCATGCGGGCGTTCTGGAGGCCAGCAGGCGTTCGGCCAGCAGCAGGTCCGGGGGTTCGTCCACGTCCAGGGAGTCGGCGTAGGCCATTTCCGCAGCGACGATCTTGCCGCCCAGCCGGTTGTCGAACTGCTGGAGCACCCAGGGTTTGAACAGGAAAAAGGAGCCGTTTTCCAGGAGTTCTTCTGGCATGTGTTGTCTGGGTTGGCGGTTGCGGTAGTCGTAGGAGACCGAATCGAGCACCCCCTGTTGGCGGTGCCAGAGTTTGCCGTGCATTTTGCAGTAGGAGAAGGCCGAATCGGCGTTTTCCCGGATCATCAGGTCGATGGCGTTTTGCAGGTCGCGGGGCTGGCGCAGGGGCGAGGTGGCCTGCAGGAAGGCGACCAGATCCGGGGAGTAGCCGTCGTTGGCCTGCAAGGTGTTCAGGACGTGGTGGAGGGCCGATTCCGAGGAGGCGGCGTCACCGCTGATCTCCGCCGGTCGCCAGATCACCTCCGCGCCGTGTTCTTGCGCCACCCGTGCGATTTCCGTGTCGTCCGTGGAGACGACGATCCTCTGGATGGCCTGGACTTGTTGGCAATGCTCGATGCTGTGGACCAGCAGGGGTTTTCCCCCCAGTTGGGCGAGATTTTTCTTGGGGATGCCCTTGGAACCCCCGCGTGCCGGGATGATGGCGAGAATTTGCATGTTGCTTAATGATCCGATTCGGTTCTGGTTGCCCCAAACGGATTCCAGTGTACATGGTGGCATGGCCGGTTGGCAATCGTTCGGGATAGTCCGGGTTGTGTGATATTCTATAGATGGTTGATATATAAAACCAATTTCCAAACATCCTCCGGCTGCAGAATCTCCTTGTAGGCCGGCATGGCGCTGTCGAATATCCTTCCGCCCTCGAAAATGGTCCAGAAGAGATAAACATCCTTTTGCAACAGTCCCTTGCCCGCGAATTTGAGACGGCTCGGCGGTTGACCCGCTTCCTCCCCCCTGGGTGCGGATCCCTTGCCGCTCACGCCGTGACAATCCTGACAGTGTTGTCGAAACAGCACTTGACTGGCGATCAGGTTGTCCCAGGTCGCCGCCAGGGGATTGCGGATGCTGGTCTCGTCCTGACAAATGCTCTTGAGTACTGTCTTGCAAAGGGTGCTGTCGATCTTTTGTGAGACAAAATAATCGCGACGTGGCGATTCGCTAGAATTTTTATTGTTGATCTGATAGGATGGTTTGTCGGTGATGATCTCTGCCTGCATGGTCATCAGCAGCAGACTGACCACCACCAGAACGAACAGCAACCAACCCATGCGGAATTGAAACGTCTTTTTTTCGATACTCCGCATCCAAGGCGTGGCCTCCACCGGGGTGGAAGCTGCGGGTCGCGATGCGGGCAACGGTTCCGAAAAAATCGGATAGAGCGTGACAACCGGATTTTTCAGGATCAGCCCTTCCTGCAATAATAGTAAATAAAAATCGATCAGCGAGACGGCATAACCACGCGCGATGGCGCCCGAATGGGTGCGATTGTGGACCCAGTCCACGAAATTGCGCAAATCCGTTGGCGTGGCCTCGATGCAACTCTTGCCCAGCTTGAGCAGATACACGGCCAGTTCATGAATGCGCGGCAGATGTTCCTGACGCCATGCCTCGCTCTTGTGGGCATGGATGAGTCGTTCATGGGCTTCGACGGTGTTCCCGGTTTCCGTTCGATAGGGCAGGATATCGGTTTTGCGGCGCAACAAGGGCACGGAGGAGTCGCTCCGTTCCACTTGCCGGGGGAGAGTGTCCGGCCTGGCGTCGGACGGCAATGGTGATCCGGTTGTCCGTGAGTCCGTTGTCATCGTGATTGGATCCGAGGGTTGACAAGGCAGTCATCACACATATGGATTCCTATTATGGCAATGTGTGACGCTTTGTCCATGGGGCGTGTCTCTCCATGGCCGTCGGCCGGGTACGGTTGTGTTACAAGTGTTTAATAAATAAAACTAATCTCCAGATATCTTCCTGGCGCAGAATCTCCTTGTAGGCCGGCATTGTACTGTGGAACGCACTGCCGCCCTCATGGATGGTCCAGAAAAGGTAAGCATCTTTTTGCAACAATCCCTTGCCCGCGAAATCGAGACGACCGGCATGCCCCATCCCCTGCCCGGATCCCTTGCCGTTCACGCCATGACAACCCTGACAATGTTGCCGAAACAGCAATTGACTGGCGACCAGGTTGTCCCAGCTTGCTTCGATGGGATTGCGGATGACGCTGCCATCCTGACAACTTTTATTGAGTACCATCTTGCAAAATGTGGTGTGGATTTTTTGCGATATGAAAAAATCGCGGCGTTGTGATTCGCCTGGGTTGCTTTTATTGACGAGATACCATTTTTGATTGGTGATGACCTCAGGCGTCTCGTCCGTCTCCATCCGGGTCCACATGGCGAAGAACGGCGACTGCATGGCCATCAGCAGCAGACTCGCGCCGGCCAGAACGAACATCAACCAGTTCATGCGGAATGGAAAGGTCTTATTTTCGACTCGCCGCATCCAGTGCGTGGCCTCCGATGGCGCGGCATCCGCCGCGGGGAAAGCCACCGGGTCCGTGTCACGCACGGGGAGGAGGTCGGCAAACGCCTCGTCGGTATCCCGATGCAGGGTGCTCGAAACCGAAATGAGCCTCTCCATCCGTTCCCGGGTGTCCAGATCCTCATGCGGCGCGGGTGGCGGTTCCGCCAGGATCGGATAGAGCAGGCAGGCCGGATTGCTCAGAATCGCCCCTTCCTGCAATAATAGTAAATAAAAATCGATCAGCGAGACAGCATAGCCGCGCGCAATGGATCGCGAATGGGTGCGCTTGCGGACCCAGCCCACGAAATTGCGCAAATCCGTTGGTCTGGCATCGAGGCAATTCCTCCCCAGCTTGAGCAGATAAACGGCCAATTCATGAATGCGCGGCAGATGTTCCTGGCACCATGCCTCGGTCCTGTGGGCATGGATGAGTCGTTCGTAGGCTTCGACGGTGTTCTTGTTGTCCGGATGAAAGGGCAGGATATCCGTTTTTCTGCGCAGCAAGGGGGTATTGGGCCGACGCCGCTCCCATGGCTGGGGGAGCGTGGCGCGCACGATTTCGGGCGGCAATGGGGCGTCGGTCGTCAGGGGGTGGGTCGTCATCGTGGATGGATCTTAGTTAACGAGGCGGTTAATATACAATGAATGTATATTAACGCCAGCGAGGGGCCGTGTCCAGGGAGCGCGTGTATCCCGCTGGCCGGAACGCACGGTTTCCGGTTACAGCCCCTTGATCAGCCAGCCACCATCCACATAGAAATCCTGCCCGGTGATGTAGGAAGAGGCCGGAGAGGCGAGAAAAACGATCACGCCAGCCAGGTCGCGCGGTTCTCCCCAGCGGCCCAGCACCGTCCGCTCGCGGCGCTGCCGGTTGCGTTCGGGGTCGGCGTAACTCTTCCGGGTCATGTCGGTGTGAAAATAACCCGGTCCCACGTTGTTCACCCGTATCCCGAACGGGCCGAGGTCCATGGCCAGCGATTTTCCCAGTTGCTTCAAGCCGCCCTTGCAGGCCACATAGGCGGGATTGTCCGGAAAGGCCAATTCGGCGTTCAGGCTGGTGATGTTGATGATGCTCCCGGAACCCCGCTCCCGCATGTGGGCCGCCACGGCCTGGGCAATGCGGAACGGCGCTTTGAGATTGATGCGGTAGGTGGTATCCCAAGCCTCTTCCGGATACTCCAGAACCGGATGGGAAAAGGTCACCCCGGCATTGTTGACCAGCACGTCGATCCCCCCCAGACAGGCCACCGCCTCTTGCACCAGCCGTTCCGGGAAATCGGCCCGCGTGATGTCGGCGGCCAGGCCGGATGCGGTCAACCCCTCGTCCCGCAACGCGGCAACGCTCGTCGCCAGTTCCGGTTCCAGACGATCCACCAGCAGCACGGCGGCCCCGGCCCGCAACAGCGCCTCGGCCAAGGCCAGGCCATTGCCCCGCGCCGCCCCGGTCACCACCGCCCCCATGCCGCGCAACGAAAACAGGGATTCCAGATAACTCATCGAATCACCACCCGATTCAAACGCACCTCTTCGGAGACCATGTTGCCGCTCGCGGAGAGCAGGAACACCAGATACTCGGCCACGTCATCGGGATCGATGAACGTGGAGAAATCCTGCCCCGGCACCTGTCGCCCCATGGGGGTTTGCAGGGATCCGGGGGAGAGACAGATGCTCCGCACCCCGCTCTCCCGCAACTCGTCGTGTAACGAACGGGAAAATCCCAGCAGGGCATGCTTGGAGGCGCAATAGAGGGCCGTGTTGCGAAACCCTGCGTAGGCCGACGACGAACCGATATGGATCAGGCGTCCCCAGCCCCGCGCCACCATCCCCGGCAACGCCAGGCGGGAAAGCCGGATCGGCGCCCGCACGTTGACGGCAAAGCAGGTCTCGTATACCTCCGGGTCGCTCTCCACGAACGGACCCACCGGAAAGATCCCCGCGTTGTTGATCAGCACGTCCACCTGCCCGAAGCGCCGCTCCGCCTCGGCCATGATCGTCTCGCAGGCGTCGGGCGCGGTGAGATCCGCCGCCAGCCAGGCGCTCCCCGGCAGGGCGTGGCTCATCAGGGCGAGGGGGTCGGCATGCCGCCCGGTCAGGAACAGACGGCATCCGGCCTCGGTCAGGCGTTTGGCGAAGGCATGCCCCAGACCTCCCGTGGCGCCGGTCAGCACCACCACCCGTTCGCGCAACACTCCGTTCATGACGCCACGCGGAACGGATTGTTCGGGTGGTCGAGGGTGTGATCCAATGACCACGGGACCAGCTTGGCCCGCACCGCCCGCTCCTTGTCGCTCAACCGCTTCACCCCGTCGCCCATGGAGATTTCCACCGCCCGGATCATTTTCACCAGACGCACGAAGCCCACCACCTCCACGGAGGCCGCCTGATCCGAACCGTACATGGCCCGGTCCAGGGTGAGGTGTCGCTCGATGGAGGTGGCCCCCAACGCCGCCGCCGCCACCGAGATGGTCAACCCCACCTCGTGGCCGCTGTAGCCCACCGGACAATTGAAGAGTTTTTTCAGGGTATTGATCACCCGCAGATTGGCATCGTTCACATCCATCGGATAGGTGGCGTTGCAGTGCATCAATTCGAAGGGGCAATCCTGCTTGCGGAACAGTTGCACCACATGCTCGATTTCTTCCAGGGTGGACATCCCGGTGGAGATGAAGGTCGGTTTCTTCTCCTCGGCCACCATGTTCAGGTACGGTTCGTGGGTCAACATGGCCGAGGCGACCTTGTTGTGCCGGAAATCGAATTGTCTCAAGAATTCCTGTGCCCCCACATCCCAGGCCGAGGCGAACCACTCGATGCCCGCCTGCTTGCAGTGGCGGTCGATCTCCTGGAACGCCTCCAGGCCGAACTCCAGGCCGGCCTTCTGTTGCCGCTGGGTGGTGCCCCAGGGGCTTTCCCGCGGGGCGTCCAGTTGCGCCTTGGTGTAGACCACGTCCAGGGTCCGTTTCTGGAACTTGATGGCGTCCGCGCCAGCGGAGGCGGCGGCATCGATCAGCTTTTTGGCGATCTCGATGTCGCCGTTGTGGTTGATGCCGGCTTCCGCAATGATGAAAATGGACATGGCTGCTCCTTGGGTTTGGGATGACGACCTGGCTTTGGGCAGCATGGCGGTAAATATCGTTAATGTCAAGACGGCTTGGCGGCAAAACAGTGGCGTCTGTCGCGGAGATCTGTCAAACTGCTTGTACATCGCAGCAACCGGCAAGGAGAAGATCATGCCTGATACTACACTTTCTGTTACCGTTGACGATGTCTGGAAGGCGTTCATGGAGACGGATCGCCGGATGCGGGAAACGGATCGCCTGATACGGGAGATGTCTGCCGAGACCGACCGCAGATTTCGGGAGACAGCGGCCCAGATGAAGGAGACCGACCGCAAGTTGGACCGGCTTGGCGGACGCCTGGGTGAATTTGTCGAGGGGTTGGTGGCTCCGGCATGCAGAACCCTGTTCGCGCAAAGAGGCATCCCGGTCCACAAGGTCAGCCGGCGGGTGGAGGCGGATCTGCCGGGTGGCCGTCACATGGAAATCGATCTGTTTGTCGTCAATACGGACGCCACGGCCTTGGTGGAGGTCAAAAGCAAGCTCACGGTGGACGATGTACGGGAGCATCTCTCCCGCATGGCCGAGTTCAAGGAGTTTTTTCCTGAATACGCCAATAAGGTGGCCATTGGCGCGGTCGCGGGCATGGTGATCGATGAGCATGTCAAGCGCTTTGCCATCAACCAGGGGCTGTTTGTCATCGAGCAGGCTGGAGATACCCTGCGCATGGCCAACGAGCCGGATTTCGCGCCCAGGCACTGGTGAATCTCCTGGCGAACCGATCCGAGTGGTTTATAATTGAACGCGCCCGATTCCAGACTGGTGGTCTACTACTCCGATCAGGTGGCCGGCTCCAACCACGCTTCCGTGGAGTCGCTGTTTTATCGGCATCTGCACGCGTATGTGCCGGTCCTGGTGGTCTACTACGACCGGCAGGCCACGCGCACCGCCTGGCTGGGAGAGCGCCGGGTGGTGATTCCCTACCGCCGCCGGGGACGCATGCTGGAGGAACTGGCTACCCTCATCCCCCTGACCGGCATCGCCTGCGTGATCGTCCGCAATATTTTTTCGGTCTGCCGCAACGCCTTGCATCATCGTCCCCGTTACGGGTTCAAGGTTTTTTTTCACTATTCGTTTCCCCACACCTACCGGCACTATTTCGCCCAGCCGGGATTCGGCTTCGCCAAGGCGCGCAAGTGGCTCAACTGGCGGCTGCGCCATTTTTTGCAGATGCGGCTGCTGGCCCGCACCGACGGCATCCTCGCCATCTCCGAGCGGCTGTCCGCCATGCTCGGCCTCCCGGCAGGGCTGCCGGTGCTGCCGATTCACAGCGGCGTGGATTTTTCCACCTTGCCCGCGCCCGCCGTCTATCCCATCCACGAACCGCCGCGCCGGTTTCTCTATGTGGGCACCATGGACGAACAACGGCGCATGGACGTGGTTCTGCAGGGGTTCGACCGGCTGGAGCGCACCGACTGGCATCTGGACATCCATACCGCCCAGGAGGATTTCTCCCGTCACCTCGTGGCCAACGTCATGTCCCGCCATCGGGCACAAGTCACGGTCCATCCCGCCATCCCCCGCGATGACCTCTACCAGGTGATGCGCGACTATCCGGTCGCCTTGTGCCTCATCCCGCCCAACGAACTCTACCAGGTCTCCTCGCCCCTGAAGCTGATGGAATACTATGCCATGGGCGTGCCCGTGGTGATGTCGCTGTTGCCGGAGTGCCTCGATCTGTTCGGCCCCGACCGCTGCGGCTGGTTTGCCCGATTCACCCCGGATGACATCCGTCGCGTTCTGGAAGATGCCCTCGATACCCCACCCGCCACGAGTCACGCCATGGGCCGCGCCGGACGCGAGATCGTCATGCATGCCAGGAATTACGCCACCATGGCCGTGCGGCTGGCCGAGTTCCTGCGCGGATGAAGGCCTCCATGCGGGAGTGTCTGTTGAGCATCTGTATACCGACTTATAATCGTTGTCATCAACTGGCCGCAACCCTCGACCATCTCGCCTGGGTCGAGGAGAGCGGCCAGAACATCGAGGTGGTCGTGTGCGACAACGCCTCGGAGGACGATACGCACCGGGTGGCGTCGGAGAAGGGCGCCCTCTTTCGCCACTTTCGTTATATCCGCCAGCGCCACAACATCGGCTCCAACCGGAACGGACAGGCGGTCATGCGGCGGGCGCGGGGCAAATTCTGTCTTTGGATGGGGGATGACGACCGGCTGGTCCCGGAGGTGGTGCTGGACGAACTGGCCTGTCTGGATCGCCACGACGACATTGTCGTCAGCTATGCCCCGGCCGAGATGTGGAGCATCAGGGAGAACGCCAGCAGGGGACAGGTCTTCACCCTGGAGGAGGCGGTGGCGTTCGACCGCACGGAAAGGGCGACCCTGTTCAATTTCATGATGCAACAGCGGGTGCTCGCCGAATGGTCGATCAATCGCACCGACGTTTATACGCGGGTGCAACTCGAACCGCATACGTTGTACGTCAACCCGGTTCTGGTGTTTCATCTGTTGGAATACGGGCGGGTCCGCTTTCAGCCGCGACCCTTTTTCCGGGTGGTGATCGAATCGCCCCTGAGCGAATCCGATCGCAATCCGGATCACGAGGGGTGCAAGCAGTTGTTTACCCATCACGACCGCTACCGGGGCGGCATGGAGTTCGCCGCCGCCATGGCCCTGGCGGGCAGTGGCCTGAACGGCTTGCAGGCCGACAACCGGTACGTGGCGATGACCACGATCAACGATTTCGTGCTGGGACGGATCAGTGCCCTGGCGCGGGTGGCGCAGGGCATGAGGCGCTTCATCGTCGCCTCCCTGGCGCTGCGGCGCTTGCGGTTCTGGTATCCGGACTCCGAGGGGGTCCGGGAGGTGATCGGCAAGGAGGAGGGCAACCTGCTGCTGGGTGCGGTGTTCGAGGCGTTATCCCTTTTATTTTACGTCACGCCTGGGGCATCCAGGCTGGTGCTGTTCGGAATGGCCGATCCGGAACTGGTGCGCATGGGGTTTTCCCATTTGGATGCCGATTTGCCGGTCGCCAGCGCGGACCTGGACGGGATCGCGGCGGCGGCGGATTGGCGGGAGTGTCTCTATCTGGCCGATCGTGAGGAGGCGCGGGGCGTTCTGCTTGGGCTGGGCATCGACGCGGGACGGGTTTGCCTGTGGTCGGAATGGTACCACCTGTTCCGGATCACCGGTTCGCCGGAGTGGGGGGCGCGGCAGGCGGGCGCCGTTTGCCGGTTGAGCATTTGCGTGGTGGTGGACGGGGATGCCGGCGAGTTCGCCGCCCTGCTGGACCATCTGGCCGGGAGCGTGGCCATGGGCGAGGGGCTGGAGATCGTGGTGGTCGATGCCGGCGTGGACGCCCGGATCGAGGAGGTGGCGCGGGCAAAGGGGGTCGGGTTGCCTGGATTTCGTTATTTGCGACGGACCCCTGGCGAGGAGGCATGGCGATGCGAGTTGGTGG
>PDZX01000146.1 GCA_002753185.1 Magnetococcales bacterium WMHbin3
TCTCCACCCGGTAGGATTCTTTCCCCTCACCGAGTGGGCCACGCTTGTATTCGCCACCCTCGTTGACCTTGTCGAGCGCCGGGGCTTCTCCCAACTGGACGCGGGACATGGCCTTGAAGTCATTGGCGGTCACCTGCCGACAAAATGGCAAGAAAGTGCGCGGGGCGGCCTCGTAGGCGTTGCGCAGGGTCTTGTTGGCGACGTTGGCCAGGATGCCGGGGAAGTCCGATTCGGAGTGGAGCGCACGGGTGGCCAGTTCGTACCGGGTTTCGCCCCGCACCCGGCGACCGCCGCCTGCCTCCAGGAAGGAGCGGGCCATCTCCAGAAGGCTCATGCCGCGCCATTCGCGGGCAGCGTCGGTGAGTTTATGCGCGGTGGGATCGAATCGGTGCAACAGGGCGTTCTCGACCGCCGCGTTGCGGGTGGATTTTTCGTCCTGACCGCCGATCATCACATGGTTGCGGATCTCCCCGCCATGGCCTGGACGCCGGGCGGCTTCGTCGATGAGAGAACGGCGGGCATCGTCCAGGGAGACGCCCTCCTGGACCAGTCGGTCGGCAAAGGCGCGTTCCACTTTCAGCTTCTCCTGGGCATCATAAATCTGGGCGGATCGCTCCCGTTCGGCGGTGATCGCCTGCCGAATCGCGATTTCCGGGTCTTCCTGGGGCATGGAACGGCTTTTGGTGGCCGGATCGACCGGCTTTGCAGCAGTTTCTTCCTGGGGTTGGGTGTGACTGGCGGCCTGTTCGGTCACCACATCGGCTTTTGGGGTATCTTGGTCGGACATGTCGGCTCCTCGAATATGGATCATGAGACAGGGGTTCTTGCCGGATTCGGACGAACGAAAACCGGCACCGGGATCGGCGCCAATCGGCACCACGGACAATTCCATCGGGAGCCAGTCCACCGCGCGCCAGTGGGGCACCTTGCCGGACTCCTCGGTGACTTCGTAGCGGCGCACGGTGTAGCCCACGGAGATGTTGCGCAGGATGCCGTCGCAGACATCCTTGAAGATGGCCTCGACATCCTCGCGTTTGGAAAAACGCACCAGGGCACGTCCGACACCATCAGCCAGCCAAGCCCGTTCCACCACGCCGATGATGCCTTCCAGGGCGGAAGAGTTGTGGCTGTCGAGCAAGGGCGCACCACCATTCAGCCGGTTCAAGTCCACGCTGGCAGGGTCCAGCGAGAGGGTTTCGTCATACGGTGCGCCGGTCATCCAGTCCCGCCTGCGGACCGTGGCCCCGGTGGACCAGATCAGCTCGACGCTGCGCGTTTCGGCATTCGCGCTGCCGGGAATGAAGTTGGCCGACCGGGTCTGCATCGGCAGGTCAATCGTTGCGGGCATTCGGGTTCTCCTTATGCTTTTTGTTGGCCGTTGCGGGTGGATTTTCTGGGATCGGTGTCCAGGACAAGGCCAAGCTGGTCCAGCACCTTGTTCATCTCGGCGAATTCTGCGGTCACCACGTCCGGGTCGTATCCCTGACGGGCTATCCCTTCGGCGAGTGACATCAACCCGGCCCGGATCAGCAGAATCTCGCCCATGGTGTCTTTTTGCGGATCGACGGCTTCGAATCGGGGTGGCGTCCACTGGGTGCGGATCGTGCCCGAACCGACGATACCAGCCGCCTGGGCCGTGGTGAGAAACCGGTTCCAGACCGGGATGCAAAGCTGCGGGATCAGCAACTGGCGCTGCATGGCGTCGATCCGGCGGCGAAATTCGATCAGCCCGGCGCGCAGGGAGGAGTAATTGACCTGAGAGAGGTCGCCGGTGAGCAACTCGTAGGTCAGTCCCATGGCCGCCGACACCGCGTGGAAATGCCAACGCATGTACTCGACATAGCCGGAGGTGGGCGCGGGTGAGCCGAAGCGGATGTCTTTTCCCGGTGGCAGGTACGACACCATGCCCGGCTCGAACAGCTCGACCCGCTTTTCGTCCGCCTCCTGCTTCACCTGGGTCAGGGACTGGCCCGGATCGGCATTGATCACGAAGCCGACGAAACAGGCCTCGATTTTTTTGCGGATCAATTCCGCCTCGTCGTAGTCATCCAGATCTCGCATCCTCAAGAGAGCGGGCGCGAACCAGGTGACGCCCCGGTTCTGGCCGGGACGCATCCGGTCGAACAGGTGGATGATGTCGGAGGCTGGTACGCGGATGCTTTGCAAAAGCCCGGTCATGTTCGCCGATCCTGGATGCTGCGGGTAAAGCCAATATGCCACCCGGCTTCCAAAGCCATCAAATTCGATGCCCTGCTGGATCAGACCACCACCCGGCAGGATCCGGTCGCGACTGCTGTCCAGGTGGTCTCCTTCCAGCACCCGCAGTTGCAACGGCACGGTCAGCCCGGAGGAGGCGGGACGGTTGATCATCTGGAGGAGGCATTCTCCACTCTCCACCATGCTGCGGACCATCAAGGTCTGGAGACCATAGAAATTGGTGCGGCTATCGGCGTCGCACTGGTTGGAGAAATCCTCCCACAGGCCGGTGATCCTGGTGTCGAGTGCCTTGGAATCCGCCTTGGGCCGGGGACGGATGCCGGAGCCGACCATGCTCGCCGCATAGGTGATGACTGCCTTGGCCGCGAACGGGTTGTTCCTCACCAAGTCTCTCGCCCGATTGCGCAGACGGGAGGAGGCCCTGGAGATTTCCGCATTGGCGTCGCTGCCTGCCGTGATCCAGCCATCGGTGCGGCGTCCGGTTTTGGCCCCGTCGTATTCCCGGCGCAGCACCTCCATGGCGCTCCTGGCGCGCAGGCGGCGCAGGCCTCGCTCCGGAGAGATGGCCGAAACGAGGTGGTCGAACAGGTTCATGGCGGTTCATCCTCGCGAGAAACTGGCAAAACTGACCAGGGAACAATTCTGGCCGGAGGAGTTGTTCAGTTCGCCTTCAACCACGCGGATGCGGCGCAAAAGGTCGGCCTCCGAGCCGTATTCTACGGTTTTGCCCTCATGGGTGACGCGCAGGGCGCCGGAGGCATAGGCCTGCTTCAAGGCGTCCAGTTCGGTCTGGGTAAAGGTCATCGGTTTCTCTCCAGCCAGCCGGTGCGGCGACCGGCCAGCCATTGGGGTTTTTGAATTTCTGGCTTCTCGGACGATGCCTGACGCTGAGGTACGGGTTCCGGAATGGCAGGTTGTGCTGCAGCTTCAATCCTCTCCTTGAGTGGGATCTTCTCCTGCCACTCGGCCTCGGCATTGAGCCGAAATCCCATGTTCATCAAGCCGTGCAGGGCAGCGACCGCGTAAACCCGGCAATCCAGTGCCTCATTGCGGTCGCCGTCCTTCTTGTGCCATTCCCGGATCGGGCGTCCCCGGATGTAGCGGGTGCGGATTTTTTCCGCCGTCAATTGCCGAAACCATTCGGCATCCCGGTCCTTCGGAAAGTGGCAATATCCCGGTCCA
>PDZX01000028.1 GCA_002753185.1 Magnetococcales bacterium WMHbin3
AAAAATTAATGAATTGTTGTATTTTGGCTGATTATTCTGACTCAATTTGTCTTAATTTTGCACCCAAGAGCGTGTTTGAGGATGGGTGATGTCAAAAAAATCGGCTTTTTCTGCCAGGCACGAATTACGACAAGGTTCGACGGCATGAGAGGCCCTGGACACCCTGCCCCCCGTGAGGAGATCCAGCCAGGAGGAAGCCATCTTCCCTGGCGGGGAAAGATCCGGGCCAGGGGCGGTGGATCACCACATGGACGGGAGCGACTGCCCGGGGCGAAAGGGCGGGAACCCAACGGGAACCCACGCCATTATTTCATCTCCAGTCACCCCTAGCCAGATGCAAAAGGAACCCAAAAAGGAACCCAAAATCGCCAAAAACAGAAACAGCCACCTTATAATCGACTGTAACCATATGATTTCATTGGAGCCGGCATGGGGAATCGAACCCCAAACCTACGGATTACAAATCCGTTGCTCTGCCAATTGAGCTATGCCGGCACAAGAAGGACCCCAGAATGACCACACAGTGGCAAGGTTTATGCTCTCTCCGGCCTTACCAAGATCACCGCCGTGCCAGGGAAGCAAAATTTTCCACGTAGCTTATCAGTTTGTTCTTCAAGGGGCAAGTCCATGGCCAAAACAGGCAAAAAAAGCACCGGAAAATTCTGCCGATCCTCCTGGCGGACACGCCCATCCACAGCACGCGCATGCCTCGCCGGCATGGCCCTGACCTGCCTCCTGATGGGTGACCCGCGTATCGCTCACACCGATGTCTTGACCTTCTGGCAGGCGGTCGATACCGCCCAGTCCAGAAACCCGCAAATCCATCGCGCCGAAGCACTCCTGCGCGCCGCCCGCGAAGACAATCCGAAAACCTTCGCCAAACTCCTCCCGCTCGTCAACGTCAAGGCGCTCGATGTCCTCAGACAAGGCACCCACTACGCCAAACTCGGCACCCAACAACACTCCGATCCCAAAAGCATCACCCTCACCGTGGATCAGAGACTCCTCGACCTCCCCGCCATGACCGATCACTTCCAAAGCGGTCTCCACATCGAGGCCGCCTACGCCGACGCCATGGCCATGCGCCAGGATATCACCCTGCGCGTCGCCACCGTCACCTCCAACTGGCTCGAAGCCAGGGAAGTCCTCGATCTGGCCATCCAATACAAAAAAATTACCAGCAACCACGTCCACGAAAATAAAATTCGCCTCGACGCCGGCGAAGGCACCAGAACCGACCTCGAACAGGCCTCCTCACGCTTCAACCAGGCCGAGGCCAGCTATCAGGACGCCCTCAACACCCTGGAAAAAGAGGCCGCCTTCTTCCGCGAGGTGGTCGGCACCGATCCGGATCCCAATCTCACACTCCCGGATTACGCATGGAAGGAACCGGAAGACCTGGACAAATCCCTCTGGAAATGGATCGAAGACCGTCCGGAAATCTGGGCCGCCCGCGCCAGACAGAAAGAAAACACCATGTCCGAAACCATGGCGCGCCAGGGACATCTGCCAACCGTGAATTTCAATTATACGGCAAGTCGTACATGGGACGCCGAACTCGGCGGCTCCTCGGGTCGCTCCACCAAGGACGAGGAGAATGCCCATTCCGTCAGCCTAGCCATCAACGTGCCCATCTTCAGCGGTTTCGAAACCCTCGCCAAAACCCGCGAGGCCAGGGCGCTCAAGGAGGCCGCCATCGCCGAACTCGACCGGGTGCGCGCCCTGGCCAAACGCGAGGTCGAAGAGGCTCGCTACGACCTCAAGAACAACAAGGCCGCCATCCGCTCCCTGGAAAAGGCACTGGAATTCAGCAAACAGGCCGCCGCAGGCCTGGAAGAGAGCTTCCATGCCGGAACACGCACCCTCCTGGACCTGCTCGACTCCCAGTTCGAGGTGCATTCCCTCCGCACCAATCTGGTCCGCCATCGCTACCAGGCCCAACTCGCCCTGATGCGGCTCTGGAAAGGCATGGGACGCCTGGTCCATCCCACTGCCCCGGCACACCCCAATACCCACGAGGAGTCCACCCGCACCGCCCAGGCCGGTCGGGACGAAACCATCGAGATCGTACACGAACAGATGCTCATCGCCATGCAGGACATGGATCGCACGAGCCTGAACGATCAGGCGCGCCCCCTGTCGGAACTGCATGCCGGCAAAAATCCACCCCAACCCCAGGCGCATGCCACGCCCTGGCGCTTCAACCCCACCAGCCACCCCTTCCCCAAACAATTGCCGGCCACCAGCGAAACCGGGGCGTTCATGGTCCATGTCGCCACCTTCAGCGAGGAGCCAAGATTGACCGCCATGATCAAAACCCTCGCCGATCTCGGCATCCCGAGTTGGTCGGCCCCCACCGTCTCCCCGGACGCAAAGAACATGACCCGTCTGCTCGTGGGTCCGTTCGCCAGCCATGAAGAACTCCTGCAGGCCATGGCGGTCATCAACCGGCAAACCGGTCAGGCCGTGGGGTGGCTGCCTGTCTCGCACAAGGAGAAAGCGGACGGCATCCGGCTCCACCTCCACGACAAGCCGCTCGCCCGCATCACCCCGTCAGATCGCTGACCGGCAGGGTCTTGCGGATGGCGGCGCGCACCATCTCGTTGCCGAACGCAACGAATCGCCGCTCCCCCTGCGCCTCGATCCTCAGGATCCCCGCCGTGGCCAGGTGATTCACCACCGCCTCGGTGGCGCCGGAGTCCCCATGGGGATTGCGGGCCAGCAATTGTTCCAACGTCATCTCCCGCTCCCCGGCCGCCAGGAGGCGCAGCAGCTTCCAGTCCACGCCGACCACCGCCTGCAACCGCTCCAGCACCATGCACGCCAGGGAATCCGACACCAGGTCGCATCGTCCGATCATCGTCGGAATCACCGACTTCTTGAATCCGGCCAGATACTCCGCGATCTCCACCGCGAACAAGGGAACCCCGCGACACCACTCCCGGATCGTCTGAAAATGCGTGGCATCCAGACGCCGGGCAATGGGCAGGGCGTGCAGCAGCAGATCGATCTCCCGGTCGGAAAAGCGTGACAGCGCAAGCGTCCGCCAATCCGCCGGCTGGGCGAAGGCACGCAACTCCGCCTTTCTCCCCACCCCCAGCAACCAGACATGGCTGCCGTTCAGACGGTTGGCCAGCACCGGCAGCAGCACCCGTGTACAGGGGTCCATCCATTGCAGGTTGTCCAGACACAACACCACCACCGGATGGGCCGCCAGCAGAACCGATGCGAAGAATTCACTCAAGTTCTCGATCAAGGGATCCCCGCTCCGCAAGCCGGACCACGCCTCCTCTTCCCGCGCCAACGCCAGCGCCCGCAGGCCGGTCCCGGCCAGGGAAGGCGCCAGACCCTGGACCCAACGTTCCAGCACGGATCGGCGCGCGCTCTCCGGCGCGGCCGGATCGCAGCCGGCCAGCTTTTCCATCACCGGCAGGAACGGATGCAACGGGATCGTCCGCGCCAGCGAATGACACCCCCCGATCACCCAAAGCACCTCCCACATGGGCACGCTGCGCGCGCGCAACTCCCGCGCCAGTCGGCTCTTGCCGAATCCGGCCTCGCCCACCAGCAGCATGGCCTTGCTCTCTCCCTGTCTGGCCCGGCCCAGTTGATCGAGCAGTTGTTCCAATTCGCTCTCGCGTCCGACGAAAGGGGGGGGATCGTCGCTCATCCGCTCCGCATCGCGCGGATGGCCACACCCCGGAATATGCCCGAACGGCTCTCCGTACCTGGCCATCCAGCGGTCGAGGGCCTGCCGGGTGGCGGGTGTCAGCACCACCGCCTGTCCCCCCGTGTCGGATGCGAGCGACAGAAAGGTCCCGGCATCCCCCTGGATGATCATGTGCTTCCCCACGCCCCGCGTGATGGCCTCCCCGGTGGCCACGGCGATACGGATCGGCGTCCCCGTCAGCCCCAGTTCCTCGGTGCATTGCTCCATGGCCCGTGTCACCAGCCACGCGCAACAGACCGCGCGCACCGGGTCGTCCTCGCGCGCGCCCCCCACCCCGAACAACACCAATGGTCCCTCGATACTCCCTTGCACCACCCCTTCCATGCGCCTGGCCGCATGTTCGCACTCCTGAAGAATCCGGCGGTTCAAACGGTCGAATCGCTCGCTCCCCACCTCGTGCAGCAGCGCCAGCGCGTCCGGAATCCGCACCCGCATGCAGGTCAACCGCTGGATGACGGCGGCAAAGACCGGGGTCGCCACCGGCTGTTGGGTGCGCGTGATGCGTTGCGGTTCCGGGTCATGCCGCGACTCGATAAACAGGGACGGCTCCTCGGCCCGTGTCACCAGTTGCGCCGCCTTCGTCCGGTTGTTGACCCTGAGGCGTCGATAGATCTCCACCAGGTGTTGCTTGACCGTCCCATCGGAAATCTCCAGCCGACGCGCCACCTCCTTGTTGCTGCATCCCGCCTGGATCAATTTCAGGATCTCGGTCTGACGTCTGGT
Organism: Magnetococcales bacterium WMHbin3; assembly: GCA_002753185.1. Lineage (GTDB taxonomy): Bacteria > Pseudomonadota > Magnetococcia > Magnetococcales > Magnetaquicoccaceae > Magnetaquiglobus. Next base: position 4,454 of record PDZX01000028.1, read on the forward strand.
CAGAGGAAGGTTGGTCGTGCTCTGATCCATGGGCGCTCCTTTTGGCCGATCAAGGGATCAACGAAACAATGAACGTCTTTAATGACACCCAGATGGAAGCGAACTCCCGTGGATTGGCGCCCTTCCGATCGGGCCTGGTCAGGGGGTTGACGATATAGGCCAGGATCGAACGACTCCCGGAGATGATATCCCCCCTGGCCTTCATGCCGGACAGAATCACACGCCCCTCGCGCGGGTCGCCCACATGGGTGGCATCCGGTTTGACGATCCCCTTGTAGACGATGTTCTGCTCCATATCCGTCCGGGTGAACGGCGACAGGGAGATCAAGCGGCCGGTGATGCCGCCGAAACGGTTGAAATCGTAACTGCCAACCTGAATCTCCACCTTCTGTCCCACCCGCACATAACCGATATCCTTGTTGAGAATCTGCAATTCGAGTTGCAGGTCGCTGGCATCGGGCACGATATCCATCAGAAGATCACGGGAGTTGAACACCGAACCGACCATCCGCACCCGCGAATCCTGCACCGTGCCCTGGATGGGAGAACGGATCTCCAGATTGCGCGTCCGGTCGGACAACCGTTCCAGGAGCTTTTCCACCTGGGAGATGTCGTTGCGGATGGTGCCCAGTTCCTGTCCCGCCTGTTTGCGCAACTCCTCCTCGTAGGCCCGTTGCCTGGCCAGGACCTCCTCCAGCGCGCCCTGGCTCTGACGAATCTGTTCGCGCAGGGTGCTGGCCTTGCCCTGGCTTTCCACATGGGTGCGCTCGGCCTCCAGTTGCGACATGCGGGAGACCAGTTGCTTCTTGCCCAGGCTCTCCTGCAATGCCAGCAGGTCGGCGTTGACCCGCACGGTTTTTTCCATGGTGCGCAGATTCTGGGTGGCCAGTTCGATCTCGGAACGTTTCTGCTTGAGCTGTTCCTCGAACACCTGGAGACTGTCCTTGCGCACCTGGTTCTGGGTGGCGAGCAGGGCGCGCTGTTCGTGGACCACCCCGGCGAATTTCTCCGGAATGGTGGAAAAATCGGGTTCGGTGCGATCCAGGAAGGCCTCCAGGCGGATGGTGCGCGCCCGCAGGGTGATCAGATTCGCCTCGGCCTGGCCCTGTTCGGCATCGGTGGTGGCATTGCCCAGGCGCAGCAACAGGGCGCCGGTTTCGACGTGTTGCCCGTTTGTGACCAGGATTGCGGTCACGATGCCCCCCTCCGGGGGGAAGATGTGCTGAACGCCGTGGGAGGGCTGGAACTCCCCGGTGGCCTTGACCGCCTCGTTGACGGTCACCACGGCGGACAGCCACAGCAACAGGAACGTGAACAGGATGGTTCCGGCCAGAATCAGTTTCACCGACCAGGAGATGCCACTCTCCTCCAGGATTTGCGCCTCGGTCAGATGTCGGGAAAAACGGTTTCGAAACATGCGTGCTCGCCTCGCTGGAAAGACAATGCCTAGACAAACGCCCTGGGCAGCAATTTCTCGATCTCTTGCGGCGTTCCGGCGGCCCGCAGGTAACCCCGATCCAGGTAGAGGACATAATCGGCCATTTTCATATGACTGGGCCGATGCGTGACGATGAAGATGGTCGTTGTGCCGCGCAACCGCGCCACCGCCTCCCGGAAGAGGTTCTCGCTGGTGGCGTCCAGGTTGTTGGCCGGTTCGTCGAAGAGCATGATCGAGCTTTTCTTCAGCAGGGCGCGCGCCAGGGAGAGGCGCTGCTTGAAGCCGGCGGACAGCAATTCGTTGCGGCTGTCCTGCAGACGGGTCCTGAACCCTTCGGGCAACTGACGGATCTCCTCCAGCAGTCCGGCCTGGGCCGTGGCGGCCTCCAGTTCCGCGTCGCTGGCGTCCGGCTTGACCAGACGCAGATTCTGCGCCACCGAGCCGAAAAAGATGTCGCAGGATTGCGGCAGGTAGCCGATGGCGTGCCGCAGTTGCAGGGCATTGGTCTGGCGGATGTCGTTGTTGTCGATGAGGACACTGCCGGCCTGGGGGTCGTAGAGGCCGAGGATCATCTTGATGAGGGTCGATTTGCCCGATCCGTTGGCGCCGATGACCGCCACCACCTGACCGGGCGCCACGCGGAAGCTGACCCCCACCAGGGCCGGTTCGCTGTCGCTGGTGTAGCGGAAGGAGACCCGCGCGAAGGCGATCTCGCCCTTGAACTGCTTGCGGGCGATCGGGATCACGCCATATCCGCGCTCGACCGGCAGGTCCATCAACCGGTTGAGTTGCGTGACGCTGCTCGCCACTCCGGCGATCTTGGAGATCCCCAGAAAGAAGGTCTGCAATGGCGACAGGATGCGCCAGGTCAGGAGCATCGAGGCGATCACCGCGCCGGTGCGATCGACATCGGAGGAGAGCACGGAGCGGGCGGTTTCGCTCATCACCCCCACGCCGGCCGCCAGTGTCAGGATGCGGGAGAGCGTGGAGAAGTGGCTGGAGATCATGATCAACCGGAAGTTGGCCAGGGTCGCCTTGCCGGAGAGTTCGCGGAACCGTGCATACCAAGTCTCCTCCGCATGGGTGTTCTGGATGGTCTGGATGCGGCCCAGGGCCTCGGTGAGGAAGGACTGCAACTGGGAGCTGTACTGCGATGCCACGCTGGAGCGCTGCCGGACCACGGGCATCAGGACGCCGCCCAGGACCACCATGGCCAGAATCAACAACGACAGCAGGACGATCACGTTTGGGCTGATGAAGCTCAAGACGATCAGAAAGAGGATGGTGGTGGGGATATCGTAGAAGAGGATGGCCAAAGGCCCGGTGATGACCTCCCGCACCACCTCCAGGGAGCGGATGCGGGAAATCTGGTTGCCGGCGGAGACCTGTTCGGTCAGATTGGCGGGCATGCCCATGATCTGGTTGAGGATGGTCGCGCTCAGGGAGCACTCCAGCTTGGTGCCGATATAGGCCAGGATTTGCAGGCGTCGCACCCGCAGCGCGGCATCGATCAGCAGGGCGAGCAGGGTGCCGGTCAGCATCACGGCGCCGGTGGAAAACGAGCCGGTCGGAATGACCCGGTCATAGACCACCATCACATAGAGCGGCATGGCCGTGGACATCAGGTTGCCGATGATGGTGATCCCCATGATGTTCCAGACCAGGGAACGAAACCGCACCAGTTGGGTGCGCACCCAGGTCCGATCGCGGCTCGGCATGGCGGGCTGGACGGGCGCGAAGAAAAAGGCGGCGCCCCGCCCGCGCGGACGTTCCTTCCGGCGTTGGCCGGTCGTGCCATCCACCACATCCATCTCTCCGCTGTCGCTCCTTTCCATGACCACGACGGGGCGACCGTTGCCGAACACGAACAAAAACGGCGCCAACCGCGGATCCACCTCGCCGATGGCCCCTTCCTCCATCTTGTGGGAAAAATTCAGATTGGCCATGATGTTGCAAAGGGCGGTCAGATCGAGCTTGCCCAACAGATGGGGGATGGCCTCCGCCAGTTGCCGGCCGGTGCCATGCCAGTGCAGCCCATCCAGCAAGGCGCCCAGACAGATGCTGAAGCCGTTTTTCCCCGGCAGTTGCGCCAGATAATCGCGCCAGTCCGCCGGATCGCCGCCGGATGGCAGGTCATACTCCGGAACCAGCACCGAGGCGGCTTCGCCGGATTCGGTTGGCGGCGGGGTCAATGCCGCCATGAAATCGGCCAGGGGCGCCAGGGCGCCGTCCCGAAACTGGTAACAGCGATCGGTGATGCGCAGCAGGGAAGGACGCTCGGAGATCAGCAGAATCGTGACCTGCCCCTTCAACTCCGCGAGATAGTTGCGCAACAGGATGTCGCCCGCCGAGTCGATGGCGGTATTGGCCTCGTCGAACAGGATGATTTTCGGCTGCATGGCGAGAATGCGAATCATGGCGATACGCTGAATCACGCCCGCAGGCAGGATGTCCGACACCCCTTCGCCGATCGGGGTCTGATACCCCTTGGGCATGCGCGCCACGCTGGCCTCCAGGCCCAGTTGCGCGGCGATCCGCAGGGCGATGTCCACTCTGGATTCGTCGAACATGGTCAGATTGTCCAGGATGGTCGCGTTGAACAGCACCCCCACCTGCGGGATATAGCCGATCGCCGCGTGCAGGTGTTCCGGCAGGACATTGCGGTCCATGCCGTCCACCAGCACGCTCCCCGACTGGGGCAGGATCGCGCCGGAAATGAGTTTGAGCAGCGTGGTCTTGCCATCGCCGCTGCGACCGATCAGGCCGATGCACTCTCCGGCCCCGACCTCCAGGGAGAGGCCGTCGAGCACCGGGGTCCCCTCGCCGAACCGGCAGGTGACATCACGGATCGCCAACGCGCCGACAATGGCGGTTTTTTCCGCGTTGGCGGCGAGTTGCGGACGTTGTGGCAGGGCAAGGATCTCACGTACCTGTTGTTTGGCCAGACGGATCGCCTGCAGTTTGGTCCAACCGCGCACCAGGGTTTGCAGCGGTTGCAGGCTGCGGCCCGCCAGCATGGTGCAGGCCGCCAGGCCACCCGTGGTCATCTCGCCACCGATCACCATGAACGAACCAAGCCCGACGATGCAGGCCGTGTTGACCTGACTGGCGAACGACGAGAAGATCGGCACGATGCCGCCACGAAAGAGGATATCGTGGGTCTGGCGCAGATTCCCCATTTGCAGCATCTCGTAGCGGCGCAGCATGAGGGCTTCCATGGACAACGCCTTCACCGAATGGATGCGGCTCAGCGTTTCGGTGATGAAGCTGAAACGACGTTGCGTCAGTTCCACGTCGATGTTCAGGGTCTTGCGGAGTTGCGCGCCCATCGAGGTGGAGAAGAGGGCAATGAGCAGCAACAAGGCCAGGGGAACCAGAATCAGGTTACCTCCAAGCAGATAGATCATATATAAAAACAATAAAAGAAATGGCAAATCGAACAGCGCCAGCAACGTCTGACCGGAATAGAGGTCACCGATCAGATGGATGGCGTTCATCTGTTCGAGATACTTCGCCCCATCCACCCGTTCGAACGCGCGCGGCTCGGCGAACAACAGGTGACGCAGCATGCCGCAGCTCCCCTTGTGGACGTAACGCGCCCCCACCCAACCGACGACATGGGCGCGCAGCGTCTGCAAGGCGCTTTCCACCAGCAGGGCGACCAGCACCGCGATCACCAGCATCGTCAGGGTGTTGAGGGACTGATTGGGAATGATGCGATTGAAGACCTGCATCATGAGCAACGGGACCATCAATCCCAGCAGATTGTTGAGCAGCGAGGTCAAACCCAGCACGAAAAGGGTGCCGAATCTGCCAACGCCTTCCGGTATGCCGTCTTGCATCGCTTTAGTGCTCCTTGAAGGCATCCCGCAGGGTATCGGATACCGGTTGCCACAGGATTTCATGGACTTTCCGCTCGTCCAGCGCGATATCCACCTGGGCCAGCATGCCGGGCAGGATGGGCTGTTCCCCGGCATGATCGCCCATGTGATTCCTGTCCAGACGCACCACCCCCTTGTAATAGGGACTCTGCTTTTCGTCGAGGAGCGTGCTGGGAGAAATCGATAGCAACGTGCCGAACATGCGGCCATAAAAAATGAACGGATAACTGCTGAACTTGATCACCACATCCGATCCCTCCCGGATGCGTCCCACGTCCCTGGGAGAGATGTGGATCTCCACCTGGAGCGGATCCTCCAGGGAGATGATCCTGGCCAATGACCCGCCCGCCGGAATGACCTTCGCGCCGATATTGACATCCTGAACGATCCCGCTCGCCGGCGCGACGATCACCACACGCCGCACCCGATCCTCCAGGGCCACGCGCTGCTCCCGCAACTGGGCCATCTCGTTGGTCACGGAGGACAATTCGTCGTTGGCCTGGCGCATGGCCTCGGAGGTCAGTTGTTCCAGACGGCTCTTGGCCTCCGTGATCGCCCCGCCGATATTCTCCATCTGCTTGAGCAGGCGTTTCACCTCGCCTTGCGCGGTCTCGTTGGCCTTGAGGGTTTCCAGATAGACGATTCGCGACAGCGCCTTCTTGTCCAGGAGATCCTGGCGGATCTCCCGCATGCTGGCGGTCAGGGTCACCTGTTTGCGGGCGGTGGCCAGGGCATTTTTCAGTGAGTGCAACTCCACCTCGCGCTGATCGATCTGCGCCTGGATGACCGAACGGCTCTGTTCCAGCGCCCGCCGATGGTCGGCGAACACCCGCGTCTGGCCCTCGACGAGATGCCGATACCGCTCCGGAATCACGGAAAAATCAGGATCCCCGCCCCCATTGCCGATTGCCTTGGCCCGGATGGCGCGCGCCTGCAAACCGGCGACCCTGGCATCCAACTGTTCCAGTTCCGCCTGGAATTGGGTATCATCCATGCGAAACAGGATATCCTGTTTGCGGACGAACTGGTTCTCCTTCACCAGGACCTCCGCGACGACCCCTCCCTCCAGGTGTTGGATGGACTGCACCGCGCCGCCGGGCAGCACCTGGCCGGGAACATGGGCCACATCCTGCAAGGGGGAGAGCGCCGCCCAGACGAACAGCGGCAAAAAGGCCAACGCCACGAGCTTCCAGGTGGCGCGGATCAGGGCGGGAGAGGCAACCTCGCGATCGTTTCCCATGATCTCCAGGGGACGGATGCGATGCGGAATCGGAACGGCGGGAAAGAGCTGCATGGTTCACCTGGCGCGCCAGACACACATTGGCGACATTAACGCAATAATAACATTCGTACACCTATATTTTGGTATAGAAAAATCCGATTAGCAAGCACTTTTCCATCAAACCCCAAAAATCTGGACGTTTTGAATTTACTGATATATTATTGAAACAGACCCGCAATTTCACCCGGTATTCGCCACAAAGGATACTTTGCCCATGCCCCGCCAGTTCGATCTCACCCCGGAGGAGGCGCTCACCCTGATCCACCACCTCACCCCCGGCCTGCGCATGGTGCGTCATCTGGGCAACGGCAGCTTCGGGCAGGTCTTCCTGCTGGAAAACGACTGGAACCGGGTGGCGGTCAAGATCGTCTTGCTGCCGGATGACCCGGACGAAAATCAGGAGTGGCATCAGTTGACCCACAACTGGGACCGGCTCAACCATGCCAGTCTGGTGCGTGTCCGCCAGTTCTTCCAGCACGAAAAATACGGCCTGATCTACATGGACTATTGGCCCATCGATCTCTACGACTGCGTCAAGCGCCTCGTCAAGGAGGGATGGCACACCCCGGAACGCAAACGCGCGCTGCTGATCAACCTGGCGCGGATGCTCCACCGTCTGTGCGCGGATGCCGGCCTGATCGTGACCGACCTGAAACTGGAAAACGTCATGGTGGCCTCACGTGGCGAGGGATCGCTCGATTTGGCCCTGATCGATCTGGGAGGGGTGTGCGAGGCCCGCCAGGCCGACCTCTACCGGGTGATCACCACCGATTTCTACATGGCCCCGGAGATTCACGCCAAAAGCACCACCCTCATCGACGAGCCGGTATTGATCTTCTCCTTTGGCCTGATCGGCTTTTTCATCCTGGAGGGGAGATGGCCGGTGGACGAATACGACTATCTGCAACCGATCCTTGGCCCCCTTCGCCAACAGGGCGGCGCGCGCTGGGCGGAGGCCAACCGGGTCGGCATGCCGGGATGCGTGGCCATCGTCGCGCGCTGCCTGGCGGAAAACCGCCAGGAACGGTTCGCCACCCTGACGGAACTGGTCCAGGCGCTCCAGGACGAGGCCGGGGAGGCCAACCGGCAACGCAACGCCCTCGCCAGGACGCCTCCGCCATCCAAACCCGACAAGGGACCCCGCCCCACCAGCTGGCGGGAACCCCTGACCGGCATGGAGTTCGTCCGCATTCCCGCCGGTCACTTTCCGATGGGGCAATCCCCGGAGGAGAACGCCCTGCTGACGCAAATCAACGACCCGCCCACCTTCCAGCGCTGGTATGGCCGGGAACTCCCCCGCCGCCGGGTGGCCCTGGACGCCTTCTGGCTCGCTCGCCTGCCGGTGACCAGGGGGCAGTTCGGCCTGTTCGTCGCACAGACCCTCCATCAGACCGACATGGAGCGACGCCAGTTCGCGGTGCGCGCCAACGCCCGGCTGAAAAAGAGCGTCGGCTGGACCTGCTGGCACAAGACCCGCTTTCCCCAGGAGGAGACCCACCCGGCGGTACACATCAGCTGGTTCGACGCCAAGGCGTTCCTGGCCTGGCTCGCGGAGCGCACCGGCCTGCCCTTCGCGCTCCCCTCGGAGGCGCAATGGGAGTATGCCTGTCATGGCGGCGGCAACGCGCCCTATCATTTCGGCAAGGCCATCACCACCGACTTGGCCAATTTCGACGGCAGCGCACCGTTCGGTCCCTGCCCGGCCGGGATCTACCGCAAAGGCACAACCCCCGGCGGCATGTTCCCCGCCAATCATTACGGCCTGCACGACATGCACGGCAATGTCTGGGAGTGGTGCGAGGACCTCTACTCCGAAAATTTCTATCAGACCCCGGCGGCGGTGCGAAAAAATCCGCTCAACCAGGGCGCCATCGGCTACCGTGTCAAGCGGGGCGGTTCGTGGCGCTCGCCCCCCGCTTTGGTGCGGGCCGCCTATCGGGGGGGGAGCTATCCCGACATCGGCAAGGACGATATCGGCTTCCGGGTGGTGTTGTTGGCCGATTGAACCGACTTGCGAACCATAAGAGAGGAACCATGGCGACACTGCGTCCCATCGAACCCGGGGACAGCCCCGCGCTGGCGGCCTTCTGCGCCGCCTTTCCCGGCGAAACCCGACCGGAATCCTACTGGCGCGACCGGTTCCGCTTCTGGTGGGAGGAGAACCCCCACTGCCCGCCGACCTTCCCCAGGGGATCCCTGCTGGAATCCGGGAGCGGGGTCGGGGGGATGTTCGCGCTGATTCCGACCCCGGTGCAACTCGCGGGCGAGGAACGCTTGGCCGCGAACATGTCCAACTGGCGGGTGCTGCCGGAAATGCGCAAACAAAGCTTTGCCATGTTCATGCACATCATGGAAATGGCAAAGCCCTACCCAACCTTCAACACCACGCCCACCACCACCGTGGAGGCGATCCTCAAGCGTGTCCCGTTTCTCCATTTCACCAGCGCCATCCGCCAGGAGAGCGTGCTGTTGAGCCGTCCGGCGGCCATGGATCCGGTGCGGGGCCTCCGGGAGGTGCTGCGGATGGCCCGCAACTGGTCCGGGGATTGGAACGAAAAAAACTTGCTACTCTCGCTGACGCGCACCCTGGGCCGTTACGGCCAGCAGTGGGCGCAAACCGCTCATGCCATGGCGGGGGCCGGCGAGTTCCACCGCGCCACCACCATCGGGCCGGAGTTCGACCGGCTGTGGGCGCGGACGCGCAACCGCCATGTCATGACCAACGTTCGCAGCGCCCAGGCCTTGGCGTGGTATATCCAACGCAATCCCCAGCGCCAGGAGTACTTTCTGTTGGTTCACGCCAGGGGGGGCGAGGTGCGCGGCTACGGGCTGTTCAAACGCAAGCCGACCAGGCATTGGCCGGACACGGAGAGCCTGCTGGCCGTGGACATGTGGGGGGAGTACGACGAGGCGCGGGAGTGGCGTCCCCTGCTGGCTTATGCCATGACGTTCGCCCGCAGCTTGGGCATCCAGGTGGTGCGGATCCCGCACTATCATGCCGATCTGGAAAAGGCGTTGCGGGGGTGCGGCTTTCTCCATCCCCTGCCCGTCCTTGCGACCGGCTATTATCATCCTCCCGCCGGAATGGCCGCGCCGGCGCCCGAAGCGTTCTGCGCCAGCGAAAACATGGGAGATGTGGGCCTATGAGGCGGCGAGTTTCCGCTCGACCAGCCCGATCAGGTCTTGCACCCCATCCAGATCGACCAACTCCTCCAGGGTACACTGAAACCCGAACGCCTTCTCGACGGCCAGGATCAGGGACATGTGGCCGATGGAGTCCCAGGCGGCGAGGTCGGCCATGCTCAACGACTCGGTGACCACGATGGTGGAATCCTGAAAGGTCTCGTGAAAGATCGGTTGCAGGCGTTCCAGGATGGTTGCTGGGAACATGAGCGCTCCTGCGGGGTTATGGTCCATGCCGGACCCCTGAGCGAACCGGTTCCGGCCAGAGGAGAGGATCGTTGCCGTACTGGGCCAGCAGGGCGAAGGCCAGCCGCTCCAGGCCGAACCCCATGCAACCGGAGTGGGCCGGAGCGCCGTTTTCCAGGGTGATCGCCATGTGCCGGCCAAAAAAGTCCATGTGATAGTTGCGCGACCCGACTGCCAGGGTCCCCTCCTTGAAGGGCAGACGGGCGCGGTATTCGTGTTTCAGGTCATGGATGTTCTGGAAGCCGGCCTGCATGCCGAACTCGCGGATGAAAAAGGGATCGGTGGCGTTTTCGACCCGGTAGGCCAGGCCCCACTCCTGGAGCAGCCGGCTGGCCTCCCGACCGGCGTTGACCAGGGCCTCCTTGACCCTGGGGGCGGAGCCGACAAAGATCACTTCCCACATGCTGAAATTCCACAACCGCTCCAGGGTCTGCATGTTGATGGACTCGTAGCGGTAACAGCTCCCCTGGGCGGTGGCTGCCGTGGGGTCCTCGGTCAGACGGCGGTTGGCCAGGAAGAGATAATAATTGTGGCAGACCGTCGGCGAGAGCAGGTGACGCACCTGGGAGAACGCCTGCGGCGGCGTCTGGAGCAGCCCATCCCGGCAATGGGTTTCCGAGGCGAATCGCTCGATGAGGTCCAGATCCTCGCGCAAATGGGAGACGAAGTTCAGGGAGTGGGGGAAATTTTTGAAATATTGAATTTTTTCCAGGAATTCCGCCGGGATCATGCCGGGGAAGCGATGGATGCGTCCGCCGTGGGCCAAGCCCAGGGCGAAGAGCCGGTTTTCGAAGAAGCGGCACAAACCGGCCACCAGCGGCCCCAGGGCGTAGACGCCGTCGCCGGTTCGGACCACCTCGCCGCTGGCGAGCAGGCCGGGCATGGGGTCGGTGGCGCAAGAGAGCGGACGGTCCATGCAATCCTCGGAGACCCGGATCATGGGTTCCCTGGTGGTGGCGACCAGGATGCCGATGGCGCGCTGGACCTTGCGCCGGATCTCCCCTTCCCGCGCGGCGTCCGGGGGTTCCCCCTGGAGTTGCAGGCGCAACGCGCCGTCAGCGGCCACGGAGACCTGGGCCACCGCTTCGTCCACATAGGCCAGTTTGGCCACCACATCCCTGATCAGGAATTCCGGAATGTGGACGTCCGGTCGAATGAGAAACTCTGCCGAGGACATGCTGCCTGGCTCCTTGCCGAAGAGAACGCCCGTCAGCGTGCCCTCATGACACGCTTATATTGCAGATTACAACAAATTGAACGGAATTTCAATCCTTCCCACGCCGACTCTTGCCAGCGAGGAACGGGGCGTTTTCGTTCAGGGCGCGGGCGGCATCGCCCATGACCGGATCGCCGCAGATGCCCCGCTCTCCGCAGCGGGGATCATGCACTCTCGGATTGGAAAACAACGGGAGCGATCCCTTGTCGTTGCCGGCGATGCGCCCCATCCAGCCCCCCACCATGATATCGCCGAACTCGCCGGGCTGCCATCGGCCATCGCAGTTGCCCACGCCAAAGCCGTTGGCGTAAGGGGAGCTGGCTACGGCGTGCCGCTTGCCCGGTTCGCAGGCATCGACCAGCGTGCCGTGATTGAGTCCCATCAGATGGCCCAACTCGTGGGCCAGGGTGTGGGCGCCGCAGGCGGGGTTCATGACCATCAGGGATTTTCGCATTGACGCCAGATCCTCCCTGCTCTTGTTGACCGCCACGGCGCGCCCGCAACCCGGCTTGCCGTTCATCGTCAGATCGGCGGTCACGGCCACGATGAAGTCGGCCCCCGCGCGCCGTGCCCCAGCGAAAAGATTGCCAAAACCGTCCCACTCTCCGGACATCGCCGCCAGGATCTCCCGCGCATCCCTGGCGGCAAAGGGGACGAAGCGCACCTCCACGATGCGGGCGTGCAGCTCCACCTGGCTGTCATGGTAATACCGGTTCAATTCGGCGACCCACGCATCCAGGCGTTGCCGCATGGCAGGGGTCTCCCCGACGGAATCGTGAACCAGAAACATTAAACCGAAACCGGTTTCCGCATGAACCCATACCGGCACCAACACCAAGGCGCAAATCAACCAACGAAGCAGCCCGTGCATCCCCCCTCACGACCCGGAACGATCGAGGAGAAAACCGGCGATCGCAAGTGCCCGTTTGCGGCGCAACGCCTCGCGCGGCCTTTGCAACAGCACCCGGATCTCCTTGGTGAACTTGACGATGCCCAGCAACCGGAGCCAGTCGGACAGGCGTTCCCGCTCGGCGGCGGTGAAGGGGAAATGGGCGGCATAGTGGGTCAGAAAGGCGTCGAAACGGGCAAAATCGGCTTGATCGACATACTTGTCCGCCAGCGAAAACTCGATCCCGCCATCCAGGACATCGATCATGCGCGGGCCGAAAAAGCCATTGTTGAAATCGAAGAAGCGAACCGTGCCCGCCGCGTCGATGATGACGTTCTTGGGGGTGACGTCGCCGTGACAGTGCAAGGCCGGACTGGTGGCGAACAGCGCCTGACGCCAGGCGGGATCCAGACAGGGCGCGGCCAGGGGGGCGAGACGGTCGAATGTGGGTATCAAGTTGGCTGGCAGCGCCGGATCGCGGCGATAGATGTCGAAGTAAGGCAACCAGATCAGACAGGTACCCTCGAACAGGAACGACTGCGGCGCATCCAGCGGGGCCTGCTCCTGCACCCGGTGAATGGTGGCCAAGGCCGGACAGATGCGATCCAGGGGATATTCCGGACGGGATTGGGGTTCGCCGTCGATGCGGTCGTAGAGCAGGGCCGGCAACCCCTCCACGGTGACGACGTCCCCGTCGATGGCGGGAATCACCCCGGCGGTGGCCACGCCCCTGGCCACCAGGGCGGTGATGAACCGGGCCTCGTAACGGGCATGCTCGGCGACCCGCGCGCTTTGATAATTGCCCGCCACCTTGAAGCATTTCAAGATGGCATCCTTGTCCGTGGCAGTCACCCGGTAAAGGAGATTTTCGGTGGCCACCCGCATGGATTGCACGCTAGCCCCAGCGAAACCGGTATACAATTCGGTGATGCGCTCCCCCATATTCGTTACCGGTTCACAAGGTTTGACCTCCCCGTCCCGGACCCGGTCATAAAAGAGCAACGCCCCGAATTTGCGCAAAAAGGCCTCTTTTTGCGCATCCTTCCCCTGGGAGGGAAAAAAGAGATAGGCATCGACCAGGTGATGGGTGAACGGCAGGTTGGGATGCCGGGCGCTCCACTCGCCCGTGTCCCGCAACAAAGGGATCCGGGTGATGTGATAGACTGCGCACCCGCTGGAGGAGTCCGGGTTGACGAGCCGCCACTCCGAGGGGATCTCCTTTTCCCGCTCCGGATGGATCTCCACCAGGATGTCGATGTCCGAGCCGAGCTTGGCCTGGGGGCCATGGACGAACGGGGCCAGATAACAGCCCATTTCCCGGCGCAGGGCCGACCCCATGAGGTGGATGCGCTCCACCGCCGGACAGGCCGCCACCACCGTGCGCAGGGATGCCGCGACCTGGCGCAGGATCTCCTCCTGATCGCGGGCCTCGTACACCACCTTGCCCGGTTTGATAAAAGAAAGCCCCAGCCGATCCAGCAGCGCGCTCCAGGCCTTGTACAACACCCTGGCCTCGTCCGGCCCGGCACGTCCGGCGCCATCATGGGGAAAGATCACCCGTCCGCTGTCCGGGACGTACAACCAGCCCAGGGGATCGGTCTCCACCGGCGCGGGATGGTGGTCCCGCAGGGCGTAATAGAGGTCCAGGACCTGGCACTTGATGCGATTGAGCAGATTGACATCCATGCCGGTTCCCTGGCGAGCGAGGAAATCGGCCAGCCGTTCGGTACGGCTCAGGCCACGCCAGCGCCGGTAGTCACGAGGCGCGGTTCGGGGATCCGCACGCACCGTCACCGTCAGCCGGCTGCCCAGATAACGGGTCACGCCAACGGCCCCCGGTTCTGCGGTGAAACCGATCAGCTTGAAGATCTCCCGCACCTTGGGGAGGTGATAGGCGGCCACGGAGAGGGCCAACACCTCATCCGGCCGGTTGCCGGCGTCCAACTGGCAATCCAGGTCGTTGGCCTCCAGCAGTTCCATGACCTCGGAGTAGATGGAGGCGCACGGGGCATCCGGATCGACGGACTGGAGATGGCGCAACAAGCGGCGGAAATCCGGCGCGTCGATGAGGAACTTGCAGTTGCGGTAATGGAGATGATAACCGTCGCTGCACTCCTCCAGGGAGACGCGCCGGGGGTGATACTTGACGCCGGTTTGCAGGCGGGAGTCGGTCCAGATGCGCACATCCTCCTGATTGGCGTTGGCGAGCTTGCCGTCCTGGTAGTTCTTCTCCCGGATGACGGCGAGCAATTCGGCGGACTGCTTGCCGAAGGCGGCGCAGATCTCCTCGAATTCACTCCGGCCCAGCTCGATGCGCAGGTCGCGGTAGTGAATATGGATATTCTCCTCCATGTCGAGGAAGAAATTCCCGTGCCTAGGCTTTTCCAGGATTTCGCCCCGGAACAGGAGCTTTTTGATCACGCCCATTGGGTTGCGCCTCTTTGTGCGTCAGTGGATCAGACCCGCCCGATCTCCTCCTCGACGGTCTGGATGATGCCCGGATCGAGAGTCAGCAGCGCGTCGTCCCTGCCGTCGTAGTCGAACTGGCGCAGGAAATGGCGGATGCTGTTGATGCGGGCCAGTTTCTTGTTGTCCGAGCGGACCACGGTCCAGGGCGAAGTGGGGAAATTGGTCAGGCGCAACATGTCGTCGCGGGCGACGGAGTAGTGATCCCAGTGATCGAGCGCCTCCTGGTCCACGGGGCTGAGCTTCCAGACCTTGAGGGGATCGGTTTCGCGGGAGTGGAACCGTTTTTCCTGGGAGGCGCGCGCCACCGAGAACCAGAACTTGGTCAGATGGATCCCCGACTCCACCAGCATGGCTTCCAGGTGGGGGACCTGGCGATGGAACTCCTCGATCTGTTCCGGCTGGCAGAAGCCCATGACCCGTTCCACGCCGGGCCGGTTGTACCAGCTGCGGTCGAAGAAGACGATCTCGCCGCCGTGGGGGAGATGGGTGATGTAGCGCTGGAAGTACCACTGGGTCCTTTCCTGATCCGTGGGTTTCTCCAGGGCCACGACCCGGACGATACGGGGGCTGAGGAATTCGGTGAAACGCTTGATGGTTCCCCCCTTGCCGGCGGCGTCCCGCCCCTCGAAGATGGCCATCACCTTGATCTTGTTGGTCACGACCCACTGCTGGAGCTTGACCAGTTCCTGCTGCAAGGGGGTGACGATATTGAGATAGTCCTTTTCGTGCAACAGTTTGACGATCTCCGCCTCGCGGCCCCTGACCAGATCCTCGAAGGGGAGGTGGGCATGATGGAGGGCGTTGGGTTGGTCGACGGGTGGGGTGGGAGTTTGTTCTTCCATGGAAGGTGCTCCTTGTGAAAGTATCTGATGAAGAAGAGCGACGGTTCATGCTATCCAACTTGGCGCGGGTTGTCGAGTTGCCCTGATTATTGCTATGCTGTCCGGTGAGCAAGCAACGCATGACGCCAGCCAGGAGGTGGAGCCGTGAGCCGATATCCGGATTACTACTACAACCAGTCCGCAGTGATTCCCGTGCGGGGGAGCGGGCAGGAGTTGCGCATTCTGCTGATCACCTCCCGTTCCGGCAAGCGCTGGGTGATTCCCAAGGGGATCATCGAACCCGATCTCTCCCCGGCGGAGTCGGCGGCCAAGGAGGCCATGGAGGAGGCGGGCATCGCCGGGGAGGTCAGGCCGGAACCCATCGGCCGTTATCAATACGACAAATGGGGTGGGACCTGCGAGGCGCGGGTCTTCGTGATGCGCGTTGACGAGGTGCGCGAACAGTGGCTGGAGAGCTTCCGCAAGCGGGGCTGGTTCACCCTGGAGGAGGCGTTGCGGCGGGTGCAGGAGGATGATCTGAAAAAGATCATGCGCCGGCTGCCGGAATTCCTGTCCGCCTGAAGCCCATGGCGCGTTTGCGACGGCCCTTGCGGTGGTTTGTACTGGTCGTGCTGTTGGCGTATGCCGGGGTGGGGGGATATCTTTACCTGTTCCAGGAGCGGATGGTGTTCCGTTCCGGCCAGCCGGTCACGGCCACGCCTGCGGATTGGGGCATGGCGTTCGAGGAGGTCCGCTTCGCCAGCGAGGGGCTGGAGCTGAACGGCTGGTGGTTGCCCGGAGAGGCGGGCCGGCCTTTGTTGTTGTTCATGCACGGCAACACCAGCGTGCTCTCCGGGTTGCGGGGGCACATCGAGCTGTTCCGGCGTTTGGGGGTGGAGCAGTTTCTGTTCGACTACCGGGGCTATGGGCGCAGCGCGGGGAGTCCTTCCGAGGCCGGGGTGTATGCCGACGCATTGGCGGCCTGGGCGTATCTGACCAACACGCGGGGCGTGGATCCGGGGCGGATCGTGCTTTACGGCCACTCCCTGGGTGGTGGGGCGGCGACCTGGCTGGCGACGCGACATCCCCCGGCGGCCCTGATCCTGGAGGGGAGTTTCACCTCGATTCCCGACGTGGGGGCCGGGCGCTACCCCTTTCTGCCGATCCGATGGATGAGCCGCATCTTTTTCGACAATCTGGACCGCATGCCCAGGATCGGGGCGCCGTTGTTGATCCTGCACAGCCGGGACGACAAGACCATCCCCTTCCGGCACGCCGAGGTGTTGCTGTCTGCGTCCGGCAGCCGCGCAAAGACGCTTCTCCCCACGCACGGGAACCACAACACCAGCGTCAGCCAGGGCGGCAAGGAGGTCGAGGAGGGGTTGCGGCGGTTTCTTGACGACGAACAGTGACATTCCAACCTTCGTCAAGACCATCGAAGACAAAAAAAGCCTGCCACACCGCATGGCTGCCCGCGAAGCAGATGCACAATTGGTCAAGATTGCCGCTATCATTGGTCGTATGACCGACCCTGATATTTTCGTCTGGCTTGACCGTTCTGAACCGCCCAATACTGCCGAACTGCATCGTGCAGCGACGATTATCGCCGATCGTCTGTGCGGAGCCGTGGCAAACCCAATCATTCGTAACGCTCAAGAAAAACGTCAACTGGCCGCAATCAAGTCATGGCTTGAAGAGCAGGGTTACAGGCAGCTAATCTCCGGCGATGGAATCAAATTCGATACAATGCCAATCGGCACATTCAGCTTCCGTATGAATGTTCCGGTCACGCTGGAAAACGGAACACGCTCCGTCAACATTCCGGTTGATGCCGTCATCATGCCAAAGACAGCCACACTTGGCGACCTTCCTGTATTTTTCGAGGCCAAATCCGCCGGTGACTTCACCAACGTCAACAAACGCCGCAAGGAAGAAGCTGCCAAAATGGGGCAACTACGCAGCACTTACGGGGAGGAAGTTCGCTTTAATCTGTTCCTGTGCGGGTATTTCGATAGCGGCTATCTCGGCTATGAAGCCGCCGAGGGAATCGACTGGGTTTGGGAGCACCGGATCAACGATTTGTCCCATTTTGGAATCTGACCATGATGCCGAATTTTCACAAGCTCGAACCACAGCGTGTCGCTCTACAGGCCGATCTTGATCAAAAGAAGAGTCTGACCGAAAGAAACAAACTGGGGCAATTCTCGACTCCCTTCCCGCTTGCTCAAGAAATATTGCGCCATGCGGATCGCTTATTGCCTGCAGGCCCCGTGCGGTTCCTTGATCCGGCCTTTGGCACCGGAGCATTCTATTCCGCACTGCGCAACGTCTATCCGAACAACCGCATCATCGAAGCTGTCGGCTTCGAGATCGATACCCATTATGGATACCCAGCCTGCGCCTTATGGAACGAAACCGGGCTAAACCTGCGCATGACTGATTTCACCAGGCAAACCCCAGAACCGCGTTTCAACCTTCTGATCTGCAACCCGCCTTATGTACGACATCACCATCTGACCACCGATGACAAAGATCGATTGCAACGCCTCACCGCAGAACGCTGCAATATCCGCATTAATGGTCTTGCCGGCCTTTATTGCCACTTCATTGGCCTGTCTCATGCTTGGCTCGCCGAGGACGCCATAGCTGGCTGGCTCATTCCGAGCGAATTCATGGATGTGAATTATGGTGTTGCAATCAAGCATTATCTCTTGGAAAAGGTCACACTCCTGCACATTCATCGCTTCGATCCGAAAGATGTGCAGTTTTCTGATGCACTAGTATCATCAGCTATCGTCTGGTTCCGCAACGCTCCACCCCCACACAACCATACAGTCGACTTCAGCTTCGGCGGCACATTATCAATGCCTGCTCAAATGCGTTCGATACCGGTTCAGGCCCTCGCCCAAGAGCCAAAATGGACTCGCTTTCCCGCTGCCGGTATCCGTCTGCATCCATCGGGGCCGATCCTGTCCGATTTCTTCCGCATCAAGCGCGGTATCGCCACTGGAAACAACAGCTTCTTCATCTTGTCCGATGACGAAGTCGAATCACGAAATCTGCCACGAGATGCTTTCCGACCGATCCTGCCCAGCCCACGCCATGTCGATGCCGACGAAGTTGCAGCCGACGACGTTGGCAACCCCCTGCTCGACCGAAGACTATTTTTGCTGGATTCGCGCATGAGTGAGGCGGAAATCGCCCGCCATCAGCCGCCTTTGTTGCGATACCTGGAAGAAGGTAAGCGCCAGGGAGTGCCAGAAACCTATCTATGCCGACACCGTTCCCCCTGGTATGCACAGGAAGACCGACCGGCAGCGCCTATCGTTTGCACTTATCTCGGTCGTAGCAACAGTAAATGCGGACGGCCTTTTCGCTTTATCCTGAATCATTCAAGGGCAACCATAACAAATGTCTATCTCGCCATGTATCCGACCCCGACCCTGTCTGCTGCCATGTGCAAAGACAGGCATCTGATCCGGCGGATATGGGCAGCACTAAACCGAATCACCCCGGCGCAGCTTCTTGGCGAAGGCCGCGTCTATGGCGGCGGTCTGCATAAGCTGGAACCAAGAGAACTGGCGAACGTGCCTGGCGAGTCGATTGCCGCGCTCTTGCCCGCCCAATACCGACCGATGCGACAAGAAAGATTGCCGATTTAGCAGCCACGAGACAAAGCAGGAGCCGATCCCATGACACGCGGGGCGTGGATCCGGGGCGGATCGTGCTTTACGGCCACTCCCTGGGTGGTGGGGCGGCGACTTGGCTGGCGACGCGACATCCTCCGGCGGCCCTGATCCTGGAGGGGAGTTTCACCTCGATTCCCGACGTGGGGGCCGGGCGCTACCCCTTTTAAGCCGATCCGGTGGATGAGCCGCATCTTTTTCGACAATCTGGACCGCATGCCCAGGATCGGGGCGCCGTTGTTGATCCTGCACAGCCGGGACGACAAGACCATCCCCTTCCGGCACGCCGAGGTGTTGCTGGCTGCGTCCGGCAGCCGCGCAAAGACGCTTCTCCCCACGCACGGGAGCCACAACATCAGCGTCAGCCAGGGCGGCAGGGATGTCGAGGAGGGGTTGCGGCGGTTTCTCGATGGT
Organism: Magnetococcales bacterium WMHbin3; assembly: GCA_002753185.1. Lineage (GTDB taxonomy): Bacteria > Pseudomonadota > Magnetococcia > Magnetococcales > Magnetaquicoccaceae > Magnetaquiglobus. The sequence continues at coordinate 23,979 of PDZX01000028.1, forward strand.
AACAAATAAAGATCATTTTCGAAAAGACGGCATCATCCTTGTGGACGGGATCGGCCAAAATCGGCTAATATACTCGGAAATCGCGTTTTGCCTTCCAGAAGGGGATCTCCCATGACCGGTCTTGCATTCGATACCTTGCGGTACACCAAACGCTTGCGGGAGGTTGGCGTTCCCGAACCCCAGGCGGAAGTTCAGGCGGAACTCCTGGCGGAAGCCTTGGCGGATCGACTCGCGACCAAGGAGGACTTGGCCAAGGTAGACGCGAATCTGAAGCTGGCTATCAAGGAACTGGACGTAAAACTGACACAAGATATTAAAAATCTGGATGTAAAACTTACGAAAGATATCAAAGATCTGGAAGCAAAGCTTACGAAAGATATAAAGGATCTGGAAGCAAAGCTTACGAAAGAGATCAAAGATGTAGAAGCAAAACTTACAAAAGATATCAAAGATGTAGAAGTAAAATTGACGCGGGAGATGAAAGAACTGGAAGTTAAACTGACGCGGGAGATGAAAGAACTGGAAGTTAAACTGACGCAGGAGATCAAGGCATTGGACACCAAGATCGAAACCACCAAGGCCGACACCATCAAATGGACAGCGGGCATGTTCGTGGCCCAGACCGCATTGATCATCGGCGCCATGTTCGGGGTGATGCGGATCAACCAACCGCCGCCGCAAGCCCCATTCGTTCAGGAGATGCGCATGCCCGCCCCGGCCCAACCGGCACCACCACCCCACAGCCAGGGAGCGCCTTCCCAAGCCAGGTGAGGATCCCTCCGCAGGCGTGGGTTCAGGAACGCCTGGCTTGCATGGCCAGGACCTGCTCGCGCAATGCCCTGGCAAGGGCGAAATTGGACTCCTTCTGGGCCACCAACGCCTTGTTGGTGTTCTCCAGCCGCTGCACCAGGATCTCGATGAGCTGATTCTTGATCTTGGTCTGTGTGCCTGGATCCATGTGCGACTGCGTCATGCTGTAGGGATCGATGCGGAAGGCGGTGACCTCGCCGGCGGCAATGATGCTGGTGGCCCTCTGCCGCTTGGTGAGAAACGACACCTCCCCCACCACCGCCCCCGGCTTCAGGGTGGCGATCACCTGGTCGGGATTGCTGGAATGGATCACATGGGCATCTCCCTTGATCAGGACCAACAGGGATTCGTCCGAGGCCCCCTCGGTGATCAGAAATTCTCCATCCTGATAGGTGGAGAAAAAACGCTCCGTGTTGACCAACCGATCGCACTCTTCATCGGTAAAGTCCCAAAAAAATTGAATTTCCTTCAACAGGGTCTTCACCAGCATCGCGGTTCCTTCCTTGCAGACCAAGGCCGTGAGGGTCTAAGATGAGACCATTATGCCATATCGGCACGACTTGTCCCACAAAAAATCACAGGGTCACCATGCAAGGTCATATCCTGGGAAGCGGCACCGGCATCCCCTCGCTGACGCGCAATGCCGCCGGCTACCACCTGGAAGCAGGAGGAGAACAACTGCTCATCGATTGCGGCAGCGCCACCCTGCTGCAACTGGAACGCGTGGGGAAAAGCTTCCGGGACCTGGACGCCCTCTTCATCACCCATGTCCATCCGGACCACATCGGCGATCTGATCCCCCTCATCCATGCCATGCGCCTGCCCGGCCTGAACCGCGTCAAGCCGTTCACCGTGCATGGCCCACCCGGCTTCGCGGAGTTCTTCGCGCGCTACGTCGTCCCGGTGGCCGAACCTCCGGCCGCGTTTCCCTGGCATGTGGTGGAAGCCCCCCCGGAGTGGACCCGCAACGACCTGGTCATCAGAAGCTTCTCCACGCCCCACTCCTCCCGATTCCAAAGCCGCGCCTACCGCTTCGAATGGCAGGGCGCCTGCGTGGTCTTTTCCGGCGATACCGACGACCACCCGGAACTGCCGGCTTTCTGCCAGGAGGCGGATCTTTTGTTCCTGGAGTGCTCCACCCTGGACGCCGGCAAGGTCGATGGCCATCTCTCCGCCGGACTCTGCGGCCGCCTGGCCCGCCAGGCCGGGGCCAAACGGCTGATCCTGACCCATTTCTACCCCATCGACGGGCCGGATTCCCTCTTCCTGGACGAATGCCGGCGTCACTACGCAGGGCCGGTCAGCCTCGCCCGCGACCTGGACCCCTTCACGGTGACCCCCGCTCCTCCATGAAACGGCGCAACCCGATCAAGGATTGCTCGCCCAGTTCCCGCAGACCGGGGAGCAGCTCCGCGCCGACCTCCATGGCCCCGGAATCGCACGCATCCTGAAGCACGCGGCACACCTGTCCCAACTCCGCCAGCCCCATGGTCAACGCCAACCCCTTGAGGGCATGCGCCTCGTCCCGGCAACGGCTCAAATCCCGCTTCTCCCAGCACGCCTCCACCGCGCCGATCCGCTCGCGCAGCCGTTCCGGATAGCGACTGGCATGCTCCCGCATCCGCTCCTCCCCCAACTCGTCGAAGCGCCGGTCGAGCAGCGCCACGTCCAGCAACCGGGGGGCCATGGCGTCTGCCGCCATTCCGGAACGGCTCGTCAGGTCGTGGAGCGCCTCGTTGAAGCTCGATATCTCCAGGGGTTTGGCCAGAAAGCCCTGCATGCCGGCCATCCGGCACATCTCCCGACCCTCCAGGGTGACGTCCGCAGTCAGGGCGATCACCGGCACTCTCGCCGCCTCCGGCTCCTCCAGGGCGCGAATCCTGGCCACCGTGAACGCGCCATCCATGCCGGCCATGCAAAGATCCATCAACACGGCGTCGAAGCGCTCCTGGCGCATTCGCCCCAGGGCCTCGGCCCCGTTGGCGGCGGTCACCACCCGATGGCCATGACTGGCGAGCAGTTCCGCGTTCACGTTGCGGCTGAATTCGTCGTCATCGACCAGCAGCAGGGTCGCCGGCGGCGGCGTGACGACCGGAGAGCGGCTCTCGTCCGCCTCCTGGCCCGGCGACAAGGCGACCGTGAACCAGAAGGTGGACCCCTCCCCGACCCGCGAGGAAAACCCGATTTCGCCTCCCATGGCCTCCACCAGCCGCCGACACAGCGCCAACCCCAGCCCCACCCCGCCGTACCGCTTGGAAATCGAACCGTCGGCCTGGGTGAACAGGGAAAAAATCCGCCCCCCCGCCTCCGCCGGCACCCCCACCCCGGTATCCCGCACCTCGAAACGGAACCAATTCCGCTCCCCTTCCTCCCGCAGCCGCTCCACGGCCACCACGATGCTCCCCTCGCGGGTGAACTTGACGGCATTGCCCACCAGATTGAACAGAATCTGCCGCAGCCGCGCCGGATCCCCACGCACGGGCCGGGACATCTCCTCCGGGAGTTCCCAGCGCAAGGTCAGCCCCTTGGCCTCCACCTGACCGATCATCAATGTCCTGATCTCCCGGAAGAGCGTGGCGATCCGGAAATCCCGCTCCTCCAGGACCACCCCGCCCGCCTCGATGCGGGAGATGTCGAGGATATCGCCCAGCAGCGACACCAGAATCCGGCCCAGATCCCGGATCGTCTCGGCGCGCTCGCGCTGGCTGGCGGCGAGCACCCCGGAGAGCAGCAACTGGGTCTGGACGATCATGCCGCTCAGCGGCGTGCGAATCTCGTGGCTCATGGTGGCCAAGAAGAGGCTCTTGGCGCGATTGGCCTCCTCGGCCTTCTCCTTGGCGACGCGCAGGGCCTCTTCCATGCGCTGCCGTTCGGTGATTTCGTTCCGCAGGTGTCCGGTGCGTTGTTTGACGCGTTCTTCCAGGGTTTTGGCCAAAAACGCCAGGCGTCGTCCCACCCGTCTTTCCGCCATCACTGCGGCGCGCAGCAGCAGGATGGCCATGGAGGTCAGTCCGGCGAAGACCTGCATGGCATCCAGCGACCGTTCCCGTGTTTCCATCACGAAGGCGCCGTACCCGGCATCCGTGCCCCACCACAGCGCCAGAAAGGCCAACAGATTCCACACCACGCTCCCCAGGCGGGGAAAGCGCACCGTGCCCCACAGCAGCGGCAACAGCAGGGCCACGGGTTGCAGGAGCGGGTATTCCAGCAACCGGGAGAGCGGGGAAAACAACCCCATCCCCAGGATCAGGGAGGTCAGGGTGACGGCCCACAACTGCCAGGATTCGTGGGATTGCACCCGCACGGGTCCGCCGCGCAGCCACAACACCAGGGGGGGAGTGAACACCAGGATGGCCACCATGTCGCTGATCGACCAGCGCAGCACGGCATCGGTGAAGATCGCCCCGCCCCACAGCATGGGTTTGTCGATCACCTTGTAGATCCCCACGCCCAGGATCGCCGTCAGGGTCCCGTACAGCGCGGTGGCCGGAAAAAACGCGAAAAACAGTTGCCGGGAACCGAAAAAGAGCTTGCCGGGACCGCGCTCCCTGGCCAACCAGAACCAGCACAGGGCTGCCGCTCCCGTGTTGCCCGCCGAGGTGACCAGATTGACGATCAGATTCTGCCACTGCAACGGGGAGTCGTGCTCCAGCACGATGAAATAATAGACGATGGAGACGAACGAGCCGACGAACACCCCCGACCAGACGCGCAAGCCATAGGCAAGAAAGGCGGCCATGGCGATGCCGGCGGGCGGCCAAACAACAATTGTTTTAAAAAACCATTGCGGAAGCAACGCGGCGATTAAATATGCTAGCGAAATCGCCCAAAATGCATGATTTTTAATCCATAATCGCAAACCAAAAGTTGAGAATCGCGCTATGAATACATTGTTAACCGCTTGTTTGTCCGGCATGTTGGTCAGGTTTTCCCCCATCCTGGAGACCATTGCGAAAAATTGCTGTCACAATTGTGTCAGGATACCCGCACACCGCCCCGCTTGGCAAGCGACAAATTGGCACGGTTAACGTTTTCGTTACATCACGAAGCGTCGTGATGCCGCGCCACCCGCTCGGCCAACGCCCAGGCCACCCGCCGCGCCACGCCGGACCAGTCGCCGGGCGACGACTGCCGGAAAAGCCGCATGACGCCCGGATACCACGGCGAATCCTCGCGCTCCTCCCGCCACCGCCAATCGGCGTTCCAGGGCAACAGGAGCCAGCATGGCCTCGCCAACGCGCCACAGACATGGGCCAGCGAGGTGTCGGGCGTGATCACCAGATCAAGCCGCGCCACCACGGCAGCGGTATCCGCGTAATCCCGCAAGCGCGCCCCCAGGGGCAACAGGGGTTGACCGTGCGGCGGATTGGCCGCCTCCTCCTCCCCCGCCCCCTTCTGCAAACCGACGAAACGAACCCCCGCCACCCCCCACAACGGGGCCAACGACGACAACCCCGGCAGGGAACGCTCCCCGTCCCGCGCATGGGTGGCCGACCCCTTCCAGGCCAAACCCACCCGGAACTCCCCGGACGGCAACAGCTCCCGCCAGTACGCATCCCGTTCCGGCAACACATGCAAATAAGGCAGACAGGCAGGAATCGTCTCCGGCCCGATGCCCAGCAGACCCGGCAGGGAGAGGAGAAAACACCAGCAATCGCATCCGGACAGATCGCCGATCCGGGTCACATCCACCACCTGGTCCACCCCGTCCAGGGTCCCGATCAGCGGCGCCAGGGAGGGCCGGCAGGCCAGGGTGATCCGCGACGCCCCCCGCTCCCGCAACCATGGCGCGAAACGGCAGAACTGGATCTCGTCGCCGTGCCCCTGTTCGCCGATCACCAGCAGGGAACGGCCCGCCAGCGCCTCGCCACGCCAGCGGGGAGAGGCGAGGTCCGGAACACGGGTCGTGCTCCCCTGTTGGCCCGATCGGGACTCGAACAGGGACCACCCCTCGCCGAAGCGGCCCAGCTTCAGCAGCAGCATGCCCAGATTGCTCGCCGCGTCCCCATCCGCCGGGGCCAGGCGCAACGCCTCGCGCCAAAACGCCTCGGCCTCCGGGAACCGTTTCGCGTCATGCATCGACACGCCAAGGTTGCCAAGAGCGGCCACGCATCCGGGGTCCACCCGCAACGCCTCCCGCCAGGCCGCTTCCGCCTCGGCGCGCCGACCGCCGGCCTTCCGCACCGCCCCCAGATTGATCAGGGAGGCCAGGTGACCGGGTCGCAGGCGCAACGCCTCCCGCCAAGCCGTTTCCGCCGCGTCGGGGCGTTTGCGCGCCAGGCAAATATTACCTAAATTATAATAAAATTCGGCATTTCCCGGACGCAGACGGATCGCCTCCCGGCAGGCCGCCTCCGCCTCTTCCAGGCATCCTTTGTCCAGCAACCGGTTCCCCAGATTGGCATGCGCGACGGCGTCGCCGGGATCGAGACGGATCGCGACGCGAAAGGCCGCTTCCGCCTCGGCGGGCCGCCCCTGTCGCAGCAGCGCGGCCCCCAAATTGAAATGGGCGCGCGCGTATTCCGGCGCCAGACGGATCGCCTCCCGGCACGCGGCCTCGGCCTCGACCGGGGCATGGCGCTCCAGCAGCAGCAGGGCGAGGTTGGCATGGGTCTCGGCGTGGCCGGGCGCAAGGCGGATCGCCTCCCGGTATGCGGCCAAGGCCTCGTCGAGGCGTCCCCGTTCCTTGTACAAAACCGCCAGGTTGTTGTGCGCCCCGGCGTGACCGGGGTGCAGACGCAGCAGTTCCAGATAGGTCTCCAGGGCAGCGGAATCCCGCTGCTGCTGGAGCGCCATCCCCAAATGGTACAGAGACTCCGGGTCATCCGAGCGGATGGCCAGGGCCTCGCGGTAACATGCGGCGGCTTCCGCCAGACGGCCCAGCCGATGCAGGGCGATCCCCCGGTCGAACGGATGCCGTTCCAACGCCCGCCTCCCGTGCGTCGTCAGGGGGCCAGCCCCGCTTCCCTGGAGGCCAGTGAGGTGCGCACCTCACGAATTTTCCGATCCCCAGCCAGCAGGCGATCGCACAATGACTGGGCATCGGCATGCACCTCGGCGAAGGAACGCGACTCGTCCACTTCCAGCACCAGGTCCAGGTGAATCCCGTCCCAGGTGTAGTTGGGCTGCAACCGCCGGATCCCCTTGACCGGACCAGTCGGTCGGATCTCCCCTTGCACCCATTGCAACAGCGTGTCGCGGCTGTCATGGATCGGGAAGCTGCGATGCATATCATCCTCAGTATCCACATGAACAATAACTTCGGTAATTGAATCCACCTGTTGCAGCAGATTCATCTTGACCCGTTCGGCCACCTGATGGCCCTCGGAGACGGAAAGCTCCATGGGGACCACCACATGCACATCCACGATGATGTCCGGCCCCAGTTGGCGGGGGGTGACGAAGTGGGCGGAGAGGACCTCCGGGATGCCATGGATCAGATCGGTGATACGCTGACGGATCTCCTCGTCCACGGCCTCGGCGGAATCGGTCAGTTCCTTGATGGCGTTGTGGCCGATCTCGAAACCCACCTTGCTGACGAAAAAGGCCACGGCGATGGCGGCCACCGGGTCGAGGATCGGATAGCCCATCAGGGCGCCGCCGATGCCGAGCAGCGCGGCGAACGAGGAGATGGAATCGGCCCGGTGGTGCCAGGCATTGGCCATAATGATGTTCGATTTCTGTCTTCTGCCCACCCGCACGGTGTACTGGAAGAGCGCCTCCTTGGTGATGATGGAGATCAGGGCGGCCCAAAAGGCCAACTGGCCCGGCGCCTTCAGTTCTTCCCCGGATCCCATGCGATGGACCGCGTCCACCACGACCCCCACGGCCACCATCAGGAGGATCACCGCCAGCAGCAGGGAGATCAACCCCTCGAACTTGCCGTGGCCATAGGGGTGTCCCTCGTCGGGTTGCTTGCGGGCGATCTTCATGCCGACCAGCACCACCAGGTCGAAGAGCAGGTCGGCCCCGGAGTGCAACCCTTCGGCCACCAGGGCGGCGGAGTTGCTCAGCACCCCGATGATGAGTTTGCCGAAGGTGAGAAAGGTATCTCCCAAGGTGCCCACCTGGGTGACCCGTTTGGCTTCGGCGTAGCGTGCATCCTTCTGATTGACTTCCGAGTGCGACATGTCCTTGTCCCTTCCCAGCGAAATGATGGTGATGCCGGAGGTACGGCGTTTGCGCGACAAAATACACCGGCAAGATGAATCGAAACTGAAAAAACCATCGGGTCCGACAATTTTATGCCATCACTTCCGCCCACGAAAGAGAGACAATCCGCCTCCCCACTGGAACAGCGCCAGACCGCCCAGGACGAGCAGGGTGCCGGCCAGCACCCCCGCATGGGGTTCTTCCCGGTTGAGGGCCAGCCCCAGCCACAGGGCGACGGCGGGGGCGCTCAGGGTGACCAGGGTGGCGTTGGCGGCGGAGACCCGGCTCAGAAGATGATAGAAAAGCAGAAAACCGATCAGGTTCGCCACCACCCCCAGGTAGAGGATGGCCAGTCCGGCGCGCGTGGTGATGGCCGTTGGCCAGGGATCTCCCGACAGCAGCAGGGCGGCCAGGAAGAGGGGAAAAGCCACCCAGAGCGCGCCGGCCGCGACCCAGCGGGGGGGCACGTTGCGGCTGTGGCGTTTGATGGCGACGTTGCCGGCGGCATACAGCAGCACCGCCAGAAGGATGGCGGTCATTCCGGCCGACAGGCTCTCCCCGCCGTGCTCGCCGGGCAGGAAGAAGAGCGGCAACCCTCCCAGGCCGAGCAGGGAACCGCTGATCTTTTCTGCGGGGAAGGGTTCGCCCAGCCAGAGGGCGGCGATGATCCCGGTGAACAGGGGGCCGAGTCCGAACAGCACGGAGATCCACCCGGAGGGGAGAAAGCGGACGCCCCAATAGACGCAGTACATGCTGGTGAACATGCTGACGCCGGCGATGACCGCGACCGCCGCGACATCCCGGAGAGGGGCGGGACGTTTTTGCAACCAGGGGAGCAGAATCAGGAAACCCAGCGCGCCGATGGCCATGCGGGCGGTCACCGCGAAGGCATACCCGGTCCCATCCACGCTCCACTGGATCGCCAGCGGGGTGCTGCCCCAGACGAGGGTGAGCAGCAAAAAGGCCGGTCCGATTGGCATGTCGCATCCCGCTCCCTGGTTCATTGCCGTTACGGATAAACGAGCGCGCATACGCTCCAGAGGGAAAGGGACACGATTGAATTTTTTTTCATGTCTGTCAAGGATCCCCTTGACCGACCGATCCTTGACGGCAGTGTGTCAACCCTGTTGCGCCATCAAAAAAAAATCAATAATTTCATATAATTATAAAAAAGGCACCCTTATTGCAAGTTTCCATGCGTACCTTCAACCATTTTGCGCGGCTCTGGCCGCCCTTGCGGATAACTCAATGACCAAGAAGCCCTTTTTTTCCAAACACGCCTCCCTGATCACGCACGCCATTCTGCCGGGAATGCTGGCCGTTGGATGGATCTGCCTGCCTGGCGCGGAAGCGGGCCAGGCGGTCGCCGATCCGCCGGCACAAAACCAGGCGGTGCGCGCCTCCACCCGGACGCCGCTACACAAGGCCATCGAAAACGGCGCGATCGAACAGGCCAAGAAGCTGATCGCCACCGGCAAGGATATCAACACCCCCGACGGATTCGGCCTGGCGCCGCTGCACTTTGCGGCCATCAAGGGTCATGGTCCGCTGATCGAGGCTCTGCTCAAAAAGGGGGCGAACGTGAATGTCCAGGATCAGCGCGGGGATACCGCGCTGCACATGATCGGCGCCAACAACGGCTCGGAGAGCCTCGTGCAAACCCTGCTCGCCAACGGGGCGCGCCCGGACATCAAGAACAAGGCCGGCCAGACCCCATTGCACTGGGTGGCCGCCGAAGGCAACCAGGCGCTGGCCAAGCGTTTGCTGCAGGCCCATGCCGGGGTCAATCTCCAGGACGATGCGGGGGACACCCCCCTGCACTGGGCCGCCGAGGCGGGACAACAGGCCATGGCGGTCCTGCTGACCAAACAGGGCGCCGACCCCAATCTCGCCAACGCCCTGGGACGCACGCCGATCTTCTGGGCCGCCCGCGCGGGCAACATGGACATGGCGGAATATCTGTTCGCCATGAAAGCACGCCCCGACATCCGTTCCACCGCCGGGGACACCCCGCTCCACTGGGCCGCCGGCGAGGGACACATCAACATGGTCAAGTTTCTCGTGCGCTGGGTCGCGGACGTCAATCCCCAGGCCGAATACCAGGAAACCCCCCTGCACTGGGCAGCCCTGCGGGGACGTGACGAGGTGGTCCGCGTCCTGCTGGAGCGCGGGGCGAACATGAACGCCAAGGACAACCTGGGCAACACCCCGCTGGTGCTGGCCCGGCAAAAGGGACACGAGGCCGTGATCCGCCTGTTCGCCAACCGCGAGGCCCCCACCAATCAGACCTCCGACAGCCAGGTCAACCCGGTGCGCGTGGCCGCCAACCGGCACCAGTAGGCAACCACTCCCCCGCCATCGACGCTCCCCTGGCAGCCGGACGCCAGGGGAGATTTTTTTTTGCGGGAGCACGACGATCCGGCATGCCATGGGTTGCAATCCCGGCGCAAGGCGCGTATATTTCCCGCAATTTTTTCAACCCCTGGAGTCACGATGGCGCGGCCGGTCCCACCGGAGACACGACTCGCGACTCCCCGACACGAATCGTCAGGCCCATGGCTATCGAGAAAATGCGTCTTTTTTCTGGCACCGCCAATCCCGATTTGGCCCGCCGGATCGCGGAATACCTTGCCATCCCTCTGTCCAATGCCACGGCACGCCGGTTCGCGGATGGGGAAATCTTCATCCAGATCAACGAAAACGTGCGCGGACGGGATGTCTTCGTGATCCAGCCGACCTCCAATCCGGCCAACGACCACTTCATGGAACTGCTCATCATGGTGGACGCCCTGCGCCGGGCCTCGGCGGGACGCATCACCGCAGTGGTCCCCTATTACGGCTACGCCCGCCAGGACCGCAAGGAGGCCGGTCGCACCCCGATCACCGCCAAGCTGGTGGCCGACCTGATGCATGCCGCCGGCGTCCAGCGGGTCCTGACCATGGACCTGCATGCGGGTCAGATCCAGGGCTTCTTCAACATGCCGGTGGACAACCTCTACGCCACCCCGGTGCTGCTGGCTGCGGTACGCAAGTGGGGGTACGAGGAGTCCGTGGTGATCTCCCCGGACATCGGCGGGGTGGTGCGCGCCCGCTCCTACGCCAAACGGCTGCACGTGGACCTGGCGATCATCGACAAACGCCGTCCCGCCCCCAACGTCGCCGAAATGCATCACATCATCGGCGAGGTGGAAAACAAGGAGTGCATCATCGTGGACGACATGGTCGATACCGCCGGCACCATGGTCAAGGCCGCCGAGGCCTTGCTGGAGCACGGCGCCCGCTCCGTGGCTGCGGTCTGCACCCATGGGGTGCTCTCCGGACCGGCGGTGAACCGGATCCAATCCTCCAAGTTGAGCCGTCTGCTGGTTACCGACACCATCCAGCTCTCCCCGGAGGCCCTGGCGTGCCCCAAAATCGAAACCCGGAGCGTCGCACCCCTGCTGGGGGAGGCGATCCGGCGCATCTGCGACGAGGAATCGGTGAGTTCCCTCTTCGTTTAGACGATTCTCAAATCTTCAAGGAGTTTTTGGCATGGCAACGATTCAAGCACAATCCCGCGCGGGCCTCGGCACCGGAAACGCACGTCAACTGCGCCGGTCGGCGCGTCTGCCCGCGATCCTCTATGGCGGAACCGGCGAAAACAGCACCCTCTCCCTCGACCTGAAGGAGTGGCTCAAGCTGTTGGAGACCGAAGGCTCGGCCCTGCGCACCCACCGTCAGGAACTCCTGATCGATGGCGACCAGAAGGTCGCGGTGCTCATGCGCGACTACCAGATTCACCCGGTGTCCGGGCTGCCCCTCCATGTGGATTTCATGCGCTTCGATCCCAGCCGGGTGATCCATGTCAATGTCCCGGTGCATGTGGTGGACGAGGCCAAATCCCCAGGCATCAAACTGGGCGGCATTCTGGAACTCATCCGCAAGGATCTGGAGGTCCAGGGCCGCGCGGACCTCATTCCCGACGCCATCGAGGTCTCGGTGGCCAACCTCGACATCGGCGACTCCATTCACATGCAGGACATCCAATTGCCCGATGGGGTTGAAATCCCGGCGGATGAGAACTTCACCATCCTGACCGTGGTGGGCGTCCACGGCGAGGCCGCCGAGGGCGGCGTCGAAGGGTGACCCTGGGGACGCACGGACGGTGAAACTGCTGGTTGGGTTGGGAAATCCTGGCGAGCAATACGCCAGGACCCGCCATAACCTGGGCCGGGACCTGCTCGCCGAAGTGGCGAGGCACTATCTCCTGCCACCGGGGGGCAAACGGTTCCAGGGGATTTTCGGCGAGGGCCGCGTCGGCACGGAGCGGATCTTCTGGCTGGTCCCGGAGACCTACATGAATCTCTCCGGCGAATCGGTGGGAGCGGCGCTGCGCTATTACCGTCTGGAACCGGACCAGGTGATCGTCTTCCATGACGACGTGGATCTGGCCTGCGGCAAGGTGCGCATGAAGCTGGGGGGCGGCAACGGCGGTCACAACGGCCTGAAATCGATCCAGCAGGTATTGGGAACCCCGGATTTCGTGCGGATTCGCCTGGGGGTGGGGCGTCCGCCGCCGGGGGTGGATACGGCGCGGCATGTCCTGGCCGGCTTCACCCCCGCCGAACAGGAGGAACGGGAGCGGCTGTTGTCCATCCTGCCGCCGGTTCTGCCCCTGATCCTCGCGGACGACCTGGCCGGGGCCATGAATCGTCTGCAACCGGCAACGCGGCCGGCTCCGGCCGCTTCATGATCATCATCGGGAGAACAGCATGACGGTAAGATGCGGCATCGTCGGTTTGCCCAACGTGGGCAAATCGACCATTTTCAATGCCTTGACGGCGGCCGGGGCGCAAATGGCCAACTATCCGTTCTGCACCATCGAGCCGAACCAGGGCATGGTGGCGGTACACGATCCCCGGCTGGAGGCCCTGACCGCCCTGTTGCATCCCAAACGCAAAATTCCGGCGGTGATGGAGTTTCTGGACATCGCCGGCCTGGTGCGCGGGGCGAGCAAGGGGGAAGGACTCGGCAATCAGTTTCTCGGCCACATCCGTCAGGTGGAGGCGATCGCCCATGTGGTGCGCTGTTTCATCGACGACGACATCACCCATGTCCACAACCGGGTCCACCCGGTGGACGACATCCAGGTGATCGACACCGAACTGATGCTGGCGGACCTGGCCAGCCTGGAAAAACGGCACAAGGCGATCGTGCAGCGGTCACGCTCCGGGGACAAAGAAGCCAAGACGCTGGCGACGATGTACGAAGGGGTGATGCAGGGGCTGAACGACGGCGTGCCGGTGCGCCGCCAGAAGTTGACCCCGGCGGATCGGGAGGCGTTGCGGGATCTGTTTCTGCTGACCGCCAAGCCGGTGCTCTACGTCTGCAACGTGGCGGAACAGGAAGTGGCGGCGGCGCAGCAGCCGGGGGGCAACGCCATGGTGGACTCCGTGCGGGCGATCGCGGATGCGGAAGGGGCCGGCATGGTGGCGATCTGCGGGGCCATCGAGGCGGAGATCTCGGAACTGAACGAGGATGAAACGCGGCTGTTCCTCCAGGATCTCGGGCTGACCGAGTCGGGGCTGGACCGGCTGGTGCGTTCCGCCTATCACCTGCTGGGGCTGATGACCTTCTTCACCGCCGGTCCCCAGGAGACCCGCGCCTGGACCATTGGCCAGGGGGCGAGCGCCTATGATGCCGCCGGGGCGATTCACAGCGACTTTCAGCGGGGTTTCATCCGCGCCGAGGTGATCGCCTATGCCGACTACATCGCCTGCGGCGGCGAACTGGCCGCCAAGGAGAAGGGGTTGATGCGGGTCGAGGGGCGGGACTACCCGGTGGTGGACGGGGACATCATGCACTTCCGCTTCAACGTCTGATGCCGGTTGTCAGGCCCGGCGCCGCACCCACGCCTCGATCTTGTCGTCGTACAACCAGATGACCATCGCCACCAGCATGGCCGCGCCGAACACCCGTTGCGCCAGTTCCAGGTCGGCATCCAGGCTGCTGCCCGCGAAGGTGAGGACGGCCATGCCCGGCAGACGCCCCAGCAGGCAGGCCAGGGTCAACCGCCACAACGACAGCCGCGTCAGGCCGGCGATGAAGCACACCGCGTCATCCGGCAGGGCGGGCAGCAGATAGATCATGAAGAAATCGAACACCCGCCCCTTGGCGAGCAGAAAATCGAATTTTTCCATGATCTCGGAGGGAACCATCCGGCGCACCAGCCAATTGCCCGCCAGCCGGGTCAACCCCATGACCGTGACCGATCCCACCAGCAATCCCGCCATGGTCAGCCCCAGGCCCGGCCAGAAACCGAACAGGAATCCCCCCAGCAACCCGGTCACCTGACCGGGAATCGGGGCGATCAACACCTGCAGGAACTGAACCCCCAGAAAGACCCATGCCGCCCGGTCGCCAAAACCGGCAAAATATTCTTTCAATAATGCCTTGCGACTGGCGAAATCGCCATCCGCCAGCCAGCGCAGCCGTTCGTTCCATGCCTCCGGCCCCCACCATTGAAAAAGCAAAAAAAGTCCGCTCAGCACCAGGGAGAGCAGCAACGCCCCGGCCAGGATCGGCAGGACCGCCAACCCCTTGCGACGCAGACGTGTCAACAGGTCCGTCATGATCCTTCCCCCACCATGCCGCGCAACGCCTCCCGCACCCGTTGCACCACGGGTTGCCACTCGCCAGCGCGCTCCTGGCGGAACAACCGCATGATTCCGGGATACCAGGGGGAGTCGTCGCGATCACGCATCCAGCGCCAATCCGTATCGTAGGCCGGCAACAACACCCAGCACGCCTTGCCCAGGGCGCCGGCCAGATGGGCCAGGGCGGTGTCCACGGTGATCACCAGATCGAGTTGCGCAACGATGGCGGCGGTATCGGCGAAATCCCGCCATGCCTCGCCCGGATCATGGAGCGGCTGGCCGGGCGGGGGGTGCCTGGTCTCCTCTTCCCCGCGCTCCTTTTGCAATCCCACCCAGGTGATCCCCGGCACGCTCCACAAGGGGCGCAATGCCCCCAAACCGGACAGGGAGCGTTGCCCGTCGTTGGAATGGCGCGCCGATCCCAGCCACTGCACCCCCACCCGGAATCCCCCGGCGGGCAGACGATCCGCCCAGAAGGCGATCCGCTCGCGTGGGGCATGCAAATAAGGGAGCCGCGCCGGCAAAGTCGCCAGGTCCAGGCCGAGACGCATGGGCAAGGAGAGCAGAAAGGTCCAGCAGTCGAAACGCTCCCCCCCATCCGGCTCCCCCACGGAGACCACCCGGTCCACCCCCTCCAGCGAGGCGAACAACGCCGCAAGCGGAGAAAAAACCACCAGGGTGACTTTCGCCACGCCAGAAGCGCGCAGCAGGGGAAGGAAGCGCACGAACTGAATCTGATCCCCATACCCCTGCTCCGGCAGGACCAGCAGGGATTTGCCGGCCAACGCCTCGCCCTGCCACATGGGATAACGGGTCTCGCCGACGATCCGCTCCCCATGCGCCCGGCGGGGATGATAACGCAGCTCATGCAAAGGCCACCCCTCCCCCATGCGGCCCTGCGTCAGGAAGAGATAGCCCAGGTCGCACAAAAGATCGACATCCTCCGGACGGCTCGCCAGCACCCGGCGGTAACAGGCCTCCGCCTCCTCCAGACGGCCCAGCTTGTTGACCAGCAGCCCCAGATTGCGCAACGCATCCAGGGAATCGGGCCGCGCCGCCAGGATCGCCCGGAAGCACCCCTCGGCCTCGGCATGCCGGCCACGCAGTTGCAGGATCATCCCCAGATGATTGCATGCCTCGACATGTCCCGGCTGCAGCGCCAGCGCCCGGCGGCAAACCGCCTCCCCCTCCTCCAGATGGCCGGTCTCCATCAACACCAGCCCCAGATTGGCATGGGCCTCGGCATCCCCCGGCATGCGCGCCACCGCCTCGCGCAACGGGGGCAGGGCCTCCTGCGCGGGGCGGCCCATGGCCTTGATCGCCACCCCCAGGGCCTGCCAGCCGAATCCGTCGCGCGGGAAACGCCGCGTACACTCCCGCGCGGATCGCTCCAGTTCGGCGAAGCGCCCCTGCTCGAACATGGCCACCAACCTCGCCACGAAGGGATCTCGTTTCATCCGCGCACCATTTTCTCCAATATTGTCTCCAAGTGCCGCACCGGCTCCGTGTCATCGAACAGTCGGGGCAGGTTGACTGCCATGCGCTCCCGGAGGGCTTCCCGCCACGGGGCATCGGCGGACAACCGCATCGCCAGATCCACGTACTCCCCGATCTCCCCGGCGATGGTCTCCGTCACCCCCAGGCGGCGCAAAATCCCCGCGCCCAGGCGCCCGCGCAGGAAACGCCCCTCCAGGGTCACCACCGGCAACAGGCGTGCCACGGCCCGCAACACGGTATTGAAACCGGAAAAGCCAATGGTGTCCAGCATCAGGGTGGCATGACGCATGAGTCCGTGAAACGCCTCCCCCGGCAGCCACGGCAGAAAGAACAGATGCATGTCCGGCTCCAGCCCCTCGGCCCGCAGGCGTCGCTTCAGCCGGTTGTGCAAGGGCCGGCTCAACTCCGGTCGGCCAGGGGGGGTGAAAAAGACCAGTTGACACCCCGGAATCCCGCGCGCCAGCTCGACGAAAATCCCATCGTGGGCCGGGTCGTACTTGAACGGCGTCCCGGCGCAGATCAGGATGGGGTGACGCGGGCGCAGCCCATGCGCCGCCACATCCCCCCCCTGCCCCGCTTCCCGCACCGTCCGGCCCACGCAGACGCCGAGATTCGGCAGTTTCAGCAGTTTTTCCCGATAGTGGGCCGCGCCATGTTCCGGTTCGAGTCCCTCCGCGCTCAGAAAACAATCCATGGTGGGCAGACCGCTGGTCTCTGGATGGCCCCAGGCGGCCATCTGCACCGGGGCCAGACGCAGGCAGGCCAGCTTGAAGGTCATGGGATCCATGCCCAACTCCGGATAGAGCAGCACGTCTGGCCTCACCTCGCGGATCAGGTGGACCCACTCGCCCAGCTCCCTGGGACCGGCGAAAAATGCACTCCGTTCCATGGCCAGGCGGCTCTCCTCATCGAGATGCGACCCGGTGCAAAAGGCAAACCATTGAAAACGGTCGCGGTCCAACCTCTGAAAAAACCCCTTCAGAATGGCCTGCCAGACCGAGTGGTCGCGAAAATAACAGGTCACCACCCCCACGCGGATCGGCCCCTCCGGGCGGGGGCCGGGCGCCAAGAGATCCGCGCCGCCGCTCCACTGCGCCATCAGCCGGGCGCAGAGGTCGCCGTGGCGGCTCGACAACGCCAGGTTCTCCTCCTCGTGATAGGCCAAAAAAAACGGTTGGCCGCACCCCACGGCCCGCTCGCCGAAACGCCACTCCCTGGCGGCGAACCACTCCCGAAGCGCTTCCAGTTCCCCGGCGAAGGCCTCCCTGGCCCGTTTTTTCTCCTCCGGGCGCTCCCAGAACGGGGCCAGCGGCAGCATGGCCAAATGCCAGCGCGCCTCGGCATGGTTGCCGTCCAGGGCCAGGATCGCCTCGAAACCTTGCCGCGCCTCGGCGCAACGATCGCTTTCCGCCAACAACAGCCCCAGATTGAGACGCGCCTGGAGAGACTCCGACGCGTCCGCGAGCGCCCGGCGCAAACACGCCTCCGCGTCGGCGCAGCGGTTTTGTTCCTTGAGGAGCGTGCCCAGATTGTTCCAGGCCCCGGCAAAGACCGGTTGTGCCGCGAGCGCCCGCCGATAGGCCGCTTCCGCCTCGGCCGGGCGTCCGCTCCCCTTGAGAAGATTGCCCAGGTTGAACCATGCCAAGGCATGACCCGGCGCCAGATCGAGCGCCCGGCCATACGCCGCCTCCGCCTCCTCGTAGCGCCGCAGGGCAAACAGCGCCACCCCCAGGTCGTTCCAGACCTCCGGGACCTCCGGGGCGAAGAGGGTCAACCGCTTGAACACCCCCGCAGCCTCGGCGTGCCGTCCCCGCTCCAGGAGCCACATGGCCAGGCGGTAATGGGCGCCGGCATCCTCCGGCATCCGGCGCAATGGCTCCACCAACTCCGCATCCGGGACCGCCACCTCCGCCATCGCCTCCAGGCAGGCGCGCCAATGGCGCGCCTCGCCAGGACGCCGCTCCAGGGCCGCCAGCAGGCAGGGCAACCCGGCATCGGCATGACCGTTCTGGGCCAGCAACACCCCCAGATTGTGCCAGACATCCGTGTGATCCGGGACCACCCGCAAAATGGCGCGATACAGCCCTTCCGCCTCCTCCGCCTCCCCGGCCAGATGATGGGCGGTGGCGCGACGCATCGCTTCCTGAACGCTCATTGACACAGGTGATCGACTCATGGGGTTTCCTCAGCTCTGACGGGTCGTGCCAATTCCTTGAATTCCTGGTATAGCACATCCCCACCGATTTGTCCGGGCAGGATCAAAAAAAAACTTGACCCCCCGTTGGAATTGGTATATTATGTTGCTCACTAGTTGGTAGTTCGTTACTTTGCAAAAGGCAGGCAGCATCACGTGGTTTTAAATCCTCTCCGTAGCGTCAATTTAACTCCCCAATGCGGTTCTGAACTTAATCGTACTGCCAAACCCCCCCTTTTCTTACGTAGGAGTTGCAACAATGTCGGAACGTGAAACAGGCAAAGTCAAGTGGTTCAATGACAGCAAGGGATTCGGCTTCGTCGAGCGGGATCAGGGCAAAGGCGATGCGTTCGTCCATCACAGCGCCATCGTCATGGAAGGATTCAAGAGCCTGACAGAAGGTCAACGGGTGGAGTTCACCGTGACCAAGGGTGAAAAAGGCCCCAAGGCGGAAAACGTCCGGGTCCTGTAATCCAACGGGGTCCCCCCCAATAAAGCCGTCGTCCGCGACTTGCGGACGACGGCTTTTTTTTTGGCAACCGGGCATCCGTGATTGAGGGGATTTTTTGGTCAAAAAAATTTTTCATTGCCAGACGCGGAAATTTAGGGGTAACATGCCACCCTGCCTGGACAATCGCGGGACCGGCAGGCCAAACCGGAAGTGAATTCCTCTCCATGGCGGACGCCATTTTGTGAAATCAAGGTCCCGATTGCCCGGCACGCACTCTCTACTCTATCGATGAATGGAGCCTCTCTATGGCGGAATTGAGCTTTCAAGTCTTTGGCCACAACAACAAACACCTCGACATCGTCTTTTGCAAATCCGGAAAAAATCTCACCGTGAGTTGCACCTGCACCAGCAACCCGTCCGAAATCTGCCAACATGTGATCAACATCCTCTCCGGGGCCACCCATGACATCATCAGCGGCAACGGCGACGATGTGAAAAAACTCGCTTCCTGGATCGTCGGCACGGATGTCGGCAAGGCGATGCACCACGTTCTCGACTGCGCGAAACGGCTGGAAAACGCCACCGAGGACCTCGCTGACGCCAGAAAAAGGCTCGTCAAGGCGTTGCACGACTGAAAAAAATAGGGAAAAAAGACCATGGAAACCATCTTGTGGCTTAAACTGTTATTGATACTTGTTCTTATTTTAGGCAACGCCTATTTCGTCGGCGCCGAGGTGGCCATCACCGGGGCACGCCGCAGCAAGATCCGCCAACTGGCCGAACAGGGCAACAAGGCGGCCCAGCGGGTCCAGGATCTGCATCAGGAACCGGAACGGTTCTACTCGGTGACGCAGATCGGCATCACCATCGTGTCGCTCGGTTTGGGCGCCATCGGCATGGACACCCTGGCGCTCATCATGGATCCCTGGTTCGAAAACCTGTTCGCCATGTTCGGGGCCACGAGCGAGGAACTGGTCAAGACCTCCCACCTGATTGCCTACATCATCGCCTTCATCATCATCTCGTTTTTGCATGTGGTGGGCGGCGAACTGGCGCCCAAGATCCTGGCCTTCCACAAGGCCGAGGCGGTGGCCATGGCGGTCTCCTGGTCGGTCAACATGCAGTACATCGCCTGGACCCCGGTGATCTGGGCCATGAAGCACGCCTCCAACTTCCTGTTGTGGTGCTTTGGCCAGGGGGATCTGGTCGGATCGCACGGCGAGCATTTCACCATGACCCAGGAGGAGATCCGCACCATCATCACCGCCGCCAGCGAGGGGGCCGGGGTGCTGAAGCCGGAGGACTCGAAGATGATCCATGGCATCATGGATATGGGCGAACGGACGGTACGCTCCGCCATGGTGCCCCGCACCGACATCCTGGCCTTTGCCAAGGACGCCACCCTGCTGGAGGCCCTGACCAAATTCCGCGACATCCCCCATGCGCGCTATCTGGTCTACGAGAACAACCTGGACAACATCCTTGGCTACGTGGCCATGAAGGAACTGTTGAGCGTGCTGGCCGACGCCAAAGACTCACCCATGACCGACCAGCCCATCAGCGAATACATCCATCCCTGCTACATGGTGCCCAACAGCAAGCCCCTGCGGGATCTGCTCAAGGAGTTCAAGGCCAACCGGCAACAGTTGGCGGTGGTGATCGACGAGTATGGCGGAACCGAGGGGATCATCACCCTGGAGGACATCCTGGAGGAGATCGTCGGCGATTACGAGGACGAATTCACCAAGGCCACCCGCCGGGTGAAGAAACTGGACAACGATCAATTCGTGATCGACGCCTCCATGCGGATCGCGGAACTGGGCGCGGTGCTCAACTACAAGTTCCCGGAGGGGGACGATTACAGCACCATCGGCGGATTGATCTATCACCGGCTGGGGCGGGTGCCCATCGTGGGCGACGCGGCGGAACTGGACAACGCCAACATCGTGGTGATGGAGATGGACAACCATCGCATCACGAAGGTCAAGTTCCAGCACCTGCCCAAGCATGACCCCAGGCCGGAGGAGAAGCCGGAACACGACTGAGGCGGCGCCATCCTTGTGAACCGATACGATCCCCGGAGTGGCCCTCCGGGGATTTTTGCGTTACGGGGGCATTCAAGCGACCGCGCGCGCCGGGACCACCAGCACCGGACAGTGCGCCTTGCCGATCAGCTGGACCAGTTTGTTGACATGGAACAGCCGGTCGATCATCGAGCGGTCGCGGGGTTCGCAGACGATGATGTCGCCGGTGCGCTGTCTGGCCACTTCCAGGATGAGGGCGTCGGGATCGTCGCCGGCCTGAATCAGCCCATCGGCATCGATCTCCCGCAGCTTGGCCATGGCCACCAGACGATTGACCGCCTGATTGACCTCCATGCGATCGGTTTCGCCTTCATCGGTGATTTTCAGGATGGTGAGGGGCAGATTGGCGTGTTGCGCCAGATGAAAGGCGCCCAGGGCGGCATGATCTCCGTCGTTCTCATCGGCGTCCAGGGCCAGGAGGACACCACTGCTCCAGTAGGAGAAGAGGCGCGGAACCACCAGGACCGCGCAGTCGGCCTTGTCCAGGATGCGGGTGGTGGCGTCGCCCACCATCAACTTGGCCATGCCGCGCTTACCGCGCCGGCCCAGGATGAGGAGTTGCGCCCCCACTTCCCTGGCCGCCGCCAGGATCCCCTGGCTGGGTTCCTCGGCGTGGCGCAGCATGCTTTCGCAGGTGATGCCCCGTTCGGCGCACATGGCATTGACCCGCTCCATGTTGAGGGCCGCGTCCTGTTCCTCGACGATGGAGGCGTCCGAGCCGGGGTCCGCCAGCAACAGCCGCAGGACATGCAGCCTGGAACCATGCTGGCCCGCCATTTCGACGCCCACCCGTTCCACCCCGGCGGAGAATTCCGATCCGTCGGTGGCCAACAGGATGACCTGAAAAGGATTTTCCATTACTGTTTCCGTTTGACTCATGGCTTGGATGCCCCTCGGCTGGCAAAAGGTTTCGAACCGTCCGCGTGGTTCTGTTCATCATGTTGTCATAATACTCGCCACACTCAAGCAATTTCAAGACCGTTCCGCGCCTGTCATGGCCAGGATTGAAAAAAATTTCAAATCCGCCGGTTGGCGCTTGACGCATTTCTGGGCGTGTCCTATCATGGTGCAAGGATTCAACAACAATTTGGAGGATGCGTGGACACTCGATTATTTCAGCCCCGGCGCGTAGCTGGATGACAAGGCCGACCATTTCGAATTCGCTTTCTCCCGCCTTTGTCCCCTTCCATCCGCGCCGGCGCCCTTGCGGGAACCCCCACCGGCGGTTACCGGATACCCAAAATCTCGTTTGCGATATTCCACTGTTGACTGTTTCATGATGGCGCGTGATCGAAACGCGTTCATAAATACAGGTTTTTTTTCTTTTGTTTTTTCGCTAGCAAGGAACGAAAAAATGAGCATGATCGTGGCTGAAGAACCCCAGGATACCATGGAGGCGATGCCCGCCCCCAAATACGTCGAGACCATTCGCCGCCTGTACCGCAAGGGCGCCACCGCCCAACTCAACCGCATCATCGCCAAACTTTTGCCAGGCGACATCGCCATGGTGATCAACGCCACCGATGACCTGGACGAAGCGCTCGACCTGTTCGATCTGATCGCCGACCTCAATCAGGCCGGGGAGACGCTCAAGGACCTGCGGGAGGATTGCCAGATCCATATCGTCTCCACCAGCGAACAGGGGCGGATGATCGCCATCCTGGAGAACCTCTCCCCCGACACCCGCAGCCACATCATCAGCCAACTGAGTCCCGAAACCGGCTCGCAACTGATGAACGCCCTGGCGCGGGACACGCAAAAGGAGGTGCAAAGCCTGCTCCAGTACCTGCCGGACACGGCAGGCAAACTGATGACCTCGGAGTTCTTCGCCATTCAGGAGACCGCCACGGCCGCCGAATCCCTGGATGCCCTGCGGGGACTCCCTTCCCACGAGTTCGTGTTTTATGTCTACGTCCTCGACGAACAGCAGCGGCTGACCGGGGTGAGTTCCCTGCGCAAGCTGCTGCTCTCCCCTCCGGAGACACAGATTCGCCACTTCATGGACACCCACGTCCATACGGTCAACGTGGACACCCCCGAAAAGGAGGCGGCCCAGCTCGTCACCACCCATGACCTGATGGCCATCCCGGTGGTCAACGATCAAGGGATGATACGGGGGATCATCACGGTGGACGACCTGATCCACGTCATTCAGGACGCCGACACCCAGGCAATGATGAGATCGGTGGGCGCCGACTCCGAGCAATCCATGGGGATTCTCTCGCAGGCCGTGACGAGCATCGCACGCACCCGGATGCCCTGGCTGGCGGCGCCCTTTCTGGGCGGCCTGCTGGCGGCCTGGATTCTGGGGGCCTTCGAGGGGACCATGTCCCGTGTGATTCAACTGAGTTTCTTCATGCCGATGATCTTCGGCATGGCCGGCAACGTGGGCAGCCAGACCGCCGTGGTGGCGGTGCGTGGTCTGGCGACCGGAGTGATCAAGGTGAGCGATTATCTGGCGTTGCTCGTCAAGGAAACCATGACCGGCGTGCTGATCGGGGCGTTTTACGGCATCTGTTTGTCCAGTTACGCGCTGTTGGTGTTCAAGAGCACGACGCTGGCCTTTGTGGTGGGGATCAGTATTCTTTCCAATATCACCTATGCCGGGGTGATTGCCTCCAGCCTGCCGATCCTTTTGCAAAAGCTGGGGCATGATCCGGCGATTGGGGGTGGGCCGTATGTGCTCACCACCGTGGATGTTTTGGGGGTGATCAACTATTTGTTGATTGCCAGCCTGGTATACGGGTTCTGAAGTTTTGAAACGACTCAACCATCAACAGCAACGACACGATTCAGGACGACCGCCATGGCCATGATGATGGATTCGGACACCCCCAAGACCACCGCCCCCCCGGCGCCGAAAGCGAACATCTCCGATGCGATCCTGAGGCTTTATCGACGCGGAGCCACGGGGCATCTGACGCAACTGTTGGGAAAACTCAAGCCCGCCGACCTGATTGCGATCCTGAACGGGCTGCCGGACGGGCAGGCCGGGGAGTTGTTCACGCATATCGCGCCGGTGACCCATGCCGCCGAGGTGGTGACCGGCCTGGACGACCGGCACAAACGGGCGGTTTTCGCCAGCATCCTCATAGAGCAGGCGGTGCTGTTGCTCAATCACCTCAACACCGATGCGCGCCGGCGGATGCTCAACCTGCTGGACGAGGATCTCTCCCAACGGCTGATGCTGGCCATGGACGACGCGCACCGTCCCACGGAGGTGGATCAGAGCGCCTATCAGGAAGATACCGCCGGCAGCCTGATGGAGACCAATATTTTGGCCTTGCCGGAGACCATGACCGCCTCCGAGGCGATCCGCACCGTGCAGGCCCTCTCCTCGCACAGTTCGATTTTTTATCTGTATGTGGTGGACGAAAATCGGGTGCTCACCGGGGTGTGTTCCCTGCGCAAGCTGATTCTGGCGGATCCCGACAAGACATTGAAAGAATTCACCAACACCCGGCTGATCAAGGTGGACGTGAACGCGCCGCAGGGGATGGCGGCCAAGCTCATTTCCCGCTACCGGCTGCTGGCCATGCCGGTGGTGGACGAGTTCGGGGCGCTGGTGGGGCAGATCACCATCGACAATCTGATCGACATCATCCAGGAGGAGAACACCGGCTCCATCATGAAGATGGCGGGCATCGGCTCGAAGAGCGCCAACGTGCTGACGCAAACCCCAATGCAGATCTTCAAGACGCGAGTGCCGTGGCTGATCACGGCCTTCGTGGCCTATCTGATCGTTTCGGCGATTCTGGACGGGTTCGAGCACACCTTGGCCGCCGTGGTGCAATTGGCCTTTTTCTTTCCAATTGTCATCGGCATGTCGGGCAACGCCGGGAGCCAGACCGGCGCGGTGGTGGTGCGTGGTTTGGCGTTGGGGACCATCGTGGACGCGCACTTTTTCAAGCTGCTGGGCAAGGAACTGGGCACCAACGCGATTCAGGGGGGATTTTATGGCATCTGCCTGGCGGTGGCTTCGTATTTTCTGTTCTGGAACCCGACCCTTTCCATCACGTTGGGCATCGCGATGGCCCTGAGCATCACCTGCGCCTCGGCCATCGCCATGTCGCTGCCGTTCTTCTTCAAGCGCCTCGGCGCCGACCCCGCCGTAGCCGCCGGTCCTCTTGCCCTGGCCTTCATTGACATGGTGGGTTCCATCAATTATCTCAGTGTTGCTTTTCTCATGTTCAAGCTGTGAGTGGGGAGCAGATGCCATGCAATACCAACTGTTGAACCTGTTGCGCCAACTGAGGAAACAGGATTCGTGCTTTCGCAAGATCCGGGTCGGCTCCAACCGGGACGGGGGCTATGTGCTGCCGGACGACCTGGAGGGGATTGCGGGGGTGATCTCGTTGGGCATTGGTCAGAATGTGGCGTTCGATGCCTTTTTCGCCGACCGTGGGGTCGATGTCTATCAATACGACCCCACGATCGATGCGCCCCCCCGCGCCCATCCCCGGTTTCATTTTCAGCAGGTGGGCCTTGGCCCGGCGGACACCCCCCCGGACCAGCCGGTGATCACCCACACGGTGGGTCCCGATGGCCATTGGATCCAGGTTCCGATCCACACCCGGCGGCTGCCGACGATTCTGGCCGATCACGGGTTGGAGGAGCAGGGGGACCTGATTCTCAAGATGGACATCGAGGCGGCGGAATATGCCGCGTTCGGCGTCCTGACCGATCTGGATCTGCTGAATTTTCGCATCATCACCGCCGAGTTGCACCATCTGACCCTGCTGGGGGATCCGGCCTTTTTCCAGGCGGCCAACCATTTGGTGAGCATCCTCACGCGCCACCATGCCTGTGTGCATCTGCACGCCAATAATTGCTGTAATCTGATCGTCGTGGAGGGAATCCCGATTCCTGAAGTTATTGAAATAACCTTCCTGCGCCGCGACCGCTCCTCCTTCACCCCCAGCAGCGAACCGATTCCCTCGCCCTTGGATTTTCCCAATCGCCTCGACCGCCCGGATTACGTGCTGACCGCTTTTTCCTGATTTCCCGTTCCGGCCGCAACCCCGCTTCCGCTGTGCGGCGTGACAGCCATGTTCGGTTGGATGTATCATGAGTGATCACGCCATCCAACAAGGGAATCGACAATGGTCACGGTGAATTTCTACGGAGTGGAACGCAGCCGGCAAGGGATCGCCGCCATCCAGTTGCGGCAAACGCCGGGAGGAGAAGGGGTGTACCGCAATTGCCGCTTCGGCTTCGGCAATCCCAACGCGGATTGGCAGGTGGTGGGAACCTGGGATCTGAACGATTTTCTCAACGATGCCCAATTCCGCATCCCTGGAAAAAAGGCCATCTACCTGCAACAGGAACCGCCGGAAGTGTGCTGGCATCCCCCCGACCGCCTGCGGGAGTTTACCGCCATCCTCACCCCCAGCGTCCTCGATGTGGACGGTCCAAAACAGTTCATCGCCCCCCCCCTGCTGGGCTGGATGTATGGCCTGCGCATCGAACTGCAACCCGGTCTGGGACACTGGTTCGACCCACAAGGCATCGTCCCCTTCGATCACCTGCTGACCGCCCAACCGCCCGCCAAAACCAGACTCTGCTCCATGATCGTCTCGCAAAAAACCTTCACGCCAGGACATCGCAAACGGGTGGAATTCCTGACGCGCCTGCGAGATCATTGCAAAAATCGCATCGACTTCTTCGGCTTCGGATACAACCCCATCCTCGACAAAAAGGAAGCAATCGATCCCTATCTTTTCAGCATTGCCGTGGAGAATTCCGTGCATCGCAACTACTGGACGGAAAAAATCGCGGATATCTATCTCGGCCATGCCATGCCGATCTATCATGGCGCGCCCAATATCGACGATTTTTTTGCCAGTGCCTCCCTCCAGCGCATCGATATCGAACAGACCGACGCCACCATCGCCGCCATCGAAACCCTGCTGGATCACCCGGAACGCCACAACCCCCAACTGCTGGCGCAAGAACGCTCCAACCTATTAGAAAAATATAATTTTTTTAATTACATCGCCCTGGCCATCGAAAACACCATCCACCCGCCTCGACCCTGAACCCATAGGGTCAAGTGACAGTGAGAGAGTCGATATCGGCCAGGAAGGCAGGGCGCCATGGAAAAGGAAACTGCGGGATCTTTGAGGTTGTCGGGGGGGATCGCTCCCCCCCGACAATACGACATTACTTGGCGACCAGGTCCTTGTGGGCGCGCTTGAACACGGACCACTCACCGGTGGTCGGTTCGATGCGGCTGTTGACGAAGCACTTCCAGTTCTCTTC
>PDZX01000147.1 GCA_002753185.1 Magnetococcales bacterium WMHbin3
GAAGGCGGTGTTCATGAAGAGCGTGAATTCAAGGGAGGCGGTGGGCATGGCGGGCGCAGTCCTGGCCGATGGATGGGGGATGGGGTTACCCCACCAAGCCCATGGGCAGGGCCGGGAACGTCGGCGCAAAATTGCGCTGACGAAAATCCTCCGGGCAGTCGGCTTTCAGGTTCTCGAGGGCCCTCAGGACATCCTTGTGCAGCTTCCCGAACTTTTCGGCCACCATCAGGGAGGAGACCATCGGGGTGCCATCGTGCGTGGTCAACTGGATTTCCTGGGTGATGCTCGTCTGGATCGTCATGGCATGCTCCTTTTGAAAAATGATGGGGCTTATCGGGTTTTTTGGGATGCGGCCAGCTCCTCGACCGCAGCCAAAAACAGCGGCCACGGGTAATCAAACACCTGGGCATGACCGGCCCGCGCCAGGGTGCAGGCCGACCAGACCAGGTTCTTGATCATGGTGGCGAGGTCGCTTCCGGGTTGGCCAGCATCCATTGCTCGGATTTGAGCAAGACTGCATACGCTGCGTGGGACTCCATCTCCCACATCAGCATCCGGCGCTTGCGCACGGTAAAAAAATCGGGGTTCATCTCCTGGCAGGCGTCGATCAGCATTTTGATCTCCGATGGCACCATGGCATTGAGGTCTTCCAATGACAGGTCGGTCATCAGCACGATGTCGGTCAGGGAGGCATCGTTGAACAGGCCATGGGTCACGAAATCGATGGGGGCGGTTTTGAGTTTTTCCAGGTCCACAAGCCAGTTGCGAATTTCGGCAACCGTTGGCTCCCGGATGGTCACGTCACGGGGTGGTTCGCCCACCTGGATGGTCTTGGTGCGGCGCATGCTCATCACGCCACCATTTTGATGTTGCAGTAGGCGCTGATGTCCTGGCCGCTTTTTGTGTCATCGGAAAGCAGACTGCCGGTCAGCGTCAGGGTGGCGAAATCCTCGCCGATGAAGGCCAGATCCTTGGGTGCGGAGAACTTGACCCGGTACATGTCGACCGACAGGGGCTTGCCGCTGCGCGCGAAGTTCTTGCCCGCGAAGACCACCTGGTACTCCTCTCCGGCTTTGACCAGGGCCTCGATGTTGGCCCCCTCGGTGGTGGTGTAGCCCACCTCGACCTGGGTGCCCGCTTCGGAGATGCGACTGGAGGTGTCCGGGATGAAGATGCCCGCGCTGGTGATCTCGTATTCGTTGACGGCCAGGGTACGCAACCCTTTGTCCGTCCAGACGGCGGTGCCGTCGGTGGTGTCGCTGCCATCGGTTTTCCAGGTGGGCGCGACGGCCCCGGAGGTGCCCGCCGTCTTGCACTCGTAATAATGAGTCCCCGCGCCAGGTTTGACCAGTTGGCCGACGGTATAGGCGGTGGACGCGGCCCATGTGTCCAGAGCCAACTGGATGGTCACCGCCGTTGGCCCAACGCCAGCGAGTTGAATCAGCCCGCCGGGATAGGCCGTATGGGTGCTGGTGAGGGTCTGGGATGCCAGGGCCGAATCGACGCCACGCAGGGCCATGGCGAGATTCTTCACGGAGAGGCTGGCAAAGGTGATGGTGGTCTCGACTTTGGAGATGAAGCTGACGCTGTCCGCGACCCCGCCACCGTTGACATAATCCTTCAACTCCTTGGTCTCTTCCGTGAAATCGAGCTTGTACTCCTTGCACTGTCCGACGAAACGCAACTTTCCACCGCCTCGAAGGCCGATGAAGATTCTCCCGGCGCCAATGAGGCTGACTTGACTGCTGGCCATGATGGGATCCTTTTGAGAAGTCAGACGTTGAAGACAAAATGGGTAGAGAACGCCAACGGAAAATAATAAATCCCGTTGGGCGAGTAATCCGGCGCGAAATGGCTCTTCACGCGCTGAAATGGTGAGAAGGTCGGATCATCCGGCTGCCACCCGGCCATGGCCTTGATCACCCGGGCGATCAGAGGACCGGCCTCGCTTTCGGCGTCGGAGACCACCACGAGGCAGAGCCACACCTGCTCCACTTTTTGGGTGATCCCGTCATCCGCGATCTGCCCTGGCCGGTCTTCCTCCAAGGAAACCAGCAACGCCGGGGGCAGGTCGGGGGTTTCCTGCAACTTGGGCATGCCCCATGTGGACTGGATCGTGGCCTCGGCGAGACATTCCTTGAGCCGGGCCACGATCAACGGCTCTGCCGCGAGATAGTCGTGCATGGTTTATGTCAAGATCGTGATGGTGCCCGGAGTGGCGGTGGTCACATACATGCGATCCGAACTGGGAACGTATGCGATGCCAAAGGGCCATGCGCCTACCGTGACCGTGGCGACAACGGTATTGGTTGATGGATTGACCACCGACACCGAGTTGGGGGTCATGCTGTTGACCACATAGACGCGATTGTTGGTCGGGCACCATGCGACGCCCTGCGGAGCGATACCAACGGTGAGCGAAGCGGCAATGGCGTTGGTTGCCGGATTGATCACCTGCAGATTGGCCGTGCCGTCGCTGGTCACGTACATCCGATCATTGGACAGGCAGTAGGCGATCCAGCGCGGCCCCGTGCCCACGGAGGAAATGGTGGAAATGACGGTGTTGTTTGCCGGATTGACAACCGCCACATTGTTCGAGTAGTTGCTTACGATATAAATACGGTCGTTGGTCGGGCAGTATGCGATCCCGGCGGGATTCAGAATGGAGGCGATGGTGGCGATGACGGCGTTGGTTGAAGGGTTGATGACCGAGACGTTGTGAGGTCCAAAGTTTGAGACATAGATGCGGTCATTGGACGGACAGTAAGCGATGCCATAAGGAGTGCCGCCAACCGCGACTGTGGCGACCACCATGCCGAGTTGCGCGCTGATCACCGATACGGTATTTGCGGTCTTGTTGACCACGTAGACGCAATTGTTGGTTGGGCAATAGGCGACGGAAAAAGGGCCCGTGCCGGTGGCGATGGTCGCGTCCGTGCCCCCGGTATGCGGATTGACGACTGCCACAGCGTTCGCACCGAGGTTCGCCACGTACAGGCGGTCATTGTATGGACACCAGGCGATCCCTTGTGGGGTATTGCCAACCGTGAATGTGCCGATGTTTTTGGCCACACCCAGCCAGTCGAGGAGTCCGAAATACCCCTTGAAATGCACCAAACCGGTCCCTTCCGTCGTGCCGCTTGGTCCAGGCGGGCCGATTTCACCCTGGATGCCCTGTGGCCCTTGCGGTCCGGTGGCCCCGGTTGCGCCGGTCAGGCCCTGGATGCCTTGAGGCCCGGTAGCGCCTTTGATGTTCATGACGACCGACCAGATTCCGGTGGTCTTCAGATACCAGTCGTTCGTCGCCGTATTGAGGTAGTGATCACCGTTGCCCCCAATGCCGGCGGATGGGGCG
>PDZX01000148.1 GCA_002753185.1 Magnetococcales bacterium WMHbin3
GGATTCCCGCCTTCAGTGGGATGAAAACGGCCTGATGGATGCGGGTGGCGGTTCGTGTGCCGATCCGGCAGCCCATTCAGGCCATTCGACGACAGGCTCTCCGGAACGTTCGTGAATGGTGCCCCCATGTGCCCTGCTCCATGATGTCAAGGTGAAGCATGCGGGATGAGGGACGGTTGCAAAGCATGCATCACCGGATGCCGGCTACCATTGTATGCGATCCATATTCTCGAATTCCAGGGTTGAGCCATCCTGCACGGTGATCACCCCGGAGCCGGCGCCATCCGTGAAATCGATGCTGTCGGCATTTTGATGATAGGCATCGTCGGTTTCCAGGGTCCAATTTCCCTCCCCGGCAGGCGAGGCGGACGGAGCGCCGGTCACGCCATCCAGCTGCACGACATCCAGCCAACCATTTTCCAGGCCACCGCTCGCCGTATCCTGTCCCTGACCCGCGCCAAACAGGAAAAGGTCATTCCCCTTGCCCCCATCCAGCAGATCATCACCCGCGCCGCCTTGCAACACGTCGTTGCCCGCGCCGCCGTTGAGGGTATCGTCGCCGCCGCGTCCGGAAAGCCAGTCATTGCCGGAGGTTCCGGTCATCGTGTCGGCCAGGGTGTTGTCGCCTGACACCATGCTGCGGGTCACGACCGCATCCACGGATTGCGCCGCGCCGGGAGTGCCGTCGAATCCGACCACCTGAAAGGAGATGGCGCGATCACCATCCCTGGTGGCGTTCAGCTTGACCGATTCCAGCACGGACTGGTAGGTGGCGAGATCATCGCTGCCCGTCAGGGTGAGGGTGCCGGTCGCGCCATGGAAGCCACCCCCCACCACCTGGATGTGCGTGCCATCGATCTGGTGGACACCGGGGGCCACCGTGGTGATGGTATACCCGTCGAGCGTGAGCGTATCCCCGCTCTGCATCCCGCCGGAAATCCTGACCAGCGCGCCATTCACCTCGGTGCTGTCCACATCGGTCAGGGTCAACTCCGGGGCCACCCGGAAGGCCGTCCCGCCCACCCGGCCATATTGCGTCCCGGACGCGACGGTCATCGAGGCGGCGTCATCCACCGACTCGATGCGCACGTTCAGGTCCATCGTCGTCCGGGGAGAGACCGCGCCGCTATACGGATCGAGCGAATTCACCGTCACCTGGAGCGTGAAATCCTGGTCCGCGTCCTGGGGCGGGGTGATGGTCAATCCCTCCAGATCGGCCAGGGTCAGGCTCCAGGTGCCGTCCCCGTTGTCGATACCGCTGGAAAGCAGAGCGCCGTCGGGGAGATCCGCAACGAAGATGTTCAGGATCTCCGAACCGTCCATGTCGGTGCCGGCGACCTGGATCGTCAGAGGAATGGAGGAGTCCTCGCGCCCGGAGGCGTCGCCCAGCGCGACGACCGGTTCGTCGGCAGCCGACTCGAAGGAGACCGCGAAACTCCTGGCCGTCTGGGCGACATCGCCATTTTCCGTCTCCACGCCGAAGGCCGTGGCGGTCAAGTCGAGTTTCCCCGACCAGTCCGGAGGCATGGAGAGCGTCAGGTGGGCCAACTCGCCGCCCTGGAAGGTCCAGGAACCGTCACCGTTGTCCGTGCCGGCCACGGCGCCCGTCACGCTGTTGAAGAAGACCCCCTCCCCGGCACCGGAGATCACCACGGTCAGCGACTCCGAGCCATCGAGGTCGGTCAGGGCGGCGGCCAGTCCGGTCAGGGTCAGGGGGGCGTCCTCCGCGCCCGTGTTGTCGGCTGCGGCAAGCTCCGGGGCATCGGCCACCGCCATCACGTCCACGTTTGCCGCCGCATTGGTCGTCACCACGTCTCCCCCCGTCTCCCCTCCGGAGAGGGAGATGCCGAGGGTGAAATCCTGGTCGGAACCGGCAGGCGGTGTGACGGTCAAACCGGGCAGATCCCAGGCCACTGGTTCCCCGGCGACGTTGGTCGCGGTGACGTGCAGGTCTGCCTGAGAAATGTGCCATGTGCCGGGTTCGGGACCTGCGAAACCGATATTCATCGTCGCGCCCTCCGGCAGTCCCGTCAGCAACAATGGCCCTTCTCCCAAGGATTCGGAGCCGTCCGCATCCGGCAGCAAGAGTTGCAGATCGACCGCGATGGCCTGATCCTCCGCGCCGCCCGCCGAGGCGAGTCGCATGACGGGACCGTCGGAGACGGGATCGACCTGCAGCGTCATCCTCTGGCTCGCGACGTGTTGGTCCCCGCCGATCTCGCTGGTGATCTTCCTGATGTCGAAGGCGATCTCGCCACTGAAATTGGCCGGGGGCGTGATGGTGAGATTGCCGATGGTGGCGGAGGTGAACAGCATCTCGCCGGTCAACGGATGGACCGTCCCCCCGATGATCGTCGTCCCTGCCGGCAGCGTCTCCGGGTCCACCGCGAAGGTGAGTCTCTCGGAGCCGTCCCCGTCGGACAGGGCAGCGGCCAGATCGAGGGCGATCGGGGTATCCTCGTGGCCGGATGCGTTGCCTTGGGTCAGGTCACCCGCGCTGGCCCCGGCGTCCCCCCCCGCGCCGCCGCCGGCGTTGGCGGCATAGGAGACGGTGAAGGAATGGGCTGCGTGGGCATTGATGTCGCCATCGTTTTCGGTGGTGACCACGGTCACGGTCAGATCGAAGCTCCCGGCCTGCGTGCTGGCAGGGGGAACCACCGCCAGACCGGTCATATCCGCTGCCGAAACCAGCCAGGAGCCGTCACCCGCGTTGATGCCGGCCAGTTCCCAGCCCCCGGCGCCATCCCCCCTGACCAGCATCACCCCTGCCGGCACGTTGGAGACGACATAGGAAAGCGACTCGGAACCATCCTGATCGACCCTGTCGAAGGCGATGGACAAGGGGATTGGCGCTGCGGTGACGCCCGCCAGGTCATCTGCCACCAGGTTGGCAACCCCGTCCGCAACGCCGTGCAGGTCCACGTCCAGCGTGCGGGTGGTGGTCTGCGACACATCCCCGTCCCGCACCGTCACCGCCACCTGGATGGCGAAATCGGTATTGCTGTGTTCCGCCATGCCGACCAGTTTCAAGCCGGCGGGGTTGGCCGGGTCCACCTGCCATACCCCGTGCGCGTCCGGGCCGGAGAGGAGCGCCCCGCCCGTCAGGGTCACGCCCTCCGGCAGGCCGGAGACGGCGATGGCGGTAATCGTTTCGGAACCATCGG
>PDZX01000029.1 GCA_002753185.1 Magnetococcales bacterium WMHbin3
GAGGAAATGCGCGCGGCCTTGCAGGCCGATGCCACGGCCAGGAGCACCCGTTTGCCCGTCCGATCCGAAGTCGGGCGCGTGCGGGCCGAGGTGATGGGGGCCATCGACGCCAAGTTGGGGCACATTCTGGAGCACGTCCATGCCGAAATGGCTCCGGCGAGCGCCACTCCGGTACGCCTGCTGGCGTCGGGCGAGGGGTTGACCTTCTGGCCCGATCGAACCGACCTGGCCGTGGGGGATCTGCTGGAGGTCCGTTTGCCGCTGTTTCCCGGTTCCCCGATCCCCATGCATGGCTACTGTCGCGTGCGGCGCCTGCGCCGTGAGTGGAGCTGGAACGGGGTGCGGGTCGATTGCGCGTTCGAGACCATGGAGGCGCTCGAGCACGCTGCCACACCCCCCGCCGTGGCAGAACCGGTCGAAGTTCCCGTCCCCGCCTCGCCGTCGGAAGCCCTGGAAATCTTCCCCCCGGAGCCGTCCATATGGGACGAACCGGAGGTCATCCTGTCGGAGGAACCCGTGAAAAATGAACCCGTGTTCATCGATACCTCGCCCTCGCCCAGTGGCAACGCGGATCAAACCCTGGAGAACGCCAGGCGGATCCTGGAAGCCCCGGTCCACGAGATGGTGGGTGCCCTGGCCTCCCATGTGCGTCCGGATCGCCGTTCGCCCGGTCCCCGGCGGCAGGACTACCGGGTCAACGACGAGTTCCCCATCGCCTGGATCGTGATCGGCGAGCCGGTTTTCGAGCGTGCCGCGCAATACTTCCAGCAGCATCGTGAATTTCCGGCGCGGGAGCGGATCGCGCGGCAGCGCAAGCTGCAAGCGGAGGTGGATGGGCTGGTCGCGTTTCTGCGCAAAATGTACGCCGCGTCGCGGCGTACCGCCGACTGGCTGCGGGATCACCTGGACCAGTTGTTCCGGCAGGCCAATTCCGAGAACGAAGAGGAGTTCTTGCAACATTTGACCCTGTTGTATTCCGCGATCTTGCGTGAATTCATCCAGCGTTCCCCCGGAGGGCCGGCAGCCGCTCAGTTGTTGGCCCATATGAGGGCCTATCTGGAATTGAAGGAGACGCGGGGTCGTCAGGTGACCGAGGAGAAGGCGGACGCGGACATGGCGGAGATCAGCCGGCAGGCCACCAAGATGCTGGGGGAGTTGCGGGGCGTGAATCGCGCCATGGCGGACAAGCTTGCCGCCATGCACGAGGCATTGATGGCGCTGGATCTGAGCACGCATGACGTGCCCAGGCGCTGGACCGCCGCGGGGGACGCGGTCCATGCGGGCAATCTGAGCGCGACCGGTCTGGCCTGGCGCACCTCCAAGACCTGGGTGGCGAAGGGGGATGCGGTGGAAGTGCGCATGGTGCTGAGCCGGGACGGCAAGCTGTTCGAGCCGGTGATCTCCTATGCGCGGGTGGTGGTGGTGCAGGAGCCGGACGAGCAGAACAAACGCCGCATTGCCTGCTTTTTCGAGCACATGTCCCCCCACCATCGGGAGATGGTGTTGGGGCACATTGCCCGCAAGCAACGCGAGGAGTTGCAGCGGCGCGCCGGTTTATGACGTGCCGGGTGGACCCTCACGCGTGAGCCGCCACGCCTGCTGAAAGGTGATGGCGCGCACTTTGTCTTTCCAGTGTGTCAGCAGTTTGTCGTGAAAGGTCTCCAGAGTGGCCAGGTGGGAGGGGCGCAACCCCTTGGGATGACAGTTCAGGGAGACCATGACCGGTTGTCGGGAGGGGGCGCGTTCCTCCAGGTAGCGGTGCAGGCAGGCGATGAGGGCTTGAGGGGAGTTGCCCAGTTCCATGCGTTGGAACCGTTGTCCGAGGATGGCGTGTGCGCGCCAATAGGCGGTTTTGCAGCGGTTGGCCTTTGGGGGGGGGTGGCCAGCGTTGCAGGGGGCGCCGCGTGGCGGCGGGGGGCCGCGCAGGGTCTCCCAGGCGGCGCGCAGGGCCTCCGGGACGCGGATGGCGCGGCGTTCCCGGTCGGAGAGATGACAGGCGGGGATGGGAATTTCCAGGAGGGCCGTGTCTCCGGGTTGGGCCGGGGAGGTCAAGCCTTGCGCCGGGGAGAGCCAGTAATTGGCCAGGTTGGGTACCTGGGAGAAATCCACCCGTTGCATCGGATTGGCGAGCCGCAATCCGGGGATGATGCTGGAGTCGATCCGGTAGCCGGTGGCCAACAGGGCGTTGAGGATCATGGCGCTGTCGGGTTGCAGGCCGTAGCCGCCGGCGCGGAAGGCCAGGCAGCGGTAGTGGGGATCGATGGGCGTCAGCAGGTCGGTGAGGTGGCGGGCGGCCCGTTGCAGCAGGGATGCGGTCATGCGGGCGCGTTGCGCGGGGTCCGGATGGAGGGTGCCCAGCAGGTAGGTGGCCGGGTCGAAGCGGCACGCCTCCCCCTGGAAGGTGGTGTCGAGCCAGTGGGGATGGAGGTGGGTCTGGACATCGTGGCCTTGGCGGATGGCCTCTTGCAATTGGAGTTCGGCCAGGTCCGGAAAGCGGTGTTTTTCCAGTTCCCGGTAGCGCCACAGGCAGGCCACGTCGGCGAAGAGGGTGATGGGGATGCCCAGGCGCTGGCAGGTGGCCAGGAGTTGTGTCGTGGGTTGGATGAGGATCTCCTCTTCCGCCAGGAAGTTGCTCCCCAGGTAGAGTTCGTAGTCGGCGGAATAGAGCATGTAGAGCATGGGGTGGTCGGATGAAGTCATGGATTCGCCGGGGGTTGCAGGTTGCGAGGCAGGAGTGGTCGGGGCGGATGCGGCGGCGGGTGCATTTCGTCGGAGACGCCGGCAACTGGTCGTTCAAGTGGGATGCCCATTACATTTCCAAGGGGCTGGAGGCGCGCATCGGGGATCGGGTGCCGGTCATCACCGCGCCGTGGGATTTGCGGCATCAGGTGATTCTGTTCGGCAACCGGTACGCCTATTTTTTCGGGCCACGGGAGCGGTTGCACCCTTCCAACAAGCTGTACCTGATCTGGTTTCATGGTGAACCGGACTCCACGGATTCCAACATGCAGCGGCTGTTTTCCCAGTTGCCCGGCGCGTTGGATCGGGTAAGCCGGGTGATTGTCTCGTGTACGATCTCACGGCGGATCCTGATGGAGCAGGGGGTGCCGGGGGAGAAGATCATTTTGATCCCATTGGGGGTGGATCTGCAAGCGTTTCGTCCGCCGGACCCTGGGTTGCGGGCGCGTTTGCGGGGGGAGTTGGGGATTCCGGAGCGGGCGTTTTGCATCGGTTCGTTTCAGAAGGACGGGGTGGGCTGGGGGGATGGCGACGCGCCGAAGCTGGTGAAGGGGCCGGATCTCTTTTTGGAGGTGATGGCGCGGATTCGCGGCGAGCATCCGGAGTTGATGGTGTTGTTGACCGGTCCGGCCCGTGGTTATGTCAAGCAGGGTCTGGACCGGCTGGGGATTCCCTGGCGGCACCGTTATCTGGAGGATTATCATGAAATTGTCGGCTGTTATCAGGCGTTGGACCTGTATCTGATCGCCTCGCGCGCCGAGGGGGGACCCAAGGCGTTGATGGAGAGTTGGGCGTGTGGGGTACCGGTGGTTTCCACCCGCATGGGGATGCCGGCGGACTGGATCCGCCATGGGGAGAACGGCATGTTGGCGGATGTGGAGGATGTCGCCTCCCTGGCGGCCCATGTCGCTGCCCTGTTGCGCGATCCGGCCCTGCTGGCCCGTTGCCGGGAGGGGGGGCAGGAAACGGTTTTGGGTCTGGACTGGCAGTGGGTGGCGGATCAGTATTTTTCCATGTTGTCCGAGGCGTTGCATTGAGGGGGACGGCTTTGTGATGTCGGGAACCCTTTGTTGATATCCTTGTCGATATTGTACGAAAAATTCCATGGAGAGCGCCGATGGCCGATGTCGTGACACTCGATGATGTTTGGAAATCCTTCCAGGAGACCGACCGCCGCATGCGGGAGATGGCCGTGGAGGCGGATCACCGCATGCGGGATGCGGAAAACCGCATGCGGGAGACGGAAAGCCTGATCCGGGAGATGTCCGCCCAGACCGACCGCAAGATCGAGGAGGTCAGCCGTCAGATCGGACGGTTGGGTGGTCGTCTTGGAGAGTACATTGAGGAGATGATCAAGCCCGCCTGCATTGCCATGTTTCAGGGGCGTGGCATTCCGGTGGACGAGGTGTTTTCCCGCGTCAAGAAGAGTGTTGCCGGGGAGCGGATGGAGATCGATCTGTTGCTGGCCAATACGGTTGCGGCTGTGCTCATCGAGGTCAAGAGCCATCTGACCGCCGAGCATGTTCAGGAGCATCTGGTCCGGCTGGACCGTTTCAAGCCGCTTTTCCCCCGCTATGCGGATTGCCGGGTGTATGGTGCGGTGGCCGGCATGGTCATCGCATCCGATGCAGATCGTTTCGCCATGAGCCGGGGTCTGTTCGTCATCGCCCAGACCGGGTCGAGCGTCTGCCTGGCCAATGCCCCGGATTTCGTGCCCCGGAGCTGGTGAGACGTTGCGAGGGTATCGGTTCAAGCCTCCCGCCAGAGGGGCAACTCCTCCAGGCTGGCGGGATCCGCCCCATCGCTGATCACGGCGGCCAGGCGCGTCAGCAGTTCCAGCCGGGGATCCTGCCGTTGTCGCGCCATCTTCAGATGAGCTGTCAGATCCCACCCCGGCGAGCGGCACCCCTCTCCGATGCGTTTCTTGATGTCGGCCAAGGCGCGGGGATAGTCGTCGGGCGCATGGGTCAAGGCATAAAAAGTCAACTCCACCTGTAAGTCCCGCCGCGTGGGCGCCAGATCGAAGGCCGCCCGCAACCGTGTCAAGCCGGCCTCCCGTTTGCCGTTGGTCAGTAGAAAACTGGCGAAATTGCCCAATATGTTGGCGTCACGTGGATCTGCCTCGATGGCCCGCTGGAACAGCTCTTCGGCTCGGTCCATGTTGTTGCGGACATTTTGCATGAACAGTGCGAACTCGCCCAGATTGCTTGCGTGCCGAGGTGCGGCCTCAATGGCGCGCTGGTACAGCTCTTCGGCCCGGTGCATGTTGTTGCGGACTTGCTCCATGAACTGAGCAAATCCGCACAGACTGCTTGCGTGCCGAGGTTCGGCCTCAATGGCGCGCTGGAACAATTCTTCGGAAAGGTCCATGTTGTTGCGGACATTCCTCATGAACCGTGCGAAATTGCCCAGATTATTTGCGTGCCGAGGATCTGCCTTAATGGCCCGCTGGTACAGATCTTCGGCCCTGCCCATGTTTTTGCGGTCTTGCTCCATGAACAGTGCGAAATTGCCCAGATTGCTGGCGCTACGAGGATCGGCATCGATGGCGCGCTGGAACAGTTCTTCGGCGCGGTTTTGGTCTTGGAGGTTGGTTGTCAGGAATACCGCAAGATTGCCCAGGCAGTCAGGATCCCCATAGGCAGCATTGATCGCTTTGTCCAGGAGCAGGGCAAGTTGAGGGGCATCATTGAATTCGGCATGCATATCCCTGACGTTATCGATCCAGTATTCGGGCCATGACTCCCAGTTTGAGTGAAGATGTTCTCCTGTCAGTGGCGCCGTGAGAAAGCGTTTTACCCCTCCTTCACCGGCCAAGAGCCTGGCCCAAGCTTTTTGATGGCTGCGAAAGATTTGCAGGAGCTGCTTCCAATGGCTTTCATCGATCGATAAAAGTTTCTGACGCTCCTCGGCGAAAATCTTCCGCAGTTCGTTCACCCGGAACTCGGACATCTCCGTCGCCTCCTTGAGGATCTTTTCCTTGTCCTCGATGCTCATGGAAACGGTCCAGGACAATCCGTTCAGGAACTGATCCTTGTCCACCTCGATTCCGGGGGCGAAGGGGGTCAAGGCGTCCCGTTTTGCAATGCGGGCTGCGGGGTCCATCTCCGGGGGCAGGGGCCAATCCCAGCGGGGCAGGCCGATGACCGGATTCTTGCGTTTGGGTTTGCCGAAGATTTTTGGTTCCTTCGGGGCTTCCTTTGCCAGGAAATCGCCGGTTTCCTCGATCCGCTCCTTGACGTTCTCGATGATACTCGCTGTCCTGTAATTGCCCTCCAGCCAGCGGGCAATCTCCCGCACCTCTTGGGCATAGAGCAGATGGGGCTGGGTGATGACCAGCGGTGCATCGCCCGTGGCCAGCAAAGGGGTGTAATGGAGCAGGGAGATCGAGGGAAGGGGTTCTCGCGCCTGATTCGCCGGTTCGGTGCGCATCATGGCCTCCAGGATCCGTTCGCAATCCATCCTGGCCTTGATCACATGCATCTCGTCGTCACTGCGCGGCACGGGTGAAAAAACCAGCCGCAGGGTGCCGGGAAACTCGCCAACGCCGATGCGGCTCTTCAGGGCCTCCAGCAAATGGCGTATCCCCGCCCGGTTCTGTTCGTTGAGTCCGGCCACCAGGATCATGCGATCGGAAAGGTAACCCAGGGCCATCTCCACGAGTTCGGGGAATCCGGTGCGGCAGTCGATGAGGACCCGGTCGATGCCACGCGCCGGGGTCTCGGAGTCGCGCCAGTGCTCCAGATCCGTCCGGATCGCCAGGGCCAGCGCACGCAGCGCCTGCTCTTCCATGGTTTCGGTTTCCCCCCAGCCTTCTTCGGGTGGAATCGCGTTGGGCAGATTGGACCGGATCAGGAAGGGAACCGGGTCTGGCTCTTCGGCATCGGTTGACGATTCGCCTTGGCCAAGGGCACGACGCGACCGGCGCGGCTGGATGGCGTCGATGGCCAGCAGACGCCCGCGCTTGCCATGCTGTTTCCCCCAGGGAATCTCCTTTTGCGGCAGCCCGTCTGGACCGGGTCGATGCACTTCCCGCAGCAAATGACGGGGCGGCAGGAAATGCAATTCATCTGGATGGGAGATGCGGCCACGAAAAAAGGTTTCCAGCAGATCGCTGAAACCGTTGTTTGTGCCGTTTTCATACAGCCACTCCCCAAGCAGGGGAGAGTAGGAGAGGCCCGGCGCAGTCAGGTCCATGTCGATCATCAGGACGATCTCGCCACGCTCGGCCCAATAGGCCCCGATGTTGCTCATCAACGCCGTCCGTCCGACACCACCCTTGAAAGAAAAAAAGCTATAGACTTTCATTTTTTTCTCGATATTGTGGTGTTGTATTGGTTTTTACAACCATTAAAGGGAAAATTCTGGTTATTTTGGGCGCTGACAGTTTTGAGTGTTCTTTATTAGGAATAACAGGGTTGAATTTTATCTTGCAATTGTTGAATGTCTGTTGGACAGATAAAGTTATTTTAAGATTTTGAATATCATTGAAGAATTCCCGGAACGACCATTCTGGAGCAAAGGGTCGGATCCCCATGTCGAACAGGTCTTTCAGCAATTCCGATTCTTCCCCTTGTCGTTCCAGGATGGACAGACCGGTGAATGCATAGGCCTCAATCACCAGATTCGCGGCATCCGGTTTGGGGGCGCACAGGGCCGCCAGCCAACCGATTTCCTTCATGCGGTCCAGGGCCTCGAACCATTGCGGTGAGTCCTCTGCATTATTGAAATAATTGTAACAGGTGGCATGCCCTCGCCGCAGAATCCGCCCGGTGGCCTGCTTGCACATTGCGAGCAATGACCCCACGGGGGCGATCACCGCCTGGGTTGGTGTTGCGCGCAGCCTCTCCTCCATCCCCCGCAACAGGACGGGAAATCGTTGGCGTTCCTCTTCGGCATCTGCAGGCGTCCGCACCGCCACGGGTTGGAACTCACGCCAGGGAAAGGTTTCCTGGCAGAGAACCTCGTAAGCCGTCAGAAAGGATGGCCGGGCGACAAAGGCCATGCTGTCGGAGGTGTCCAGGCAGTGCGCCTCTTGCGACAGGGCGGTGATGCGCCCCTGTTTCGTCAGCCAGGCGATCTCTTGCGGATCGTGAAGGAGAGTGGGAGGGCCTGAAGCGATGGGGGCGGGCGAACGGATGTAGCGTAGTGGTCGGGAGGAGTGGCGCACCACCAGATGCATGATGTCGCAGGGCGCCGAGACGGAGCCTGCAAGACCGAACACGGGTAACGGTGACATGGTCATGGCGATTGGGTTTGCATCCATTGGATGATCTTCTCCTGCAGCGCATCGCAGGGATGTTGGGCGATGGACGGTCCTGCCCACATTTTTTCCACTTCCTTGAGGGCACTCCTCCGCACGGCCGGAAAACGCGCTGTCCTCCCATCGATATTGGTGAATTGTTGTATGATATCCGTCTTTCTTGTCCAACCGCAACTCCAGAAAAGCAACCCTCTCTCCAATGGCGGCTGGCATTCCAGGCGTATCTCCCATGTCCAGGCCCGTCTGTCAAGATTGCGTGCCTCCTCGCCAGGTGGCTGGCGAGACGAAGAGACCTCGCTGGGACAAGGTTTCTTCGGGGGGGTGCCGTTCAGATACGGCCGAACATCCCCTCCGTAGCAGCGGTCCAGGAATTTTCCAAACGCGCGTCGCCAGACTGCCCTGCCGATTCTGGTTTCCTTGATGAATTCACAAGCTGCGCGGCGTCTGTCGGTTTGTGCGTGACGCCAATCCCTCGTGTGGAAGGGACGCATCTTCCCCAGCACCACGCCTCCGGTATCGAAGGGATTGGCCCATCCTTGACACCTTTTCTCGTGTTCCGGACGATAGGCGAAGGCGATGTCGCCAAACGCCTCGTGGGCAAGACCAGCGTAGTAATAACGGCAGCGCGGCATGTCGATTCCGTGCCGGGCGCATTGGGTTTCCAACTGGTTTGCCTTGCCCTCCTCTATGGCATATCTTCCCCAGCGTTTATCCGTCTGCAAGAGAATCGCCAACGCATCGAAGCTCGTCACCGTCACCAGCGGGATGATTTCGTGAGGGGGACCTTTCCGATCAGGGGTCGTCTCGGTGGTGGCGCATGTGGTTTCAGGAGGCATGGTTTTGCGTTTTTCATTAATCGAGAATGGAAGATCGACAGGCAACTCGCAATCCATGTCATCATAGGCGGGATTGGTCTTCGGGACAAGGTTGAGATCACGGCGCGTTCACGCAATCCGCTCACGCAACAGGGCGTGCAGTTGGCTCATCGCGGCATGATAGGCCGGAATGCGGGCGTGAATCTGGCGTGCCAGGCTCTCCCGGTAGGTGTGAGATGTCAAATTACGGTCTTGCAGCATGCCGAGCCATAGCCGTTCGTCATTGATCCAGCCTGCCGCATAGGCGCCGCGCAGGGCCTCCCTTGGGGTTTGTGTCTGGATCCCCTCGGCCTCCAACTGGCGCTTCAGGCATTTCCAGGTCAGCTCCATGCAGAATTCGAAACGCTGAATGGTGGCATCCAAAACGAGATCGTCCTCGCGCGCGTCGCGCAAGAGCGCCATGCGCAATCGAACCAGTGCCTCCCCCATCCGCGTCAGAGTTGTATTATCGTCCTCGCTCAT
Organism: Magnetococcales bacterium WMHbin3; assembly: GCA_002753185.1. Lineage (GTDB taxonomy): Bacteria > Pseudomonadota > Magnetococcia > Magnetococcales > Magnetaquicoccaceae > Magnetaquiglobus. The sequence goes on from PDZX01000029.1 coordinate 9,340, forward strand.
AAAGGAGCCTCCGATTTTTTTCAATATTGCGACGCAGCGGGCTTTGTGGCGGTTCCGCGTCCAGACGCACGCAGTCGATGCCAAGCAACGTATCCGCCTCCTCCACGATCTCCAGGATCTGCCGCCACTCCTGCTCGTTGGCGTCGGGACAGAAAATGGCCAGATCGATGTCGGAACGGGCACGATGGGTCCGGGTGGCCCTGGATCCGAAGAGATAAATCGCCTCCACCCAGGGCAAGGTTTGCAGCCGTCCCAAAAAACGGTACGTGGACCATTCTTCCGGCGGCAATCCGTCTCGCCGGGGATCAAGAGGGGTTTCGTCATCCATTTCGAAATGGTAACATGGCGTTTACTGCGTGGACAATAGGTGTCCGTTAATTTTGGACTCGATTTTGCTTTATTTGATCCGGTATCATGGCAACTGGGCTATCGGTGCCCATAATATGGAGTGCGGTGAATAATGAAACAAGAATTTGTCAGCCTCATGAAGGATGCGGTCCAGGAGGTCTTCACGGCCTATCTGGTCATGGAAATCGAAACCGGACCCACGGTGTTCAAAAAAGATGAGGATCTTTATCGTCCGCCAAGCGCCGAGGTGACGGTGATCATCAACTTCTCCGGCGGCATTCATGGGGGGGTCCACCTCTCCGCCCCGCTCCATAGCGCCATGGAAATGGCGGCCTCTTTCTCTGGAGAAGTCTACGAGCAGATCATCGGCGAGGCAGGGGATGGCTTCGGCGAACTGGGCAACATGATCGCCGGCGGCCTCCAGACCCGCCTGGGCAACCGCTTCGGCAACATCAACCTCACCCCACCCACCCTGATCACCGGCACGGACTACAAGATGCAATACAAAAGCAACTTCGACTCCGTGAAGCAGTACTTCAAATGCGATGCAGGACCGTTTTTTGTCGAATTTTTCTACTATATCGACCCAAAACACCGCAAATCATGACGTTTGGGACATCCCTGCCGCCAATGCCGCCTCCACTGCGGCGGCGGGGATCCCGCCCCTCACCGACGCCTTCCCGATCCCTTCCGGCAATACATAACGAATCTGGCCGCTCGCCACCTTCTTGTCGTGGGACATCGCCTCCAGATACTCCGCCACCGGACGGGCCGGAATCGTCACCGGCAAACCGGCGCGCGTCAGCAGATTCCGAATGCGCGCCACGCTCTCCGGGTCGCACAGCCCCAAGGATTCCGCCAGCTGCGCGGCCACCGCCATCCCGGCCGCCACGGCCTCGCCGTGCAGCCAGGCATCATACCCGGTCAATGCCTCGATGGCGTGACCGAAGGTGTGACCGAGATTGAGCAGCGCCCGCGTCCCGTGTTCCCGCTCGTCGGCGGCGACGATCTCGGCCTTGATCGCGCAACAGGTGTGCAGAACCCGCATGACCGCGACCGTCTCCAGCGCCAGAATCTCCTCCAGCCGCTCCTCCAGCAAAGCGAACAGCCCGGCGTCCCGAATGATGCCGTACTTGATCACCTCCGCCATGCCCGCCAGTCGTTCCCGCTCGGGCAGGGTGCGCAGGGTCTCCACGTCCATCAGAACCAGACACGGCTGATGAAAGGCGCCGATGAGGTTTTTTCCCAAGCGGTGATTGATCCCCGTCTTGCCCCCCACCGAGGCGTCCACTTGCGCCAGGAGCGTGGTGGGCACCTGGGCGAACGCCACCCCGCGCAGATAGCACGCAGCCGCGAAACCGGTCATGTCCCCGATCACCCCGCCCCCCAGGGCCAGCAGGGTATCGCTGCGCTCGAAGCGGTTTTCGATCAGGCGATCGAAGATGGTTTGCAGCGTGCCCCAGTGCTTGTGGCTCTCCCCGTCCGGCAGGATCACCGGCAGCACGGCGAAGCCGCTGCCTTGCAAGGCACGCTCCACTGTCTCCAGATAAAGGGGCGCCACCGTCTCGTTGGTGATCACCGCCACCCGTCCCCCCGTCACCTTGGGACGCAGCTTCTCACCGAGGCTGGCGAGCAGGCCGGCGCCGATGTGGAGCGCATAGGACCGGGGACCGAGATCCAGTTCCAGAATGGTTGCTTGATTCATATCTTTTGTTCGATGATGCGCGGGGTGAGAAAAATCAGCAGTTCGGTCTGTACCGAACTCGTCGTCTTGTCCTTGAAGAGCCACCCCAGCAGAGGCAGCCGCGAAAGACCGGGAATGCTGTGCTGGAGACTGGCATCGGTGTTTTCGTAGATCCCGCCCAGCACGATGGTTTCGCCGTTCTGGACCAGGGCCTGGGTTTCGATCATCTTGGTGCTCACCGGCGGCAAGCCTGCCTCGGCTTCGCCGAAGGAGTCCTTCTTGGCGGTCAGCTTCAGGGTGATGTGATTGCTCGGCGTGACCTGGGGTTTCACGGTCAGTTCCAGATTGGCCTTGACTGCGGTATAGATCGGCAGGGCGGTCTGTTGATTGATGCCACTCAGGAATTGCCGCGTGATCCCCTGGGTGATCTTGGCCTCCTGGTTGTTGACGGTCATCAGGCGCGGGCTGGCGATGTTGCGCAGCTTGTTGGCCGATTCCAGGGCGCCCAGTTCGATGTCCAGGTCCAGCAGGGGATTGACGGAGCCTAGATGCATCCCAAGATTGGGTCGCACGCCGGCGGGCATCATGGAGATATTGGTCGGCATCGCCATGCGGGGCCGGGTGGACTCCGTGATGGTATTCATCTGAAATTGTTGCGCGTCATAGGCATTGTTGATGTTGCTCGAAATGCCGAGTGAGTTGGCGGATCGGAAGGCAAAGCCCCAGTTGATGCCCAGGCTTTCGCTCTCGCGGCGTTCCACCTCGACGATGCGGGCCTCGATGAGGACCTGCGGGGTGGGTTGATCGAGTTTTTTCACCATGTCGCGGATTTGCGCCAGATTGCTGGCCACATCCTTGACGATCAGGGTGTTGGTGCGTTCGTCCAGGGAGACGGTCCCCTGGCTGGAGAGCAGCCGGGTTCCCTTGGCCTGGTCCCCTTCCAGGAGCAGGGCCTTGATCTTGTCGCTCTGCGAGAAACTGACCGGGATCATCTCCGTGATCACCGGTTCCAGTTGTTTGTGGCTGTTCTGTTCGGCATGCCGCGCCTCGGTGGCCTTCTGGATCTCCGCCAGTGGCGCGATCCTGAGGACGTTGCCCTGGCGGACCTTGCCGAGTCCCTTGGCTTCCAGCATCAGGTCGAGGGCCTGATCCCAGGGCACGTCCGAGATGTGCATGGTCAGGGTGCCGGTCACGGAGTCGGAGAGGATGATGTTGATCTTGGCGATTTCCGCCATGAAGCGCAGGGCGTTCTGGATGTCGATGTCCTTGACGTCCAGCGAGACCTTCTGGCCCGAATAGGGGAAGCTCTCCTGGGCCGACTGGCCGCGCTCGACGACGGGCTTGACCCGGATGAGGATCTCGCGATCCTTCTGGACGAGGGTGTGTTGACCAGCCTGGGCGTTCAGACGCAGGGTGGCGCGCAGATTCTCCCCATCGGGCGCGAGGTCCACGAAATCGATGGGCGCGCCGAAATCCCGCACGTCCATGCGCCGGATCCACTGGGGGGCGGCCCCGGTCTTTTTGAGGGTCACGATCAGGTCGTTGCCCTGGCGCGCGCCGCTGGTGGCGGATCCCTCCCGGTCCAGCCGGATGCGGGTCAGGGCGTCGTCGTTGTCGCGGGAGAAATGGACCTCCTCGATGGCGGCTGTGCCGCCGACATCCGGGCGATGGGTGAGATGGATGACCAGCGACTCCCTGTCCCGGTTGATCCGGTAGGCGATGCCCGGATCCGTCAGGTCCACGATCAGGCGGGTCTTGCCGGGCGCGGTCACCAGTTGGCCTCCGGTGACCTCCGGGGTGGCGCCGGCGAGGGGAAGGCTCTCCTTGGGACCGGTCACCTCCGGCAGATCGAGCACCATGCGTGGCGGATCGCTGGTGCGCAAGACCATCGGGTCCGGCAGGGTGCCGGCGCTGATGAAGCGGATTTCGCTGCCGTCCGTGACGCGGCTGACCCGCGCCTCCCGGATGGTGGGCCTGCCGGTCGTTTTGACCGGTTGGGCCGCCAGCACCGTCAATTCCAGGCCGTTGGGATTCTCCTGGAGGGTGTATTCCAGGGGTTGGGGCAGGGTCAGTTCCAGTTCTCCCTGCAACACATCGTTTTCCTTCGGGAAGATCCCCACGATGGTGGCGAGCTTGACGATCCGCGGTTGGATCGCGTTGTCGATGCGGACGCCCGGAAAGGTCAGCAGGACGCGGGGCGGATCGGTTTTCGCGAAGACCTTGTAGGGCAGTGGGCCATCGGCTTTCAGCGTCACGGTGCTGCCGCGCGCCTCTTCCCGGGTGGTCAGTTCGGTGATCCGGGTGGCCGTGGCGCTGCCGCCGGTTTCCGGAGCCGGCGCACCAGGACAGCCGGGCAGCAGCGTCAGGAACAGCAGCATCATCGGCAGGGCAAGGGATCGGCGTATCATTTGGCCTTCTCCTCATGCAAACGCAGAGTGATGGATTTGTACTCCCCGGCCTTGGCTTGCTGGGGTTCCTGGATGATCACGATCCCGTTTCCGATCTCCATGACCTGTCCTTCCCGCATGCCGATGTAGTTTTGCGCGCGGATGACATGGCCCTTGCCGGAGGGGTCCTGCACCATGGCCGCCTGTTCCTTGTGGTCGCTGGAAGAGAGGATGGCGACCAGCTTGAGGCTGTCCAGTTGGAACGCCTCCAGGGGTTCCTTGGTCCGTTCCTTGATCTTGGGTGCTTCCTTTTCCCCGGTGGTGATGCGTCTTTCCAGGGAAGCCGGTGGTTGGAACGGGTCCCGGGTTCCGGCAAAGCGATAGCGCGCCTCCTCGGCGGGGGGCGGATCTCCGGCAATGGCCGTCATGGGAATGCCCATGGCCAGCACGATGGCGGGAAGCGGTTTCATTCATTTCCCCTTCTTGGCTTGCCCTTCGCCTTTCTTGGCCTTGGCCGCGTTGGCCTTGCGGGCCTGGGCTTCCAGTTCCTCGGTATCCAGGAACCGGTAGGTCACGGCCTTGGCCTGGGTTTGCAGGGTGTCGTTTTTTCCCACGGCGATCACCAGATCGGTAATCGTGACGATACGCGGCATCCTGGCCACGGTCTGCAGGAAATGGGCCGTTTCCAGGTAGCTGCCCAGAAACTGCAGATCCACCGGCACCTCGGCATGGATATCGGCGGGCATTTCCGGCTTGGGCGCGAACAGCAGGAAGGTCAGGCCCTGTTCGTGGCCCGCGTTGGAGATGTCCGTGAGCAGGGAGGGGATCTCCTTGCGGGAGGGGAGTTGGCGCGCCGCTTCCGCTTCCTGGATCTTCAACTCTTCCAGTTCCTTGCGCAGGGCCGGCAATTTTTTCAACTGGGATTTCTTGAATTGGATGTCCTCTTCCAGCTTGGCGATTTTGTCCGTCAGGCCGTCCATGATTTTCTGTTGGTCCTTGAAGAGGAAATGCCAATAGCCGGCGGCGATCAGCAGGAGCACGGCCACGCCGATGCCGATCTTTTTGAGGGACGAAAAGCGCAGCAGGATGCCGGGGTCGAAACCGAGTTCCATGGTTATTTCTTACCCTCTTCGGCCTTGGGGTCCTTCACCTCCGGGGGGTCGATGTGCGCGGTGATGGTGAACTCCTTTACATCGAGTTCCTCCTTGGCCTGGCGGGCCACGCGAGTGAGATCGACCTTGGAGAGATGGGGCGATGCCTCCAGGGCGCGCATGAAATCGGCGACCAGGGCGTTGGAGGACGCCTTGCCGGTCAGTTCCAGGGTATCCTGTCGGGTGGTGATTTTGGTGAGCCACGCCTTTTCCGGGATGGTCAGGCTGAGGGCGTCCAGCACGCGCAAAGAGATATCACGCTTGCCGCTCAATTGGGCGATCAGGTCGAGGCGTTGCTTGATGAGGGCCTTCATCTCCCGGATGCGGCTGATTTCTCCCAACTCCTCGTCGATTTTTTTCAGTTGGGCTTCCAGGTTGCTCTGTTGCGCGCGCATTCCGGCGATGTGATCCTCGATGGCCTTGTGCGTCAAAAAAGCGGCGACGAGTCCCAGGATGGCCACGATCCCCCAGATCATGAACAGTTGGTTGACCTTGGCGACGCGTCGGGCCGGACGGTAGGGGAGCAGATTGATCTTGAGCATCATGGCGCGTCTCCTCGCAGGGCCAGTCCCGCTGCCACCAGAAACTCCGGTGCCCGTTCCGGTCCCAGTGCCTTGAGTCCGGCATGGCCGCCCATCCGGGAGAAGGGGTTGGCGGTGAGGACGGGGAGGTTCAGCATGCGGTTCAGAAAGGCGGTCGCCTCGGGCAGCAGGGCGCAGCCGCCGCTCAGGTAGAGGTCGCCCACCTTCTGGGCCGGGTGGCCGGCATTGAAGAAATCCACCGACTGCCTGACGAGATTGCCCAACTGTTCCAGGAAGGCATGCACCACGACCTCGCGGGAGGCGGTGGGCCAGGGGCGATCCCGTGCATCATGGCCACGGATCAGCATTTGTTCCGCCTCCTCCGGGGAGACGTCGTGTCCCTGGATGATCTCCTGGATCATCTTGTCGCCGCCGAAGGTGTGATCGCGGGTGAAATCCGGCCAGCCATTGACCACGGCGGCCAGGTTGAGATGGGTATGTCCGACGTTGACCAGCATGGTGGCTGGGGCCGGTTCCGGTTTTTCCCCCTTGGCGGGTTTTTTGATCGGTTGTGTTTTTTTGCCGGCAAGGCAAAAAGTCTCCACCGCGTTGGCCATGCAGAAGATGTCCAGGTCGCACAGCACCGGATCGAGTCCCGCCTCGCGGGGGGCCTCCAGGCGGTTGTCCACCACCTCTTTTTTGCAGGCGCTCAGCAGCACATCCATGTTCTCCGCCCCATGGGAGAGGATCTGGAAGTCCAGATAGACCTCTTCGATGTCGAAGGGGATGTGTTCTTCCGCCTCCGTGGAGATCTGGTCTTCCAGGTCCAGTTCCGACATGGTGGGGAGTTGGATTTTCTTGATGATGACCGCCGACCCGCCCACGGAGATGGCGGCGCGTTTGCTGGAGAAGCGGGCTTCGCTCCACAGGTCGCGGATGGCTTGTGTGACGGTTGCCTTGTCCTTGATTTTCCCGCCGGCCATGGCCTTCGGGGGGAGGGGTTTGGCGCCGATGCGGTGCAGACTCCATCCGGAACCGGATCGGCGCAGTTCCACCGCCTTGATCGAGGTGGTGCCGATATCGAGTCCGACCGTGGTTTTGTGATGTGCGCCGAGTGAGAACATGCGATACTGGTCCGGTTGGATGGTTCTGGTATTGAGTTCTCTATCATTTTAACACGTTTTTTCTTGCCGGGGAAGGCATTTCCATGGGATTGGAACGCAATGAAGGCGGCGGGACCATGGGGGCGTATGTCCGGCGTTGACCGGCATGGTGGCCGGGGCCGGTTCCGGCTTTTCTCCCTTGGCGGGCTTCCTGATCGGTTGCGTTTTCTTGCTGGAAAGGCATAAAGTCTCCAGCGCGTTGGCTGCGCGGAAGATGTCGATGTGCGCCGGGCGAGAATATGCTATACTGGTCCGGTTGGATGGTCTGGATTGAAATTTTTACATTATTAACACGGTTTTTCTTGTCGGGGAAGGCATACCCATGGGATTGGAACGCAATAAAAGCGGCGGGACCAGGGAGGCGATCGAGCCGGATCTGTTCGCGGACGCGGGGGGAGGCGCGCCGGACCCGGTGGATGTCGTCCCGGAGCGCTGGGGCGTATCGCGCGAGAGCGGGCCAGCCAAAAAACCGCCTGCCAATCCGCCCGCCAATCCGCCCGCAAAACGCCCGCCGCTCGCGCGCAAGTCCGGGGGTGGTGGTTTTTGGCGCTGGTGTCTGCGGTTTTTCTATCTTTCCGTGTTGTTGATCCTGCTCCATGTCGGGGTGGTGTGGGGGGTGTATCTCCACTTCATGAGCGAGGGACTGCCCCCTCTCAACAGTCTGGCGGACTATCGTCCCAACCTGTTGACGCGTGTCTACGCGCGGGATTATCAACTGCTGGGCGAGTTCTACATTCAGCGCCGTCAGTTCATTCCCCGTTCCGAGATGCCCCAGCGGCTGATCGACGCCCTGCTGGCCATCGAGGACTCACGTTTCTATCAGCATTTCGGCGTGGATCCGAAGGGGATGATGCGGGCGTTTTTCACCAACCTCAAGTCCGGGGGCCGCAAGCAGGGGGCATCGACGATCACCCAGCAGGTGGCGCGCACCTTTCTTTTGACTTCCGTAAAGAGTTGGACGCGCAAGGTCAAGGAGATCATCCTCGCCTTGCGCATCGAACGGCGTTTCAGCAAGGACGAGATCCTGGAACTCTACTTCAACCAGATCTACATGGGCGCCGGCGCGTATGGCATGGGGGCGGCGGCGCACGTCTATTTCGCCCGCGACGTGTCGGAACTCACCCTGGGTCAGATGGCCTTGCTGGCCGGTCTGCCCAAGGCACCCAGCGATTACAACCCCTGGCGGGACTCGGAGAAGGCCCTCGCCCGGCGCAAGCTGGTCCTCAACCGCATGGCCGAGCTGGGCGCGGTGACCGCCGAGGAGGCCGCCGCCGCCGCCGAGGAGCCGCTGAACCTCGCCAAGCCCAAGGAGTCCCTGGAGCAGGTCGCCCCCTATTATCTGGAGCATGTCCGCCGCACCATCGTCGAGGAGTGGGGGACCGATCAGTTGTACAACGGCGGGCTGGAGGTCTACACCGCCCTGGATCCCCGTCTGCAGAAGGCGGCGCAGGCCGCAGTGCAGAAGGGGCTGGTGGAGTACGATCGCCGTCACGGCTATCGCGGCCCCCTGGAACGGAGTGTCAATCCCGGCCCGGCGGGCCGCGCGGAGTGGCTGAAAAAATACGAGAAGAAAAGTCCGACCGTGGGTGGATTTTATCATGCCCTGGTGCTGGATATCGGCAAGCAGGGGGTGGCCCATCTGCTGCTGGCCAACGGCAAGGAGGCCCAGCTTCCCATCGAGGGGGTGAAGTGGGCGCGTCCCTACATCAGTCACAAGGCCATGGGGTCGGCGCCGAAGAAGGTGGCGGACCTGCTCAAGCCCGGCGACGTGATTCTGGTCGAGCCTCCGGAGGGCAAACGGAACCACTTCGCCCTGGCCCAGGAGCCGGTGGCCGAGGCGGCCCTGGTCAGCATGGATCCCCACACCGGCCAGGTCGTGGCCATGGTGGGGGGGTACGACTTCGGACGCAGCGAGTTCAACCGCGCCATCCAGGGGATCCGCCAGCCCGGCTCCGCCTTCAAGCCCTTCATTTTCACCTCGGCCATGGACAAGGGGTTTTCCCCGGTGGACAAGGTGGATGACAGTCCCTTGCCGTTGACCTACCGGGATCCGTCCACCGGGGTGGTCAAGACCTGGCAACCGGAGAACTACGAGCACAAATATTACGGTCCCACCACGTTGCGGGTGGCGCTGGCCCACTCCCGCAATCTGGTGACGGTGCGGCTCGCCAAGACCCTGGGCGTGTCCTATTTTGCCCCCTACATGCGCAATTTCGGTCTGGTGATCCCGCCGGAGCGGCATGACTTGTCGCTGTCGCTGGGTTCAATGGGGTTTTCGCCCCTGAAGATGACCGCAGCCTACACGGTGTTCGCCAATGGCGGCAAGCTGGTGGAGCCGGTCTACATCGCGCGGGTGCAGGACCGCTATGGCCGGACGGTGTTCCGGCACAGCGGCGGCGACTGTCTGCTGTGTCACCAGGAGCCGGAAAAGATCGTGCCGCAGCCAGGGGAGGCGCAGAGCGCCCCGCTGTACGGCAAACCGGTCCTCAATCCGGCCAGCGTCTATCAGGTGGTGAGCCTCATGAAGGGGGTGGTGAAATACGGCACCGCGCGCAAGGCATTGTCCTTGAACCGGCCGGTGGCGGGCAAGACCGGGACCACCAACGACATGCGGGATGCCTGGTTCATGGGGATCGCCCCGTCGCTGGTGGCGGGGGTGTGGGTGGGGATGGACGATTATTCCATTCTGGGCGAGACCGGGGGCACGGCGGCGTTGCCCATCTGGATCGACTACATGCAAGAGGCGCTCAAGGGTCAGCCGGCCACCGATTTTCCGGTCCCGCCCGGCATTGCGCTGGAGGAGATCGATGCCGAGACCGGCGAGATCGCCGGAGCGGATACGCCCAAGAATATGAGGGTTTACGAGGCGTTCAAGCCTGGACAGGGGCCGCTGGTCGCCGACGCGGGGACGGCTCCGACTGTGGGTGGGTCGGACGAGGAGGCGGGGGGCATCCTGGTCGAGGGTGGCGCGGGTGGCGAACCGGCCGCCAACCGCTGGGGCAGTGGTGGTGGCAGCGCCCCGGCCGGAGGCGGCGCCAGCACGGGGGAAATGGACGGCGGGTTGTATTGAGGCGTGGGCTTATGGCCTGGAGATGGCCAGACGCATCTTTTCCAGCGCCCGGTGTTCCAGTTGCCGGACCCGTTCCCGCGAGACGCCCAACTTGCGGCCGATCTCTTCCAGGGTGAGGGGGTTGGCGTCGAGAATCCGCCAGGTGATGATGACCCGTTCCCGATCGTTGAGGGCATTCATGGCCAGGGTCGCCATCCGGTTGCGCAGGCGGGCGTCCTCGGCGTCCAGGAGGCAGCGTTCCTGATTCCCCTGCGTGTCGGCGATGAGGTTTTGCAACTCTTCGCCCTCGTCGTCGATGCGCCGGTTGAGGGAGTCGTCGCGGCTGGCCAGGCGACCGTCCATTTCGAGGATTTCCTGGGGCTTGGCGCCCAGTTTCGCGCCCAGGAGGGTGGCCTCGTCGAAGTTCAGGTGGTCCAGGGAGGCCTTGTTGCGCCGCAGGGTGAAGAAGAGTTTGCGTTGCACGGCGGTGGTGCCGATCTTGACCAGGCTCCAGGAGCGCAGGATGAACTCCTGGATGGCGGAGCGGATCCACCACATGGCATAGGTGGACAGGCGGAACCCCTTGTAGGGGTCGAATTTTTTCACGGCCTGCATGAGGCCGAGGGATCCTTCCTGGACCAGGTCCATGAGGCGGAAGCCGTAGTCGGTGTACTCCCTGGCGATCTTGACCACGTAGCGCAGGTAGGAGGAGACCAGGCGATGGGCTGCGTGCCGGTCGCCATGCTCGTGGTAGAGGACGGCCAGGCGATACTCCTCTTCCGGGGTGAGGATGGGGAAGCGTTGAATCTCGGCGAGATACCGTGTCAGATCGCCCTGATCCGCAGCGGGAACCAGGGAGAGGCTCGTGGTGGATTTCATGTGGCCTCGTGGGGAAGGTTGCTGGAGTATTAGAAATTGATTATATGGTGAATGGCATGAGAGTCAAGGTTTGGATGGGTTCCGGTATCTTTTTCTTGCTTTTCGTGGCGGGGATCGTGGTGTATGGCCTGGGGATCAGCGCGGGGTGGCCGGTGCTTTCCCTGGAGCGGCGTCGCGCGATGGCGCGGAGTTGGTTCGGGTACAACCGGCGCATTTTGGCCGTCACCTGTGACCTGCGGGAAGAGGTGGAGGGGTTGGAGCGGATTCCCGATGGGCCGATGGTGATCCTGTGCAAGCATCAATCCACCTGGGAGACGGTGGTGTTGCAGGTTTTGTTGCCGCCGAGCGTGGTGGTGCTCAAGGAGAGTCTTTTGTGGATCCCGGTGTTTGGTTGGGCTTTGCGGGCCACCGGTCAGATCGGCATCGACCGGGGCAAGGGGGTGGAGGCGTTGCATCGGATGCGGGAGCAGGGGGTGCGGCAGTTGGGGCAGGGGGTATCGGTGCTGATTTTTCCGGAGGGGACCCGTTCCGCGCCCGGCCAACCGGGCCGTTACAATCCGGGTGGGGTGGCGTTGGCCATGGAGGCCGGGGCGCCGATCCTGCCGGTGGCGCACAATGCCGGGAGTTTCTGGCCGCGTCGGGTTTTCTTGAAGAAGCCGGGGGTGATCCGGGTGCGCATTGGCGAGCCGATTCCCACCGCCGGGCTGGCCAGATCGGAGCGCAAGCGGTTGCAGGCGTTGGTGGAGCAGACCATCGAGGGGATGGTGCGGGAGTTGGAGTCCGTCGGTTGAGAGCGGGGGTTTCGCGCCATTTTTGTTGCGGGTTGGTTTTTTTAATGCGTCCGGCTCGCGTTGATGCTAGAATCATGACAACTTGTTCTTCAATCACTTTTGCATGATCAATAGGGATGTCGAATGGACACCATTAATAAAAAGTTGCAGGAGAAGGACATTTTTGAAACGACTTTTACAATGATCAAGGGGTTATACAGTAAGGAAAGTTTTTGCAACCGCATCAATGCCGAGCAGATTGTCATCGACATCGATGTGGAGCAGGGGTGTACCAGAAGCCTGTTCCTGGCCTATGGGAAATTCACCATCTCCCGCGATTCCAAGGACCCGCAAGGCAACTACGTGCGCCATGACATCCTCAGGGACGCGCAGTCGTTCGAGCAGTTCGTGTTCGTGGAGAAGTTCTACGAATACATCGATTGCAAGATCAATGACCTGACCGAGTACGAGATCTCCTTGCGCGAATACGAGAGTCTGCTGAAATTCTCCCAGATCACCGCCAACCTGAACTACAAGATGTTCCCTTCCCTGATGGAGTTCTTCAAGAAGGATTGCCTGAACACCTTCAAGTCGGTGTTGAGCAAGGAGCAGGCGAAGACCCTCAACATGCGTCTTGGGGAGTTGTTGATGGAGTATCGTTGAATCCGGGTGCGAAAGGAGGTGGCGATGACCGGATCGAAACAGGATCTGACCTCTCTTGCCAATGCCGTGGAGCGCTTCGCGGAAGGGTTGGAAGTGCTGCGTCGGCAGCCGGACGACGCCTTGATCCGGGATGGCGTGATCCAGCGCTTCGAGTTCACTTACGAACAAGCCCACAAAGCGCTGCGGCGCTATCTGGAAATGACCGCCGCCAACCCGGCCGCCATCGATGACATGGTGTTTCAGGATCTGATCCGCACGGGCAACGAGCAGGGGCTTTTGCTGAATGACTGGGAGGCATGGAAAGGGTATCGGCAATCCCGCACCGACACCAGCCATACCTACAATGAGGAGAAGGCCTTGAAAGTGATCGACAAAATTCCCGCCTTTCTGGACGAGGCGCGTTTTCTCCTGGAGCGGTTGCGCAGGCGAACCGGCCAGGCGTGAGCGAACAACCCCCCATCGACTTGCGCCCGGATCACTGGGCGATCCTGCGGACGATCCTCCAACACTATGTTCCGGATCGGGAGGTGTGGGCCTTCGGATCACGCGCCAAATGGACGGCCAGGCAATACTCCGATCTGGATTTATGCGTGCTGGGAGACAGGCCGTTGGATCTGGGGGTGCAGGCCACTCTGGAGGAGGCGTTCCGCGAGTCGGATTTGCCGTTCAAGGTGGATGTGGTGGATTGGGCGACGACGGCAGAGGGATTCAAAAAGATCGTCAGGGCGGATCGGGTGGTGGTGCAGAAGTAACTTCACGCAGTGGACTCCTGCTGTATCGCCCGCGTCAGCCCGGCGAATTCCGCGATGGAGAGGGTTTCTCCCCGGCGTTCCGGGTCGATACCGGCCCGTTGCAGCCAGGCGGCGGGTGCGGGATCCAGCACCTTCAGCGCGTTGGAGAGCACCTTGCGCCGCTGTCCGAAGGCGGCATGCACCACCCTGGAGAACAACGCCGGATCCTCCACCGGCACCAGCGGTTGCGCGCGGCGGGTCAGGCGAATCACCGCCGACATCACCTTGGGCGGCGGATGAAACGCCGTCGGCGGGATTGTGAACAGGATCTCGCTTGCCAACCATACCCCGCACAACACCGACAACGTCCCATACGCCTTGGTGCCGGGCCGGGCCGCGATCCGTTGCGCCACCTCGTCCTGAAACATCAGGGTCATCCGCGCGATGGCGTCGCCCTGCTCCAGAAAATGCAGCAGTAATTGCGAGCTCAAGTAATAGGGCAGATTGGCCACGATTTGCAACGGACCTCCCAGCCGGGCCGCCAACTCCCGATAATCCACCCGCAAGGCATCCCCACTGACCACCCGCAACTCCCCCAGCCCGGCGGTGACCCGCATCAGATGCTCCGGCAGCCGCTCGTCCAACTCGATGGCCAATACCCGTCCGGTGTGCGTCAGCAGTGGCCGCGTCAACGCCCCCAAACCAGGACCGATCTCCACCACCCAATCCCCATGCGTCACCCCGGAGGCCAGCACGATCCGCTCGGCAAGCGCCGCGTCGTTGAGAAAATGCTGTCCGATCCGCTTTCTGGGAAACAGATTCGTCATGATGCTCTCCTTTTTCAGCCCAGGAAGCGTCGCACCCGTGGAATGAACTCCGACGGGGTGAAGGGTTTGGTGACAAAATCGTTGGCGCCCATCCGGAAGGCGTTCTCCCGTGTTTCGATGGCGTCGTCGCCGGTGATCAGAATCAGTGGAATCCCGCGGGTCTTGGGATCCTTGCGTACCGCCGACAGCAGTTCGAATCCGTCCATTTCCGGCATCTGAATGTCGCAGATGATCAGATGGCAGGGGGTGGCTTTCAGCATGCCCATGGCCTCCTGGCCATCCGCGCATTCCAGGGTTTTCACCTCCACGCGGCGCAAGAAGTCCATCAACAGGAAGCGGAACGTCGTGTCGTCGTCCACCACCAGAACCTGCGGGATCACCTCCGGGAGTTGGGCGAAAAAGGTGCTCCCCGCCCCCAGGCGCGACTCCACGCTCAGCGTGCCCCGATGCGCCCGCAGGATGTCCTGGCTGAACGGCAGGCCATACCCGGTGCCGTGCTCTCCGGCGGTGCCCGGCGTGGAGGTCTTCTCTTCCAGATGGAAGAGTTTCGGCAACCGCTTCTTGCGGATGCCCACCCCGGTGTCACGCACCGCCAGGGTGGCGGGTTGTCCCTCCGGACGGCACAGGGTCACCCGATGCCCCGCGCGACAGAACTTGATCGCGTTCGAGAGCAGATTGTGCACCACCTCCCCGAACAGTGCCCTGTCCGCGTACAACCGGAACCCTTCCGGCAGTTCGTTGACCAGTTCGATGCCCTTTTTTTCCGCCAGGGGACGCACGGAGGCGAGTCGCTCCTCGGCGAGAAACCGGGCGTTGAAGAATGAGGGTTCCGGGATGATCTTGCCGGTCTTCAGCCGGCTGATGTTCAGGATCTCGTCGATCATGCCGAGCATTTTCGCGCTGCTCTCCCGGATCCAATCCAGATACCCTTTCTGTTTTTTGCTCAAGGGGTTTTTGGCGTCCCGGTCCATCAGTTCCAGAAAGCCCAGGATGGAGGTGAAGGGGCCGCGCAGGTCATGGGCCACCAGGGAGACGAACTGATCTTTCAGTCGGGTGGCGCGTTCCGCCTCGTCCCGCGCCCGCAGCAGGGCGGCCTCCGCCTTGCGGTGGCGCGTCACGTCGCGCAGGATGGTCACGATATGCCAGGCCCCACGGATCCGGATGGCCGAGGAGGAGGCCTCCACCGGAAAGGTCCGTCCGCTTTTGCGTCTTACCGTGAACTCGGTGACCCGCCCGATCATGCTCCCCTTGCCGGTGCGGCCAAAGCCCTTGAAACTTTGTGTCAACTGGTTGGCGAACTCCGACGGGGGGAGCAGTTCCAGCACCGGATGGCCCAGGATCTCCTCTTCCTGATAGCCGAACACCCGGCTCGCGGCCGGATTCCAGAAGATCACGCGCATCTGGTCGTCCAGGATCAGGATCGGGTCGTGGGCCGCTGCGGCAATGGCGTCCAGGCGTTCCCTGGCCTCGTTGAGATCCAGGGTGCTGATTTCCACCCGTTTTTCGAGTTGCGCCTTGGCCTTGCTCAGTTCCAGGAGGGTCGCTTCCAGATACTGGGAGGTGCGTCGTTTTTCCAGGACGTGGTGAATCGAGCGTTGCAGGACCTCCAGGTCCAGATCTTCCTTGCGCAGGTAATCGTCGGCCCCTGCCCGCACCGCCTCCAGGAGCGCCTCGTCTCCCGCCATGCCGGTGAAGAGGATGCAACCCGCGCGCGAGCCGTTGGCCCTGAGTTGCCGGATCAGGTCGCTCCCCGATTCGTTGTCCAGGCGATAGTCCACGAAGGCCAGGGCCGGATCGTGTACGTCGAGGAGCGCCATCGCCTCCGCGCCGTTGGCGCAGGCCACCGGCGTCAGTGTCCAGCGGGTGATCTTCCGGATCAGGCCGGACAGCAGGGCGCGTTCCATCGGGTTGTCGTCCACGATCAGGACTTGTAAGGCATCGTTCATGGCGTTCCTGGTCAACATTTCTTCCGCAAGGGTGAGGGGAGTACCCAGCTTAGCACGTTTGCGGACAACAGGCAAAATCCGGCTTGCGTTTCCCTGCCCAAGGGCATAGGATTGCTTGACAATCCATTTTAAATAGAATATATTGATGTAGCAGATTTTTTGTCAAGCGTTCGTAGGACGGCATTGGCTGGAACGGAAAGCGTTGGGTGCGGTGAGGATGTCATGAAAGCAAAACAACATATCCTGATTGTCGAAGACGATTCTGTAACCAGGGAGCTGTTGAGGGCCTATTTCGAAAAAGAAGGATATACCGTCAGCGAGGCGGAGAACGGCCAGGGGATGTGGGACCGGCTGGTGGAGAGGTCAACCGACCTGGTCCTGCTGGACATCAATCTGCCGGGCGAGGATGGGTTCTCCCTGACGCGTACCCTGCGCGCCCGCTCCGATATCGGGATCATCCTGGTCACCGCCCGCAAGGAGGAAGTGGACCGGATCGTGGGCCTGGAACTGGGCGCGGACGATTATGTGGTCAAACCCTTCAACGAACGGGAACTCCTGATCCGGGTGAAGAACCTGTTGCACCGGACCCGCCAGTTGCGGCAGTCCGAGCAGGGGGGCGAACGGTTCGCCTTCCATGGCTGGGTCCTGGACCCCGATCGCCGCCGCCTGACCGACCCCCATGGCCAGATGGTCCACCTGACCAACGGCGAATTCCTGCTGCTGATGGTGTTGGCGCGCCGTCCGGGCCGGGTCTTCACCCGTGAGCAGCTCCTGGAAGCGGTCAGCAGCCGCGACTGGCTGCCCAATGACCGCACCATCGACGTCATGGTCAATCGTCTGCGCCGCAAACTCGGCGATGTGAACACCCCGCGCATCCTGATGACCGTCCATGGCGTCGGTTATCAACTGGTCGAGGAGACCTGATCCGGCAGGGCGTTGCGCACCTGCGCCACCACCTCCGGCCAATCCCCGACCCGACGCTGCCGGAACAGGCGCATGGAGGGATACCACGGCGAATCCGCCCGCTCCTCCAGCCAACGCCATTCGGCGGCATGGTGCAACAGCGTCCAGACCGGGACCCCCAACCCGCCGGCCAGATGCACCACGGCCGTGTCCGTGGAGACGAGCAGATCCAGATTGCCAAGGACCGCCCCGGTGGCGGCGAAGTCGTTCAGTTCCGGCTCCAGGACCCGGATGGCGTGCCGCTCGGCGAGCGCCGGGGTCAGTTGGGCCGCCGGCGCTCCCTTCTGCACGCTGTAAAAGACGGCCCCGGGCACCGACAGCAATGGCAGGAGGTCGGTCAACGCGCAGGCCCGTTCCCGGTTGACCGAGGTGGCGGGATTGCCCGACCAGGAGAGTCCCACCCGGAATTCCCGCTTTTGCCCCAGCCTGGCCCCCCATTCCGCCACCAGTTCCGGGGGTGGGGTGAGATAGGGGACGCGGCCCGGAATGGTCTCCAGGGTGGTCCCCAGCAGCGCGGGCAGGCTCATCAGCGGGATGTGCAGGTCGTAGTCGAACGGGGGCGGGGCCTCGTCCTCCAGACTGCGGGCGTGTACCTGTTCCGCCAGCCCGGAGGCGGCGAACAGCCGTTCCAGTTCCGGACGGCACTCCAGCAGCACGGTCGCCCCCCGCTCGGCGAGCAGCGGCGCGTAGCGGGCGAACATCAGCGCGTCGCCGAATCCCTGTTCGGTATAGACATAGATCCGTTTTTTCTCCAGCGACTCGCGTCCGTCCCAGCGCGGGACCGGGCAGATGCGCGGGGCGTGGTTGGGGAGCCGGAAGCGCCATTCGTATTCCCGCCACCCTTCGGCGAACGCGCCGGTCTTGAGCCGCGAATGGGCGCGTCCCATGTGGGCCTGGGCATTGTCGGGCGTCAGCCGCAGGGCATGGTCGAACTGCTCCAGCGCCGCCGCCTGATTGCCGTGTTCCTGGAAGATCACCCCCAGGTTGTAATACCCCGTCTCCAGCGCGGGATTGAGGCGCAGGCCGGTGAGATAGTGTTCTGCCGCCGCCCGTCGTTCCCCGGTGCCGAAGAGCAGATTGCCCAGATTGACGTGGGCCTCGGCCAGGTCGGGTTTCAGGCGGATGGCGGTCAGCAGGCTCTCGTGCGCCTTGCCGGTTTCGCCCATGGCGCTCCATGCCCCGGCCAGATTGAAGTGGTAGTAAGGCTGGCTGGGATTGCGGGCGATCGCCTTGCCGATCAGGTTGACCGCCAGGTCGTGGCGGTTCATGGCGTGGGCGTTCATGCCCAGCAGATAGAGGGCGTCCGCGTTTTCCGGATTTGCTTCCAGGACCTCGCGTACCAGGGCAGTGACCTGGACGTGGTCCCTGGTCCGCAGCGCCTGCATGGCGGAGGCGAGTTTTTCGGCGGTGTTCATGTCGTTTTCTCCAGGGCTTGCGCCATCTCGCGGATCGGTTCGTCCCACCGGTTGGGGTGGTGTTGCCGGAACAGCCGCATGGTGTCGTACCACGGGGTGGCATCCCCCTCGATGCCCCAGCGCCAGTCCAGGGCCAGGGGCAGCAGGGTCCAGACCGTTTTTCCCAGCGCTCCGGCCAGATGAGCGCTGGCGGTGTCGATGGTGATGATCAGATCCAGGGTCGCCATGATGGCGGCGGTGGCGGTGAAGTCGGTCAGTTCCGCTTCCAGGGAGAGGATCTCCATCCCCGCCGGTACCGTTCGCCAGGCCGCTTCCCCTTTTTGCAGGCCGATCAGGCGCACTCCGGGAACGGCGGCCAGCGGGGCCAGTTCCGCCAGGGCGCAGGACCGGCGGCGCAAGGGGTCGTTCTTGTGCAACGGTTTGCCTTCCCAGATCAATCCCACCTTGCGCCCCGGCCCGGCGAGCCGCTCGTGCCACATGGCCGCCGCTTGCGGCTCCGGGGTCAGATAGCCGCCCGCGCGCGCGAGATTCGTCCCATCGATGGCCAGCGGTTCCGGGAGGGAGAGCAGGGGAATCCGATAATCCGGCGTTGCGTCGAAGCGGGTGTGATTGCACGCCTGGTCCACGCCCGGCGCCCGTTGCAGGAGGGTCAGCAGCGGCGTGGGCGCGCTCAGCAGCACCCTGGCGCCGCGCGCCTTCAACTCCGGGGCGAAGCGGATGAATTGCAGGATGTCGCCGTATCCCTGTTCGGCCAGCAGCGCAACACTCTTGCCCTCCAGGGGTTCGCCCCGCCAGCGGGGCACGCCGGGGAGATCCATCGGCAGGCAGTTCTCGTCCAGCCGGAAGCGCCATTCGTATTCCCGCCACCCCTGGGCATACTCGCCCAACATCAGATGGGTCATGGCCAGGTTGACATGGGCCATGGCGTTGTCGGGCCGCAGGCGGATCGCCTCCCGCAGGCAGGCCATCGCCTCCGGAATGGCCTTTTGCGCCTTCCGGCAGAGGGCCAGGTTGATCCATGCCTCCGTGAAGCCGGGTTGTCGCCGCGTGGCCTCCTGGAACCGTTGCGCCGCCTCGTCGGCCTCGCCCCGATCCATGTGCAGGTCCCCCAGGTGAAAGTGGGTTTCCGCCCGTCCGGGATCGAGGGTCAGGCTCTCTTGCAGCCGTTCCATGGCCGGGGCCAGGGCGCCCTTTTTTTTCAGCAGCAGGCCCAGCGCCAGATGCAGGGTCGCGTCATCGGGTTGGATGGCCGCCGCCTGGCTCATGGCGGTCAGGGCGCCTTGCAAGTCGCCGGTTTCTTGCAGGATCACACCCCACAGATGCAGAATGCGCGGGTGGGACGGATGGGCTGCGCGCAGGGGTTGCAGCAGATGCGCCGCCTCCTGCCAGCGGGCCAGCCCGACCGCTTCCGCCACCTGGGCCAGTTGTGCGTGGAGTGTCGTGGACATTGCGGTTGTCTTGCCCCCAGGATCTTTTACAGTACCAAGCGTTCCATTTTAATCCGATTCGGCACGGTTCGTCCACTCGGTATCGCGGCGGGATGACGCCCGCTGACGAATGAGATACACTCGTCGGCTCGGAACCACTCTGTGCGGTTGGGGACGGACGATGCTGGAACATGCGGCATGGATGATCGGGGCAATCCTTGGCGTGGCGCTCCTGGGGGGGATGGCGTTCCTGATACGCCGCCAGCGCCGGCAACTCGCCGCATGCGTCGCGGCCTGCCAGGAAAAGGACGCCCGCCTGCGGCTCTTCGAGAGCCAATCCCGTGATCTCACCAGCCGCAACCGGCAGTACGAGCTGCTTGCCCAGACCCGCGCGGTCATCAACCGCCTGCTGCATGACGCCATGGAAGCGCGTCCCCTGCTGGAACACCTGGAAGATGCCCTGTTCCTGATCACGGCCATCCCCTGGATGCCGATCCAGCCCTCCGCGTCGATCTTCCTGTGGGACGAGCAGAACAAGGAGTTGATCCTGACCGTGCAGCGGGGGCTTGCCGCCCCCCTGCTCGACCGTTGCGCCAAGGTGCCTCTGGGGTATTGTCTGTGCGGCATGGCCGCCGAACGGCGGGCCATCGTCTTCGCCAGCCACCTGGACGACCGTCACGACATCCGCTTCGAGGGGATGCGGGAGCATGGCCACTATTGCGTGCCGATCCTCTCCGGCGACCGGCTGCTGGGCGTGCTCAATCTCTATGTCGAGCCGGATCACCAGCGCACCGCCGAGGAGGAAGGTTTCCTGCGGGCGATCGCCAGCACCCTGGCGGGGATCATCGTGCGCGGCGAGCAGGACCGGCAGTTGACCGAGGCCCGCGTCAAGGCCGAGGAGGGGATGCGCGCCAAGAGCGTCTTCCTGGCCAACATGAGCCACGAGATCCGCACCCCCATCAATGCCATCATCGGCTTCGGCCATCTGCTCTCCCGCACCGGGTTGACCGCCGGGCAGAGGGATTATCTGCACAAGATCCAGTTCGCCTCGCAAGCGCTCCTGAACGTCATCGACGACATCCTGGACCTCTCCAAGATCGAGGCGGGCAAGCTCTCCCTGGAGTCCGTCGATTTCGACCTGGAGGAACTCTCCCGTCAGGTGCTCTCCTTGATGGAGGCCAAGGTCGCGGAGAAGGGCCTGGATCTGCTGTTCTCCTTTCCGGCGCGCTGGCCCCGTCTGTTGCGGGGCGACTCCGTGCGACTGGGACAGATTCTGATCAACCTGATCAACAACGCCGTCAAATTCACCCATTCCGGCGAGGTGGTGGTGTCGGTGCGGCCGGAGCATCTCTCCGACACCTTTGTCTGGTATCGGTTTTCGGTGCGGGATACCGGTATCGGCATGACCTGGGAACAGCAGGCCGGTCTGTTTCACGCCTTCCGCCAGGCCGACGGCTCCACGACACGCAAGTACGGCGGCACGGGCCTGGGTTTGGCCATCAGCCGGCAACTGGCGCGCATGCTTGGCGGAGAGATCCGGGTGGAGAGCGAATTCGGCAAGGGGAGCCTGTTTTCGTTCACCGCCGCCTTCTGGCGACAGGATCCGTCGCTGGAGCGCCCGCCGGTGGTCTCCGACCGGTTGCAGGGCAGGCGGGTGCTGGTGGTGGACGACAGCCCGGACAATCATGCCATCCTGGAGGAGATGCTGGGTCGTTTCGGCTGCGGGATCGTGCGGCGAGGCTCCGGAGAGGAGGCCCTGGAACTGCTGGCGCGCGACACGGGAGAGCCGTTCGCCCTGGCGCTGGTGGATTTGCGGCTGCCCGGCATGCAGGGGATGGAAGCCGCGCGCCGCATTGCGCTCATCGATGCCGTGGCCGCGACCGGACTCCGCACGCTGCTGCTCGTCCCGCCCGGACGCGAGATCACGCCGGCGACCGGGGTGCATGGCCATCTCGCCAGGCCGATCCGGCATGACGATTTGAACCGGATGGTGGAGCGGCTGCTCGGCGGGACGGAAACGGAACGGGACGAACCGGCCCCGGTCGCCCCGGAGGATGCGACCATGGAGGGGGTGCGCGGGGCGCATGTGTTGCTGGTGGAGGACAACGAAATCAACCGGGAGTTGGCCGGAGAGATCCTGGGGCAGTGGGGTTTGCGCGTACACATGGCCGTGGACGGGGAGGCGGCATTGCGGGCGGTCGAACGGTGGGAGCACCCTTACGACTTGATCTTCATGGACATTCAGATGCCGGTCATGGACGGATTGGACGCCACGCGGGCGATTCGCGCCTTGCCGGCCCATCGGGAGGTGCCGATCATCGCCATGACCGCCAGCGTCATGGAAGGGGACCGGGAGATCGGTCTGGCCGCAGGCATGAACGACTACATCACCAAGCCCATCGATCTGGAGGCGTTGCGCGCGGTCTTGTTGCGCATGATCCGGCCCGGTGCGCGCGTTTCCGGCGGCGAACCGGCGCGGGGAGGGGAGGTGGCGACGGCTTTTCCGGAGGCGTTGCCCGGTTTCGACCTGGCGGACGGGTTGCGCCGGATCGGGGGCAATCGGGAGGCGTTCGCCCGGTTGGTGGTGGGGTTGTGCGATCGTCATCACCGGGCGGGAGAGGCGTTGCGGAACGTGTTGCACGTCGGGGAACGGGAGGAGGCGCGGCGTCTGTTGCATGCCCTGGCGGGCGCCACCGGCAACTTGTCCGCCAGCGGCCTGTACGCGGTGATCGGCGAGTTGCGCCAGGCGGTGCGGGAAGGAGGTCGGGAGGAGGTAGTGCCGCGCGAGTTGCTGGAGCGCTTCGACGCGCGGTTGGCCGAGGTGTTGGCGGCAGGGGAGACCCTGCGGAAGTGGCTGGAGGAGCGGAGTCCGCCAACCTCCGGAGCGCCAGCGGACCTGTCCGGAGCCGCGTCATCGCTGACGGAACTGTTGCGTTGTCTGCGATCCAACAATATGATGGCCAGGCAATGTCTCCCGGCCTTGCGTGCCGCCTTGCCCCCGGAGAGATTCCGGGAGGAGATGACGCGCCTGGAGCGGATGGTGAACGCACTGGATTTCGTCACGGCCCGGACGATCGCCGAGGCCATGCTCCGCGACCTGGAGTCCCCTTGAGGAGAGGAGGGCAGTGGGATGGATACCGATTCGAAACCGCCGGTCGTGCTCGTGGTGGATGATGAACCCACCAATATCGAACTGCTGGGGACACTGTTGCAGCCGGCCCATACGGTCCTGTTCGCGTTCGATGGCCGCATGGCGCTGGAGATTGCCGCGACCCAATCCCCGGACCTGATTCTCCTGGACATCATGATGCCGGGGATGGACGGCTTCGAAGCCTGCCGTCGCTTGAAGGAGGATCCGGCCACGCGCGCCATTCCGGTGGTCTTCGTGACGGCCCGGTGCGACCGCGAGGATGTCGTTCAGGGGTTGGGCCTGGGGGCGTTCTACTATCTGGCCAAGCCGGTGGACCGGGCGACCATGCTGGCGGTGGTGGCCGCCGCCCTGCGGGAATCCCGGACGATGCGCACCCTGCGCGCCGAGATCGACAAGACCATCGGCAGCCTCTCGTTGCTGGAGAGCGGCCGTTTCCGCTTCCGGACCCTGGAGGACGTCTATGGCCTGGTGGTGTTGTTGTCCAGGGCCTGTCCCGATCCGGACCGGAGCGTGGTGGGTCTGACCGAATTGATGCTCAACGCCGTCGAACACGGCAACCTGGGGCTGACCTACGACGACAAGAGCCGTCTGCAGGCCGAGGAGGAGTGGTATCCGGAGGTGTATCGCCGGTTGGACCTGCCGGAGTATCGCGACAGGAGCGCCGTTGTCGCGTTCGAACGGACCCAGGGGCGGATCGTTTTTCTGATCCGGGACGAGGGCGCGGGGTTCGATTGGCGCGGCTTCCTGAGCATCGACCCGGCGCGCGCCTTCCACAGCCATGGTCGCGGGATCGCCATGGCCAACATGCTCAGTTTCGACCACATCGAATATCTGGGGCATGGCAACGAGGTGCGCGCCGAAATCCATCTCTCCCCACAGTAGACAGAAATGGCCGGAAAATTGCTTGCGAAGCGGTGAGTTCTCACCCGCCGTTCACAGGAAGGCCAGACCGCCCATGACGATCGACAAGCCATTCGGTCCGTTTCTCATGAACCGTTTCGGGGAACGCTATCTCCCCGAGGTCAACCAGGAAGCTTTTTCCAGGGTGGGGTCGGACAATCTGTTCGGGCAGCAGTTCTCCGAACGCTTCGCCAAGACCGACTCCCTCTTTCTGGTGGCCGGGAGCGACTCCGGCCTGCTGGTGGACTGGGTCGTGAAGCGCAAGCGGCCTGAGGGGTCGCGTTTCGTCTTTCTGGAGTTCCCGGAGCTGATCGCCCGCCTGACCGAAGAGGCGATCCTGCCCGCCGAACTCCCCTCCTGGGTGACCTTGTGCCCGCCCGATGCCTGGGCAGAGGACGCCGAAAAACTCTCCCTCAAGGACTATTTCTACCTCGGCCAGGTCTATCCGGTCCAATCCCTGGCGGTCATGGACGGGCAGCATGACGGTTACGTGGCCATGTACAACGGCCTGGAAACCGCGCTCGGCCAATACCGGCTGCAGGTAAACCAGGAGATCGGCAACCGGGTCTTCATGGTGAAATGCCTGGAGAATCTTTGCGAGAACCGGATTCCGGTCTCGGTTCTGTCCGATCGTTTCCGGGGGCGTACCGCCGTTCTGCTCGCCGGTGGTCCCTCGTTGCCGGAGAGCTTTCCCTGGATCGCCGCCCATCGGGAGCGGATCGTGGTCCTGGCCGTGGCGCGGGTGGCCGACCATCTGCGCAAGGCGGGGATCGAGCCGGATCTGTTCTTCGCCATCGACCCCCACGACGTCATCTTTCATCAGAGCAAGGGGATTCTGCCCTTCTGGAAGCGCAGCCTGCTGGTCCATATGTATCATCTCAACCCCGCGCTGCTGGGTCAGTGGCGGGGGCGTGGGGTCTACATGGGGGGGGCTGCTGCCCTGGGAGTCGGCGCGGAATCCGGCGGTGGTCAACTATCCCGGCATCACCGTCGGCCATCAGGCCCTGGGGGTGGCCATCGACATGGGCTGCGAGCGGGTGGTGCTGGCGGGATTCGACCTGTGCTTCAGCCGCGAGGGATTCACCCACGTGGCCGGGAGCGTGGAGCAGTCCATCGGCCCCTATATCGCCCGTGGCGACCTGATGGTGGCCACCAATGGCGGCTGGATGGCGGAGACCCGTTATGATTTCCTCAATGCCATCCCCAGTCTGGCCGCCCTGGCCGAATACGCGGCCCAGCGGGGTTGCCGGCTGATCAATCCGGCCTCCTCCGCCGCCCGTATCGACGGGGTGGAGCACTTGCCCTGGGAGGAACTCGCCCCGCCTGCCGGAGAGGGATCGGCAGGGGCGCTGCTGGAGGAGGCGCTCCCGGAGGAGAACATCGCCACCCGCGTCGCCCACTGCCAGGCCGTGGAGGAGGAACTGAACCGGATGCGCGCGCGGGTGACGAAGGTCCGGGATCTGGCCGCCGAAGGGCTGGCCTGCAACGACGGACTGTTCGGACGCAAAGGCAGGAAACCGGATTTCAAGTACAAACGGCGCATGGACGAAATCGAGCGGATCCTCGACGAGGAGATGCGCGAGGAGAGTCGGCTGGTCAAACGCTGGGGCCTGGCCGCCATGCTGAAACTGAGCCGCCCGGACAAGGAGCGGGAGTGGAGCGACGCCGAGATCGAAAAGGCGGGCCGCGACTATTATACCCTCTACCGGGACAACGCCGTCTCGCTGATCCGGCTGCTCGACGCGGCGCGGCAGCGGGTCCGCTCCCGCCTGGAAGAGGAAAAACCCCGTCCCGACGGCAAGTCCCTGCTCCAGCAGTGGCGCCAGGACAAGCAGCCCGGTCGTTGCCGGGTGTTTCTCGACCGGCGCGACCAGGGGATCGACGACTTCCCGCCCGCCATCCGCTCCGGCATGCTGGAGCTGGAGAGCGCCTTCGCCGCCGCGATGGCGCAAACCGAGCACGACTACAAGACTTACATCCTGTCCCAGCAGAGTTCGCCGCTGATGGTGCGCGCCAAGGCCGCCGCCCTGTTCCGCAACCGGGAAACAGAACGGCTGCGGCGCTTCGGCGACGGGTTGGAGCAAAGCACACTGGCGGAGCGGGCCGAGTACCTGCATCTGATTCGCGGCTATCTGGCGGAGTTGGAACAACAGCCGGAAACGGCGATGCGTCAATACCGCCAGGTGACGTTGCCGATCCTGCTGCCGGAGAGCCTGCAACGCCTGTTCACCATCGCGCTCCAGGGGCATGACCTGCTGACCGCCCTGGCGGTCTCCAGGCGGTTGTCGGAGGTGTCGTTCTTCCATGTGCCCTATTTCGCCGAACTGTTGCGCCTGACCGGGGACGGCCAGGGCGCGGTGGGCATCTTCGAGGATTATCTCAAAGTTGTGCGCAAGGATTTCCTGACCATGGTGAAGCTGGGACGGCTCTATCTGGAGCTGGGACAACGGGAGGAGGCGGCGCGCACCTTCGGGCGGATCCTGGAGGAGGACCCGGAGAACAGGGCGGCGCGCACGCTGCTGGCGGAACTGGCCGAGGGGGGCAACGGGGCATGACGCCGTCGATATTGCGCAGGATCCTGGGCCGGGAGGAGTCCCTGTTCCAGGCGGACATGGAGGCACAGGCGGATCGCATCGTCGGTCGGTTGCGCGGTGCGCGCATGCTGGTGATCGGCGCGGCCGGCTCCATTGGGGCGGCCTTCGTGCGGGTGGCGGCCCGTTATCCCCTGGGGGGATTGCGGCTGGTGGATCCGAGCGAAAACAACCTGGTGGAGCTGGTGCGGGAGTTGCGGGCCGCCGATGTCCGCCTGCCCGACGATTTTGCCACCAGCGCCATCTCCCTGGGGAGCCTGGAGTTCGAGCACTTCTGGGCGGCGCAAAAGCCGTTCGACCTGGTGGTGAATTTTGCCGCGCTCAAGCATGTGCGGGCCGAGCGGGATCCGTTCACCCTGATGCGGATGCTGCATGTCAACATCCTGGCCCTGGATGAGCTGCTGGCGGTATTGGCGGTGCGGCCTCCGGGGAGGTTCTTTTCGGTCTCGTCGGACAAGGCGGTCAATCCGGTCAATCTGATGGGGGCGAGCAAGGCATTGATGGAACGGGTGATGTGGTACTGGTCCGGGGATGTGCCGACGGTCAGTTCCCGGTTCGCCAACGTGGCCTTTTCCGATGGGAGTCTGCTGCACGGCTTTGTCCGGCGTCTGGAGAAGCGGCAGCCCCTCGCCGCGCCCCTGGATGTGCGGCGTTATTTCATCTCCCACGAGGAGGCCGGTCAGCTCTGTCTGTTGGCCCTGGCCAGTGGGGGCAACCGGGAGATCTACCTGCCGAAACTGGACAAGGGGGGGGATCTGGTCACCTTCGCCCGCATCGCCGAGATCTTTCTGGAAGAGCATGGCTACCGTCCGCGATGTTTCGAATCGGACGAGGAGGCGCGTCTTTTCGCCGCTGCCATGGTCCCTGGCTGCCGGGAGTGGCCTTGCCGATTTTCCGTCAGCGACACCTCCGGCGAAAAAGAGGAAGAGGAGTTCCACGCCGCCGGGGAAGAGGTGGATTGGGGCCGTTTCGCCCGCGTTGGCGTCGTCACCAGGGCGTCTGGCGGGGAGGACGGGGCGCTGGCGGGATTTCTGGTGCGCATGCGGCAGATGCGCGAGGCCCCCCGCTGGGAGATGGGGGAGATGATCCATGCCCTGCGACAGGCAGTGCCCACGCTGGCCCATCTGGCCACGGGCCGCGACCTGGACGGCAAGATGTAGGATCCCGCCATGACCCGGATTCCCCTGGCAGTGCCGGATTTGACCGGCAACGAGGCCGCCTATCTGGCCGAATGCATTCGATCGACCTTCGTGTCGTCGGTGGGACCGTTCGTGGACCGTTTCGAGGCGATGGTGGCGCAAGCGAGCGGGGCGCGTCACGCGGTGGCGGTCTCCTCCGGGACCTGCGGGCTGCACGCGGCCCTGACCGCCCTGGGGGTGGGTCGGGACGACCTGGTGATCGTGCCGTCGCTGACTTTTATCGCCAGCGCCAACGCGGTGGCCCATTGCGGGGCCTCTCCCTGGCTGCTGGACGTGGACGAGGCGAGCTGGAATCTCTCCGGCGAGTTGCTGGAGGCGTGTCTGGAGCACCAGACCGTCACGCGGGCAGGGCAGGTGATCCATGCGGCCAGCGGGCGGCGGGTGGCGGCGGTGATGGCCGTGCATACCCTGGGTCTGCCCGCCGCCATGGAGACCATCGTCGCGGCGGCGCGGGGGCGGGGGGTGCCGGTGATCGCCGATGCCGCCGCCGCCCTGGGGGCCACCCGGCATGGCCGGCCCGTGGCGGCCCTGGGGGCCGATCTGACGGTCTTCTCCTTCAACGGCAACAAGACCATCACCTGTGGCGGGGGCGGGGCAGTGACCGGTGACGATCCGGAGTTGCTGGCCCTGGTACGCCATCTCACCACCACGGCGCGGCTGGGCGCCGACTACGAGCATGACCGGGTGGGGTTCAACTACCGCATGACCAATCTGCAGGCCGCCGTGGGCTGCGCCCAGATGGAGCGCCTGGAGCCACTGGTGGCGGCCAAGCGGCGCATTCGCGCCCGTTACGACCAGGCCTTCGCCGGTCTGCCGACCGTGCTGCCCTTTCCCTCGTCCGGTGCAAGCGAGAGCGCCTGCTGGTTTTCCGGTTTTCTGATGCGCTCCACGGATGCGGGTCTGCCCGGCAGGGTGCGCGCCGCGCTGCTTTCCGCCGGGATCGATGCCCGTCCGTTCTGGAAGCCCCTGCATTTGCAGGCCCCTTATCGGGATGCGCCCTGCACCCCGCAGCCGGTGAGCGAGGCCCTCTGGCGACGGATCGTCACTCTGCCGTGCGCCTCATCGCTTGCCGAGGCGGATCAGGACCGGGTCGTTTCTGCCGTGCTGGCCTTTTTTGCCGAGGGGGAATTTTGAATTTTTTTATTGATTTTATTTGATTAATCAGATGGTCTTCTTTTTGCAATTGCAGAAACAATCCCCGCCGGAGCGGGGAAGATCGCCATGACGATGCGTGCGTGAAAGGGAGACCTGGCAAGATGACTCTGACTCGGGAACGTTGGCAACACATCCTGATCCGGCCCGAAACCTCGGTCCTGGATGCGATTCGCGTGATAGACAAAGGGGCGCTGCGTCTGGCGCTGGTGACCGATGCCGACCATCGTTTGCAAGGCGTGGTGACCGACGGGGATGTCCGCCGCGCCCTGCTGAAACGAATAGACATGAAGGAGCCGGTTATGAACATCATGAACGCCACGCCCACCTTTGCCCGCAAGGAGGACTCCAGGGAGCGCATCCTGGCGCTGATGAACCTCAAGACGATCGAACACATGCCGATCCTGGATGAGAAAGGCGCGGTGGTGGGGCTGGAAACCATGCACAACCTGGCCGCCCCCATGCCGCGCGACAACTGGGTGACGCTCATGGCCGGCGGGCTTGGCTCGCGCCTCTCCCCGCTGACCGACATGGTCCCCAAACCGTTGCTCAAGGTGGGTTCCAAGCCGATCCTGGAGGTGATCCTGGAAAGCTTCATCGCCCATGGCTTCCGCAGGTTCTTCCTGTCGGTCAATTACCGCAAGGAGATGATCAAGGAGTATTTCGGCGATGGCGCGGCCTGGGGCGTGGAGATCGATTACCTGGAGGAGAACGGCCGGCTGGGCACGGCGGGTTCCCTGTCCCTGTTGCCGGAACGTCCGGAAAAACCCTTTTTCGTCATGAACGGCGACCTGTTGACCCGGATCAACTTTCAGCACGTGCTGGATTTCCATCTGGAACATCACTCCCGCGCCACCCTGTGCGTGCGCAAGGTGGAACAGACCGTGCCGTATGGGGTGGTGCGTCTCGACAACCACCGCCTGTTGACCATCGAGGAGAAACCGGTGCAGGAATACTTCGTCAATGCCGGCATCTATCTCCTGGATCCAGAGGTCCTGACCCTGATTCCCCATGGGCAGTATTTCGACATGCCGACTCTGTTTCAGCGCGTCATCAAGCAGGGCGAGGTCACGGCGGCCTTTCCGTTTCTGGATTACTGGATGGACATCGGTCGCCGTTCGGATTTTCGGCAGGCGTGCCGGGACTATCCGGAAGTGTTTGCGGCGTGAGGGTGGTGGGGGTCAGCATCCATAGAAAAGTCTTTTGATTTGCGGCCAGATCCCCTCGTTCGGCCTTGGCACGCAAAGCTTGATATAATTGTTGACAATATCAGGGTTGGTGAATTTGAGTCGCTCCAAGATGGACACAGCCTCGCGGCTGCCCCTCAGGGCAGCCCTGCCATACCATTTGACGGCATTTTTGATGTCCTTGGCGACGCCGTTGCCGGATTCGAACATCCCACCCAGCAGGATCTGGGCGTGGACGTTGTTCCC
This sequence comes from Magnetococcales bacterium WMHbin3, assembly GCA_002753185.1. GTDB lineage: Bacteria > Pseudomonadota > Magnetococcia > Magnetococcales > Magnetaquicoccaceae > Magnetaquiglobus. The sequence continues at coordinate 39,690 of PDZX01000029.1, forward strand.
CCATGCGGCCTTGACCAGCCATTTGCGCGCCTCGCCGGGATCGGATTGTTGCAACCCCAGCCCCTTGAAGTACATCAGGCCGATCAGGTAGGCCGCTTCCAGATCGCCCTCTCTTTCCGCATAGCGCAGGTAGATCATGGCCTGCTGATAATTTCCCTCCCGATATTTTTTTTGGCCCATGCGGGAATCGGCCTCTGGATCCTTTGCCGTGCTCAGCGAAGGAGGGAGGGGAGGGGGCTTGTCGGCCAGGGCGGTTTGCGGGTGGCCGATCGCGAGGAGAAGCAGGATGGCGCGGAATATGATGTGCGGGAGGAAGGGGGCAGGTCTGTTCATTGTTGCTGGACCGTGCGAGTGGGGATCCGCGTTGTTCCGATCCGGTCGCGGTCGCCGGGCATGGACGGAATTATATTCCGCCGGATCCTTGTGCGCAACGGAAATTCCTCAAGTTTAGGAATGTGAGCGTCAACGTGACTTTTCCTCGCCCATCCAGACCATGCGTATCACCATTCCGGCGGGATCGGCCACCCGGCCATCCCATGCCCCATCGGCGGAAGGAGGCTCCGGCGCGAGGCGCAGCCGGCGCGAGGCGTCCCGCAACCGGACCAGATAACAGCGCCGGCAATCCAGGGCAGTGAACTCGGCCAGGTCCGGCCAGGAACCCAGCCATGCGGCCGGGTCGCCCGGCAGGCCGATGCGCCGGGCCAACTCCTGACCCAGCAGCCACTCCCGGCTCTCCCAGACCATCCGCAAGGTTTCCGAATCGGTGCTCTCGATCCGCAAACGGCCCACCGGCAGGTCGCCGACCCGGTTTTCCAGGCTTGGGGGGGCAGCCGTCAACAGAGCGGTTGGCGGGACCGGGCGGGGGGCGATCTCCTCGTTGGGGCCACGCAGTCGTTCGGGGGGAGCCGGGCCGCTCCACGCGCCGGAAGAGGGGACGAAATCGCTCCGGCCTCCCAACGATACCCCGCCATGGAGAAACCGCCATCCCCCGCCTTGGGCGTAAGGGGCCGATTTCAGAATGGGAAAACTCTCCGTGTCGATGCCCCGGTGACCGCGTGGCAAGAAGGCTACCCGCGCTGCGGGGGGCTGGGGAAAACGGGGTTGGCCCCTGGCCCACTCCGGGAACCAGGCGGAACGGTCCACCGCAACCCTCGCCAGGAACGCCAGACGCTGCGAGGCGTTGCGTTGCGCGAGCCAGCCCAGCGCCAAGCTCCAGCGCATGATGGCGTCGAGACGCTGGAATTCCGGTTCGTAATGGGCTACCTCCTCGTAATGGTCGTTCCACCACCCCAGAAAGGCCCCTGTGGCCCCGTTGGCCTCCTCTTCTTGACCGGGCAGCAAGGGATCGGAAGAGGCGGCATGCACACGGGTTGCGCTCCCGGCCAGCAGCAGTTTTTCCCCATGCATGGCATGGCCGGAGCGACGCGGCCCGAACCAGAGGCGGGTGTCGGGCCGCGTGGTCATCTCATGCCAATACAAAGGCGACACCACCACGCGCGGAATCGGCACGAAATCCTCAATCTCTCTTACCGGGGCCAGCGATCCGTCGTCCATGCCCCACAACTTGGCCAACAGATCGGTCAAAAACAGGGTCATGCCCACCCCGGTCCCCTGCAGGTTGCCGTCGTAGCGCGCGTACTGGAAACGGTTTTTCAGCACCGTGCAGGAGGCCATCTCGCGGACGAAGCGCCCCCATCCCTCATCGCGCACCGCAGCCCGGAAACGGGCCATCCGTTCCGCGTTCCAGGCGTTTTCCACCGGCTTGCCGGCGCAGGAGGCGAGGAACTCCAGAAACCGGATCGCCAGGGCGTCTTCCAGGGGACGCGGGTCCGCGCCCTGGCTTGCGATTTTGTTCAATAACAGGAATAAATCATCGCTGTCACGGCGGAGCAGGGCCGCTTCCGTGTCGGCGAGGGCCTGTTCCGGGGCCTCGCGCAACAGGGTTGTCAGCAGGGGGGCCAGCCGTTCCCGGAAGAAGCGGGGCAGCGTCTCGTGGTCGAAGAGCGGCTCCAGGGAGAAACCCATGCCCCCCTTCTGGTCGTCGCCCAGGGCGCGTTCGGCCTGCCACAGGGCCGCCACGTCCTCGGCGTTCACCCCCAGGCGCGAGGCAGCGAGGCGTTTGCGTCCCATGAGACGCACCTGGCCATCCCCCTCCAGCGCCAGGCCCAGCAACAGGTCCGTGTCGCGCAGAAACGCCTCCAGGTCCGGCAATGTAGAGAGAATGCGTTCCTGGTAGCCGCTGGCGGCGGTGAAGAGTGGCTGGCCCGGTTCCTCTTTTTCCGGGTGGAGATTGGCGAAAGAATCGTCGGAGAGGCGGTAGGCGAAGGGACGCACGACCTGCGGGATGACCCCGGTGCGCAGACGGTGGCGGTCGGCCATGCCTGTCAACAGATTCTGGCGCTGCTCACGGTCGAGACCAGCAGGGAGCAGGACCAGCAGGGTGTGATCGTCGATGGAGCGCTCCCTGGTGACGCCGAACTCCCACTCCCCCAGGGAGCGCAGATAGGGCAGGCGCAGGGCGGGCATGGCGGTGAGTTCCCGTTGGCGTGTCGCGGGGGGGAGGTTCTGATCCGCGAGCAGGGCGGCCAGCATCAGCCAGTCGCGCTGCTGCTCCCGCCAGTCGCGGGCCGTGAAACGCTGCCGGGTGACGGCATCCACCCGCATGTCGATGGTGGTTGGCGCCAACCAGGCCTCGCCTGGCAACAGGCAGGCCAGGATCGACAGCGCGGTCAGGAGGGGGCGGGGCATGCGCGAGGGTCCGGTTGCCAGTCGCGCGCCATGCGGATGGCCTCGTCGAGACGCTCCGGGGGGATGCGGCAGGCAAGGCGGTCCCGATCCGGTCGGGCGTCCGGATAGTGCCGCACGGCGGCCCTCTCCAGCCAGAGAAAGGCTTGCAGGTCATCCTTCGGCAGGCCGTGACCGCGATAATACATCAGGCCGGTGTGGTACATGGCGTAAGAATCCCCTTGCCGGGCCGCCAGGAGCAGATATTTGGCCGCCTCGGCATGGTCCTCAGGTACGCCGTCGCCGTCGCGCAGCATCTGTCCGAGATTGAGCCGGGCATAAAGATCCCCCTGGTCGGCGGCCATGCGAAACCAGCGTGCCGCCTGGACGCCATCCTCCGGCACCCCGTCGCCGTCGCGGTAGAGGCATGCCAGGCTATTTTGGGCATAGGCGTCGCCCTGTTCGGCGGCCAGTTGGAAACAGCGCAACGCCCGGTCGGGATTTCTGGCCACGCCGTTGCCGTCCCGGAATTGGCCGCCGAGCAGGTACAAGGCGTGCGCCCCTTCCTGCCGGGCCGCAGCGATCCACTCCTCGCTCATGAGACATCTCCTGTCATGGTTCTTATTAAATTGTTTTTCACCAGTTGCACCACTCCCGCCCAGTCGCCGGGCGCGCTCTGGCGGAAGATGCGCATTGCCTCCGGATACCAGGGCGAATCGTGACGGTGTTGCAGCCAGCGCCAATCGGTCACCCCGGCGGGCAGCAACAGCCAGCAGGGCTTGCGCAGGGCGCCGGCCAGATGGGGTACGGCGGTATCGACGCCGATCACCAGGTCCAGATGGGCGATCAACGCCGCCGTGTCCGCGAAATCATGGATGACATCGCTCATGGAACGCAAGGGTTGACCCGGCGGCGGGGTAAGCGCCTCCTCCGCGTCGGGACCCTTTTGCAGGGAGAAGAATTCCACTCCCGGAACCTCCCACAAGGGGGCCAGCGCCGCCAGACCCGGCAGGCTGCGTCTGGCATCGCTGCGCAGGGCCGGATTGCCCCGCCAGACCAGGCCCACCCGCAACCCCCGTCCGGGAGCGAGGCGTTTTTTCCATGCCTCCAGCAGATGTGGCGGCGGGGCCAGATAGGGCAGGCCGGCGGGAATGGCGTCAACCCACCTGGGGATGGAGAGCAAAGGCGTGTAAAAATCGTATCGCAAGTGCTCCGGGACGTGGGGGGTGACCGTCAAGCGCGCGGGATCGGCCAGGGAACACAGCAACCGTTCCAGGGCGGGATGGCAGACCAGGGTGATGGCTTGCGCGCCTCTCTCCAGCAGCCACGGCACGTAGCGGCAGAACTGAATCTGATCCCCGCACCCCTGTTCCGCCAGAATCAAAAAGCTTTTGCCCGTCGGATCCTCGCCCCGCCAGAGGGGCAACGGCGGGATGGCGATCCGTACTCCCCCCCATGCCGGATCGAGATGAAAACGGGCCTCGTACAGGGGCCACCCTTCCGCGAAGCGGCCCTGGGAGAGCAGCAGCATGCCCAGATGCCAATACGCCTCCGCATGACCCGGCGCCAGCGCCCTGCGGAAGGCGGCCTCCGCTTCCGGTTGCCGGTCGAGTTCCCGCAGCACGCAGCCATGGAGATGGTGCAGATCCGCCTGATCCGGGTGCAGGGTCAGGGCGTCTTGCAATACGGCCACAGCCTCGGCGTGGCGTTCCCGTTCGTTGAGGAGGAGGGCGAGGTTTTGCCAGGGCGTTGCGTTGGCGGGTTGCATGGTGATGGCCATGCGGAAGGCGCTTTCGGCCTCGGCCAGGCGTCCCCGTTGGTGCAGGATCACGCCGCGCAGGTCATGCGCCGCCGCCAGTTGGGGTTTCAGCGACACGGCGCGTTCCAGGAGCACAAGGGCCTCGTCCCCCCCGCCGGTCCCGTGCAGGAGGGTCACCAATTGGTAAAAAACCTCGGCGAAGTTGGGGTTCAGGCGCAAGGCCGCGCGGAAGGCGGCCTCGGCCTCTTCGGCGCGGCCCGCCTCGGCCAGCAGATTGCCGAGATTGTGGTATGCCTCGGCATAACCGGGATGCAGGCGCAACGCCTGACGCCACAGTGCCTCGGCCAGTCCCGGTTCGCCCAGATTCATGCGGCAGGCGGCGGCCAGATTGAGCAGCACCGGATCGGGGCGCTCCCGCTCCATCCAGTCGCCAGCGGCCTGCAGGGCCAGGTCCGGCCTGCCCGAGGCGAAATGAGCGATGGCGACCTTGCGGACCTCCTCCAGGGTGGTGGGCCGGGGCGTCATGCTTACAGCTTGAAGAACTCCAGCGCCTGTTGCAGGGTGCCGGCCTGGGAGGCCAGATCATCGGCGGTGGCCGCCAGTTCCTCGGCGGAAGCGGCATTCTGCTGGAGAACCTGATCGAGTTGCTGGATCGCAGAGTTGACCTGAGAGGCGCCCTGGGACTGCTCCACGGAGCCGTTGGCGATCTCGGCGACGAGTTGGGCGGTCTTGCGGATGTTGGGCACCAGTTGGGCGAGAAGTTGGCCGGCCTGTTCCGAGACATGAACGCTGGTGGCGGAGAGCCTGGTGATCTCGCCGGCGGCGGTCTGGCTGCGTTCCGCCAGTTTTCTCACCTCGGCGGCCACCACGGCGAACCCCTTGCCGTGCTCCCCGGCGCGCGCCGCCTCGATGGCGGCGTTGAGCGCCAACAGATTGGTCTGGCGGGCGATCTCCTCGATGATGTTGATCTTGCTGGCGATCTGACGCATGGCATCCACGGCTTGCGTCACGGCCAAGCCGCTTTTGTGCGCCTCGTCGGCGGCGACCCTGGCCATCTTTTCGGTGGTCTGGGCATTGTCGGTGTTTTGCTGGATGTTGGCGGCCATCTGCTCCATGGCGGCGGAGGTCTCCTCGATGGAGGCGGCCTGTTCCGTGGCCCCCTGGGAGAGGGTCTGCGAGCCGGCGCTGGTGGTGCTGCTTTGCGAGACGATGTTGACGCCCACCTCCAACAGGGTGGAGACGGTCGAGCGCAGATTGTTGACCATGGTCTCCATGGCGGCGTAGATGCCGGTTTTGGCACGGGAATCGAAGGTGACGTTCAACTCGCCCGTGGCGATGCGTGACACCATGGCGGCCACCTCGGAGGGTTCTCCCCCCATCTGATGCAGGATTGCCCTGGCCACGAGCATGCCGATCAGGACGCCGATCACCACCACGAGGGAGGTGAAGATCAGATAGCCCCAGAAGAAGGACGCAGCCTCGGTGTGCATTGTCCTGGTGCGGCTTTCCAGGCTGTGGGAGAGGTGGTCTTCTACTTCCTTGAGGAGGTTGATCTTGTCGGTGATGGTGGCGAACCACTGGTTGGGATCCACGCCGAACTTGCCCTCGTTGGCCTTGGCCATGGCGGTGGCGCGCATTTTCTCCACTTCGGCCACGGCCGGGGCGGCCATTTTGGTTTTGTAGAAATCCCGCTGTTCCGGGCTGGCCAGGGAGTCGAACACCCCCAGGTAGGCGTTCTGTTCGGTGACCAGGGCGATGAAGCGCGGATACATCCCCTCGGCGAAGGCGTCCTTGGCGAAGGTGTTGGTGATGACGGCCCGTTCCTGCCCGGCCCGTTCCTTGGCGAGCAGGAAATGGACATAGCCCCCGGTCATGGCGGAGAGTTCCGGGGTGGAGGAGAGTTTCGGCAGGGCGCCCACCACGTTGAGCAGGTCGGCGATCGTTTTGGTGTAGAATTTGATGGCCTCCGGCCCGCTGATGGAGAGTGCCAGCACCTGTTTGCGCATTTCCGGGGTTTTGGTCAGGTTGGCCAGGCCGCTGGTGAGGGAATCGTTGAATTGCGCTCCGTAGGCGCGGCTGTCGAACCCTTGCAGGAAGATTTGCAATTGTTTAGCCTTTTCATCGGAGTCCTGCTGCTGTTTTGGCAGTTGGTCGGCGAATTTCTTGCCCTGGCTGCCCAGGAAGCCGGCGCTCATGCCGCGTTCTTTTTGCAGTTCGTGGACCAGGGCGCTGATGCGCACCCCCAGGCTGGAGAGGCCGTTCATGGCTTCCATGCGGTTCATCAGGATGTGTTTTTCGTAAATGCCGGCGCCGCCGAAGCCGATCATGACCGCCATGGGCAGAAAGAGCATGATCAGGATTTGGGTACGCAGTTTGATTTGTCCGAGGATCGACATCTGTTTCCACCCCCCTGGTGATGGTGAACGGTTGCTGTTTGGATAATTGGGGATAGAATCTTATCTCACAGGATGGAGTATTGGAAACCATTTTCGGTGCGGATGGATCATGATTCGAAAAAAAAGACCTATGCAACTGGAGAAACCGTTCTACCCGGCGGATCGTCCCATGGCTTTGTTGCCATTTTGGGAGCATCATGTGCATTCGGACTATTCCGATGGCACCGCCGGGGTGGCGGAGGTCATCGGGCGGGCGTTGGAGAAGGGGATCGAGCGTCTGATTTTTACCGAGCACACCGAGCCGGAGCTGGTGGCCGGTCCGGGATGGTTCGCGGCCTATGTCAGGGCGGTACGGGAGTTGCGGGCGGCGGTGCAAGACGAGATGACGGTCCTGATCGGCCTGGAGGTGCCGATATTGGACATGGCCGGTCATTTATTGATCAACGACGAGATGTTGGCCCGATCGGAATTCATTCTGGGCGCGGTGCACGCCTATCCCGGCCACGGCTGGAATCTGGGCACAATAGAGCCGGAGCGGGCCATTGATCTGGAGTATCGCGCCTTGCTGGCCCTGACGAGGCATCCCGACGTGGACGCCATCGCCCATCCCGGCGGGGTGTGTCACAAGTACGTCACGCCGTTTCCCATGGAGTTGTTCGACGAGGTGGTGCGGCAGGCGGCGGCCAATGGCAAGGCCATCGAGCTGAACCCGGCCTACCATGAGCCTCTTTTGCCCTATTTGGAGATCTGCCGCAAGCATCGCGCGCTGATCTCGCCGGGTTCGAACGCCCATCGCCCGGAGGAGATGGGGCTGGCCTGGGAGGAGTTGAGGAAGTTGTAGGTCGGGAGGAGGGAATATGGAGGAGGAATTATTGAAAACAATGGTGAATCGGATCGTGGATGCGGTGGCCCCGGAGCGGATTGTCCTGTTCGGTTCCCACGCGCGGGGCGATGCGCGGGCGGATTCCGACGTGGACTTGCTGGTCATCGCCTCCGAGCCTTTTGGCCCGGATCACAGCCGTTTTCAGGGGTACACCGCCCTGGAGAACGCCATGGGCATGATCCCCGTGGCCACGGATTTTTTATTCTTTTCCAATGACGAGGTGGATCGGTTGACCGGATCCGCAACCCATGTGGTCGCGCATGCCCTGCGTGAGGGGCGGGTGGTGTATGCCCGATCTTGAGATAGGTGGTCGTATTTTAATTTTTATTTTCTCAATCGATTTCCAGTAACGGGGGCATCTCTTCCAGGTAAGGGAGCTGTGGCAGGCCGAGTTCATCGCACATCTCATCCAGGGTGATTTCGCTTCCGTCAGCGAGCATCACGTCCCCGCGCACGATGTATTTCAGGCCCCATTGCAGCGGCGGTTCTCTCAGTTCCGGGTTTTTTGCCAGATTTTCCAGCAGTTTTTTATCCTCGTCCGTGGCGCATCGGGCGACATGCCTGGCCAGGGCGGGCCACAGGGGGTCGCCTTGGTAGTTTTGCAGGCTGGTTTCCAGTTGGATCATGTGTTCTTCGCGACCATAATGGATATTGGATGCATGGTAAAAAAGTCCGATCAGTTTGTCTTCTGGTTGATTTTGTGCAATAAAATAGCATGTGGCTGTACGACCATAAGAACGGTATTCCGTCCATGCAAAATCAAAATGATTTGAATTTTGTTTATCCAAGTCCCAGTCGCGCGCCCAGTCGTGCGACCAAGCGCGCGCCCAGTCATACGCCAAGACGCGCGCCCAGTCGCGCACCAAGACGCGCGCCAAGACGCGCGCCCAGTCGCGCGCCAAGTGGTGCACCCAGTAGTCTTCTTCTTCCGGCGTTGGAATCGGCAATGACAACACCTTTTTGGCAAGAGAGAAAAGGGTAGGACGATCCTCATTCAAGGATGCGAAAGTTTGCAACCTGAGTCCGGCTTTGCGGCGGTGACCAAGCCAGAGTTGCAGGAGTGAAATGGGCGTCTCATCCAAACCCGGCCAAAGGGGATGGCCCCCGGAAAGGATGCGTCCGATGGCCCAGTGCCGGGGTGTCTCCAGATGATCAAGGGCAGATAGCAAGGTGCTGGCGCTACCTTGTCGCGAAGTTGGAGGTGGGTCCAATCGTGCGGATTGGGTTGCCAGTTCGATGCGGAACCAGGATAGCCATGTGGCATCCCTGGCCACATCGTCCAGGGCGTGTAACTATTCAGCCCACCCCACCGCCACCGTATGATGGCGGTAGGCTCGATCATGGCATTTTCATAAAATCCGGCCATTTCCCTTGGAACAGGTCTCTCAACGCCTGCATCCCTGAGATGCCGTTTTTTTGGCATGTGACCAGAAAGCTGCGCACCCTGCAAAA
>PDZX01000149.1 GCA_002753185.1 Magnetococcales bacterium WMHbin3
CCCGTTTTTCCATGTTTCATTGTTAATATTGCCGTCGCTGGGACTTTTGGGAGTCCAAAAATTTCCCTGGACCCAAGTCGGTTACGGGAAGGATGGCGGTGAATCCGACAGGCTGCTAGGATTCATGGTCCGAAAAGCCCGATTCCTGGCGGGCCTGACGTGCGGTTTCATCCAGGATGCTTATCAGGAGAGCAGACCATGATTCAGATCCATTCCAGCAAGCAGGTTCAAGTCACGCCAAAGATGGCCGGCGACTGGCTCCAACACAACATCTTCGCCCGGCAGAGGACCATGCGCCCGCGCCACCGGGATACCCAATGGACGCCACCCCGATTCGAGGCCGTCGACCCGCAAAAAGACACCATGGGCGAGATTCTGCTGATCCGTGCCGGGTTGATGTCGCTCGCCGAAGGGATCGCCCGTCAGGGGTACGATCCGGACGTGGTGACCGCCGAATTCGCCGAGATGAACAAGGTGCTGGACCAGCTTGGCCTCGTGCTGGACACCGATCCCCGCAAATCCACCCGCAACGGGCAAGCGAAATAGAGGAAGACTGAAAATGGATCACAATCAACTTAATGCAATGCTTGGTTGTCTGTATCATTATGTGTTTCTGGATAAACTTTTTGATTATCTAAATATTCTGCAAGCCGCTCAAGCTCACCCTTAAAGATATTAGAGTGTGATTTAATGATATTCAAAACATCTTGTTGCTTCCCTGGAAAATCAAGGATCAATAGACGTTCTTCGCCGTCTTGTCCTTTTCCTATGGAATAAAAAATAGCATAATTTTCGCCTACAGGATAAATAGAAAGTCCACTATTCCCAACAAGATGTTTACGTGCTGGAAATCCTTTGTGGAGATCAGCGATCGTTTGAAATCCGTTATCTATTTCTTGTGCGTATTTAAGAGTTTGAACAGGGCCAAAATTTTCCATTGAGTAGCTGATGGCTTTGGCCACAAGAGACTCGGCGCGGACCGTGAAATAAATACGGGCCAAGACTTTTATCCTTGTGGCTGCATTGATTTGAAAATCTCAACCGCGCTCGTTTCGCGGAATTGACCAGCGGCGGCTTGTCGGATCCCCTCGACAATGCTGGTGACCACCTCATGCTCGCGCATGTCTCGTCGGATTAGGTCGCGGATATATTCGCTTGGAGTTGAATACACATCATTATCACTTGCGCGTTTATCAACAAAACGACGCAGCTCAGTAGTCAGACTCACATTCAGGCTGTTGCTCATGAGTGTCTCCCTGTAAAAGTGTTATATTTCAATAATATGCAGAGAATGTCGAATAATGGCAATATTCGACAAAATATTAGCATACCCCCCATCTGCAAATCAACCTGCAATGGACAACAGAAAATGGAGAACACCAATGCTAACCACGATTGACCTGCCGATGCAAACCCGGTCGGCCAACTTCATTCCTGGCAGCGCGAATGCCGAAACGCGCAGCGTCGAGCTGATCTGGTCCACCGGCGCCACGGTTCGCCGACGGGACTGGATGACCGGCGCGTCTTACGACGAAACCCTCTCCCTGGATAGCTCCAGTGTGGACTTGAATCGCCTGAACGGTGGTGCGCCTTTGCTCGACAGCCACAACTCTGCCGCTCTCGAAGGGATCATCGGCGTGGTGGAGCGGGCTTGGCTGGCCGATGGCGTCGGACGGGCCGTAGTGCGTTTTTCCAAACGCGAGGATGTCGAGGCCATCTTCAAGGATGTCTGCGATGGAATCTTACGCAACATCTCCGTGGGCTACACCGTGCGCAAATATGAACTGACCGAGGAAGTCGGCAAGGTTCCGCAATGGCGGGCCGTGGACTGGACGCCTTTGGAGCTTTCCGTGGTGCCGATTGGCGCCGACCCCGGTGCAGGCTTTCGCTCGCAAGACCTTACCAAACACCCTTGTCTCAAGATTCGAGGAGCCGACATGTCCGACCAAGATACCCAAAAAGCCGATGTGGTGACCGAACAGGCCGCCAGTCACACCCAACCCCAGGAGGAAGTAACGACAAAACCGGTCGATCCGGCCACCAAAAGCCGTTTCGTGCCCCAGGAAGACCCGGAAATCGCGATTCGGCAGGCGATCACCGCCGAACGGGAGCGCTCTGCCCAAATTTATGATGCCCAGGAGAAACTGAAAGTGGAGCGTTCTTTCGCCGATAAACTGGTCCAGGAGGGCGCATCCCTGGACGAAGCCCGCCGTTCTCTCATTGATGAAGCCGCCCGGCGTCCGGGCCATGGCGGGGAGATCCGCAACCATGTGGTGATCGGTGGCCAGGACGAAAAATCCACCCGCAACGCGGCGGTGGAAAACGCCCTGTTGCACCGTTTCGATCCCACCGCGCACAAACTCACCGACGCAGCCCGCGAATGGCGCGGCATGAGCCTGTTGGAGATGGCTCGCGCCTTTCTGGAGGCAGGCGGCGGTCGCCGGGTGCGGGGCGAGACCCGATATGAGCTGGCCACCCGCGCCCTGCACTCCGAATCCGACTTCCCCGGCATCCTGGCCAACGTCGCCAACAAGACCCTGCGCAACGCCTATGAGGCCGCTCCTCGCACCTTCCTGCCATTCTGTCGGCAGGTGACGGCCAACGACTTCAAAGCCATGTCCCGCGTCCAGTTGGGAGAAGCCCCGGCGCTCGACAAGGTCAACGAGGGTGGCGAATACAAGCGTGGCCCACTCGGTGAGGGGAAAGAATCCTACCGGGTGGAGACCTACGGGAAAATCATCTCCATCTCCAGGCAGGTGCTGGTCAATGACGATCTGAACGCCTTCACCCGCATCCCGCAGCTCTTCGGTGTTGCGGCGGCCAATCTGGAGAGCGACGTGGTGTGGGGCATCCTCACTTCCAACCCCAACATGGGCGACGGGGTGGCCCTGTTCCACGCCAATCACAAGAACCTGGCCGCCGCCGGAACCGTGATCTCTGTCGCCTCCCTGGGCCTGGCCCGCAAGACCATGGCGGTTCAGACCGGGGTCGATGGCCTGACCACCATCAATGTCCGGCCTGCCTTCATCCTCGTCCCCGCCGCCCTGGAGGTGACCGCCGAGCAGTTGCTCGCCGTCAACATGA
>PDZX01000150.1 GCA_002753185.1 Magnetococcales bacterium WMHbin3
GGGGGATGAACGGGGGGGTGGTGGCGCGTCCCCTGGAGGCGGGGGAAGAGGTGCTTTGGGAGCGCTTCGTGGCGGATTGCCCGGAGGCGACGTTTTTTCACCGGGTGGGGTGGAAGCGGGTCATCGAGGAGGCTTGCGGCCATCGCACCCATTATCTGCTGGCGGAATCTGCCGCCGGGGTGCGCGGGGTGTTGCCCCTGGCGCGGGTGCGGAGTCTGTTGTTCGGTGACGCCCTGGTCTCCACGCCCTTTTGCGTGTATGGCGGACCGGCGGCCCTGGACGAGGAGGCCCGTCTGGCCCTGGAGGCGGCGGCGGCGCAACTGGCCGAGCGCTTGGGGGTGGGTTGGCTGGAGTGTCGCAATCTGGCGCCCAGGCGTCCCGACTGGGAGGCGAGCGACCTTTACTACACCTTTCGCAAGGCCATCGACGCGGATCCGGCGGTGAATCTGGCCGCCATTCCGCGCAAACAGCGCGCCGAGGTGCGCAAGGGGATTGGCCATGGCCTGCTGGGGGTGGCGGACGACGACATTGCCGGGCGCTGTTACGACCTCTATTCCGAAAGTGTGCGCAATCTGGGTACGCCGGTCTTTTCCAGGCGGCTTTTCCGGCTGTTGCAAGAGGAGTTCGGCGCGGATTGCGAGGGGTTGCTGGTCGAGCATCGGGGGGAGTGCGTGGCCGAGGTGGTGAGTTTTTATTTCCGCGATCAGGTTTTGCCGTATTATGGTGGCGGCAGGCCGCAGGCGCGTGCCCTGGGGGCCATGGCCTTCCTGTATTGGGAGTTGATGGGCCGTGCGGCGCGCCGCGGGGCGCGGGTGTTCGATTTTGGTCGCAGCAAGCTGGGCGCGGGGTCATTCGATTTCAAGAAATTCTACGGCTTCACGCCCGAACCGTTGCATTATCGTTATCGTCTGGTGCGGGCCGCGCGGGTGCCGAGCAACAATCCGATGAACCCGAAGTACCGGCTGTTCATCCGGATGTGGCAACGGTTGCCGTTGGCGCTGGCGGAGCGTTTGGGGCCGTTGCTGGCGCGTCATTTGGGCTGAACTCCTGCTGGATGTGTCGAATCACCTCCAGCAGGCGTTGTTTTTTGATGGGTTTGCTCAGGAACAGGTCGCATCCCGCTTCCTTGCTGCGTTCCGCTTCTCCTTCCAGGGCATGGGCGGTCAGGGCGATGATGGGCAGGGGTTGGCGGCCGGTCTCTCGTTCCCATTGGCGGATGGCGCGGGTGGCGGTGTATCCGTCCATGACGGGCATCTGCACGTCCATGAAGGCCAGGTCGAACGGTTCCGACCGGACCATGGCCACTGCCTCCGCTCCGTGGTTGACGATGGTCAGCCGGTAGGGCGTCTCCCTGAGGTAGGCACGCATCAGCATCTGGTTCTCCTCGACGTCCTCGGCCAGCAGGATGCGCAAGGGAGAGTCGGCGCCGTGTTGCGCGCCATCCCGGTCATCGGTTGGGACGGGCGGGACCGCTTCCGTGATGGGCAGGAAGATCTGGAAGGTGCTGCCCGCGCCAATCATGCTTTCCACATGGATGCGTCCCCCCATCAACGCCACCAGGGACCGGCACAGGGCCAGTCCCAGGCCGGTGCCGCCATGGCGCCGGGTGAGGCTGGCATCCGATTGGGTGAAGGCTTCGAAAATGGTTTCGGTTTCGTGCGGTGCAATGCCAATGCCGGTGTCCCGCACGGCGATATGGAGCATGGCCGGTCTGCCTGGCATCACCGTCGCCGTCACCGCGACATCCCCATGTTCGGTGAACTTGATGGCGTTGCCCACCAGGTTGAACAGCACCTGCTTCAGTCGTAGCGGGTCTGTCAGGATCCAGGGCGGCACGGTCTCGTCCACCCGGCCGTTCAGTTCCAGCCCCTTGTTCCGTGCGACGACACTCAACAGATCGATGAGTTCCTTGAAAATGTCTCTTAATGAGACGGATTGTTCCACCAGTTGCATCCGATCCGCCTCCACCTTGGAGAGGTCGAGAATCTGGTTGATCAGTTCCAGCAGATTGTGTCCGGCGTTTTGCAGTTTGTTGACGTAACCGCGCTGCACCTCATCCAGATCGGTTTCCAGCAGGAGATCCCCCATGCCGATGACCACGTTCATCGGGGTGCGTAGTTCATGGCTCATGACGGTCAGGAACTCTCCCTTGGCTTTGCTGGCCGTCTCGGCCTGGACGAGAGCCTGGCGGAGTTCGGCAATCACCTGCTCCCAGGGGCGCATGTCGCGCAGGAAGGCGACGAACTGCTGGTGCTCCCGGATATAGGCGACGCTGACCTCCATGGGGATGATCACGCCGGATTTGGCGCGGTGGCGGGTCTGGAAGCGGTCCAAGCCGTGTTGCTTCACGTAAGCGATGTGGGCGGCGACCTCCTCTGGGCTTTCCGTGCTCTCCACGTCCTGAATCCTCATGGCGAGCAACTCCGGGCGGGAATAGCCCGACAGGCGGCAATAGTGGTCGTTGACTTCGAGAATGCGTCCGTTGCCATCCGTGGTGCAAAAACCGTCCGGCAGGGTGGCGACAAAGGAGGAGAACAGGGCATTGCGGCGGTTGAGGGAGCGGGTGGCGGCCTCTTTTTCACGGGTTCGCTTTTCCACCAATTTTTCCAGACGGGCCTGATAATGGGCCAGTTCCGCCACTGCCAGTTTGCGTTCCGTGATGTCGATGACGCTGCCCGCGAACCCCGTGACATCGCCGGCCTGGCCGTGGAGGGCGCGGGCCATGCCCAGGACGTGGGAGGTGCCGCCGCTCGGACGCTGGAAGCGGTATTCCATCTCGAAGGGGCGTTGCTGCAGGACCGAGTTTTCCCATTCCTGGAATATCCTTTCCCGATCATCGGGGTGCAACGCCTTGGCCCACCCGTTCCCCATGGCCTCGTCACGGTTCATCCCGGCGATGGCGAGCCACTGGTCGTTGACGTACACGCACGCGCCTGCCGCGTTGGTCTCGAAGACCCCCACGGGAGAGGTTTCGGAGCCGTTAAAAAATTACATGGACTTCTTCCTTTCGTGTTGATAAATTTAGCGGATGGAGACCGATAGCTTGATTGCAGCCCGATATGCCGCTCTTGCGGGAATT
>PDZX01000151.1 GCA_002753185.1 Magnetococcales bacterium WMHbin3
GAAAAACCTTGCAACGCTCGGTTTCGAGTCTGATGAACTGACACTGCTGCCGCTTTTTGCGTCCCCGTCATATGTCAAGCCTCAAAAAACTTGAACATCGAGTTATATATCCCTGAAGTGACCGCACTAACTTTCAGAATACGATAGGGTGAGCCGTTTTCAGATCCCTGCTGAATATTTTTCCCGCCTTCAAAATGGCCGACAAACTCTGAAATTTTCCGTTCAGGCCACCCCTTCGGATTGGTCGCCGGGTCGCCGAACATCTCCAGGAACAGGGCAGGGATGAGTTCGGCGGTCTTCTCCCGCGCCTCCCGCCGCAGGCGCACGATGCCCTCGGCACGGGAGAGCAGATCGACGAGGCGGAGTTGTTCGGGGAGAGGGGGAAGCGGCGTTGGAAAAGCCATCACCACGGCCATATCAGCTCGTGGCATACGCGACCCCGTATTTTTCGATGTCGCAACCTCAGCCAGATTTTTCCTTCTGAGGGCATACCAAAGATATTCTCTCGCGACGCCTGGTTTTGGTCGCAAGGGAATCAATTCTGTTGAGCAGCAACCTGGGAAATCTGGTAAAGCCACTTTGTTGAGATAAGGACGCAACTTGCCATAGAGTACGTGATCGTGGCAAAAAAAGAATGTCGTGCTTTGAGGTGGTTTACTGTCGTTGACATCAGAAGTGGAAATGGTTCCCCATTTGGACTCAATCTGCTCAAGCCCAAGATATTGCATGCTCTTGGCAGAGTCCGGGTGAACCGTTCTTCGGTCCTCAACGCAGAGCTCAGACAACGTGCTCGTCATTTTACGTTTTCCGCCAGCTTTGCCAGTACCGTTTCGACCCTTTCCACCAACTCCCGCCCCAACCGATCGGCGCATGCGGGCGGGTTCAAGGTCGCCCATCATCACGTTCCCTCGAACGGGTCGATCAGCCGCAACCCCTCGACTCTTTTGAAGTCGGCGACGTTGCGTGTCATCAGCGGCACGCCTTCCACCAGGGCGCTGGCGGCGATGATGGCGTCCGGCAGTTTGATGGCGAGTTGACCGCGCAGGGTGATCACCTGATCGGCCACCGTCCGGGAGAGCGGGATTTCGTCCATGCCCCGCAGCAGATTCCGGGCATCCAGACGACTTTGGTCGGTATGACCGCGCCATCCGAGCAGTTCGATGGTGGTGATGATCGAAACAGACGCACCATCGACCAAAGCGCGATCAACCATCCGGGTGAAAAGCGCATCCGGAAGCCTGGACAGGTAGTCAATCAGAACGTTGGTGTCGAGCAGGCAGGTGGCGTTCAATAATTGTGCTCCCTTTCGTCCCATTCGTCGCGCATTGCGGCGAACTCCCGTCGCAGGGCAGAGGGATCGACTTCTGGGAAGCTGGCCCGGGCGGCATGCGCCAAGGCAAGGATGTCGCATTCCGCGTCGGCGGTTTGCTCTTCGACCATGACGATGACCTTGACGTGGGAGGCGTTGGCGGGCAGGCGGTCACTGCGAACGTTGAGCCGATGATCGATGATGGCGGTCTCGATTTCTACAGCGTGCATGACATTTGTCTCCTCGGTTCCTGCGGGCTGACGGGAAAATCCCATGCTGTCAGTTTATCCATTGTTCAACTCTACCCGCAACGCCTCCACCCTCTCCACCAGTTTCCGCACCCGCCCCAACAATGGGCGAATGCGGGCGGTTTCACGGTCGCTCATACAGCACCCGCCCTTCCTGCAAGGCCTGATGGATCAGATGGCAGGCCGCGCTACGGAAGCGTTCGATCTCCTCTCGGCTGTAGACCAAAATGTCCGTGGCCACGGGAAACCGCCCCATGGCTTTTTCCAACCGCGCCATCTCCCGGTAGCGGCTGCGCTCCGGACCAAAGGGGGCGGACTCCACCACCAGCAGATCGAGATCGGAATTGGCTCGCGCCTCGCCTCGGGCGTGGGAACCGAAGAGAATCACCTGTTCGGGATCCGCCGCCTCGACGATGATCCGGGTCGCCTCCGTCAACAATTCCTGGGTCACGCCGGTCATGATTCCCCTTCCTCCGCGCCGCCCGCCAGCACCAGCCGCAACGCCTCCACCTCCTGCACGATCTCGGCCTCGATGGCGGCCAGCTCGTCCAAAATCTCCCGAGGATTGCGGTGTTCCACCCGCGCCTGACTCATGGGGCGATGGCGGCTCGCCGAGAGATTATAATCGTTGGCCCGGATGACCGCTCCATCCGCGAACCACCATTTTTCCGGCCAGACGGCGGCGGGATCACGCGCCGTCCAGCGCGGCCACAGGGATTCCCGGTTGCGGAAGGCCTCCACCAGGCCGGGCAGGTCGTCCTCCTCCACCGGCTGGTCGTGGTTGGCGTCCAGCTTGTAGCCGTCGGCGTCGGCGTGGAGAAAGAGCACCCGCTCCGTCCGCCCCCCCTTTCTGAACAACAACACCGAGGTCTTGACCCCGGAATAGGGCTGGAACACCCCGCCGGGCAGGGAAAGCACCGCTTCCACCGTGTTGTTCTCCAGCAACTGCCGCCGCAACTCCCGATGGGCGCCGGTGGAGCCGAACAGCACCCCCTCCGGCACCACCACGCCGCACCTGCCGCCGGACTTCAGGCTCTCCAGCATGTACTTCAGGAATAGGATTTCGGTGGCCGAGGTGGTTCCCACCCGCACATCATCGACGATGCGGTCCTTGTCCAGGCGACCGCTGAAGGGGGGATTGGCCAGCACCACGTCGTATCCCCCTGCGGGCAGCCCCAGTTCGTTCCTGGCCTGGGGGTCCAGGGTGGAGGTGAGGACGTTGCGCTTGAGAATGCGCACGTTGGGCAAGCCCCGCAAGGTCAGGTTCATGGTGGCCAGGCGCACCATCTTACCGTGAAAGCCACTCTGGAGTTGGGCAACAGGAGGGTGACCGCTCCAGAAAAAGGCGGGAAATTACCTTGGATGTATAAGTCGAATCAGGCTGTTGCTGGCAGCAGACTGAAGCG
>PDZX01000152.1 GCA_002753185.1 Magnetococcales bacterium WMHbin3
AAAGCCCGGACACCAGCTATGGCAGCAGGTTTTGCGGATCATGTATGGTCAACTGAAGAGTGGGTTTTGTTCCCGGCTAGACCAGTTAGGTCAACGTAGGACACCACCCGAAAATCTGGAGGCGTTGATCGCCTACGGCGACTGGCGACGCCGCGCCCAGGAGGAACTGGAGCGGCGCGTCACCGAGATTCTCCAGTCCCAGGATGTCGAGACCCTGGACATTCCCATATTCAATCTCCAGACTGTCCGACTGTGGGTGCGTACCGGGGTGCGTACCAATCCTGCCGGGTGCGTACCAGGGTGCGTACCGCGCACCTTGCCGGTACGCACCCAGATGACTCTTGAACACTTTGTTTTTCCATCACAAATTCAGGAATTGTGCGTACTGCGTACCTGAAAATGCGTACCCGTTTTTCAGGCTGACGCTAGCGAAATGCCGGGGTCGCGCGGCACCCGCCGATTTCTTGGCGCAGAAGGAACCATATGTTTCAGAAGTAGATTTATTGGACCGATTCTTGCCTTGCGCCTCTTCGGAGAGGAGTTGATTCCGCCTCGGTCGGCGATGTGGGGAGGAAAATCCTTCTCTCCGACCTCCGACGCGACGGGTTGTCATGGAGTTGACGATCCCGCGACTTGCATATGCTAGCAAGCAATGCTAGCATTCGACGATGAACAGTAAACATCGCAAGACCCTTGAGGCCATCTTTTCGCTTCCTGTCCCCACATCTCTTGCATGGGACAGGATCGAGGCGTTGTTCGTGGCTCTCGGAGCGGAGGTGATCGAAGGCGCCGGTTCGCGGGTCGGGTTCAAGTTGCAGGGGGAACGCGCCGATTTTCATCGCCCGCATCCGGGCAAGGAGGCCAAACCCTACCAGGTCCGCGCCACCCGTGAGTTTCTGGAACGAATTGGAGTCAAGCCATGACCCCCATGATGCACAAGGGCTACGCCGCCCGAATCGAGTACAGCGACGAGGATGGATGCTTCGTAGGGCGCGTCGCTGGTATCAAACCGATCATCACCTTCCACGGCGAGTCCGTGACCGAGGTGAGGCAGGCCTTTCGGGAATCCGTCGATTTCTATCTGGAAACCTGCGCGGCAAGAGGTGAAAGCCCCGACAAACCCTTTTCCGGCAAGATCATGGCGAGGGTTCCTCCGGAACTGCACGCGCGTGCGATTTCGGTGGCCGAGGCTCTGGGCAAGAGCCTCAACCAGTTCGTGGCCGAGGCTATCGAGCGGGCTGTGAAGTCCTGATCTGTTCCGGGTATTTCACCTCGCCGTAGCCAGGGCCTTCTTCAACGCTTCCCGCAGATGGACGGGAAACCTCTCCACCGCCACCTTGCGCACCGTCTCGTGGAAGCCGAACCTGGGCTTGAGCCGCACCTTCTGATCGAAGACGTACATCAGGGTCAGGCGTTCGCCACGGCCCTTGCCGGTGCGCTTCCACACGCCCATGGTTCTGGAGCCGTGGGCGATAGGGGCGATGAAGAAACCCTTCTTGGCGAGCAATGCACCGGGAAACTTGGAGGGACGGGTGATGTTCTGGGGGGTGGGTCGCGCCCCCACCGGCACACCCAGGGCGTCGCCGAAGGGGGAGGTCTTGTCCCCGCCGGTCTCTTGCAGGGCCATGAAGGCATCCTTGACCAGCACCGAGGCTTTCAGGTTGTTTCGGCTGGCCGGGCGGATGCGGATGCCTCTGGCCAGCCAGCCGGTGCGGATGGTGAAGCGTTCGGGAAGCTGCCGCTTCACTTCCTCCTGGGCGTCCTGCGTAGTGCGGGTCAGAGCCTGGGCGGTGGCGAAGCGCAGTTGCTTCTCCAGCTCGGCGAAGGCGCGTCCGATGACGTTCTCGTTGACGGTGATGCTGACCATGGCGACCCTACGGCTTCAAGAAGTGAACCAGGGCCATGGCCCCGCCGCCCCCGGCGATGCCCCACAGCGCGGCCTTGATCTCCACGGCGCGCAGGCGGGAGAACACCCATCATGCCGCCTCCTTCTCGCGCAGAGAGAGCTTGAAGGAGGCCTTGCCCGGCTTGACGGTGCGGGCCGGTTCGAACACCCGGCGGATGTTGTCCGGCCAGGCAGTGAACTGTCCCACAGCGTCGGATCGGCCCTGGCCCTGCGGATGAGGGCACGGGCGTCCTTGACCGCCTGTTCGAGCACCGCCATCCAGAGCGCCTTTTCCGACCAGAGAATCACGAAATAACCCATTGAAGAATCGCGAAAAACAAGGATAGGAAACAGACAAAGAAGAACAAAAAAAACAAAAAATGAACCAGCCGTTTCACTTTTTGCAAATCACCCGGCAACGTTCGCCGCCTACCTGCATCGCCACGACGACCACGTAAACGGGACAACCATCCCCCCTTCCCGCAGGCGATCCATACAGCGTGGCCCCAGGCAGCGTTCAAGTCGCTCGGGATCCAGATTGGAGATGATCACGGTTGGTCGTTGTCGCCTGTAGCGCGTATCCAGCACATGGAAAAGCAACCACCCATCCTCAGACCCGACAGCCTGGCCAACCTCGTCCAGGACCAGCAGATCCACACCGATCCACGCCTCCAGGATATTCTTAAGGCTTACCTTGGACCCTGAGCAATAGGTTGACCGGACCTCGATCACCAAATCTGTCACTGTCAGGTAGGCGGCGGAACGTCCCGCTTCGATGGCCGCCCTGATGATACAGCTCGCAAGATGGGATTTTCCGGTGCCAAGTTGCCCGCAGAAGATCAGTGAATCACCGCTTTGTATCCTGTCCTGGATCGTCTCACAATAGCGGGTAGCGACTTCTTTGGCGTATGCCATCGATGAACTCTCTGTCTGGAAATCCGGGTGGTGTCCTACGTTGACCTAACTGGTCTAGCCGGGAACAAAACCCACTCTTCAGTTGACCATACATGATCCGCAAAACCTGCTGCCATAGCTGGTGTCCGGGCTTTCCACCGTCCCAGTTCCTTG
>PDZX01000153.1 GCA_002753185.1 Magnetococcales bacterium WMHbin3
ATGCGCTTCAGATCGTCCAGAAAGCGCTGGTACATGGTATCCGAGGTGCGCGGAATCAAATGCGCCTCATCGACCAGCACCAGATCCGCCCGCTGGATGTCGTAGGCCCGCTTGTGAACCGACTGGATGCCGCAGAAGAGTACCTGCGCTTCGGTATCACGGCTGTTCAGCCCGGCACTGTAGATGCCTGCCGGAGCCTCCGGCCAGAGGTTGACCAGTTCGGAAAAATTCTGGCTGATCAACTCGCGGACGTGAGTCACCACCAGGATGCGGGTGTCAGGATAAAAATGGAGCGCCTCCTGAATGAAGGTGGCCATCACGAGCGATTTGCCGCCAGCGGTTGGAATCACGATCAATGGATTGCCGGTTTTCTCCTGAAAGTAGGCGTAAATGGCGTCGATGGCTTCGCGCTGGTAAGGTCGCAATTGCAGAATGCTCATGCCGCCACCTCCCGTAAAGTCGGGAGTAAAGAAAACATCCAGGTGGGCACGTTGACATGCACATCGACGATGGGCACCTTGCGCCCCATGGTGCGGTTGAGGGTCGACAGCGGCCCGAAGGCATCGAACTGCCCGGCCAGAGGCCAAAACCATGCCTTGAGCTTCGGCAGGTCGATCAGATGACAATCGAGTCCATGATCGACCGTGACGAAGCAGTACAGCAGAAAATCGGCGGCGCTGTAGTGCATCCAGCCAGGACTTTCCCGACCCGGCACCGTGCAGGAGTCGGTCTCCAGACAGAAAGCCGAATAGGCGTATCCCGGCCAACGAACGATTTTTTCTTCGACCGAGATCATCTCGCCACCTGCGACCTGGAATACGGTATCGACTCCCATCTCCTTTTGGAGACGAGTTGCCAGGCCACCTCGGTCGAGCAGGACATACCGACCGTCGAGCGCATACCGTTGGTAGAACTGCGGGACGAGGATCTCGTCCCGGATGCGTTTTTGCCAGTCATCGTCGGCGAAGAAATCAGACATCGCTCATCCTCCTTTGCGCCGCCTCGAAAAAGGAGGCATCCTGCTCGATGCCGATGAACTTGCGTCCCATGTCGCGCGCAGCGCGAGCTGTGGATCCCACGCCCATGAAGCCATCGAAAACCATGTCGCCCGGATGGCTGGAGATCTCCAGAAAGTGGCGCAGCAGGGCCAGGGGTTTCTGGGTGGGATGGAGGGTATTGCCTTTGGCATCCGTCAGCCGCTCGGCCCCGCCGCAGATGGGGAGGGAGATGCAGTTGTGCATCTCGTTTTCGCCCTGCCAGTTGAAGGCGTGACACGCCTCTCCCTTGGTGAAGAACAAGAGGTATTCGACCGCACTTTTGAAGTTGGTCTTGACTACCTGGGTGCCAGGATTGGTCTTGTGCCAGATCAGTGTGGCCTTGACCTTGAACCCGGCACGTTCCAATGCCTCCCGCAGATGGGAGATGTAGCGGTCGGAGGTGAAAACGTAGCCTGAGCCGTTCTCGTCCAGGATGCGCTGGAACTCTCTGGCCCAGGCATCGAACTGGGAGATGAAGATGGCACGGTCGTGCTTGTCCCATTCTCCGAAGTCCTGGTCGATCTCCGAACGGCCTGCCAGCTTGAAGGCGTTCTCCCTGGCGATGTTGTACGGGGGGTCGGTGAGGATCAGATCGACGCAGCCATCAGCGACCTCGCGGATGCGTTGGTAAAAGTCGCCATGGATGAGGGTGATGCTGTTCTTGCGCTCCCACTCTTCACGCGCTGAGTCGGCCAGTTTCTGCAGTTTGGCCCCGGGCCCCTGGGTGGTTTGCCACTCGGCGTCGTAGATGCCTTTGGCCACCTCGGCAAGACAGCGGTCGATCATGCCGGTTCCGGCCAACTGCTGCCGGATCCAGTCGGCGGCCTCGTTGCGGGCGCGGTAGTTCTGGGCCAAGGTTTTGAATTTGCCCTTTTGGATCTTGCCTTCCGCCAGGGCCTGGACCAGTTCGAGTTGCTGCTCTGGTTGCAAGGGAACGATAACCTGAAGCAATCCAACCGTGAATGGGGAACTTTCCCCAAAGTCTGGGGAACCCTGTTCCGCCTGCCGTGGGGTAACCTTGTGGAAAGTTTCCCCAATGAGGGACCATGCTTCGGAGGTAATCCGTTGCAACGACGCAAGATCTTTGATCTTATCTCGGCTCCACCCCAGGTCTTGGGCTGCTTGTTGTTGCGTTTGCCCTGCATCAAGCTTACGCCAGATCAATTCGGCATGATCCACGAAGGACATGGGTAAGAGTTCCTCAGTGGCTTCATTCAGCTCAATGGCCTCGCGGTCGATGCTTGTTGGCTGATAGATGTGCATCCAGCACTTTTCAAGACCAAGGCGCATGAAGGCCTCGAACCGGTGATTGCCGCCGAAGAGAACGCCCTCCGGTGTCGTGGCCAAAGGAAACGCCTTCACCCCAAGCCGTTTGATGGTATGCACCAACTGGTTCACATAGTTGAAATTGATGGCACGCACCATGTGGCGCGCCCGGATGAAAGAAAGCGGCATCTCCTGGATGCGGGATTCGATATGAGCAGTGTTCATCGCAAAGCCTCCTGATTGGAAAGTCCATCCCGCCACAGCGTTCCGTCCGGCAGACGGTATTCCACCCAGGCACCCGCCGGATCTGCGTCGACCTGTTCGCCCGCCACCAGATCCGGCACGAACAGGTGGCCGAAGCACCCGGACTGCTGCTCCTTGAAGATCATCCCCCGGCCATCGATTCCGCACTGCCACAGCCCGGCATCCACCGGGCTGACGTGCAGACAGGTGCGGCAACTGCGTCTGGCCAGAACACCCTCATGGCAGAGGGGGTGGTGATGGCACATCCGGCATTGATACCAACTCGGATCCGTGCTGATGCGCGTCGGTGGCCGCTCGGCGCGTATGATCCGTTCGGCCTTGGCGATGAGTCTCAACC
>PDZX01000154.1 GCA_002753185.1 Magnetococcales bacterium WMHbin3
CAATCGCAAGATCCTGCTCGTCTCGACCCCGACCGTCAAGGGCTTCAGCCGTATCGAGGCCGCCTATGCCGAAAGCGACCGGCGGCGCTACTGGGTGCCGTGTCCGGCCTGTGAGGCCATGCAGGTGCTGATGTGGGCGCACGTCACGTTCCCGAAGGGTCAGCCGCACCTCGCCTGGTATGAATGCGAACACTGCGGAGCGGCGATCCAGGACTACCAGAAAAGCGGGATGCTGGAGCGCGGACAGTGGATCGCGGAGAACCCGAGCAGCCCCGTTGCCGGGTTTCATCTCTCCAGCCTGTACAGCCCGCATGGATGGGCCTCCTGGGGAGACATCGCGGTTCAGCACAGCCAGGTCTACCGGGATCCGGTGCGGCTCAAAGTCTGGACGAATACCAAACTGGGCGAGGTCTGGGAGGAGTCCGCCGAACAGTTGGACAGCGAGGGGTTGATGGAACGCCGCGAGGTGTTCGGCGAGTTTCTCCCCAATGGCGTCGTGGTTCTGACCGCAGGGGTGGATGTTCATCCGGATCGTCTGGAAATCGAGATCGTCGGTTGGGGTCGGGACGAGGAGTCCTGGTCGATAAAGCATGTGGTGATCTTCGGCGACCCCTCCGGCCCGGCGATCTGGCAGGATCTGGATCGGCTGCTTGCCACCCCGTTTCCCCATGCCCGGCAGATCGATGATCTGCCAATTTTTGCCACCGCCATCGACACCGGCGGGGCCAACACCATGTCGGCTTACGCCTTCTGCCGGGAGCGGCAGGATCGTCGGGTCTGGGGTATCAAGGGGATCGGCGGCATGGGCAAGCCGCTCTGGCCACAACGGGCCAGCCGCAACAACAAGGGCCGCATCCCTCTGTTTGTCCTCGGCGTGGACGCGGGCAAGGAGTTGATCTACGCCCGGTTGCGCATCACCAAACCCGGACCAGGTTACTGTCACTTCCCGCAGGACCGGGATGCCGAATGGTTTCGGCAATTGACGGCGGAAAAGATCCGCACCCGCTACATCCGGGGCCGGCCCATCCGCGAGTGGCACAAGAAGGACGGCGACCGCAATGAGGCGCTGGATTGCCGGGTGTACGCGGTGGCCGCCCTGCACGGCTTGATGAACATGGGGTTCCGGCTCAATGCCGAAGCCGAATGGCAGGAGAAGATCCCGCTCAAGGAAAAGATCGAAGCCGCACCCCTGCCTTCTCCTCCGGCATCTGCTCCACCGCGTCAAGCGCAGCCCGAAGAACCCAAAGTCCAAAAACCCCAATGGCTGGCAGGTCGCCGCACCGGCTGGCTGGAGAGAAACCGATGACATTCACCCAGACCGAACTGGATGCCTTGAAGCAGGCCTATGCCTCCGGCGCCCTGCGCGTCACCCACGAGGGCAAGACCGTGGAATACGGCTCGGAGGCCGACCTCTTGCGCCGCATCCGCGTGGTTGAAGGCGAACTTAACAACTCCTCCGGCCAGAATTGTTCCCTGGTCAGTTTTGCCAGTTTCTCGCGAGGATGATGTCCATGAACCTGTTCGATCACCTCGTTTCGGCCATCTCTCCGGAACGCGGCCTGCGCCGCCTGCGCGCCAGGAGCGCCATGGAGGTGCTGCGCCGGGAGTACGATGGCGCCAAGACCGGACGCCGCACCGATGGCTGGATCACGGCGGGCAGCGACGCCAATGCGGAAATCTCCAGGGCCTCTTCCCGTCTGCGCAATCGAGCGAGAGACCTGGTGCGCAACAACCCGTTTGCGGCCAAGGCGGTCATCACCTATGCCGCCAGCATGGTCGGCTCCGGCATCCGTCCCCGGCCCAAGGCGGATTCCAAGGCACTCGACACCAGGATCACCGGCCTGTGGGAGGATTTCTCAAACCAGTGCGATGCCGATGGCCGCACCAATTTCTATGGTCTCCAGACCTTGATGGTCCGCAGCATGGTGGAGAGTGGAGAATGCCTCCTCCAGATGATCAACCGTCCCGCATCCTCCGGACTGACCGTGCCGTTGCAACTGCGGGTGCTGGAAGGAGACCACCTGGACAGCAGTCGCGACCGGATCCTGCCGGGTGGTGGTCTGATCCAGCAGGGCATCGAGTTTGATGGCTTTGGCAGCCGGGTGGCCTATTGGCTTTACCCGCAGCATCCCGGATCGACGAATACGACAGGCCTGATGCAAAGCATTCGGGTGCCGGCCTCCGATATCGTTCATCTGTTCGACCGCATGCGTCCAGGGCAGAACCGGGGCGTCACCTGGTTCGCACCTGCGCTACTCAGGATGCGGGATCTGGATGATTACGACGAAGCCGAGTTGATCAGAAAAAAGATCGAGGCCTGCTTCGTCGGCTTCGTCATCAATGCCGATCCGGGCCAGTCCCTGACCCAGGTGAAACAGGAGGCGGACGAAAAGCGGGTCGAACTGTTCGAACCGGGCATGGTCTCGTATCTGCCACCGGGGAAAGACATCCGCTTCGGCTCGCCTGCGCCCACCTCCGGATATGTTGAGTACATGCGTTGGCATTTCCATGCGGTGTCGGCGGCCATGGGGTTGACTTACGAGCTTTTGACCGGCGATCTCTCCCAGGTCAATTACTCCTCCCTGCGGGCCGGGTTGATCGAGTTTCGCCGCCTCTTTGATGCCATGCAGCGCCAGTTGCTGATCCCGCAGCTTTGCATCCCGGTCTGGAACCGTTTTCTCACCACGGCCCAGGCGGCTGGTGTCATCGGTTCGGGCACGATTCGCACCCAATGGACGCCACCTCGATTCGAAGCCGTCGACCCGCAAAAAGACACCATGGGCGAGATTTTGCTGATCCGGGCCGGGTTGATGTCGCTCGCCGAGGGGATCGCCCGCCAGGGCTATGACCCGGACGTGGTGACGGCTGAATTCGCCGAGATGAACAA
>PDZX01000155.1 GCA_002753185.1 Magnetococcales bacterium WMHbin3
GCTGCCGGTTCAAAGGCCGGATGCCCAGGTTCTTGATGGCTGGCTCGGCTGCATTTCCATAAACCGACCACCGGTAGACCCAGGGGTACGCCCCGGAGCGTTCCGTCAGGTGCCAACTGTCCGACCACCAGCCACGTTCGCCAGCCCATCCGTCCCAGTTCCAGACCTGCGCGGGCCAGGCGTCCGGATAGGTCCAACCGGACTGCCAGGGGACCAGCAGATTGTTGGTGGAAGCGGCAGTCAGCGTGGCCACCGGGTGGTTGTCGGCACCGCCGCCCAGGGTGCCGTTCAGGGCGGCCACGGCATACAGGGTGCCGTCGGAGTCGCTGACGATCTGGGGCTTCATGTACTGAATATCGCTGTTGGAAATGGTCATCTCAGACCTCCATGAGTTTGATCGAGCCGTTGAAAAACGAACAGTGAGGCCGGATGGAAGTGAACGATATGGCCGGTTGCTCCTGGTGCCGGAACATCACCTGAAGCACCTCGTCCTCCCATACCAGATCGAAGACGCCGCCCGGCTGGCTTGCCAGGGCGTAAATCGCCTCCACCTGGGCAAGGGTGAGCCAGGTGACATCGTCTTCCGCAGCAAGGTCAATGGGACGGCCACCGGTCAATGGGGCGTTCCACACGATATGGCCGCCACCCAAGGTGCGGGCTGTTTCCTGAGCCACGGGGGACCAGTCGTAGCGGTTTTTCCACTGGAGGGAGTCGGGTAAAAAAAGGTCTCCGAGGCGTTTCATGGTGGATTTCCTGGTTAAAATAACACTACAATGGGTCGCATGATGATCACCTATGACCCGGCCACCGGGACTCCGTAGAGGGAAAGGCAGGCCTGATTGGCCAGGCCAACCAGATTGGCCCAACGACTCACGCCACCACCCCGTTCAAGCGCACCCGCACGGTGACATCCCCGATGGCGGCGGCCACGATGGCGCAGCCAATCAGGGTGTTGGTGCCAACCGTGGTGGTGACGTTCTTGGCGGTGTTGTCCCAGAAAACCTTGGCCCCCTGGGTGATGGCGAGATTGGCCTTGGGCAGATCCACCACGCCGGTGGTGATCATCTCCATGTTGGTGTTGATGGCGGCGGTGGAGATGGCGATGCCGAACAGGGTGCCGACCAACAGACCCTCGCCGCTGTTCACGGCAACAGGGGCGACTACCGTGACGGTGTCGCCCGGTTGGATCCAATTTTTCATAATTTTACATCCTTTTTGTTGTGATAGGTCAGGAAGGGTCAGGCGAAGGGTATGACCAAGCTACGCCCCGGGATTTTTAAACATGCCGCGCCAGTCGATGGCCTTGGCACCGAAGTCCAGCCGTGCCTTGATCTCCACGCCATCCACATCAAAGCCGACGCGGGTTTCGATGTAGACGCCGTTCTGGCCATCCAGGTATGCGTATTCGATGGTGTCGATCTGGCCGGGATTGGCGGACAGAAACCATGCGGTGCTGCTGACGGCATCCAGGCGCGGCTCGGCGATCACGGTCATGGTGCGCAGGGACTGCGGTACGACGTCACTGGATTTGGCCGGGATCATGTTGACGGCGAGCAACTGCTCGGCGGTCACCTCCAGGGCGGCGGGGACGAGGATGAAGGCAGGCCGGACATTGATGGTGGTCAGGCCGTCGATGCCGGTCTGAACCGCCATGGTCTTGCGGGCCAGGCCCAGGGAGGCAACGGAGATCACGGTGCCGGCGGCCGCCAGGTTCTTGTGGTTGGCGTGGAACAGGGCCACCCCGTCGCCCATGTTGGGGTTGGAAGTGAGGATGCCCCAGACCACGTCGCTTTCCAGATTGGCCGCCGCAACGCCGAAGAGCTGCGGGATGCGGGTGAAGGCGTTCAGATCGTCATTCACCAGCACCTGCCGGGAGATGGA
Organism: Magnetococcales bacterium WMHbin3; assembly: GCA_002753185.1. Lineage (GTDB taxonomy): Bacteria > Pseudomonadota > Magnetococcia > Magnetococcales > Magnetaquicoccaceae > Magnetaquiglobus. Next base: position 1,882 of record PDZX01000155.1, read on the forward strand.
GATGATTTTCCCGTAGGTCTCCACCCGGTAGGACTCTTTCCCTTCGCCAAGCGGGCCGCGCTTGTATTCGCCACCCTCGTTGACCTTGTCGAGCGCTGGGGCTTCTCCCAACTGGACGCGGGACATGGCCTTGAAGTCGTTGGCGGTGACCTGCCGGCAGAATGGCAGAAAAGTCCGGGGCGCGGCCTCGTAGGCGTTGCGCAGGGTCTTGTTGGCGACGTTGGCCAGGATGCCGGGGAAGTCGGACTCGGAGTGGAGCGCACGGGTGGCCAGTTCGTACCGGGTTTCGCCACGCACCCGGCGCCCGCCGCCAGCTTCCAGAAAGGCGCGGGCCATCTCCAGAAGGCTCATGCCGCGCCACTCGCGGGCGGCGTCGGTGAGCTTGTGCGCGGTGGGATCGAAACGGTGCAACAGGGCGTTTTCCACCGCCGCGTTGCGGGTGGATTTTTCGTCCTGGCCACCGATCACCACATGGTTGCGGATCTCCCCACCATGGCCTGGACGCCGGGCGGCTTCGTCGATCAGGGAGCGACGGGCCTCGTCCAGGGAGACGCCCTCCTGAACCAGTCGGTCGGCAAAGGAACGCTCCACTTTCAGCTTCTCCTGGGCATCATAAATCTGGGCGGATCGCTCCCGTTCGGAGGTGATCGCCTGCCGAATCGCGCTTTCCGGGTCTTCCTGGGGCACAGAACGGCTTTTGGTGGCCGGATCGACCGGCTTTGCCGCTGTTTCCTCCTGGGGTTGGGTGTGACTGGTGGCCTGTTCGGTCACCACATCGGCTTTGGGGGTGTCTTGGTCGGACATGTCGGCTCCTCGAATCATGAGACAAGGGGTTTTGGTGAGTTCTTGCGAGCGAAAGCCCGCACCAGGATCGGCGCCAATCGGCACCACGGACAATTCCATCGGGAGCCAGTCCACCGCGCGCCAGTGGGGCACCTTGCCGGACTCCTCGGTGACTTCGTAGCGGCGCACGGTGTA
>PDZX01000156.1 GCA_002753185.1 Magnetococcales bacterium WMHbin3
GGTTCCATCTGCCAGAGGCCCCGGGCCGGGCCGGAACCGAGTTGGCGGACGTAGCGCAAGCCAGATTCCTGAATTGCTGTACCGAGCACCAGTTCTTCAGCGCCTTCGCTCCAGAGGCCGAGACGTTGGAGGGTCGGGCGGATGATGTGTTCGCGGAGTTGATGCGGATCGAGTCCCATGGTGCGTCTCCCGGAAAAAGAAAACCCGCCGCGAGTTGCCCCGGGCGGGTCGAAGGTGGTGATAGAATGGAGTGGAGTGGCGTCGCGCATACTCCTCCCTGATTTTACCGGACAGCATACCCGATTTTGTCAAATGTGTTCAGAAAAAAGATGTTTAAACATTGTGTTTAAACATCTTTTTTCCAGATGCGTCATTTATGCGTGCATTGAGGAGGGTGGCAATCTGCAGCAGAATGGCCATCCACCTCGACCAAGCTGTCGTGCGACACACGCCAAGACGACGAGCAATGTCCTTCCATTGCCTGCGCTCCGCCCGCAACCAGATGAGTTTGATTTCCTCTGGGGCAAGCCATCGCAGCCACTCCAGACTGTGGTCCATCCTGGTGATGGCATCCGGCGTTGGGGGAGAACTGCGGAATTCCGCCTCATTCCAGCCATAGGCTTCGCAGAATTCATGGATCACCGTTGGCCAGGATGTTTTGTGCTTTGAGGGTTTCAAGCCATTCATCGGAAGCCTCTGCAGAGTGCTGACCGCCTCTTCGAGTTGTTCGGCGACCATCTTGGGAGTCCATTTTTCAGCCATGGGTCACCTCCTTTCCGTGACGTCCGAAGAGCTTTTGAGCCAGATGCTGGATCATCTCCCGTTCCGGCCAACCCAAACGGGGATCGTTCGTGGCCACCACCAGGATGCCGTGGTTCTGCCAGCCGTTGCGTTTTTGTTGCTCCACGTCCATCCGGTCCGGGATGAACCGTGCCAGGCAGGAGCGCGGGGTGTGTGGTGCGCCGATCATTTCACCACCTCCTCGTCGATGGCCCAGTGGAGGATGGCCAGGGCGTCGGCGGCGTTGTCGTCGACCGGGGCATGACCTTTCCGGCGCATCGCCTCGATCACTTCCTCCTTGGAGGCGTTGCCCTTGCCAGTTGCATGGCGTTTGATCGTGCCGACCGGCACTCCCTGGTAGGGAATTTCCATCTCCTCGCTCCAAGCGGTGAGGTGCGAGAGAAACCCGCCATAGACGTGACTGGCTGTCACGCCAGCGTGGGCGCGGACTTCCTCGAAGAACACGCTGCCGATGGGACCGGCAAAACGGCTTACCTCTGACAACCAGCGCTTAAACCGGACGAAGGCCATGCCGCCCCCCTCGAACCGGCCCGGCTTGAACTCCACCGTGCCGCTGGTGATGGTGCCGTCCGTCTGTCGCAGGGCCCAGCCGGTTTTGGTTCCGAGGTCCAGGGTAAGGATGGCGGTTGCGCCGGAATGTTCCGGCTTGGGTTGATGGGGTGCGCACTGCGGCACGGTTCGGGAAACGGTCATCGTCCTCACTCCTCTGGGTTAATTGGTGAGGGCGATGGAGAGGGGGGTCGATCCCTGATCCGTCGCTCTGCGGGCTGAATTTGGCTCGGCAAAACTGCAAAAAGCGTTGTTGCGGTTCAATTTTGTTCTTTATTTATCTATATGATTAATATATAAAAATATATATAAAACAATACAAAACTGTAAACTGTTTACGCGAATCACTTTTTGATGATATGGCGTGTGTATGATATCGGTGTACTGGGGGGTATATGTCTATATTAGATTGACCCACCTCAGTTTACAGTTTTGTGCGACAAATCATGACAAGACCATTAAAATCAAAATATTGCATTAGAAGCAAACTGTCAGACCATTCTGTAAACTGCAATAGGCTTATCTCCCCTGGATTGGATCTGCACGGCCTTGATGATCTCGTCATCCTCGAGTTCAGCCAGGATTTCGTTGCGCTCACGACGGGTCAGGAAGCGGGACTTGTTGCCCAGGTCGGTCTTGGTGACGCCGTTGCGTCCGGCAGCGCGGATGATCTCCAGCACCCGTTTGTGGTTTTGCTCGATGAGGTTGTCCGCCACATGGTGCTCCACGTCCTGGATCATGGTGTTGATGCTGTAGCGCACCAGGGCGATGGCCCACTGGGCATCCTGCCGACGGATGACCGGATCGGATGGATTGGCCGCCACGGCCCGGATCATGGCCACCTTGGCGGCATGCTCCCAGACCCGCGCCAGGATCGGCGAATAGAGCGACCCCCGACTGCGACGCAACTGCGCTGTGATGGTTTCGCCCAACGCATCGAAGAGGCTGGTGGCCTCCGGCGACATCAACACCACGGAAGGGTTCAGGGTTGTGGTACCGTCGGTGGTGATGCCCGCCAGATTCCCCTTGCCCTTGCCGCCGCTCTTGGAGAGGTGCAACAGCGACTCGATCAGGGAGGGCGGCGTATCGCAGGAAACGTTGCGCCGATTGCGTTCCGGATAGTCGTCGCGAGTCTTGAGGATCAGGAAGCGAGCCAGGGAGCCATCGGCCACGTTGGCGCTTTTCAGGGCGGACCAGAACAGCACTGGCGTGGTGGTCCCGTAGACGCACAGACAGGGTTGCACGATGTCCTTACGGTCCTTGGCATCCTTGATGCCGCCATATTCCGGGCCAAGAAAGATGGTCCCGGCGGAGGAATGGATCTCCGTCATCAGATCGAGGATCTCGGTGAGATAACGGGGACTGCGCTTGCGATCGGCGGCGGCCTGGAGGAACATGCCGAACTCATCCTGCTGGAACAGGATGGGCGGA
>PDZX01000157.1 GCA_002753185.1 Magnetococcales bacterium WMHbin3
TCCCGCGCGGGCTGCCCTATCTCACCGGGTTCGTCACCCACTGCGAGATCGAAGCCGAAGCCTTCGGCTGATCCCCCCCCTGAACGGCCTCCCGCCCCGCGCGTCAATAGCGTCGGTATGGCGCGGCGCGCGGTTTTGCACAGATCGGCAGTCGATTTTGCACAAAAAACCAGTGTGTTCCGGTCCCAAATGTTCCATTTTGGTTCCCCGTTAAGTCGTGGTGAGTCTTAAACGGAGGCAGCAGCCTCGCCGGGCTGTGATTTTTCCCGACGAGGCCACCGTTCGCGTTCCTATCCCGAGATGACCAGTTCGGTCACCGTCTTGGCCGCGCCGCTGACCCGGTAGACTGTTTTGACCTGTGGAGCGGCGTGCAAAAGTAGGCCAGTTTCGGGGGTGATCGGCGTCCAAAATTAGGCCACTCCCGATGTGGCATACTTCCACCTTCAGTTGGACAACGAGGGTGGGCATCTGGGGATGGTAACAGTGGATTTGATTGGACGAGTACGCCGGGAGCATGCTCGTGGTAAGAGCAATCGCGCGATAGCTCGAATGTTTCGCCTGTCGCGGGACACAGTGGCAAAGTACCTGAAGTCTGGAGAGACGGAGTCACGGTACGAACGGAAGCAGCAGCCATATCCACGGCTTGGGCCGTATCTTGAGGCGCTTGATAAGCTTCTTGTTGAGAACGAGCGGGGTCCGGCGAAGGACCGGTTGGATAAGCTACAGATTTTCCAACGTCTGCAGGTGCAGGGCTATGAGGGCGGCTATGATTCGGTGCGGCGCTACATCGGGCGCTGGCAGAAGCGGCGCCCGGCCAAGGATACGGCGACACGGGCGTTCGTGCCGCTGATCTACCCGCCCGGAGACGCCTACCAGTTCGACTGGTCGGAGGACTTTGCGATCCTTTCCGGGGAGGAGATCAAGCTTCAGGTGGCGCACATGCGCCTTTGCCATAGCCGGATGCCGTTCGTGCGGGTCTACATCCGCCAGACGCAGGAGATGCTATTCGACGCCCACGAAAAGGGCTTTCTTTTCTTTGGCGGAATGACGGAGCGCGGCATCTATGACAACATGAAGACGGCTGTCGATACAATTTATATTGGCAAGCAGCGGAAGTTCAATCGTCGTTTCTTACAGATGTGCTCGCATTACTTTGTGGAACCGGTGGCGTGCACACCGGCCTCGGGCTGGGAGAAGGGGCAGGTCGAGAACCAGGTGGGGACGCTACGTCAGCGGCTGTTCACGCCCCGGCCGCGTGTCGGGACGCTGGAGGAGTTGAATGCTTGGCTGGAGGCGGAATGCGTCGCCCACGCGAAGGGCACGCCGTATCCGGACTTCCCCGATCGGACGGTGTGGGAGGTCTTCCAGGAGGAACAGCGGCACCTGGCCCCGGTCCCGCCACCATTCGACGGTTATCGGGAGAAGACGGTGGCGGCGTCGGGCACCTGCCTGATCCGGTTCGACCGCAACCGCTACAGCGTGGCGGCGGAGGCGGCGGGCCAGCCGGTGGACGTTCGGGCCTATGCGAACAGGATCGTCGTCCGGCTCGACGGCGAGATCGTCGGCGAGCACGAGCGCCACTTTGGCCGTTCGAAGGTTTTCACCAATTTCCTGCACTTCATCCCGATCGTGGCGAGGAAGCCCGGGGCCTTGCGCAACGGCTTGCCGTTCACGGACGAGGCCCTGCCGCCGATCCTTGCGGACGTGCGAGCCCGCCTTGGCAAGAGCGATGACGGCGACCGGCAATTCGCCGGCATCCTGGCGGCGATCCCCACCGAAGGACTGGAGGCGGTACTGGCGGCCTGTCGCCAGGCTCTGGACGAGGGCCCATGCGGCAAGGACGTGATTCTGACCATCCTGGCGCGCCGGCGGGATCCGGCACCACCGCCACTTCTCCCGACGGCGCCAACGCTGGCGATCGAACCCCTGGCCGACTGCGCTCGGTACGACCGGCTGCGTCCCTCGGTGAAGGAGGCCTGCCATGCCACTGCCTGATCCCAAGGCTCTGATGACGGATCTGCAGCTTCTCGGCATGCGGGCCGCCTTCGATGAGATCGTGCGCCAGGGCCTGCGGCGACGGCACTCGGTGCAGCAGATCCTGTGCGATCTGCTGGCCGCCGAGGTGGCCGAGAAGAAGGCCCGATCCATCCGCTACCAGCTCGTCGCCGCCCGTTTGCCGCTCGCCAAGGAACTGTCCGAGTTCAAATTCTCCGGCACGCCGATCAACGAGGCCCTGGTGCGCGATCTGCATGACGGCACATTCCTGGAGGCTAGGCGCAATGTCGTGCTGGTCGGCGGAACAGGCACCGGCAAGACCCATCTGTCCATTGCCATCGCCGCCGCCTGCGTGCGGCGCGGTGCCCGGGCGCGGTTCTTCAATGTCCTGGACCTGGTCAACCGCCTGGAAGCCGACACCCGTTCCGGGCGGGCCGGCAGACTGGCCGATCAACTGATCCGGATCGATCTGGTGGTGCTGGATGAACTGGGCTATCTGCCCTTTGCCCAGGCTGGCGGGCAACTTCTGTTCCATTTGATCAGTCGGCTGTACGAGCACACGTCGATTATCGTCACCACCAACCTGGCTTTCGCCGAATGGCCCAGCGTCTTCGGCGACGCCAAGATGACCACGGCATTGCTCGACCGTCTGACCCACCACTGCGATATCATCGAGACCGGAAACGAAAGCTG
>PDZX01000030.1 GCA_002753185.1 Magnetococcales bacterium WMHbin3
CGCGTGGAATACCCCGTCGTTGGCCCCATAGAAGACCATGACATCGTCGTCCGTGCTGTAGCGGTTGTAGTTGATCACCGCCGGCTTGGAGTGCAACACGTCGTTATGGATCGAGGCGCGCGCATCGGTGGACGAGGCATTGGCGTTCTCGTCCTCATAATTGTCCTCACCTCGCACCCAGTTGATGAGGCCCTCCCTGGACGACGCGCTGGCGGCCACGCCGGCCTCCTCGGCGGTGATGGTCCCGGAGGCCTCCCCCTGGGCCGACGCGAGGGAATAGGTAAAATGATCCGCGTCCGTCACGGTGATGTCGAAGGTCCCGTTGAACGCGGCGGGCGTGGCCCCGGCAATGGTGATGGAAGCCCCGCTGACAAAACCATGGGCAACCGCCGTGGCCCTGGCGGTGATGGAGGATTTTCCCGCAATGAGGGTCCCGCTGGCGGCCTGCTGGGGAGAAGATCCCAGGGTGTACTTGAAGTGGTCGGCATCCAGCACCGTCACCGAAAACGAGCCGTTGTACGCCGTGGGCGTGGCCCCGGAGATCGTGATCGTATCCCCGGTCGCATAGCCGTGCCCGGTCAAGGTGGCGAAGGCCGTGGGAGTGGCGAGACGCGCCGTGATGGTCCCGCTGCCGGGCGTGGGGCTGGTGGTCATGATATAAATAAAACTGTCGTCGTTGATTTTGATGATCGCATAAGTTCCATTATAATCATTGGGCGTTGCCCCGCTGATGGTGACCAGGTCGTTGGTGGCGAAACCGTGTCCCGTGACCACCGCCGTGGCCTGATTGGAGACCCCCTTGGCGGCAGTGATTCCCGTACCCGTCTGGGGCGGCAGGGCCGTTGCGGTGGCATAGGTGAAGGTGGTGGCCCCGGTGACGGAGATCACATAAGAGCCGTTGTAATCCGTGGGCGATGCGTTGTTGATGGTGACGGTATCGTTAGTGGAATAACCATGGGCCGCAGCCGTGGTGACGGTCACGGTGGTGCTGCCCTTGGTGGCGGTGATGGTGCCGGATGCGTTGGCCATCTGGGAGGCGGCATAGGTGAAGGTGTTGACGGTGGGCACGGACAGCACCGTGACATTGCCGTTGTACCCGGAAGGCGAAGCCCCGGCAATGGTGACGGCATCCCCCACCGCATATCCATGCGACGCGACGGTGGCGGTGGCCGTCGAGGTCTGCCCGGAGGCGGTCCCGAAGACGGTGGGCACGGTCAACGGGGCGACGGTGGTGAAACGGAAGGTGTTGACATCCTGCACCGTGACCGAATAAGTGCCGTTGAAACCGGTGGGCGTCACCCCGGCGATGGTGACGGACTGCCCGGAGACGAAACCGTGTCCGGTGACCGTGGCCGTGACCAGGGAACTGGTGGTGGTGGAGGTGCCGGAGTTGCAGGAGTCGGCGGAACCATTGGGCATGGAATAACGGAATTTATTGCTGTCCACCACCGTGATGCTGAAAGTTCCGGAATAGCGGGAATTGCAGTTTGGCGCACTGATGGTGACGGTCTGACCACTGGTGTAGCCATGACCGTTGATGGTCAACTCGGCGGTGCCGTTGCTGGGCCGGGTCAGCAGGGAGACGCTCTTGACCACCGAGGAGTTGGTCAAATTGGAGATCGAACTGGTCCTGGTGGTGGTCAGGGAGGTGACGCTCTTGGTAGTCGAGCCGTTGGTCAGGCTGTTGACGGCCACCGCCCCCGTGGCCGTGGAAAGCGCCGTGACGGATTTGATGTCGGCAAGCGCCGTGATGCTCTTCTCTTCCGTGGCGGTCAACGGGGAGACGGTGTGGACGTTGAGGTTCAGGCTGGCCGAGGTGATGTCGGCGTTGGCCGTGTCGAAGAGATAAAGGGAAAGGGCATCACCGCTGGCGCACAGCCCGTTGCAGGTGTAGAGCTTGCGCGCGGTCTGGCTGGCGGCGTAGGCGTTACGCAGCATTTGCGCTACCCCGCCCTTTTCCACCAGGTCGCCGTCCGGCATGTCGGACGAACCGCCGGCACCGTTTTCCGAGCTGTCGCGGAAGTTCCAGAAGCTGGAACTGGAGGTCCAGAAACTGGTGACATCCGGGTTCAAAAATCCGGTGGTGGTGTTTTCCGCCTTCACCGTGTTCTTGTCCGCCAGATAGATGTCCCCGGTAGAAGTATCATAACCGAGCTGATAACATTTAAGGTTGCCGTACCAGCGTGGCCGTTTCTGGTTGTCGGGCCGAAACATCCCCACGTAGACCTGGTTCAGGTTGGTGCCGCGCACGTTCACGCTCACCGGCAGGGTGGTGGCGGCGAAGACGCTGTTGACCGCCTGAATCTCCTGAAAGATCTCGTTGAGGGCATTGATGATGGCCTGCCCGGAGTTGCCGCTGGAGACAGCGAAATATCGCCCCTGCCCTTTGTTGGCCATGCTCTTGAGCAGGGCGGTCATGTCCGGTCCCTGGCCGGTGGCGCCGGGATCCACCTCCACGACGTAGGTATAGACCGACTGTGAGCCATCCTTGGCGCTGCTCACGTCGGCGGTGGCCAGGTAGTTGGCCCACTCGTCGGCCCAGTTGCCCTGCTGGCCGTTGGGGGAGATGGCAATCGCGCCCGGCGGCGTGGAGCCGGTCAATGCGGCCAGCTTGTCCTCGGAAGTCCTGCGGGCCGAGGCGTTTTCGTTGGCCGGACCATTACTGATGTAAATAATGAAATTCTTCTGGCAACCGGAGGCGATGGGCGAGTTGTACAACGAGGTGGCGCTGGGATTGGCCGGCAGGGCATGACTGCCCAGATTGTTGGCAGAGGCCGGATTGTTGACGGCGTTACTCTCGTAGTCGGTCTTGATCTTGCCGTAAGAGGCGCGGGAGGCGGAACCGGAATAGTAGAGAAAAGACTCGTACATGGCCAGGCCGGTGGTGGCGTTGTTGCCCTTGTCGTTGAGGATGTCGAGGGCGTTCACCATGTCGGCCAGCACGGTCTTGTTGGTGTTGGTCATCTGGCGGATGGCAAAGCGGACATAACCGCCATCCACGTTGTCGTTGGGATTGCCGGTTTCGGGAAACATCATCAATCCGACATTGAAAATGTCGTTGAGGTTCTGCACCACCGAGACCAGGGCGGATTTTTCGTTGACGAAGGGCTGGTTCCAGTTGGCGGTGTTGTCCAGAACGATCAGGACATTGGGGCGATCCGCAGTGATGTTGGGATTGCTCAGGAAGAGGTCCGTGTCGTCGTTGACCGGGTCGAAGACCGCCCGCGCCACCCCGGGCAGGGCCAGCACCAGGCAAAGGGAGAGCAATAATCCGAGAATCCGATGTCTCGCGTTCATGGCCGCACCTCTGGTTCGCTACAGTTGAGGCACGCAGGTCGGACAACACGATCCGACCAGTTGGCGTACCTGAATGCCCTGATTAATGGTGGACTTCGCGCCGGTGGCGCCGTTGGTGATGGTGGCCTGCAACTCCCAGACGTTGTCCCTGGGGGCCATGGACCAAACCGCACTGCTGCCAGCGGCAACCTGTGAATGAATGCATTGCGGGGCGGCCAGGGTACCGGTATCCGTCCCTTCCGTGAAGGTTTGCGAGGTGGTATCCACGGAAAAATTGGCGCTACTGGAAATGAAGAACTCCAGCGCCCGCTGGGAGGCCGCATCCATGTTCCTGACGGTCTGGGTGTTGCCGATGACACGCAACTGCACGGTGCTCACGTTCAGCGAGGTGACCACCAGCAGGGTCAGGACGATCAGGATGACCAGGCTGGTCAGCAGGGTGGCGGCGCCTTGCGATGGGTGGTTCATTCCACGCTCCTTGGTCCCGCGAGGTTGATCAACCGCACCTCGCTGCTGAAGAGATGACGCTTGAAACCATCGTTGAACGGGCCGAGGGAGTCGTCTCCCAGGGTATAGGTCTTGTCGTCCACCTGGCCGGCGTCGCTTTCCGGGGTGCGCACCAGCAGATGCACCTGCACCGCAGCCACGGCGTTCCACAGGGCGCTCGATGCGGGGGCCGTGGCCACGGTGTCGGGAATGCCGTCCCCGTCCAGGCTGGTCTGATCCTTGAGGTTGGCGATGCCGGTGAGATAATCGAAGCCGTATTTCAGTTTCATGGCTTCGACCCCCTCGGCCAGGGGGGTGATGACCATGGCGGTAGTGGTGCCGTTGACCGAGAGTTCCAGCCGTTTCAGGGTGGGGATGGTGTCGTCGCCGGAAGCGCAGACGCCGTTCGTCCCGCTGCCTGAGCTGCATGGGGCGACGAAATAGACATGCACCCAGTATTTGCGGATCACGGCCGCCGAACCGTCCAGTTGGGTGATGGTGGCGCTGCCGGCGGTCACCGTGCCGTCCTGAATCGAGTGGGTGATGGCGCCGTTCTTGAGGATGCCGGCCTGGGTGACGTTGGCCTGCAGGTAAATGACCCCGATATCCCCGGCGCCGGTCAGGGGCTGGGTCTCGACGCGCCGCACCACCAGGATGTCCGAGCCTGGCTGTTGATTGGCGGCGGTGAGCAGGGCGGAACAAGAGGTCGCGGAAAAATCCACCACGTCGTTGAGGGTGGCCGGGCGATAGCCATGCACCGGCATGGCCATGGCGTCCAGGAGGTCGGCGTGATCGGTGGTGTTGCAGGGATCCGGGGGCGGGGTGCCCGAATAGGTCTGGGAATTAAAAAAATAGGTGCCGAAATAACCGGCGTTGCGCAGGTCGTCGTACAATTCGTTAATGGCGAAATGGCCGTTGAGGAGCATCTGGCCGGATTGATCGAGATCCTTTTGCGACCGGGAGGAGTTGGCCAGCATGGCGATGATGGCCATCAGGATCACCAGGCCGATGGAGAGGGAGATCATCACCTCCACCAGGGAGAAGCCGGCAGAAGAACGGATCCGAATCATGTTCGGCGCCCTCCTTTATCCAGGGACGCGGCGGTGAGATTGGCGAAGCGTATCGTGGTGGAGACCGCGCGCCGCCAGGCGTCCGAGGCGCCGTAGAGGTTATTGGCGCAGGCCGCCGTCGGCGCCTGGGTGGCGGCCAACCCCTGCCAGGCCACGGTGACGGTGTACAGCCCGGTTCCGGTGATGAGGGCGCCCACGCTGTCGGTCAATTCGGTGGCGGCATCGTAGCTGATGCAGGCCCTGGCCCCGATCATGGGACGGACGTTGACGCCCGCCTTGGTCTCCGCCGCCCCCTGGAGCCGGTCTTGCAGGGCCTGAACCGCGTTATCGGCGAGGGTGTTGTAGGCGGAGATGGTGCCCGCCGCGCAATTGACCGGCAGCGAAACGGTGCCGTCCACGCCGATGTAGGGGATGCCGTTGACCGTATCGGTGGTGAAGCGGAAGCAGGAGAGGGTGTTGCGGTTGACGTTGAGGCGCTGCGCGATCTCATCGAGAATGATGAGGGCCTGGGAGCGTTGGTAGGCCTCCATGCCCGCCACCTGGACACGGCTGATCACGCCGGCCATCCCCATCAGGCCCACCGAAACGATCAGCATGGTGATGAGGATCTCCAGCAGGGAGAAGCCGCGCATTCGGGAATGGGAGGTGGCGTTCATGTCAGTTGCACCCGTTGGAGGAATCGGCATCGCTGTCAATCTTGACGTGGCCCATGCCGCTCGTTCCGACGGTCACGCAGCGCATGGCGACGCCATTGTTACCGGAAATATAGGCATTGAAGGCACTCACGGTCGCCGAGGGCCGACCATTGGCCTGAAAGGTGAGCGTGCCACCCGGCCCGGAAATGGTCACGTCGGAACGGGCATCCATGGCCTTGAGCACACTGCCCCCCGCCTCGACGGTCCAACCGCCCGACCAGCCGGAGCCGGAGGGGACGATGGTGACGGTGCCGTTGCGCTTGATCGCCTCGCTGCGGGCGTAGGCCAGGCTGATTTGGTAATCGGAGACGGTATTTTTGATCTTTTGGGTCTGGATGATGTCACGCAGGTAGGGCGCCCCCATGGCGAGCACGATGGCGACAATGCTCAGGGTGATCAGCAGTTCCAGCAGGGTGAATCCGTCATGTGGCGCCTTGTCCATTCTTTTCACCAGTTTTTTTTCATTGGGGCTACCAGCCCGATGCCACCCCCGTGCGCGTTTTCACCCCGGTATTGGTCAAGGTCATGGTGCCGTCCCCCGACTGGGAGGAGGAGGCATCCGGGGTGGCGGTGATGGTGAAGGTCGGGGGTGGCCCGCTGGATACGCTCACCGTCACCGCGTAATAGCTGTTCGAGCAGGAGGTCCCGGCGCAGGTCCACCCGGTGTTGGAAAAATTCAATGTGGTGAAATTATTGGTGTAACTGGAGGCATCCAGGAGAAAGGCCTCCTGGCGGCTGGCGATATTGACCATCAACTGCTGCGCGTCGGAGCGCCGGGATTTGGTGATGGATTCCTGAAAATTGGGCAGCGCCACCGCCGCCAGGATGGCGATGATCGCCAGGGTGATCAGCAGTTCGATGAGGGTGAAGCCAGTGGCGCGGTCATGGTGCTTCATGGGCATTCTCCTTGGGCTGATCTTCATGATACACGAAGGAATGCGTGGCAGTCACCAAAAAAATGCATTTTTTCTCGTGATGAGGAATCCCGCTTCATAATACCAGAAAATGGATTGGTATTGCGAACACCTCGTCGCGGGGCCAGGTTACGACGCGAACACCTCGTCCACGGAGTTGGCGAAGACGAAGTTGTCGCTCCATTTCTCGATCGACTCCAGGTTCGCCGTCTTCACCTGTTCGGCCACCCAATCCGGTGTCGAGCCGAACTTGCGGCGCAACTGTTTGAGCAGCATGAAAGCAGCTTCTTCCTGGCGGCCCTCCTGGCGGCGCCGCACCAGAAGGTGCTCCAATTTCGGAATCGCCGTCAACTCCGCATCGGGCGTGGTATCCACCAAAAAGTCGAGCCACTCCCTTCCAAGCAGCGCCACCTGCTCCGGCGTGATCCCTTCCATCTCCGGGCTGTTCAGAGAACCTTGCATGAGCAACCTCCACAATCCGACAACGATTTGACCGAATGCATCCGAAATCCGGAAGAGTCCGATCCGCTCGATGGTCTGGAATCCCTTCGTTCTCTCCTCCTCAGCTCCCCTTCTGCGCCCGCTTGCGCTCGTGCTCCTTGAGCAGCTTCTTGCGCATGCGCAGGCTTTTGGGGGTCACCTCCACCAGTTCGTCGTCGTTGATGAACTCCAGGCACTGCTCCAGGGAGTAGTTGTGGTGCGGGGTCAACATAATGGCGTCGTCGGAACCGGAGGCGCGGATATTGGTCAACTGCTTGCCCTTCATGGGATTGACCACCAGGTCCTGATTTCGGCTGTTGATGCCGACGATCATCCCCTCATAGACGGTCACCCCCGGCCCCACGAACAACCGCCCGCGCTCCTGGAGGTTCCACAAGGCGAAGGCCACGGTCTTGCCCGCGTCCATGGAGATCAACACCCCGTTGCGCCGCGCGCCGAGATTGGGCTGGGTGAGCGGGCCGTATTCATGAAAAATCCGCGCCAACAGCCCGGTCCCGGAGGTCATGGTGCGGAATTCGGTCTGAAAGCCGATCAACCCCCGCGCCGGAATGATGTAATCCAGCCGCACCCGGCCCCGGCTGTCCGGCATCATGTCCTTCAAGTCGCCGCGCCGCATCCCCAGGGCCTCCATCACCGACCCCTGATGGATTTCCTCCACGTCCACGGTCAGGTATTCGTAAGGCTCCTTGAATTCCCCATCCACATTGCGCAGGATCACCTCCGGACGCGACACCCCCAGTTCGTATCCCTCCCGCCGCATGTTCTCGATGAGGATGGAAAGATGCAACTCCCCGCGTCCCGAAACCCGGAAACGGTCGGTGTTGTCGGTCTCCTCCACCCGCAGGGCCACGTTGTGCTCCAGCTCCTTGAACAGCCGCGCCCGCAACTGCCGGCTGGTGACGAATTTCCCCTCCTGGCCGGAAAGGGGCGAGTCGTTGACCTGAAAGGTCATGCTCACCGTGGGCTGATCCACGGCCAACGGCGGCAAAGGCTCCACGTGCTCCACATGACAGAGCGTGTCGGAAATCCCCAACCCCTCCACCCCGGTGAAGGCGATGATCTCCCCGGCCCGCGCCAACGGGGTTTCGATGCGCTCCAGACCGAGAAAGCTGAAAATTTTCACCAGTTTGGCATTGCGGCGTTGTCCGTCGGGCGCCACCACGGTGACCATGCTGTTGGCCACCGCAAAGCCCCGCTCCACCCGGCCGATGCCGATGATGCCTAAGTAATTATTATAGTCCAACGCCGACACCCGCATGCGGAACGGCATATCGGGATTCACCAACGGCGGCGGGGTGCGGTCCACGATGACATGGAACAAAGGATCCATGTCCACCCCGCGCCGATCCGGCTCCAGGGAGGGATAACCCTCCAGGGCCGAGGCGTATACCACGGAGAAATCCAACTGCTCGTCGGTCGCCCCCAACCGGTCGAAGAGATCGAAGGTGCGGTCCAGCACCCACATGGGCCGCGCGCCGTCCCGGTCCACCTTGTTGATCACCACGATGGGACGAAACCCCATGTCGAAGGCCTTGCGGGTCACAAAACGGGTCTGCGGCATCGGGCCGTCCACGGCGTCCACCAACAGCAATACCGAATCCACCATGGAGAGCACCCGCTCCACCTCCCCGCCGAAATCGGCGTGACCGGGGGTGTCCACGATGTTGATGCGAAACTCCCGCCACTGGATGGCGGTGTTCTTGGCCAGGATGGTGATCCCCCGTTCCCGTTCCAGATCGTTGGAGTCCATGACCCGCTCCTGCATCCCACCCCGCTGCGCGAGAGTGCCGGACTGCTGCAGCAGCTTGTCCACCAGCGTGGTTTTGCCATGATCGACATGGGCGATGATCGCGATGTTGCGCAATTGGTCAATCACGACATTTCATTCCTTTGATTATGGGTCATTTCTTCTTTTTCTTGCCAGGCTTGACCGCTTTCGGGGCCTCGATGGCGACCGTGACCACTCCCGTTCCCAGCAAGCCGGCGCGCAGGGTCTCGGAGAGTTCCTTCTCCCGCTCCAGGGTGGTGGAGAGTTGCAGACGCAACAGCGCGGCCTGGTTCTCCTTGCGCCCCAACAGCCCGAAGGCCGCCCGCAGCAGATTGGCCAGGGTGATCCTCCCCTCGATCAGGGCGCCATTGGCCTCCTCCAGGTAGCGAACCATGGCCTCCTCGGCCACGCCCGCCAGCCAGGCGGCCTCCGCAGTGGTGCAATCGGGAAGGTCGGTGAAACGGGAAGTGTCGAAACCGCTATCGGTCGGGGAACGTCTCATCTTCGGGGTGCCTGTCAGCCAAAGTTGCCGTCGCAAGGTCAATCCATGATCATGACAGATTGCCGCACGCTTGAGAAGGAATTTTGCGATCTCTCGCGAACCGCCAATGCCATAAAAAAAATGCGTTGACAATCGAATGGGATGGAGATAAAAACGACTCGCTCATTAATCGAGATTGATTCTTATTCAGCAATGGAGAAACGATGCGGATCCTTCACCACTGGCTTCTGGATAGCGGCGGACGCCACGCCATCAAAATTGTCCACCACATTCCCGGCAGAATCCGCCTGCGCGCCTCGGCGACCCTCCAGCCCGCCTTGCGGGGCCAGGAGGGCCAGAAACTGCTGGATGCCCTCGCCCGGATGGAGGGCATTCTGGAGGTCAACCTCAATCCGCTCGCCGCCTCGGTCGTGTTGACCTACGACGCGCGCCGCATCCCCCCACGCACCTGGGAGGATCTCCTGCACGGCGACGATGCCACCGCGTCCGGGGTGTTGCACACCTTGTCGCCGGTTTCTTCCATCCCATGAACCATTCGCACGCGAGGAACATCATGCCCAATCCGAACCAGACGCCCACCGACCCTGCCGCGCCGGAACCAGCCGTCAAGAACAAAAACAAGAAGAATAAAGCCAAGAATGCGCCCCGCTACCCGGATTACCCCCCTCCCCCCTGGTGGAACGGCTACCAGCCGGGCTATTGGGGTTATCCGCCCCAGGGCATGCCACCGCCGCCCTATTGCCACGGTTGCCAAACGCAAGCCCCTCCCCCCCAGGGACCCGCCCAGGCCGCGCCGCCGGAGGCAAATCATGATTTTATCCATGATTTCATGAAAAATCCCCTCTCCAGCGTCTCCTCTTTGCTGGGCATGAACGACCCGGAATTCTGGAAGGGGGTGGTGCTGGGCGCCGCCGCCATGATCCTTTTCACCAATCGTTCCCACCAGGACGAACCCTGATCCTCCGAACCCAAGGAATCGACCCGCCATGTACACCAAACCTCCCTATCCGCCGCAATACCCCCATCCCGGATACCACCACCATGGCCACGCGCATTCTCACGGCATGCCCGGCCAGCCGGAACCCGCCTCCAACGCCAACCTCGTCAAGGGGATACTGGTGGGGGCGGCGGCGGCCTATCTGCTCACCAACGAATCGGTGCAACAAGCCTCGATCCGCTCGGTGGTCAAACTCTGGAGCCTGGCGCGCGGCGGCGTCGAGGAACTCAAGGAGCGCTTCCAGGACGCCCACGCGGAGATCCTGGCCGAAAAAGAGCAGCACGACTGATGTACGCAGCCCGCCTGATTCACGAACTGCCGCGCCGCATGCGCTTCCGGCTGCTCCCCCCCAACGGGAAACGGATCGACTGCGACGACGTGAAGGCATGCCTGGAGAGCCGTGAAGGGATCACCGAGGTCCGCGTCAGCGCGGTCGCGCGCTCACTGACCATCCACCACGACGGCGCGCGCGGCAGACGCGACCAGGTGGCCCTGGCGGTGGCCCGGCTGCCCTCCCCCAGCGCCACGGAGACCAGCGCTTCCGACCGGCACCTCTGCCTGAAACCCTCGGAAGAGATCTCCCCGGCGCTCTCCGGCCTGATCCTGCTGGCATCCCCCTTCCTGCCCAGGCCGCTCGCCGCCGCCATCACCTGGCTCAACATCGCCCCCACCCTGCTGCTGGGCGCCCGCACCCTGCTCGACCGGGGCGTCAAGGTGGAGGTCCTGGACGCCCTGGCCGTGGGGGTCTCGGCCTGGCGCGGGGAATATCCCACCGCCAACACCACCCAGTTCCTGCTCCGTCTTGGCGAGTATCTGCAAAACAGCACGGAACGCCGATCCGAGGATCTGGTCAAAAGCCTGCTGCTCCCCCTGCCCACCCATGCCTGGGTCGAACGCAACGGAACCTTGATCCGCACCCCGACATCGGCCATCGCCATGGGCGACCTGGTGGAAGTCGGCACCGGCGATCCGATCCCCGTGGATGGCGAGGTGGTGGAAGGGCTGGCCATGGTCAATCAGGCCTCCCTCACCGGGGAGAGCCTGCCGGTGGCGAAAAAACCGGGCGACGGCGCCATTTCCGGCACCCTGGTCACCGAGGGACGCATCCGTGTCCGCGCGGTACGCGTCGGCGATCACACGGTGATCGCGCGCATCGGCCATTTCATCACCGACTCCCTGCGCGCCGAATCCACCACCCAGCGTCTCGCGGCCAGACTGGCGGATCGGCGGGTTCTGTTCACCTTCGCCATGGGCGCCATGGTGTTCGCCGCAACCCGCGATCCGCGCCGCATGGCCTCCACCCTGCTGGTGGATTTCGCCTGCGGCATCAAGATCAGCACCCCGGTGGCCTTCAAGTCCGCCATGTACCTGGGCGGGACCCAAGGGATTCTCTTCAAGGGGGGCGAGGCCATCGAGAACCTCGCCCTGGCCGACACCTTCGCCTTCGACAAGACCGGAACCCTCACCAGCGGCCGCCTGGAGGTGACCGGAACACGCCTCTTCGATCCGAAATGGGACGAATCCCGGCTGCTCACCCTGGTCGCCTCCCTGGAGGAGCACTCCACCCACCCGGTCGCGGCGGCCATCGTCCAGGAGGCCAACAAACGCGCCCTGCCCCACATGCGGCACGGCGTGGTCGATCTCGTCGTCGCCCACGGACTGCAAAGCACCATGGACGACCAACCCATCCTGGTGGGCAGCCGCCACTTCCTCGAGGAGGACTCCGGGATCTCCTTCCAGGAGCACGATGCGATCCTGCGCGAGTTGACCGAAACCGGACACATGCTCCTCCTGGTGGCCCGCGCCCGGCGTCCCCTGGGGCTGATCGCCCTGCGCGACCACCTGCGCGAAGAGACCGTCGCGGTGTTGCGCGACCTGCGCGCCCTGGGCGTAAAGCGATTGATCATGCTCACCGGCGATCATCGTCTCAAGGCCACCCAACTGGGCGAGGCACTGGGCATGGACGCCATCCATTACGAACTGGTCCCCGGCGACAAGCACCACATCGTGCAACAACTGAAGCAGGCCGGGGCGCGCGTGGCCCTGGTGGGCGACGGCATCAACGACGCCCCCGCCCTGGCCGCCGCCGATGTCGGCATCGCCATGCCCGGCGGGGCCGAACTGACCCGCAACACCGCCGACATCGCCCTGCTGCGCGATCAACTGACCGCCATCGTCGAGGCCAGACGCCTGGCCATGAACACCATGGAACTGGTACGGAACAATTTCCGGATCGCCCTGGGGGTCAACGGCGCCATTCTCTCCGCAGCCACCCTGGGCGCCCTCGATCCGGTCGCCACCTCCATCCTGCACAACGGCACCACCCTGGCCATTCTGCTCAACTCCCTCTCCGGGATCGACATGAGCCGGGAACACTCCCATACGGTGCTTGGCCGGATGAGGGGCATCGGCAGCCATCTCAAGGAATGGATCAGGCACGCCGATGAATGAATATATTCATCATGTGCCTGGCCGGCTGAGGATCCGCTCCCCCCACATTCGCGACCACGCCGCGCTGGAGGCAACCATCACCACCGCCCTGGCGGGTCTGCCGGGAATCCTGGCGTGGCGCGTCAATCCTCTGGCCGGCTCCATCGTCGTGCAGTACGAGCCACAGGCCGTGACGATGGACGCGCTGCTGGAGGCCTGCCGAACACACGGCCTGCTGGGCGCCCCCCCTGCCGGGCGCAAGCACAACCCCCCCCTGGCCGACGGCAAGCGGTTCGGCAAGGCGATCCTTGACCTGTTCGTCCATCAGACCGTGGAGCGCTCGGTCTTTTCAATGGTTACTTCAATAATCAAACAGGAGCGATAAAATGACAACTTCAGAAATTATCATACAGCAAGAGACGCCGGAACCGGCAACCACCGGCACCTTCGAAAAAATCAAATCCGACGCCATCGAGGCGGGCAGAAAGGCGTCCGACCTGGCCAGGCGGACGGTGGAAAACGAATCCCTGGTGCAAAACGGCCTGATGGTCTCCCTGGCGGCCACGGTACTGACCTCGCTGCCGGGATTGCACCTGCGCCGGTATCATCCTTACGCCGGGGCTGCCCTGGCGGGGTTTGCGCTGCTCCACCTGATGCAAAACAAGAACAAACGTGCCCGTTCCTTCAAACGGGGGGCAGCCGGGCCATGTAATCCGACAGCGCCCGATGCGCCGCCTGACCAGCCTGGACCATGAGTTGGGCAAGCTCCGCGCCCCCCTCCAGGGAACCGGAACGACCCAGTTTTTCCAGGGAGAACGCCAGTTCTCCCATCCGTTCGAAACCGACCTGCCGGCAGACGCTCTTCAGGGAGTGGCTTTCCGCCGCCACCCGTTCCGGATCGCTATCCGCAACGGCCTGGGCGATCGACGCCGGCCGGGTGCGGATGCCCACCAGAAATCGATCGAGAACCGGAAGAAAGACTTCCTCCAACTCCTGTTGCATCTCCGCGAGTTTCTGGAGATTCATTTCCGCGTAATCTTCCGGGCGGTGCGCATCCATGGTCGTATCCCCTGCAAAATTCCGGTTTCTTCAATGACACGGCTTTCATCCTACCCCAACCAGGCCTGCTTGTACATGCCATTTTTGCTTGGCTTCCGGCAGCGATGCCGCTAATATTGACTCATTGATCTTTTCCCTCATGGAGCGCCCATGCCCCGGATCGACCCCGAACGCGTCATCTCCGTGGATCCGCAGCAGGAGGATCCCGACGCGTGGATCGCATGCATCCGTCTCGCCATTTCCCCCCGGGGAGACCAGGCGTTGGCGATCGCCAAACAGGCATTGCGGCGGTTTCCCACCGATGCCATGTTGTTGCATCTGGGCTGCCTGGCGGCGCTGGTGGAACAAAAACCCAAGGAATTCCCGCCATTACAGCATCGGTTGCTGCGCACCTACCAGCCATTGCCCGCCGATCACCTGTTGACGGCGATTCATCATGCCCAGTGCGGGCAATGGAGCCTGGCCTCCATCACGCTCTCGCAGAACCGGCTGTCGTTCGCCATCGCCCTGCGACACGCCCGCACCTTTTGGCAAGGCATCCCGGTGCAAGGATGGATCAAGGAGTGGTTGACCGCGATTGATCAGGGCGGCAAGACGCCGGCGGTCGCGCCGAGGAAAACCACCCCGGCGCCCCCCAGAACCACGAAAAAACCCCAAACAACAAAAAAAACCGCCCCGCCACCCGCCACCGCGCCCGACGACCCCCTGCGCATCGCCTTCCCGGAACTGCCCACCCTGGAGGTCCGCATCCCGATCCGCTTCGAACTCCCCGACCCCGCTGCCCCGCCCACGCCCGCACCGACGCCGGAGGAAAACGACCCCCGCTGGTACGCACTGCGCGAGGAGTTTCTCCAGTTCGGGCTGTTGCAGGGATTCAGCGAGTTGTTGTGCCTGGCGCATCTGCACCAGGTGGAGAGCTACTGGTATCAGGTGGAGACGGTGCGCAAGGTGCTCCGCCAATTCCGGGGCCGGGTGCTGCTGGCCGACGAGGTGGGACTCGGCAAGACCATCGAGGCCGGCATGGTCCTCAAGGAGTATCTGCTGCGCGGCATGGTCGAACGGGTCCTGATCCTGACCCCGGCCTCCCTGGTCGGACAATGGCGGGAGGAGCTGGAGGTCAAGTTCGGCATCTCCTGCGCCACCACCCAGGACCCAGTGTTCCGGGGCGATCCCGACGCCTTCTGGGAGAGTCCCCGGATCATCGCCTCCCTGGCGGTGGCGCGCCGCGAGGAGCAGGCGCAAGCCCTCGCCACCCGGCGTTTCGATCTGGTCATCGTGGACGAGGCCCACCACCTGCGCAACCGCGCCACCCGCAACTGGAAGCTGGTGGACGGCCTGAACAAACGGTTCCTGATCCTGCTCACCGCCACGCCGGTGCAAAACAGCCTGGTGGAACTCTACAACCTGCTCACCCTGCTCAAGCCGGGGATCTTTCCCACCGAAAAGGAGTTCCGCGCCCGGCACGTCTCGCCGCGCAACCCGCGTACCCCCTTGCATCCGGAACAACTGCGCGCCCTGATGCGGGATGTCATGGTGCGCAACACCCGCGCCCTGGTGGATGTGCGTCTGCCGCCCCGCCACGCCGTGACCCAGCGGGTGGCGGGCGAGGCCGAGGAACTGGCCTGCTATCGGGAGCTGAGCCGCCTGATCCGGGAACGGCATGCCCGTGGGAGTTCGCCGCAACTCAAGATGGCCCACCACCACCTGCTGACCGCCGCCGGTTCCGCGCCCATGGCGGCCCGCGCGGCGCTGGAGCGATTCGTGCTCAAACACCCGGAGCAGCCGGAATGGCGGGAACTCCTCGACGCCTACCGCCGGGTGGCCGAGGGGGGCAAGGCCAGGGCGCTGCTGGAGCTGCTGCAACGCAATCCACTGGAGAAAAAACTGGTCTTCGTCCACCACCGGGAGACCCTGGAAGGCCTCTCCCGGCTGCTGGACCACCATGCCATGGCGCATGCCCGCTTCGAGGGGGGCATGAGCGGTTCGGCCAAGGACGCGGTGGTGGAGGCGTTCCGGGATCGGATTCCGATTCTGCTGTGTACCGAATCCGGGGGCGAGGGACGCAACCTGCAATTCTGCAACACCCTGATCAATTTCGATCTGCCGTGGAGTCCGATGACCATCGAGCAGCGCATCGGGCGCATCCATCGCATCGGGCAGACGCGGGAGGTGTTCCTCTTCAATCTGGCCCTGCGCGATACCGTGGAGGATCGCCTGCTGACCCTGCTGGATGAAAAGCTCAACCTGTTCGAGCTGGTGGTGGGCGAGGTGGACGCCATTCTGGGCGAGATGGACGAGGCCGGGGAGTTCGCCGAGGCCATTTTTTCCGCCTGGGTGGCCACCACGGAGGAGGAGCGGCACTCCGCCTTCGCCACCCTGGGAGAGCGGATGGTGGAGGCGCGCGGCCGGCACGAGGCGGCCAAGGCGCTGGACGAAAACCTGTTCGGGGACGACTGCGAGGCGGGATGAGCACGCGACTGCGCACCTTCGTCGGCAATCTGCTGGAGAGCAACGACGCCCTGGCGGTCCCGGTGGAACCGTCGGGTCTGGAGGTGATCCTGCCGGAAAGCGTGCAACGAACCCTGAACCTGGGGGAGCACGAGACGCTGGCCTTTTCCGCCGAGGTCCCTGCCGGCTGGCGGCGGGTGGCGCTGGAACCGGAGTGGCTGGAACGGCTGGGAGAACTGCTGGGCGAGCGGGGCCGCGAGGGTCTCTTGCGTATCGCGGCTCCGGCGGGGGGCGCGCCCTCCCACCCGGAACGGATCCTGGAGCATCGCCTGCGGCTGAACAACGCCGTGTACCGCCTGCAGGGCGTCGAGGAGGGGTGGACACGCTGCCTGCTGCACACCTTCCGCTATGACGCCGTGTCGGACGAAAAGCGGGAGGGTCTGGTGCATCTGGGACGCAATCTCTCCAATGGCGGGATTCTGGATCCCTGGATCGAAAAGTGGCTGGAGGTCTGCCTTGCCCCCATGGGGGACGCGGCCCCGGCGGCGGGACGCGAGCCGGAAGGCCCGGAGACCCATGACGCCAAGGAGTGGCGGCGCCTGACCACCAGGCTGCTCCCCCGGCTGACGCAGGAACGGCTGCTCCCGTTTCTGCGGGGGCTGCGGCGGCGGCAGCGGCGCGACCTGGACCGGCTGCTCCGCTATCACGCCGATCTGCGCCAGGAGGTATGGAACCGGATGGCCACGGTCGCGCGCAAGGGCGATGCCGCCAAACTGGAGGAGGAACGCCGCCTGGCCAGTGGACGCATGGAGGCCATCGCCCGCGAGTACCAGGCCAAAACATCGGATTTATACGAAAAATACGCCATGTCCATCCGGATGGAACGGGTGCGGACCCTGACGCTGACCAGCCCGGTTTTGCGCTTCCGGGTGCTGGTCAAGCGCCGCAAGGGGGAGCGGCTGATCCATCTGGATTGGCATCCGCCGATTCGTCAAATGGAGTTGCCGCCTTGCGAAGCGGGTCTGCCGTTCGGCGAGGAGCGGACGGTCTGCGACGAGGCCCTGCATCTGGTGAGCGGCGAGGGGTTCGCCCCGTGCGAACAGTGCGAAAAACCGTTCTGTCGGGCCTGTCACCCGGAGGCCTGCCCCAAATGCCGGCAGCGCTGGACGGGGTAGCATCCCACGGAATCGTGATCCACTTTCCCCTCCTCTTGCCGATGGCAGAGAGGGCGGAAATAATGCTTGCAATGATACGTTGAACGTATTACCATTGGCGCATGATCAAAAGCTTTCGAGACAAACAGACCGAACGGTTCAGCCTTGGTGAACGGGTGGCCCGATTCGATGCCGTCACGAAGGTGGCGTTGCGCAAATTGGATATGATGGAGGCCGCTTGTTCCCTGGAGGATTTGCGGATACCACCCAACAATCGGTTGGAAGCGTTGCAGGGGAATCGTCGCGGACAGTTCAGCATCCGCATCAACGACCAGTTCCGCATCTGCTTTGAATGGCGTGACGGCCATGCCTTCAATGTCGAGATTGTGGGCTACCATGGGGGCAATCAATGAGAATCAAGGTTCATCCTGGGGAGGTGCTGCGCGAGGAGTTCATGCTTCCCCACAATCTGAGCGCCAATGCGCTTGCGCTGCGGCTGAGAGTGCCGGCAACCCGGATCGGGGCGATCATTCATGAGCGGCGCGGGATCACGGCGGATACGGCCATCCGTCTGGCGAGATTCTTCGGCACCACCCCGGCATTCTGGTTGAACCTGCAAACCCAGCATGATCTTTCCGTCATGCTGCAAAAGATCGGCGAGGAAGTGCGACGGGACATTTGTACGCTCACTGCCTGGTGATCAGCTCATCTATCGCCACCCAGTACCCCGACACCTCCGCGTCACTCCCCCCTGGCCCACCCCTCCACGGTGCGGCGCAACGCCGCCGCCCTCTCCCCGTGGCCCGCCTCCAGCAACCCCTGGAAACAGGCGGCAAGCAACTCTTCCAGGAACGGCAAACTGGTGCGATCCGCGTCGCCACCGGCCAGGGCCACGGCCTGTTCCAGGTGATACAACCCCTCGCTGGCCATGCCCAGAAAACGCAGGTTCATCCCCAGTTTGTAGCGTCCGTACACCGTATCCGGTTCCCGGTCGATCCAGTCGCGCAGGATCGCCACGTTGCGGCGGATCTTTTCCTTATTGAGACCGGCCCCGTAGCCGTGATGGATCAGGCGCACCCCGATCTCCGCAGGGGGATGGCGGGGCCAGTGGCGATAGAGGGATTCCGCGACCCCCTCATGCACCGGATTGACGAAGCGGATGCGCGGGTCGTTGCGAAACAGCCGGATCGCCTTGCTGGGCACGCTGCCGCCGTCGGCCAGGAGGTTGTCGATGGTGACGATCCAGGCCGGACGATCCGTGGCCCGGCACCGCGCCAGGATCCGCTCGCGCCACTCCGGATCGTCCGCGAGCACCTCGTCGCAATCGACGTTGAGGATCCAGGCGCACCCGGCCGCCTCGATGGCCAGGTTCTTGGGCGTGGAGAAATCCCGCGCCCAGGGGGAGTGGAGGATCCGGCAACCGAAGTCGCCGGCGATCTCCAGGGTGCGATCCGTGGAACCGGTATCCACGAAGACGATTTCGTCGGCGACCCGGCGCAGGGGCGGGAGGCTCAAAGGGAGGAAACGCTCCTCGTCCCGCCCCATGAGGATCGCGGAGAGTCCCTCCCTCATGCCGCGTCCGTCAAGACCGCCACCCCCGGCAGCTCTTTGCCCTCCAGGAGTTCCAGAAATGCCCCGCCGCCGGTGGAGATGTGATCGATCCCATCCGCGACGCCCGCCTTGGCGATAGCGGCCTCGGTATCTCCGCCGCCGGCCACGGAGAGGGCCGTGCCCTTGGCGATGGCCCGCGCCAGCGACAAGGTCCCCTCGGCGAAGGCCGGGATCTCGAACACCCCCACCGGGCCGTTCCAGATGACGGTGCGCATGTCCGTCAAACGCTCCGCGAACAGCCGCGCCGTCGCGGGGCCGACATCGAGTCCCATCCATCCATCGGGGATGGCGTCGGCGGGTACGGTGCGCACCTCGCCGCTGCCGTCGCGGTTGGCGGCGATCACCGCGTCCACCGGAAGCAGCAGCTCCACCCCCATCTCCCTGGCGCGCGCCTCGGTGCGCGACGCCACCTCCAGCATCTCCGGCTCGACCAGGGAACTCCCCACCTTCCCCCCCCTGGCGAGCAGGAAGGTGAAGGCCATGGCCCCGCCGATCAGGATGACGTTCATCCGCGCCAGCAGGGACTCGATGAGCTGAATCTTGGTGGAGACCTTGGCCCCCCCCAGCAGGGCGGCCACCGGGCGTTCCGGGGCGATCATCGCGCGCCGGAAAAAGGCGAGTTCGTCGGCCATCAGCAGACCGGCCACCGACGGCACCAGTTCGGCCACCCCCACGTTGGAGGCATGGGCGCGGTGGGCGGTCCCGAAGGCGTCGTTGACCACCACGTCCGCCAGGCGCGCGAACCCTTGCGCCATTTCCGGAGCGTTGGCCGTCTCTCCGGGGTGCAGGCGGACGTTTTCCAACAGGATCACCCCACCCGGCGGCAGCTCCGCCACCATGGCCTCGACCGTGGGACCGACGCAATCCGGGGCCAGGGGCACCGGCTGTCCCAGCAGTTCGCCCAGCCGTTGCGCCACCGGGGCCAGCGAGGGTCCCACCCCGTTCTTGGGACGCCCCAGATGGGAGGCCAGGATCACCCGTCCCCCCGCCTCCATGGCGCGGCGGATGGTGGGCAGGGATTTGCGGATGCGGGCATCGGAGCCGATGGCGCCATCGGCGGTCAGGGGGACGTTGAAATCGACCCGGATGAAGACCCGCCTGCCGGCCAGGGCGAGGTCATCGATGGTGCGCTTTTGCATATTCCACTCCGTACGATATAGAAAAACGATGACAACCGGAAGCAGTATAGGCAAAAAAGCGTCACCCCGGCAACACCCCGCGCCAAGGACGATTGCATTTGATCAACACGTGGCGGAAGATCGACCAAAGGATGGAATGCCACGGGGCTTGCAGGAACGCATCAAAAAGGATACACTCCATGCCATGATTGATAAGCGTCTTTCGGTTGCCTTCTTCCGATCCGTGTCGGGCAAAGAAACTGTTCGTGAGTGGTTACAAACACTCGAACCGACGGATCGCAAAGCCATTGGTGAAGACATCAAAACGGTTCAATTCGGGTGGCCGACAGGAATGCCCGTGGTTCGCAAGATGAGGCCTGGATTGTGGGAGATGCGTTCCCATCTGGCGGGTCGAATCGCACGGATACTGTTTCACGGTCGAGGCAGGCAAAATGGTGCTGCTGCATGGATTCATCAAGAAGTCACAAAAGACTCCCGAACAGGAGTTGGAGACGGCGCTGCAGCGCCTTGCGCAGTTGAGGGGGATGAGATGACCAATCCGCACATTGGCAGTGATTTCGATGCGTTCCTGGCCGAGGAGGGATTGCTGGCCGATGCCGAGGCCGTGGCCGTGAAACGGGTGTTTGCGTACCAGGTCGCCCGCATGATGGCGCAGCAAAACCTATCCAAGTCCGAGATGGCCCGCCGCATGAAAACAAGCCGGGCCGTGCTGGATCGCCTGCTTGACCCCGCCAACCGCTCCATCACCCTGCAAACGATGGAAGGCGCGGCTTTGGCCATGGGAGCACGATTGAAGGTCGAATTGGTCCACGCCGTTTGAAAAGGAGGCATCTTTGACCCCATGGCCGGACGATCCACGGAAGGCAATGCCGATGAGATACACCTAACGAGGAACCCGTGCGCCGTTTTCCCATTGCGGAAATATTCGCCTCCATCCAGGGCGAGGGGAGTTGGACCGGACGCCCGATGTGCTTCGTCCGGGTCTGGGGTTGCCCCCTGAGCTGCCCCTGGTGCGACGAACCCTCGCATCGGGATCCGGCGGCCAGGCAGTGGTTGAGCACGGAGGAGATCCTGGCGCGCAAGGAGGCCATCGCCCCCGATCTGCCCCACGTTCTCCTGACCGGCGGCGAACCCCTGGCCGTGGAGGGGATCGGTGAACTGATCACGGCCTGCCGGACGCGGGGACTGTGGGTCGCCATGGAGAGCAGCGGTCGCGGCGGCCCGCTGCCCGATCCAAGACCGGACTGGCTCACCCTCTCCCCCAAGACCCCCCTGGAGGCCGCCCTCTGGGAGGTCGCCGACGAAATCAAGATCGTCGTCGGCCCCGATGACCAGGATCCCATCCCGACCCGCGCCCAGGCGCACCCCAACGTCTGGGTGCAGCCCCGCGCGCGCGGTTCACTGCCGGACCCGCTGGCCGTGGCGCGTTGCGTGGCCCTGACGATGGCCTCGCGGGGCCGTTTGCGGCTTTCGCTGCAAACCCATAAATACATCGGAATCCGTTAGAAAAAAAATCTATTTGCGCCGGGTTCGCGTTTGGCCTATCATTCACACTTAATGGGTACATTGAAAAATTTACGTATCCTAAACAACGGTCGAAAGGACTTCAAAAATGCGCATCCTGAATCGGACGATACTTGCATTGAGTGTAACCTTGCTGGCGGCGAACGTATCCGCCGGGACCAAGCTGGGACAGTTCGAAATCGCCTCAAACATGTCCCTGGCGACCAACTACGTTTCGCGCGGCCTGACCAACTCCGACAAGCATCCCTCCCTGCAGGGCGCGGTGACCGTCAATCACGAACTCGGCCCCTACGTTTCGGTGACCGCCTACTCCGTAGACTTCGACGATGCCAGCAACGCCAACATCGAACTGGACTACTCCGGCGGTATCGCCCTGCAGATGAGCAACGGCTTCAAGATCGACGTGGGCATGATCCGCTACACCTATCCCGGCGTGGACGCCACCCGCGACCTGGACTACAACGAATACTATGTCGGCCCCTCCCTCAAGATCAAGAGCGTGGGCCTGAGCGCCAAGTACTCCTATTCGGACGACTTCGGCGGAACGAAACCGGCCAATGTCGCCAACGATGCGGCCCACTATCTCGAAGGGGCGCTCACCTATGACCTGCCCTACGAGGTGGTGGCGGCCCTCCATGTCGGCCACTCCTTCGGCAACCACTTCGACAATTCGGCCACGGGCATGCCCAAGCGGTACACCGACTACAGCTTCGGCCTCTCCAAGGAGGTCCTGGGCTTTGGCATGGATCTCTCCTTCTACGGCAACGACCGCAACGGACGCCGGTTGTTCAACGTTCCCGGCGGCAACACCCCGGCCGATGAACAGCTCGTCTTCAAGATCAACAAGAACTTCTGATTCCGTCGATTCGGGAGGAGACGCGCGCCGTCTCCTCCCGCCGTATTTATTGCTGATCACCAGCGCGGAGCCTTCCGGCGACCCGGAAGAACCACTGGAGCGCGCCCTGGAGGGGGGGAGCTTCGATCTGCTGTTGCGCGAACCCCTGACCCCGGATGCCGATCTCGTCCGCCTGGCCAGACGGCTCAGGCCCCTGCTCGCCGCACGCGGTGGTCGCCTGCTGATCCACGGACGCCCCGAGGTCGCGCTGGAGGTCGGAGCGGACGGGTTGCACCTGCCGGAAACGGCCCCGGCGACGGAAGAAATCCGCCGCATCATCGGATCCGGCATGCTGCTGGGCCGTTCCTGCCATGCCGTGGCATCGGCTTGCCGCCACTTGCTCACTGGCGGGGACTATGTTACGCTTTCCCCTCTTTTTTTCACCCGCTCCCATCCCGAAGCCACACCGCTGGGTTCCGAGCGATTCGCCCGCATGCGCGCCGCCATTCCCGGTCCCGTTCTGGCCCTGGGAGGGATCGGCCCGGAAAACGTGGCCGAGGCCATGGGGACAGGGGCGTCGGGGGTGGCCCTGATCCGTGGCGTCCGGAACGCCCCGGACCCGGCCGCAGCAGTGAGAACACTTTTGACGCAAATACGGGAAAACCGCATATCTTCCTCTTGAATTCCATGCATCCGTTTGGTAGGATGGATGACATTTACCTATTTGCAAGGAGAGACGCCCATGTTCCATCACAGTCTGGATGACGCCTCGGGCACCGCGCATCTGTCGGTGACCGGCGACCTGACCATCCGGAACGCCGCCGCCTTCAAGGACGCATTGAGCCAGGCCATGGATCCGAAAGCGCAAACCCTGGCCCTCGATCTGAACGAAGTGGAAAGAGTGGATCTGACCACCTTGCAACTGCTGTGCGCAGCACACCGGCTCCTGCAAAGACAGGGCAAAAACCTCATCATCGCCGGCACCCTTCCCGCCACCCTCAGGGAAAGCGTGCAAATGGCCGGATTTTCCGCCTGCGGGGGCGAACACGAAAACAGTGGACTTTGGACGGGAGTGAAAAACTGATGGCAAAAACGATCATGACGGTGGACGATTCATCCAGCGTGCGACAAATGGTTGGCATGACCCTCAAGGGAGCGGGCTTCACCGTGGTGGAAGCCGTGGACGGCGCCGACGGCCTGAACAAAGCCAAAGCCAACACCCTCGATATGGTGATCACCGACCTGAACATGCCCAACATGGATGGCATCGCACTGATTACCGCCCTGCGCGCCCTGCCGAACTACAAATTCACCCCGATCGTCATGCTGACGACCGAATCCCAGGCCACCCGCAAACAAGAAGGCAAAAGCGCCGGCGCCACGGGCTGGATCGTCAAACCGTTCAAACCGGAACAACTCCTGGATGTGGTAAAAAAGGTTCTGGGTTGAATTTTCAAGGAAAAACCTGATCATGAATGTTGCCATCGACACCAGCGCCTTTACCGAGGAAGCCTACGAACTGCTTTCCGAACTGGAAGATTCGCTGCTTGAACTGGAGGCGTCACCGACGGATCAGGAACTGATCAGCCGGGTGTTCCGGGCCATGCACACCATCAAGGGATCCGGCGCCATGTTCGGCTTCGACGCGGTGGCCGAATTCACCCACGAGGTGGAAACGGTCTTCGACATGGCACGCAATGGCACCATCCCGGTCACCAAGGCCCTCATCGACCTGACCCTCGCCGCCCGTGACCAGATCCGCTCCATGCTGGATGCCGCAGCCGGCGGGGAACCCGCCAACGAGGCGAACGCCAAACGGATCATCACCGGCCTGCGCGCCCTCAGCAACAAAGACGGCGGCGCCCAGACGGCCCCCACCGCGCCACAAGGCAAAACCCAGACCAAGGCCTCCCCGGACGAACCCAACCTCTTCCGCATCCGCTTCAAACCCCATCAGGATATCTTCTCCACCGGGACCAATCCTTTGCTGCTGTTGAACGAAATCCGGGAACTCGGCGAGTGCCGGATCGTGGCCAATACCGAAAGCTACCCCGATTTCGACTCCATGGATCCGGAAACCTGCTATACCGCGTGGGAGATCTTCCTCACCGCCACGGTCAACGAAAACGCCATCCGCGATGTCTTCATCTTCGTCGAGGACGAGTGCGACCTCAATATCCGCCTGCTGGATCAGGAGTCCGGCATGGTGGATGCCCCAGGCAAAAAAATCGGCCAAATCCTGGTGGAACGCGGCGATATCAACCCGCAAGCGCTGGAACATGCCCTGCAACCCCTGGGAGACCGCCTGGTGCAGGCCGGCGCGGTGTCACCCGACCGGGTGCGCGCCGCCCTGACGGAACAACTGGTCATCCAGGAAAAACAGGAAAAGAAAAAGGCCACCGAAACCACCACCAGCGTCCGCGTCCCCTCGGAAAAACTCGACACCCTGGTGGACCTGGTGGGCGAACTGGTGACCATGCAGGCGCGTCTCAATCAAACGGCGGGCACCCTGGGAGATCATACCCTGCAGCTCATCGCCGAGGAGGTGGAACGGCTCACCGCAGAACTCCGGGACAACACCATGAGTATCCGGATGTTGACCATCGACACCACCTTCAACAAGTTCAAACGGCTGGTGCGCGACCTCTCCACGGAACTGGGCAAGGAGATCGAACTGGTCACCGCCGGCGGCGAAACCGAACTGGACAAAACGGTGATTGATCAACTCAACGATCCGCTGGTCCACATCATCCGCAACAGCATCGACCACGGGGTCGAACCCCCGGACGCGCGTCGCGCCAAGGGCAAGAACCCGGTGGGCAAGATCACCCTGGCGGCCATTCACTCCGGGGCCAGCGTGCTGATCCGCGTGGAGGACGACGGCGCCGGACTGGATGCCAAAAAACTGCGCGCCAAGGGAATCGAAAAAGGCCTGATCTCCCCGGACGACGAAATGTCCGAAAAGGAGGCGTTCCAACTCATCTTCGCGGCGGGTTTTTCCACAG
The DNA here is from genome assembly GCA_002753185.1 of Magnetococcales bacterium WMHbin3. GTDB lineage: Bacteria > Pseudomonadota > Magnetococcia > Magnetococcales > Magnetaquicoccaceae > Magnetaquiglobus. The sequence goes on from PDZX01000030.1 coordinate 25,436, forward strand.
CCGCCAAGATCACCAACGTCTCCGGACGCGGCGTGGGCATGGATGTGGTGCGCCGTTCCATCGAAGGGCTGCGCGGCTCCATCGACGTCAACAGCACCCTGGGCAAAGGGACGACCATCACCCTCAAGCTGCCCCTGACCCTGGCGATCATCGAGGGACTGCTGGTCAAGGTGGAAGGAGAAAACTACGTCCTGCCGCTGGCAGCGGTGGAGGAGTGCGTCGAACTCTCCCGCGAGGACGTACACAAGGCCCACGGACGCCATGTCATCAACGTGCGCGGGGAGATCATTCCCTACATCCGCATCCGCGACCGCTTCGAGATCGAGGGCACCGCCCCGCAAATCGAACAGATCGTCATCTCGGAAGTGGACGAAAAACGGATCGGCTTCGTGGTGGACAACGTGATCGGCCAACATCAAACCGTCATCAAAACCCTGGGCAAGAATTTCCAGCACTCGGAGGAGTTCTCCGGCGCCACGATCCTGGGCAACGGCGATGTCGCCCTGATTCTCGATCTGAACAAAATGGTCCGCTACGTGGAGGATGAAGAGACCAAGGAAACGGAAACGCTCTGACCCGTGAACCGGCATGATCGGACTGCATGACATCCCTCTTCGTCCCAAGCTGACCGCCCTGCTGTTCGTCACCGGATTGTTACCCCTGCTGCTGCTCTGGTGGCTGGATCGGCAGGAGGAACAAAACCTCCTGCTTCTGCACGCCACCTCCCGCATCGAGGCCGCCCGCAACGCGGGTTCCGCCAGCATCAAACGTTATTTCGCCGAACGCCGCGCCGACATGGAGAGCCTGACGCAACTCACCTCGGAACGCTACCGACTGGAACTGGAACGCCTGGAAATCCTGCGCGATCAAAAAAGACAACGCATCGAATCCCTGCTGGCGCAACGGTTCGACGAGTTGCAACGGATCGCCGGCAACGCCGAATTCGTCAAACGGATCAGTGCGCTGGACTGGATTTTTCGCCAGGGGGGACGCAAGAGCGACACCAGGAACTGGCGGGAAGGGGTGGAAGGGTTCACCCCATGGTTCGAACGCCAGGGACCGAACGACGGACAGGAAGACCTCTACTACATCTCGGCCCAGGGGGACATCGTCTATTCCTTGGCTCGCCTGGGCGAACTGGGACAGAACGTCAACCAGAAGGCCTGGCAGGAGACCGGTCTCGGCAAGATCCAACGCGCCGGACTGGAAGGCCCCGCGATGTTGGATCACATCCCCCATGCCCCCGGAGAGCGCACCGCATCCTTGCTGTTCGCGGTCCCGGTCAAGAAGGATGGGAGCGCCATCGGCGTGGCGGTCGCACGCTTCTCCCGGACCTTTCTCTCCCGGCAACTGCACGCCGGGGTGGACCCGGAGCATGGGATCGACCTCTACCTGACCGCCGAGAACGGGCTGCGTACCGATTCCCTGCTGCCCCCGACCTCGCCGGGCGGGAATCCGGGCGCCTGGCAGGTGGCATTGAACGGCAAGGCCGGTTCCGGCCCGGCAACCGGTCTGCATGGCCAGCCCGTGCTGGCCGGCTGGGCGCCGGTTCGGGTCAGGGATCTGCAATGGGCCATTGTCGTGGAGCGGGACCTGACCAGACTGTTCGTTGCCCAGGGCAAGGAGCCAAGGAGTCTCTTGCAGAAATTCAGCGACAGCGGCGGCTATTATGACCTGTTTCTCATTCATCCCGATGGCAAGGTCTTCTTCACTGCGGCCAAACAGGCGGACTTCGCCACCAACCTGCTGACCGGACAGTACGCCGACACCAACCTGGGGCAACTCTTCAAGCGGGTCGTGGAGAGTCGGCAATTCGGCATGTCGGATCTGCTCCCCTATCCCCCCAGCGACAACCAGCCCGCCTATTTCATGGCCCAACCGCTGATCGAACACGACAAGGTGGCCATGGTGATGGCCATGCAACTGCCGCCGGACGCCATCAGCGGGATCATGCAGCAGGTGGCCAATTCCGGCGAGGTGCGCGCCTTTCTGGTGGGGCCGGATCGACGCCTGCGCACCGATGCCTTTGCCAATCCCGCCCATCCCGCGCCGGCTGCGGCCTTTGTCGGCGCCCCCAGTACACCGCTCGTCAACCCGCAGGCGGTGGAAAACGCCCTGTCCGGGCAGACCGGCTCACTGACCGGCACGGGGGGGCATGGCGCCAGGGTCGTGACCGCCTTCGCGCCGCTGCCGCTGGACAACTTCACCTGGGCCGTGGTGGCCGAGGCCGCGCCCAATGCCATGCCAACCGGTTCCCACCCCTTGCGCACCCCGCTGATCCTGTTGGCATGGGTCGGACTGCTCACCCTGGCGGGTTCGATTTTCATTCGCGCCGAACTCGTGACTCCCTTGCAGGAGGCATTCACGCTCCTGAAACGGCTGGCATCGGGACGTTTCGCGCCTGTTCCAACGAACCAACGCAAGGACGAACTGGGCGCCCTGACCCGCCTTGCCGGGACGGTCGCCGACGAACTGGCCCAGGCCGGAGGGCGCATTCAGGCTGCCGCCGAACCCCTGGTCGGACGCATCCGCCGTCTCGCTTCCCTGGCCATGGCCATCTCCCGCGAGGCGGCGCAAGGATCGGAGTTGATCGGCGAGGCCAGGCGGGAACTGGATGACATGACCCGGCAACTGATCGAGGAGTTGAACCGCCTGGACCAGGAGCATGCCCAAGCCGTTGCCGCGCAAGCCGCTCTCGCCGGGCGCGCGGTGGACGATGGCAAACGGGAACTGGCCGCCCTGGTGGTTTCCTGGCGTCCGGTGGTCGACGGGATCCGGGCATTGCGCCGGGTCACGGAGGAGATCCACCAGACGGCCAACCCGCACACCGAGGAGGAGACCCCGCTCGGCAAACCGAAAAGAAAAGAGTTGTTGGCACGCATCACCACCCTGACACAAACGCTCGGTGACGACCTGGAGGAGCTGGAGCGCATAAGCGCGGCCCCCCTGGAGACGGCGAATCGCGTGAATGCGGTATTGGAGCGCATGGCTCCGCCGGAGGCCGCCGTGCGCATTCCGGCGTCTGGAGAGCACGCCCTGGAGCCATTCCCACCGCCCGCCCTCGAAAAACTGGAAAAATTGCTGCAGCAGAATGTCGCCTCGGCGCGGGAGATCGTCCTGGGGGCGAAGGCAATTTTCGACATCACCACCGGAGCGTTGCGCCAATCCACCTCCTTTTTCACCCTTGGTCCGCCAGCGGATGGCCCCACCGCCATTCCCCATGCCCCCCCGGGAGACGCCCCCCATGAGCAATGATGGCCGTTGCGTCATATTGCTGGACACCGACCGGATCTTCCCGGTGGAGGAGTTGTCCGCCGTGGCGCAGGCGGCGGCCTGAGTCGGCCTCCATGTTTGACCGTTACGATCCGTTTGCCAGGGTATTGCACTGGCTGATAGCCGTGCTGGTGATCGGCATGCTCGGCCTGGGATTTTACGCCGTCACCTTGGATTATTACGATCCTTTGTATCATCGATCCGTTGCCTGGCACCGTTCCTGCGGCCTGGTGGTCGCGGTCCTGATGGGGGTGCGCATCGTCTGGCGCCTGACCCACCCGCCCGCTCCTCTGCCGGACTCCCTGCCGGCCTGGGAGCGTTGGGCGGCGCACGCCAATCATCTGGCGCTATACGTGGTGCTGATCGTGCTGCCGGTATCCGGTTATCTCCTCTCCACGGCGGACGGACGCGGGGTATCGCTCTTCGGCTGGTTCGACTTTCCCGCCCTGCTGCCCGCCGCCAAGGGCCGCGAGGATTGGAGCGGCAAGTTGCATCTGGCGATGGCCGTGGTGCTGTGCCTCTTGCTGACCCTGCATGTGGCGGCGGCGATCAAGCACCTGATCGCCATCACGCGCTCACATCCGCCCCGTGAAGACTTCATCCAGTGAGCGTGCATCCAGTACGCGCAGGCTCCACTCCTCCAGGGTTTGCGGATCGCCCTCTTCGGTGATCCGCAATCTGGCCCAGCCCGGGATCGTGCCAAAACGGCGTTGCAACTGGCGTATCAGGATTCTGGCCTCACCTTCCAATTCGCCTGCCTGTCTGCCTTGCAATTCGCCTTCCCGGATCCACGCATCCTTGTGCTGTTCGATAATGTTACGTGCGAAAATGGACAACATTGGCATGGTCTCCCTTGGGTGAACCCGGACGACAATGTCCCGAGCGACACTCTCGTCCAACTTGTGAAAGGTTGTCAAAAGATAACGCATGATCGGAACCAGGAGTTCCGGCGCGGCCATCAAGGCGGAGGTGATCGTCTCCATGGCGACCATCTGTTCCACGGGGTCGCGGGTGCCGTACTTCAACGCCAGCAGACCCGCTCGCAAGCGTACATGCCGCGCCAGTTGCTCGTCGGGAATGGGACCGAGATCGACCAGAATGAATCGAAACTGGATCAGCCATGGCCGCAACGCATCATCCGCATCCAGCAACGCCGAGAACTCCGTGGGGATTTGCCACTCGGTCGCGCCATGATAAATAACGATGGAAATCATCGCCGGCAGCAGGGTCCAATCCGGATGTTCCCGTTCATGCTGCTCCATGAAACGACTGTACCCCCGAAAGAGCTGCCAACCGACCTTGCGATCCGGATGGCTTTTATGTTCCATCAAGGTATAGACAAAAATGCTCTCGCCACTCAGGGTCTTCGCGCGAAAGAGCTTGTCGGAGTAAAAGGGCAGCAGTTCCTGGCTGACGAACGACCCTGGCACCGGTTCGGGATCGTCCGGGGCAAGCAAGGTGACGATTTCCTTGGGCAAGAATTCGCGCAACAAGGCCCCGGCAGTCCCCAGATCGGACATCAACGCCTTGAACAGTCGATCATGTGGCTGTGCCAGTTCGATCATCGCTTCATCCACCAGGCATGGTTGTTCGGGAACGGCCATGATAATCCACAACTTACCGACAAGATAACAAATTCCGGTGAAAGACGCCAGAAAAAGATGCTGGCCGTTGACCATTACCCTCCAATCGACACCATGCTCCGACTTCCGGTAACCCTTGACGGATACGCCGGCAAAGGCTGTAATCCATCCTTGTGTGCCATAACGGGCAAGGCACAAAAGCATATCAACCCATCATCAACAAACAGGGGAAACCCAAAAATGAAACAAAAATACATCACCGGCACGATCCTGGCCTGCTGCCTCTGGCTGGGCAGCGGCGTAGCGGCGCATGCGGCCATGGAAAACTACAAACTCGATCCCACCCACTCCTTCGTCACCTTCACCATCCCTCACCTGGGATACAGCCTGCTGCAAGGACGCTTCAATACCCTGTCTGGCGGCTTCGCCCTGGATCCGGGGCAGGCGGAAGGAGGCTCCATCCAGGTCACGGTGGATACCGCATCGGTGGACAGCAATCACGCGGAACGGGACAAACACCTGCGCGGCAAGGATTTTCTCGACGTGGAACAGTTCCCCAAGGCCGAATTCAAAAGCAAACGGATCACGGAAAAAGAGGGCAAGGCCACCGTGGAAGGGGAATTCACCCTGCACGGCGTGACCAAACCCATCACCTTCGAGGCCAAAATGATCGGAACCGGTCCAGACCCATGGGGCGGCTTCCGGCGCGGCTACGCCGGCTCACTGCGCATCAAACGCGCCGACTTCGGCATCACCCGCAACCTCGGCCCCGCCGCCGAAGAGATGGAACTCGGCCTCTACATCGAGGGAATCCGCCAATAACGACGGACCACGGCCAGGCGGTGGTCACTCCGTCCGCCTGGCCCACTCCCGGATCACCTCCAACAGGCGCAGCTTCTTGATCGGCTTGGTGAGAAACCGATCACAACCCGCCTCCCGGCTCCGCTCCACCTCCCCCTCCATGGCATGGGCGGTCAAGGCCAGAATGGGCAATGGCTCGCGCCCGTTCTCCCGTTCCCACTGGCGTATCCGCCGGGTGGCGGTATAGCCGTCCATCACCGGCATCTGCACATCCATCAATACCATGGCATACGCCTTCTCCCGCACCATGCGAACCGCTTCTTCCCCGTTCTCCGCCATCTCCAGCAGATAAGGCGTGTTCTTGAGAAACGCGCGAATCAACATCCGATTGTCCTCGGCATCCTCCGCCAGCAGAATACGCAAGGCCACCGCCCGATCCATCGGCTCCAGCGTCCGCGCCGGCTCCGGCGGAGGCTCCAGAGGTCCGTCCACCGGACGCAAGGGCAACTCCACCTGAAACACCGTGCCCTCCCCCTCCCGGCTCTCCAGCCGAATCCCCCCTCCCATCCGCTCCACCAGAGTGCGCGCCAGGGTCAACCCCAGACCGCTCCCGCCGAAACGCCGGGTAATGCTGACATCCGCCTGCGCAAAGGCATTGAATATCAACTCCTTCTTCCCCTCCGGAATGCCGATGCCGGTATCCTCCACGCGCAGTTGCATCACCGGTTCCGTCCCCCCGCCCACCCCGGCCCGCAAGGTGATGGATCCCCGCTCGGTGAATTTGACCGCATTGCCCATCAGGTTGAACATCACCTGCCGCAACCGCACCGCATCGCCCAGCACCCACGCGGGCAGATCGTCCTCCAACCGGCAATTCCAACCGATCCCCTTGCCCTGGGCCAACACGCCCACCATCCCGGCCACCTCGCGCAGCAACGTCCGGATCGCCACCGGTTCCTCGACGAAATGGAGTTGGTTGGCCTCGATCCGGGAATAATCCAGAATCTGATTGATCAAATCCAGCAGTGAGTTCCCCGCCCCTTGCAGCCGCCGCAAACACTCCCGCTGCTCCCCGTCCAGGGCGCCCTCCGCCAACACGTCCCCCATGCCGAGAATCACGTTCAGCGGGGTGCGGATCTCGTGGCTCATCACCGCCAGAAACTCCCCCTTGGCCTGACTGGCCGCGTCCGCCGCCAACTTGGCCCGCCGCAAGTCCTCCTCCATGCGCTTGCGCTCGGTGATGTCGGTGGCAAAGCCGCACACCGCGTAGGGTTTGCCATCGATCCCCTTCAAGGCGAATTTGATGGAGATATAGGTGTGGAGGCCATCCGCCTGGGGAACCTGCTCCTCGAAGGTGATCGGGTCCGTACTTGCCAGAGCCAGGCGGTCATTGGCCTGAAACAGGCTGGCCACCTCCTCTGGAAAGGCATCGAAATCACTTTTCGACAGCATATTGCCGGCATCCGGACCCAACAGATCTTCAAGACGCCGATTCGCGAACAGATAGCGCCCGGACAAATCCTTCATAAAAACAATGGCGGAGGTGTTGTTGAGGATATCCCGCAACCGCTGCTCGCTGAAGCGCAGTTGCGCCTCGGCCTGGCGCCGCTCCAGGAGAAATGCCGCGCGCCGGCGCTGATCGAGAATCAAACCCACCACGGACAACAAGGCCACCAGCAGGAACAGACTTACCTGAATCGACATGCTCTGCCGCCACGGGGCGAAAACGACCCACGGATCCCGGCTTGCCATCACCACCAGGGCATGATCCGCGCGCAACTGCTCCGCGCTGACCGTGCGCATCACCACAAAACGCTCCTCACCCGTGATGTGGGCCACGCCTCGAAAACTGGAGATCTCCCGCCCGCTCTGCCGATGGCGGGAAAAAAAGGTACCGGGCAGGGCCACATTCCTGCCCGCCAGATCCTTGCGTTCCGGGGCCATGCGCAGCACCTGACCCTCCCCGTGGACAATGGCGGTCCACACGTCCGGCGCGTAGCGAACCGATTCCATGAGGTGCCAGAAATAGGCGGGATCCAGGGAGGCGGTGACGATACCGCCGAACTCCCCACCGGGTCCGGGAATCATGCGGGTGATGTTGAGGGTATGAACCCCCAGCACGGTCGTGAAAGGGGGAGAGACATACAACATTTCCGGATCGGGACGATCCCGCGCCACGCTGAAATAGGGACGGTAGCTGAAATTCCGCCCCACCAGATCCACCCGGTTGCTGCTCTTGATATCGCCCGACGCATCCTGAACGATGAGCGTGCGCACCCCTGGCATGGAGTTGGTCAAGGCCATCAGCGTCCGGTTCGCGCGTTGCCAGCCATCCTCCAGTAACCGCCAATAAGACAGGGATTCGCGAATGTACTCCATGGTCCGGTTGGCCGCATCCATCTGGAAGATCATGTTCTCGGCGATGACCCGTGTCTGACTCAGCAGCCGCTCCTCCTCGACCCGCTCGGTGCGTTCGTACTCCCGGTAGACATCCCAGCCGATCCCCAGACCGAGCACCAACAGGAACAGCATGGTGATGGGACGACCCATGAACGGTTCGTGAAGCCCTCCCTTGCTCTGTCGATCGGTCATCCCCACACCTCAGAGATCCAGCGCCAGATCGCTGGACGGCCTGGCGACACACGGCAGACAGTGCCCCTCTTCCGGAGGATAATCGGGCGGTTCGGCATAGGTCACGGCGCCGGAAAGAATCAGGGCCTCGCAGGTCCCGCACGCCCCGGAACGACATCCGCACGGGAGCGCGATGCCGTGATTCTCGGCGAATTCCAGCAGGGATTCGGCACTCTCCTCCCACGCCAGGGTACGGCCGGAACGCAAAAAGGTGACCGCATGGCCAACCCCCTGCCCGGACGACCCGGCAACGGCCCGCAACCAGGAGGCCGGCCCGAACGCCTCGTGATGGATCCGCTCCTCCGCCACGCCCAACCCCCGCAGGCCGGTGATCATGGCGGCCATCAGGGCGGTGGGACCACACACATAATACCGGCATGCCGCAAACGACGGAATCCGCTCCACAAGGTCGGGTTCCACGTGTCCGACGTGGACGGGGGCCACTCCCGCTTTGTCCTGCGGCAGGGGACGGCTGAGGCAAAACCGCAAATGAAAATCGGGCCGGGCTTGGGCCAGATGCTCCAGATACTCCCGGCGCACCAGCTCCTCGCCGTTGCGCGCCCCGTAAAACAGCCAGGTTTCCCGTGGCTCACGCGACGCGAAATTGGCCTCCAGCATGCTCAACATCGGGGTGATGCCGATCCCGCCTGCGATCAGCACCAAGGGATCCCGACCCGCGTCGAGCACGAACCCCCCTCCCGGCGACCTGGCCAGCAGCCGATCTCCCTCCTGCACCCGGTCGTGGATGTGGTTGGAAACCAGACCCCTTGGCGAGACAAGCCGCTTGACGGAAATTCGATACTCCCCGCCGCCGGGTCCGGCGGAGAGGGTATAGCAACGCACCGCCTCGCGGATCTGGCCGCTGACCGGATCCGGCACCTCGAACCGCAGGGTGAGGAACTGTCCAGGCCGCCAGGAAGCCAGCGGTTCGTCATCTGCGGGCGCCAGGCGCAAGGTGCGCACCGTGCATCCGGGATCCTCGTATCCCACGCCCACCACACGGAATGCCCGCCACCCGTACCACTCCTGACTTTCGTTCATAATATCCTCAACAAAAATGCTTATCCCACCCTTGCCAAAACCCGATAGAAAAAACTGCAACCCCGTTTTTCGGTATTGTATCGAACAATGCCGTCCCTTTCCAGTCCGATGGAGGCGAGCGAACACGCGCGCCGGTGAGGAGATCCTTTGTGAAGTTGCCTGGCCTTGGCGGGACCTTGCTTTGGTTTTGCCTGATCTTGCCGCTCGCTTTTGCGATCAGCCATCCGGTTCATGGAGCGGAGCGGAAGGTCACGGTCGGCGTCTACCAGAACGAACCGGGCGTCTTCGCCGACCAGGACGGCGCCATCAAGGGATTCTACGTCGATCTGTTGGAACATACCGCCACCAAGGAAGGATGGCATTTGGAGTATGTGTTCGATTCCTGGGAGGGGGTCTTTCGCAAGCTGCTGATCGGCGAGATCGATCTGCTGGTGTCCATCGCCTACACCCATGAGCGGGCGGAAAAGGTGGATTTCACCCAAGAGAGCGCCTTCTCCAACTGGGGGCAGGCCTACCTGTGGAATCCGGAACTCGATACCATCCCCAAGCTGAAAAACCGCATCGTGGCGGGATTGAAGGACGATATCTATTTCATCCGTTTCCGGGCCATGCTGGATCAATTCGGCATCAAGCACCAGGCCATGGAGATGCCGGACTACGAGTCCGTCCTGCAGACCATTGCCCGCAACGACGCGGACGTGGGCATCATCCCCCGCTCCACCGGCGCCGTGCTGGACAAACGGTACGATGTCTACAAGAGCGCCCTGGTCTGCTGCCCGATGGAGATCCGCTACGCGGCGCCCCGGCAGCGCAACGCCGATCTGCTGCGGGCGATAGACCGGGATCTGCGGGAAATGAAGGCGGACAATGATTCTTTTTATTATCATTCCTTCAATATCTGGTTCGAAGGCGGCGCCAGGAAACCCCTGCCACGCTGGGTCAAACCCCTGGCGGGAGGGACCGTCGTCATGGTGGCGATGCTGTTCGCGGTCAATCTCCTGCTGCGCAACCGGGTACGGGCCAGGACCAGGGAACTGGAACGGGAGATCGGCGTGCGCGAGCGCGCGGAAGTGGCCATGCGCACGGCGATGCGCAACCTGCTCACCCTGGAGGTGACACCGGGCGTCTACTGGGTGCAGGTGCCGGAAGTGGGGCTGTATATCCTCTGCGGCTGCCCCGGCGAGGTGGTCAAGCATTTGATGCATCGCGGCCACATCGGCATGACCTCCAAGGATGGCGTGGCCTTCGAAACCGGACCCAACGCGATCCTGTTGTCGGACCTGCTGGTGCAAAACGGCGGATTTTCCAACCTGGCGGAATTCCCGGTCTTGCAGATGCTCTACCGGCAGGGGACGATCCTGCCCGATCATCCCAACAACACGGGACGCAAACCCCTGCTGATCGGCTCCCCGGAACAGGTGCGGGCACAGTTGGCCTACATTCACCGGGGCAACTACGGCCTGCTCACGCGCGAGGAGATCATGGCCTGCGGCGTGGACGCCGCCACCGCCGACATCCTGATGAACATCAAGCTCAAATTCGCCTTCGGGGCCATCCGGACGCCGGCATCGTTTCTCGACACCCGCGAGGTGGAGTGGGACGAGGTGGCGATCCGCGACGGCGTGACGGTGGCGCGCACCGGCTTCAACCGCTATTGCTTCCGGTTCAAGGGGGAGAGCACGGAGGTGGATCTCACCCTGCCCGCCGGGATCGACTACGAACCGCCCTATCCCTTGGGACGCCATCAACTCGGACAACACCGGTTCGCGGTGGTGCATACCGGCGAAGGCGACGGCTGGGATGTCAACCGGCCAAGCATGGGGAGCATGATCCTGTTGCACGGACGGATCTTCCTGATCGACGCCGGTCCCGGCATCCTGCAATCCCTGACCGCCCTGGGCGTGGACATCAGCGAGGTGGAAGGGATCTTCCACACCCATGCCCATGACGACCACTTCGCCGGCCTGCCGGCCCTGATTCAGACCGACCGGCGCCTGCGCTACTGCGCCACCCCGCTGGTACGCGCCTCGGTGACCAAGAAATTCGCGGCGCTGATGTCCCTGGACGAAACCCATTTTGCCAATCTGTTCCGGATTCAGGATCTGGTGGAGGACGAATGGAACGATTGCGGCGGCCTGGAGGTACGTCCCATCTTCTCGCCCCATCCGCTGGAGACGACCATGTTCCTCTTCCGCGCCCGCGACGACGATGGCGTGGAACACACCTATGCCCACTGGGCGGACCTGTCGTCCAACAAGGTGCTGGACGGCATGGTGGGCGAGGGAGCCAACGACGTGCCGGCCGCCTTCGTCGCCAGGGTGAAACAGAACTATCTGCTGCCCGCAGATCTGAAAAAACTGGACATCGGCGGGGGATTGATCCATGGCGTGGCCGAGGATTTCCGTCAGGATCCCTCCAAGCGGCTTATCCTGGCCCACTACGCCCGCCATCTGACCACCGGAGAAATGGAAATCGGTTCGGAAACCTCGTTCGGGGCCGAGGATGTATTGATCCCCGGCCAGCGCGACTACCGTCTGGAACGCGCCGCCGATTTCCTGCGCGCCTTCTTCCCGGCGACCCCGGAGGAGGAACTCCTGGCCCTGCTCCACCACCCGGTGGTGCATTACAACGCCGGGACCATCATCCTCAAGGGGGAGAAGTCCGCCGACACCCTGGCGGAGGTGGGCATGATCCTGTCCGGGACCGTGGCCTATCTCAACGCCTCGGCCAAGATGATCAACCACCTGGCCTTCGGCTCGCTGATCGGCTGCGAGTCGCTCTTCGGCGAACATCCGGAACGACGCATGGATGAGGCCCCGCCCCCCGCGCCCTCCCCGGAGGCGTGGCAAGGGGAGTGCCGGCGGCAATGGACCTATCGCACCGTCTCCCATTGCGCCATCGTCCGCATTCCGGTGACCGCCTTCCATGCATTCCTGGAACGCAACGGCCTGTTGGCCGACATGAGCGCCCTGATGGGCAAGATCTCGTTTTTGCGCAAAACCTGGCTGTTCGGCGAGCATACCACCATGCTGACCTTGAACCACATCGCCCGCAACATGGAGCGCATACGGTTCCAGCACGCCGGCGACATCACCCCGCAGTCGGAGGGTGGCACACTATGGCTGGTCGAACAGGGCGCGTTGCACCTGCTGGACCCGCGCGGAAGAAAGGCGGAAACCGTCCAGGCCGGAGGCTTCTTCGGCGAGGAGAGCCTGCTGGAGCCGTCCGCCCCCGCGCACCGCGTGCGCATGGAGGGCAAGGTGATCGTGCATCGCATCCGTTGGGAGGGGCTGCTCCAGATTCCCATCGTCCACTGGAAGCTCCTGGAGGTGCATGCGAAACGCCGGACGGCGCGTCTGTCATGAAGGGCGGGGCAGACGCACGAAGAGCGTGGTCTCCCCCGGTCGCGAGGCGTCCAGTTCGATGGATCCGCCCATGGTCATGGCGATGAGACGGGCCGAATAGGTACCCAGGCCCGTCCCCTGCCGCTTGCCGGAGGTCACATACTTTTCGAAGAAGCAGGCGCGGATCTCCATGGGGACTTCGCCGGAATTGGTGATCCGGATGGTGGCCATCTCCCCCTCCTCCAGGCCGACCGTCAGGGCGCCATGTTCCGGCGCGGCCTCCACCGCGTTCTTGAGGAGATTGGCCAACAACGAGTGACACAACAACACCTCGCCGGTCACCATGAAGCACTCCCCGTCTGCGGCGGGACGCTCTTGCACGCTGACGGCCAGAGTCAGTTTCTTGCGAAGGATCAGGCGCTGGATTTCGGGCAGGATCCGCTTCACCGTGAGCACGATGTCCACCGGCGCCGGTTGGAATCGATAGCTGCCCCGCTCCATTTTGTAGAGATCGAGGGAGCGATTGATCATCTCCAACATGCGAAAACCGGCCTCCTCGATCACCTTGATCGATTCCGCCCGTTCTCCCACCAGCTTCCAGTTCTCGATCAACACCCCCGGCAGCCCGATGATGGCGTTCAGGGGGGCCTTGAGGTCGTGCCGCAGAATCTGATCCACGTCGTCCCGCAAGCGGGCCGCCTGACGCAACTCCTCGTTCTGTTGCTCGATGATCTTGCGGGCATGCAGCAATTGCAGATGGTTCTTGATCCGTGCCCGCACCACGGCCCCCTGCACCGGCTTGGTCAGATAATCCACCGCCCCCACCTCCAGGCCCCGCACCTCGTCGCCGACCTCGATCCTGGCCGTGACGAAAATGACCGGGATGTCGCGGGTCCGCTCTTCCGCCTTGAGCCGGGCGCAGGCCTCGTAGCCGTCCATCTCCGGCATCATGATGTCCAGCAGGATCAGATCCACCCCACCGTCGGCGACGTAGCGAAACATCTCCTCCCCGCTCCTGGCGAAAACCAGGGCATAATCGTTGCGCAGGATCTCCCGCAGCAACCTGAGGTTGGTCGGTTCGTCATCCACCACGAGGATCTTGTATTTGCCGGTCAGCGCATCCATTCAACCAACCTCCAGGGGTGATCGCCAACGTCCATCACGCACCATCCGCGAACACCTCTTCCAACGACCGGGCATCCAACACACGCAGGCCCCACTCCTCCAGGTCATGGAGGGGCGCCTTGGCGATCCTTTCACCCATCCATGCGGGGACAGGGCCAAAACGACGATGCAACAGGCGCATGACCATATTCGCCGCACCTATTCGCTCGCCTTCCTGACGCGCACGACCCAAGAGATCCCGCAGCCTTGGAATGGCGACCAGTTCTTCCCTGGACATCATGTTCAGGCTTGCCTCCAACATCCTGCGCCCGACCGGCATGACAGAGTCGGAGGTGATGCCCGCATTGTCCCATTCCCGTAATGATTGATGCATGATCTTCCTTCCGGCCTTGCATGAGACCCATCAAATCACATTCGATCCGCGAACACCTCATCCAACGATTGGGCATCCAAGACACGCAGAGTCCATTCCTCCAGAGAATGGATGGGCGCCTTGGCAATCATTTCACCCATCCATGCGGGAACAGAGCCAAAACGACGTTGCAACAAGCGCATCAGAAGATCCGCTTCACCGCTCTGCTTGCCTATCTCCAAAAGTTCCCCCAGCTTTGGAATGGCGACCAGTTCTTCCCTGGGCATCATGTTCAGGCTTGCCTCCAACATCCTGCGCCCGACCAGCATGACGGAGTCTGGGGTGATGCCCGCGTTGTCCAATTCCCGCAATGATTGATGCATGATCGTCCTCCTGAGGCCATTCATGATATCGTTGAATGGAGTTGAAATATGAATCAAACCAGCCAGATCGACAACCGAGAATGCCTTTTCCCGCTCCTGGGCGCGTGAGGCGAAGCATTTCAGAGGGGCATTGCCGGGAGAATCGTCGAGTTCGTTGAGAAAAATCACCCGGATGGGTTCGCCCCAAGTCGGCTTGCTTTCATGGACGCCGTTCGGTCCCACGGGCTGAAAGGCGAAACGCTCCAGAAATCGTTGCCGGGCCGATGCGGCGCTGATAATGACGGTGCGCAGTTGATGTTTTTTGAGTTTCGCGGTGATCCGGTACCAGTCGTCGTATCGGGAGGCTTGTGTAAGCGCTGCCTCGTTCAAACTTTGCGTAATCTTGATTTCGGCCAGGATCCGCTCCACGTTCAAATCCCACAACCCGTCCGCCATGAGCAGGCGCTGCTCCGCCGTCCGGCCTCCCTCCTTGCGCTGCATCAGGATGATATCGGCCTTGGGAGGCAAGGAGAGAAGTGGCACCTCGGTGAGCACCTCGATCCCGACCGGTTCCAGCAATGCCTTGAGGGTGGCGCCCACAAGACAGTGCCAACAGGTTTTCGTGCCTGGGGGAGTGCCCAATCGTCCGCCTCGCCTCCTCATCCATCATGTTGACTTTTCATTTATATTTCACCAGTTTTTGCGGCATTCGGCAAGGAAAAAATGCGCGTCTGCCCTGGCGCCGGATATTCGCTTCACGCCGCATCGACGCCATTGATGTCGAGCAGCCGACACAGTTGCCGCAGCAGGGCGACGGCCTCCTGACAGTGAATCTCCTCGATCTCGACCATGACCTTGCGGAAAAGCGCCTCCTGCTCCGTGCCACGCAACCCGTGCAAGACCTCTGGGGCATCCTCCTCGGCGGTCAAGGCGTCGCCATGCTCCAAGGCATGCAGCATCCGGCGCAGCAAGGCGATCCCGCCCTCGTCCAGCACGGGCCGGGCGAACGCCCGCTCCGTTTCCCCCTCCACCACCGCCAACAGGGACTCACGCGCGCGACAAGCCGCCACCAACGCGTCCAGACGCCCCGCAGTCGCCTCCACCAGGACGTCCACCTCCCTTGCGTCCTCGCGCGACCCCGCCTCCAACTCCGCCGCCGCCGCCGCCAGCGCATCGGCGGCCAACGCGGCCGCCGCGCCCTTCAGGGCATGGGCCAACTTCCGAACCGTCTCCCGCTCCCCGTCCCGCAACGCCTGGCGCAGCCGCTCCCCGTCCCCGGCATGCCGCTCGCAGAAACCCGCCAGGGAGCGCCAATAGACCGCCTCGTTCCCCCAACGAGCCAGGCCCGCCGCCACATCCACGCCAGGCAAACCGGACAAACGCGCCGTCGGAACGATCCCCTCCTCCCGCGCCTCTTCCATGGGCAAGGCGTCCCCGCCACCTGGGAAAAGCCGCGCCAGTACCTCGTTGAGTTGCCCGAAATCGATGGGCTTGGAGATGTACTCGTCCATCCCCGCCGCCAGGCAGTCGTCCCGATCCTCCAGCATGGAGCGGGCGGTCAAGGCGATGATCGGCACATGGGCGCCCCCACCGGCGGCCGCCTCCATGGCGCGAATCGCCTTGGTGGCGGCCAGACCGTCCATGTTGGGCATCTGCAGATCCATCAGAATCACGTCGAACGCCTGAACGCGCACCGCATCCAACACCCGCAACCCGTCCTCGGCCCGGGTGACCCGATGACCGCGCTGTTCCAGCCGGATCGTGGCCAGGGTGCGATTGGTCTCCACGTCGTCGGCCAGCAGAATGTGCAACGGACTCCGCATCACCCCCACCCCGGAGCACCTGCGCCCCATTTGACGCCGCTCCTGGCAATGCCCCATCACTTTGGCCTCCGGCAGCGGCAGGCAAAAGAAGAAGGTGGTGCCCTGACCAACCTCGCTCGTCAGCCAGATGCGCCCCCCCATCCGCTCCACGATCTCCTTGGAAATGGTGGTCCCCAAACCGGTGCCCCCGTATTTGCGGGTGGTCGATTGATCCGCCTGGGTGAAACTGTCGAAGATGCGTCCCCGCCGATCCTCGGGTATGCCGATCCCGGTATCCCGCACCTGGAACAACACCCCTTCCGGCGCTCCCTCCACCCGGATGGTCACGGCGCCACGCTCCGTGAACTTGATGGCATTGCCCAGCAGGTTCATCAGCACCTGCCGCAAACGGGTCGGATCCCCCAGGCGGCAACAGGGCAAGGACTCCTCCACGGAGGCGGTCAACTCCAGATTCTTGGAGAGCGCCAACACCCGCATGGTGGCCAGGCTCTCCTCCACCACCTGATGCAGATCGAACACCAGCGACTCCAGTTGCAACTTGCCGCTCTCGATCTTGGAGAGGTCCAGAATGTCGTTGATCACCCCCAGCAGATGGCGGGCCGAGGAGGTGGCGGTGGCGAGGTATTTGTGATGGGTCGGATCGGTGGTGGTCTCCAGCACCAGTTCCGTCATGCCGATGATGCTGTTCATCGGGGTGCGGATCTCGTGGCTCATGTTGGCCAGGAAGCCGCTCTTGGCGCGGCTGGCCTCCTCGGCGCGCAGCTTGGCCTGCGCCAGATCCAGCAACATCGCCTGCATGGAATCGCGATGGCGTTTCAGGTCGAGGTGATTGCGCACCCGCGCCAGCACCACCGGCCGGCTGTAGGGCTTGACGATGTAATCCACCGCGCCCAGTTCGAACCCCCTGGTCTCGTCCGCCGCCTCGTCCCTGGCGGTGACGAAGATCACCAGGATGTCGCGGGTCGTCTCTTGCGCCCGCAGCCGTAGGCACACCTCGTAGCCGTCCATGCCTGGCATCATCACGTCCAAGAGGACCAGGTCCGGGCGCTGGCTGGCCGCCAATTCCAGGGCGGTCGCCCCGTCGTTGGCCACCAGAACGGCATATTCCGGGGCGAGCAGTTGCTCCAGGATGCGCGCGTTGGCCACGACGTCGTCCACCACCAGCACCTTCGCCCCGCGCGGCGCGGCGACCTCCCGGTCGTCTCCCTTTGCCACGCCGGCTTCCGGCACCGGCGCTGCGGATGCCTCCTCCAGGGTGCGCACCGAGTTCAGGAACTCATCGAAACGCTCGATGAAACGGCCCGCCAATGCGGAGCGGAGCGTCTCGTCCCCCTGCCTGACGGCCATTTCCAACGCCAGCGCCGCGTCATGCAACGCGCTGGCGCCCAGATTTCCGGCAGCGCCCTTCAGGGCATGCAGCCAGGGCAGCATGGCGTCGCTGGCCGATTGCCCCTCGCCCTCGATCAGGAGGCGCGCCTCCTCCCGACGCTCCGCGAACGCATGACGGCAATCCAGCAACAAAGAACGAAACAGGACCGTATCCCCGCCGAGACGCTCCAGGGCGCTGGCGTGATCGATGCCGGGCAATGGCTGCCACGTCTCCACTCCCCGTTTCTCCTGCACCGGCGTGGCCGGGACCGCGCGCCCGATCCGGGGAATCCAGCGCAGCAGGGCAGCGTGCAGGCGCTGCTTGTCGATGGGCTTGGTCACATGATCGTTCATCCCCGCGGCGAGGCTCTTCTCCCGGTCCCCGGACATGGCATGGGCGGTCATGGCGATGATGGGCAGGAGGGCATGACGCGGCTGCCTGCGGATCAAACGGGTGACGGTGTAACCATCCATTCCCGGCATCTGGATATCCATCAGCACGGCATCGAAGCCCTGCTCCTCCACCATGCGCACCGCCTCTTCGCCATCCACCGCGCAGGTGACCTCCACGCCGACCTCCTTGAGCACCTCCTTGGCGATCATCCGATTGATGGCGTTGTCCTCCACCAGCAGCACCCTGGCGCCGGCGATCCGCTCCCGCGTCGCGACGGGATCCGCGCCAGCGTCGCCGCCCCGATAGACCTTCTCCACCTCCAGGCCGAACACCTCCATGATGCCATCGAAGAGGAAGGAACAATTCAACGGTTTTTCCAGTTCCCCATCCACCCCGGAGACGAGTGGCATCTCCTCCCCCGCGCCGGGATCGGACAACAACACGATCCGGACCTCCGATCCCGACACCCCGGCCATTTCGCGGGTGCGCCGGATAAGCTCCGGCAGATCCGTATCCGGCAGGCCGCGCTCCAGCAGGATCAGCAACCGGTCATCGCCGCGCTCCCGCGCCCGGGCCGCCCAGGCCGGGACCTCGCTCCCCGACGCGGCCTCCTCGACGGCGAACCCGAAGAGCGTACACATCCCGTGCAATGCCCGGCGCATGGCGGGATTGTCATCGACCACCAGCACCCGCTGTTTCGTCGTGTGCAGGGGGAAACCATGCGCCTGCTTTTCTTGTTG
>PDZX01000031.1 GCA_002753185.1 Magnetococcales bacterium WMHbin3
CGCCATCCTCAACAGGGATCCCATCGTCGTCCCCTCCTGGGCCGGCCTGGTGGGGGGGCAGGCCCAGGACCACGTTGCCGCTGCCGCGCAGCGCCCGTGCGAGGGGACCGGGCTGGGCATCGGCGGGGAGGGTGGGCAGGGGAAAGGTGAATCCGATCACCTTGGCGCCGTTCTGGTTCAGAATGTCCAGCAGACGGACGAAGGGGAGGTCGTTCCATGGCCAGGGTCCCAGGCGGGCGATGGCGGTTTCGTCGATGGAAATCAGGGCGATGCGCTCTTCCGGGGGGCGGTGGATGGTCGTCATGGCGCGGTCGTAGGCCATCCATTCCAGCGCCCGGATGGGCGGGAAGTGGTCCGCGACGAGAAAAAACAAGATCAGAAGCAACGCCAGAAACCGGTCGTTGCCGAACAGGAAACGGTTCATTCGGTGCGCGAGCGAGGCAGGGAGGATCGACTCATGAAAGGTTACCGAATGATAAGCCAATCCGGCAGGGATGACAATCCCGATGTGGACGGGAGGGATTTTTTTTTATCGACAATTGGATTGTATCATGAATCCCTCTCCCGTTGCCTCCCGCGCGCCGCTCATTCGTACAGCTTGGGGTTGGTGAGGAACTCCATGGGATTGACGCGCCACTTCTCGTGGTCCTCGTAGGCCTTGATGATGTAACCGGAGGCGGTGTCGCCCTGATAGGCCAGCAGGTTGACCTCCTTGGGTTCCAGGCGCTGACCGGTCTTGCCGTTGATGAGGATCTTCACGATCGGGTGGAGGAGGCTTTCGTGGTTGGGCAGGATCACCACTCCCAGCAGGCCGTTTTCCAGTCGCACCAGCGTGCCCATGGGGTAGATCCCCACGCACTGGACGAATTTCTGATACAATTCGCTGCTGAAATGGAAGCGGCTCCACTCCAGCATCCGCTTGAGGGCCACGTGGGGGGAGTTCCCCTTGTGATAGCAGCGATCCGAGGTGATGGCATCGTAGACATCGACGATCGCCGCCATTTGACCGAACCGGTTGATCTCGTTCCCCTTCATCCCCTGGGGGTAGCCGGAGCCGTCGTGCCGTTCGTGATGCTGGGCCGCCACGTGCATGCTCACCTCGGCGATGCCGGGGGTCTCGGAGAGGATCTTGCGGCTGAAGACCACATGCTTCTTCATGATGGCGAACTCTTCGTCCGTGAGCTTGCCGGGCTTGTTGAGGATCGCCTCCGGGGTGCGCATCTTGCCGATGTCGTGCAGCATCCCGCCCACCCCCACGTTGATGATCTCCTCCTCCTCCATGCCCAGCGCCCGGCAGAACGACATCAGAAAGACCCCCACGTTCACCGAGTGCATGAAGGTGTACTCGTCCTTTTGCTTGATCAGGCTCAGGGAGAGCAGGGCGTCCGGGTTGCGGAACATGGAATCGGCCATGTTGCGCACCGCGTCCTTCACCGGCGTGAGCATCACCTGTTTGCCCAGACGGGCATCCTCCAGCACCGAACCCACCAGGGTGCGCGCCTGCGCCTTGACCTTGGCGGCCTGATGCAGTTCTTTCTCCAGGGGGGCGATGGGATCCTTTTCCTCCTCCTCGTCCCCCAGTTCCCGCAATTGGGCTTCCAGCATGGCTTGCACCTCGGCGGCGCTGGGGGCCTCTTCCACGTCCTTGCCGCGCGCGGTGTCGATGTAGACCTCGCGGATGCCGTGGGCGATCACCGCCTGCACCTCCTCGTCGGTGCGCAGCAGGCGCGGACCCCGGAAGGCGTTCGGATCCCGGTCCCGGCAGCAGGGGTCCTTCCAGTCGTGGTTGAAGTCGTGTACGTACATCCCGGCCGTCAATACGTCGGTGGACACCCGTTTGATCATCGCTTCTCCTCCCACTCCTCGCCTTTTTGCGCCAGCGCCTCACGGACCATGGCCTCGGCGCCCGCCTCGTCGCCTGCCAGGTAGCGCTCCGCCAAACCATCGTTAAGCAGATTATGCCAGAATCTTGCCCGCGCCGCCAGACCGCCCGGAACTCCTTTGCGCCACTCCGCCAGGCGTTCCGCCAGTCCGCCGATGCCCATCGGCAGCCACTCTCCGATCCGGCGCCGCAGATAGCCCGCCAAGGCCGGCGACCGCCCGCCGGTGGAAATCGCCACCGTCACCGGCGGCCGCTCCACCACCGCCGGCCAGACGAACGTGCAGTAGCGCGGCCTGTCCACCACGTTCAGCCATACCCCGCGCGCCAGCGCCGCCGCGTGGATGGCGGCGTTGACCTCCTCGTCGGCCAGTGCGCTCACCGCCAGCCAGACCCCGTCCAGATGGTCGGGCCGGAAGCGTTCCGCCAGCCAGCGCAGACGGCCTGTCCGCGCCTCTTCCAGCAGGGATCCGGCAAGCTCCGGGGCCACGACGGTCAGCCGCGCCCCGGCGCGCAGCAGGGCCGTTCCCTTGGCGCGGGCCTCCGCGCCGTCGCCCACCAGCAGGCACTCCCGTTCCCGTACTTGCAGGAATACGGGGATCCAGATTCCATCCATTGCGGTCCATCCTCAAAAATCGTATCAAAGGATCGTGACTTGCGCCGTGTCGAGGGATAATCTTGGCACAAGCGCGTTTTTCCCGCAAAGGGGGTTGCCGCCGCCTTGTGCCGCAACCAGGCCATGCTCGAAACAGGTGATCGTGACCGCCGACCCGCATCAGAACAGGGAACTGGATGTCCGCCATTTGCCGGCTCCCGAACCCATGCTGCGCATTCTGCAGGCGGTCACCACCCTGCCGCCGGGCGCCGTGCTGCGGGTGACCATCGGTCGTGTGCCCCATCCCCTCTTTCCCCGGCTGCGGGAGCGGGGGCTGGAGTGCGGTCACGAGGAACGTGCGGATGGCACGGTGCTTCTTTCCATTCGCAGGCCCGTTTGAGCGCGTTTTTGTTTTCAACTTTCTGCTTGGTGAGCTGTCAGGAAACATGTCCGATTCCACCTCCTCCCAGACCCAACTCCTGTCGGAAGACGAGATCGTTCGCATGGTGAGCGAGAGGGCCGGGAACTACTACGCGGACGGGCAATACTCTTGCGCCGAGGCCATGCTCAAGGCCTTTGCCGAGGTCTTTGCGCCCCATCTCGTCGATCCCGCCACCATCACCCGGCTGGCCACCCCTTTCAACGGTGGTTTTTCCGAGCTTCAGCAGACCTGTGGCGTCCTCACCGCCGGGATCATGTCCATCGGCATGATCGCGGGCCGCGACCAGCCCGGCGACGAGTACGCCAAGGAGAAGGCCTACACCCTCACCCAGATCTTCTACAAGCGCTACATGGAGGCCATCGGCACCTCTTCCTGCAAGGAGTTGCTGCTGCGCTGGAAGGAACAGGGGCCGGAAAAGACGCTCTGCAAGGAGCACACCCGTCGCATCAGCGAACTCCTGGCGCGCACGATTTTGCAGGTGGGTTTCCACGATCTCCCTGTTGACGACGACGAGTAATCCCCGCTTTCCCCCCCCGACCGCATTCGTTGTCCTTCTTGGCGACCTTCGTCGCCAAGGGGAGCATTTTTTTCGTTGCCATGCTCGCGTTGCATCTTGTTAACATGCCATCCGGCAAGGATTTTCTCATGCTATGGTTGTGCGATCAGCGCCGGCCTGGCGCGGATCGGGGAGGCAATGCACAATAAAAGGATCACTTGCTGACCGGGATTGCGGGCGACTATGGTGCGGGCAACCGTTGGGGATCCGCTTTTTTTTGATCACTGGTTGGTTTTTTTCATTGTCTTCATCACCAAGGGGGTATAGAATTCAGGTGTTCTTGCGTTGCAGAAGCGCCATGAGGTTGGCGAATGGTTGATAAGTGGACGCTGACTCTCCATCTTCGGTGGCGATGCCGCGTCCCCGGGCCGCCAGATGTTCTTCGTGCCGGGCGTGTTCGTTGTCGTGACAGTACAGGCAGAGGTTTTCCCAATTGCTGCCGTCTTCCGGGTTATTGTCGTGGTTGTGATCCTTATGATGGACCGTCAATTCCGAGAGGTTTTCGCGCACGAAGGCGCGGCCGCAGCGGGCGCATACCCAGGGATGGATCGCCAGGGAGCGCTCCCGGTAGCCGGCGGCGCGGGTGTCGGCGGACTTGCGCGCAGTCGCGATCAGGCTCTGTTCCCGTTGCGCGCGCTCGGCTTCGGGACGGGGGGGTTGCTTGGAGTAACGAACCATCGGGCAGACTCCTTGATTGTAGCGTTGTTGGGGGATGACCGGGTGACCTGATGCGGCAACAACCGTCTGTTACAAATTTTAACGAAAAATTTCCAGCGTGCGATGTGAACTATTTTACATTATTGGTGTCCAAGAACGCAAGCCAGGAATGTTATAAAACATGCTGGCACGAGCAAATCGTATAACTCGACAAAAGAGAAAAAGTTTTTAATTGTGGCGTCGCCATGGGGATGATACGGCGTGCCTACATAAAAAATGTTGCAAATGATCTAACAATGATGTAAATAAAATCCCTGACGCAGTATTTCAACAAACAAGAGGACAAACATACCATGAGCGAAAGAACCAGCACCCTGACCCTGAGTGACCGCATCCAAACCGCCCGCAAATTCGCCAATCTCACCCAGAAACAACTCGCCGATCGCGTCGGCATCAGCCAGACCGCCGTCCATAAACTGGAATGCGGACGCTCCCGCTCCTCCAGACGCACCGTCTCCATCGCGCTGACCTGCGGCGTGGATCCCATCTGGCTGGATACCGGTCGCGGCGAAATGAGCCTCGGCGGTCACCCCGGCACCGACCCCGGCCTCGCCGTCGCCGAGTCCGCCGAAGGCTATCGCGTCCCGGTCATCGCCCGCATCCCCCTCATCTCCTGGGAAGAGGCCAAGTCCTATACCCCGGAAACCGCCGAATCCCATCACCCCGAAAACGTCAAGGCCTGGATCCCCGTCGCCCCCAAGACCAGCGCCAAAGCCTACGCCCTCGAAGTCCCGGACGACTCCATGCAGCCGGAATTCACCGAAGGCGAGATCATCATCGTCGATCCCACGATCAAGGCCGAACACAACCGTTTCCTCATCGCCCGCACCTCCAGCGACAACCGTTGCACCCTCAAGCAACTGATCGTCCACGGGGCGCGGCAATACATGAAACCCCTCAACTCCCGCTATCCCCTGATCGAGATCCAGGATCAGCTCATCGTCAGTGGCGTGGTGGTTGCCAAGTATAAGGATTATTGATTTCCGGTTTGTTCTGCAATCCGATTTTTTCGCTTTCCGGCTGACGGCGTCCTCGCGGATCCGTCAGCCGGAATGATCCCCCCGCAGGGCGCCCGCCCCATGACCACTCCCATGCTCTCCAATGACCAGATGGTCCGCTACTCCCGCCAGATCCTGCTGCGGCAGATCGGTGGCGTTGGGCAGCGCCGGCTTGCCGCCGCGTCGGTTTTCATCCTTGGCGCGGGGGGGTTGGGATCGCCCGCCGCCTGTTATCTCGCCGCCGCCGGGGTGGGGCATCTGGTGATCGCGGATGGCGATCGGGTGGAACTGTCCAATCTTCAGCGTCAGATCCTGCATGCCACCGACCGTATCGGTCTTCTCAAGACCGAATCCGCCGCGCGGACCTTGCGGGCCATCAATCCGGAGGTACGGATTACCGCATTTAGTGAAAGAATCGATGAAAACAACATGCAAAATGCGATCGCGGGGTGTGACCTGATTGTGGACGGCAGCGACAATTTCGCCACCCGTTATCTGCTCAACCGGGCCGCGAAGGAGGCTGGCAAGGTGTTGATCTCCGGCGCGGTGCTCGGCTTCGAGGGCCAGATCGCCACCTTCCGGCATGGGGTGGACCCCGCCGCGCCTTGTTACCGCTGTCTTTATCCCATCGGCGAGGAGGCTGCCGGAAACGAGACCGTCCCCACCTGCGCCACTGCCGGAGTATTGGGGGCGGTCACCGGCGTGGTGGGCAGTTGGCAGGCCGCCGAGGCGATCAAGGAACTCCTCGGCATTGGCGCATCCCTTGCCGGTTCGCTCATGCTGATCAATCTGTTGGATGGCATCGTGCATCGCGTGCGGATGGCCAAGGATCCGGGCTGTCCGGTTTGCGCGTGATACGTCGCGGCTATCCCCCCACGGAGACCATGTTCAAGGTGGGGGAGGGGAGCGGAACCGTTTCGTCGAAGTGATGCCGCGCCGGTTTCATGGCCACCGCCGCCCGGATCATCGCCATGAGCGCCTCGTCCGAGGCCCCGGCCCGCAACGGCGTCTTCAGGTCCACCACGTCCATGGCGCCCAGACAAAGCACCAATCCCCCCCTGGAAGTGAGCCGCATCCGGTTGCAGGTGTCGCAAAAGTGCCGCGAACGCGCCGCGATCACCCCCACTTCCGCTCCGGTCCCCTCGATGCGGAAGTAGCGGGCCGGTCCCGCGCCCACCCCGACGCCCGGTTCCGCCGGCAGCGGATCCTGCCCGAAAGCCTCGCGCGCAATGCCCAGAATCTCCCCGGCACTGATGAACCGCTCCGGAAACAACGAACCGGCATCCCCGATGGGCATGGTTTCGATAAAACGCAACACCACCCCTCGCCGGGCCGCGAAACGGATCATTGCCGGGATTTCGTGCGCGTTCACCCCGCGCATCACCACCATGTTGACCTTGACCGGCGCCAGACCCGCCTCCAGGGCCGCGTCGATGCCGGCCAACACCTGGGCCAGGTCACCGCCACGGGTGATGCGGGCAAAGATCTCCGGGGTCAACGAGTCCAGGGAGATGTTGACCCGTCTGACCCCCGCCGCGCGCAGGTCATGGGCGAATCTGGCCAGCAACAGGGCATTGGTGGTGAGGGAAAGCTCGGTCAGACCGGGCATGGCGCCCAGCTCCCGCGCCAGGGAGAGCAGATTGCGCCGCAACAGCGGTTCCCCGCCGGTCAGCCGGAACCGCTCCACCCCCAACCCGACGAACAGACGCGCCAAACGGGCGATCTCCTCCAGGGTGAGCAGCGCGGCGTGATCGGGCAACATCGGCTCGACCGACGGACGGCAGTAGTCGCAACGCATATTGCAGCGGTCGGTCACCGAAATCCGCAAGTAACGGATGGTGCGCCCGAAGGTGTCGATCAAGGCCACTGGCGGCTCACTCCGCGCGCAGGAAGTGGCCGCTCTTGCCGCCGCTCTTCTCCAGCAGCCGGATCGCGCCGATCACCATCTCGCGGTCCACGGCCTTGCACATGTCGTAAATGGTCAGGCCGGCCACGGCGGCGGCGGTCATGGCCTCCATCTCCACCCCGGTGCGACCGGTGGTCTTGGCCCAGGCACGAATCAGAATCCGGCTGCCGGCGTGATCCGGCTCGAACTCCAAACGCACCGAGGCGAGATTGACCTGATGACACAAGGGGATGAGCCGGTCCACCTGCTTGGCGGCCATGATCCCGGCCAGCCTGGCGGTCTCCAGGACATCCCCCTTGGCCAGGCCACGATCCAGGATCAGACGCAAGGTGGCGGGGGCCATGGCCACCTCCCCGCCGGCCACCGCCACGCGCTCGGTCTCCGGCTTGGCCGAGACATCCACCATGCGGGCGGCGCCCTGTTCATCGAAATGGGTCAGTTTCATGGGCGTCAATCGTAATCGATCAGGCGGATGGTTACCACGTCCCCGTCCTGGAGCGTCACCGGGGCCTCGGCAAGCACGATCAGGGCGTTGGCCTTCGCCAGGCTGGTCAGGATCCCCGACCCTTGCGCCCCGGTGGTCTCCACCCACACCCCGTCCGGGTCGAAATGGGCCACGCCACGAATGAAATCCATGCGGTTGTGTTTTTTGTTCAGTCGGCCCCGGAAGGTGGCGCGCAGCTGCCGGGGCGGCTCGTCGGCAGCACCCGTCAGGCGCAACAGGGCGGGCCGGACCATCAGCAGGAAAACCGTCAGGCCGGAAACCGGATTGCCGGGCAGTCCGAAGAAACAGGCCCGGCCCAGACGGCCATAAGCCTGCGGCTTGCCGGGCTTCATGGCCACCTGCCAGAAATGGATCTCCCCCTGGCCCCCCAGCACCTCCTTGACCAGATCGTGATCCCCCACCGATACCCCGCCGGTGGTGATCACCGCGTCGGCCTCCTCGCCCGCCTGGCGCAACAGCGCGGCGATCCGCTCCCGGTCATCCCGGACCACGCCCAGATCCAGGATCTCCATCCCCAGGGCGGTCAACGCGCCCCGCAGGGAGGTCCGGTTGCTATCGTACACCTGGCCGGGCAGCAGCGGGGTTCCCGGCTCCATCACCTCGTTGCCCGTGGAAAGCAACGCCACCACCGGTCGGCGCACCACCTCCACCCGCTCCAGCCCCAGACTGGTCAACAGCCCCAGATGGGCGGGACGCAACCGGCAGCCGGCGGGCAGCACCTCGGTTGCGCAGCGGATGTCCTCCCCGGCGGGACGGATGTTCTCGCCAATGCTCCTGCCGGGGGGAATCGTCACCCGGTCCCCCTCGCGGCGCACCACCTCCTGCATCACCACGCAGTCGCATCCCGGTGGAATCGGCGCGCCGGTCATGATGCGCACCGCCTCGCCCTCCCACAACGGGTTGGTCAGCCGGTCGCCGGCGGGCAGGTCGGCGATCACCGTCAGGGTGACCGGCTCGCTCCCGGCGCAATCCATGCTGCGCACCCCGTAGCCGTCCATGGCGGAATTGGCGTGATTGGGCACGTCCGCCGGGGCGATCACCGGCACGGACAGGACCCGCCCCAGGGCCTCGGCCACCGGGATCGCGACGCTCTCTCGAATCGGTTGGATCTCCGCCAGCATGCGGGAATGGGCTTCGTCGAAGGGAATCATCTCAATGTCCTCCACCATGGGCCATGCGCAGGGCATGGGGCACCAGATCGGCCACCGCCTCCAGGCTCTCCACCGCCCCGCGGGTGGAGCCGGGCAGATTGATCACCAGGGTGTGGCCGCAAAAGGCGCTCACCCCGCGTGTCAGCGCGGCGGAGCGTTTTTTGCGCAATCCCGCCGCCCGGATCAGCTCCGCGAAGCCGGGCAACTCCCGATCGCACACCTCGCGGGTGGCCTCCGGCGTCACGTCCCGTGGTCCCGGTCCGGTCCCGCCGGTGGTCAGGATCACATCCAGCCGTTCTTCTTGCGCCCCGTGGCGCAGCCATGCGCGGATCTTCTCCCGGTCGTCCGGCAGCAGATCCCGCGCCGCCACCACCCCGCCGCAGCCCCGCACCAGCCCTTCCAGGGCGTCCCCGCTGGCGTCCGTGGAACGCTCGCGGCTGTCCGACAGGGTCAGGATTCCGACCCGCAAGCCGTTCCACGCCACCTCTGGACCATGCTCCTTGCAGCCATGCATTTTCTCAGGCTCCTCCCAGCGACCGGCCGCCGCCTCGCAGCCGGGACAGACATCCACCCAACGCTCCGCGCCCCCTGTCGTGATCTCTTTTTTCCAGAAGGTGGCCGATTTTTTCAGGTAATCGATCATGTAGCGGCAGGCGTCGAACGCATCCGCCCGATGCCGGGCCGTCGCCACCACCAGCACGATATTGTCCGTCACCCTCAAGCGCCCCACACGATGGACCACCAGGATCTCCTCCACCGCGAAACGGGCGCGTGCGTCGGCCTCGATGCGGGTCAATTCCGCTTCGGTCATGCCGGGGTAGTGCTCCAGGACCATGGCCTCCAGCGAATCCCCTTCCGCCAGGTCGCGCACCGTGCCGACAAAAGTCACCACGCCTCCCACCATGGTCCGGCCCCGCAACAGCGCCGCCACCTCCCGTTCCGTCGAGAAATCCTCGGTTTGAATGCGAATCATATGATGTCCTGGGGTGTGTCGATAGGGTCAATCGCAACGGTTCGAGATTCGTGACAAGGTCGGTGGTCATCCGGTTTTTGTTTGATGTGCCATCGTCTGCAAGATGGTCGCAATGGAAGTCGGCGAGAACGCGCTGTACCGAAGGCCAACGCACAGATCATGGACCAGTTCCAGATTCATTTCGATCCGGTATCTATTGATGCACTTGATTCAGCAGGTCCCCGAGACGGCGCAGATCCCCCCTGTTGCGCGTCATGAATTTCTTTAGCACTTTCTTGGCATTGCGGTACTCTTCCGGTTCGGAGTGATTCTTGATGTAGGGGGTTTCGATCTTTTTGCGTTCTTCGTCGGTCAGTGGCCTGCAATTGACGGTTCGCATGTTGTCTCTCCTGGTCAGGGTTGATGTCACCGCTCCATGCCCTTATTGTTCATGACGAGCGCGCTCACTGTCAATCGTTGCCTGCGTCCGGCCACAAAATGTTCCTGTCAGATGCCCCGGCTCCACTTGTCGGCCCCGCCACGGCCCCGCATCACCTTCAACAGCTCGAACCAGAGGATGGCCAACACCCCGGCCGCCAGACAGGCGATCAGATCCGCTGCGTGCATGGGATCGAAGTGGAACAGGCGCGACAGCAGGGGGACGCTCAATACCAGGGTCAGAAAAAACGCCACGCCCGCCCCGATCCACCGCACGGCGGGATTGGGAACCCGCATGATCTCCGGAAGGGAGCGCTGCCAGGAACGATTGGTCAGAATCAGGAAGAGATTGGACACCACCATGGCGGTGAAGACACCGGCCCGCACGGCGTCGTCGGTATGATCCCAGGCCCGGCCCAGCCAGAGGATGGTCCACAACACCCCCAGGACCACCCCCCCCTGCAACAGACTCAAGGCGATCGACGCCGGACCGAACAGCCGTTCGTCGGAGGGACGCGGCGACCGGTCCATGATGCCCGGCTCTTCCGGTTCGGCCTCGAAAATGATGGAGCAGGCCGGATCGATGATCATCTCCAGGAAGACGATGTGTACCGGCAAAAGCAGCAACGGCAAGGCCGGAAAGAAGATCGGTGTCATGGCCAGACCCACGATCGGCACATGGACCGCCAGCACATAGGCGATCGCCTTGCGGATGTTGTCGTGGATGCGCCGCCCCAGCCGCACCGCCCGGACGATCGAGGTGAAGTCGTCATCCAACAGCACCAGGTCTGCGGCCTCGCGCGCCACGTCGGTCCCGCGCTCCCCCATGGCGATGCCGATGTGGGCCGCCTTCAGCGCCGGGGCGTCGTTGACCCCGTCCCCGGTCATGGCCACCACCCGGCCATGGGACTTGAGCGCCTGGACGATGCGCAGCTTCTGTTCCGGGACCATGCGGGCGAAGATGTCCACCGTGGCGATCCGTTCGGCCAGGGTCTCCTGGCTCATGGCCGCCAGTTCCGGTCCGGTGATCACCTCCTCCGGGTGGGTCAGGCCGATCTGCCGGGCGATGGCCCGCGCGGTGACCGGGTTGTCGCCGGTGATCATCATCACCCGGATGCCCGCCCGATGGCATTCGACAATGGCCTCCGGCACCGCCGGACGCACCGGATCCTCCAGCGCGATCATGCCCAGAAACCGGCACGTCAACTCCTGCTGGGTCTGCGGCAACTCTCCCTCCCAGCTCCCCTGCGCAACACCCAGAACCCGCAACCCGCGCGCCGCGAGCCGTTCCACCTGGCGTTCCAGATCCGCCCGCTCCTCCCGCGACATCCGGCACAAAAGCGCCACCGACTCCGGAGCGCCCTTGGCGGCCACCACGCGTTCCGTGCCGTCCTCGCGCTCCCACGCCTGCGAGGTGACCATGAATCCCCCCGTGAGAGGGTATTCCCGGATCATCCGCAAGCCTTCCCGGCACCCGGTTTGGCCCGGCAGCGACCGGTACGCCTCCAGGATCGCCCGCTCCATGGGGTCGAACGGTTCGGGTCGCGAGGCCAGGGTGGCGGTTTGCAAAAGGGCGCGCGAGGTGTCGCGGTCCGACCACTCGCCCTTGCCCGCGACCCGCTCCAGCGGGGCCGCCTCGCGGCATGGCCACAGCGCGCGCAAGCTCATGCGGTTGCAGGTGAGGGTGCCGGTCTTGTCCACGCACAGCACGCTGGCCGCGCCCAGGGTCTCGATGGCCGGCATGCGGCGCGTCAGCACCCGGTTCCGGGAGATGCGCCAGGCGCCGAATGCCAGAAAAATGGTCAGGATGACCGGAAACTCCTCCGGCAGAATGGCCATGGCCGTGGCCGTGGCGATTCCGGCCAGGAATCCCTCCTGCCAGGCGGCCAGGGTATTGCCCCGCGTCAGGGCGTAGAGCACCACCAGCAGCGCGCAGAGCGTCAGGCCGACCGTGGCCAGAGTGGCCACCAGCCGGCCGGTCTCCTTTTGCAACGGGGTGGCTTCGTGGGGCAACTCCGTCAGCGAGCGGCCGATCCGTCCCAGTTCGGAGCGCGTCCCGGTGGCCAGGACCTCCACCAACCCTTCGCCGCGGGTCACCAGGGTCCCGGAGTAGACGAACGGCAGATCCTCTCCGCCTGGCCGGGTCGCTTCCACCGTGTCGTTGACCGCGCGCTTGCGCACCGGTTGCGACTCGCCGGTCAGCAGGGATTCGTCCACCATCAGGTGGCGACCTTCCCGCACCACCCCATCCGCCGCGATCCGATCCCCCTCGGCGACCCGCATCCAGTCGCCCCGCGCCACCTCCCGGCCCGGAATCCGCGTCTGGCGGCCATCCCGGATCACCAGGGCGCGCGGACTGGAAAGGTTCTTCAGGGCCGCCAGCGCCTTTTCCGTCCGCCACTCCTGGACAACCGTGATGTCGATCACCAGAAAGACGAAGCCCAGCAGGATCATGGCATCCCCCCAATGCTCCCGCCCCATGAGCAGATAGATCCCCCCGCAGGCCAGGAGCATCAGGAACATCGGCTCCTTCAGGACATCGCGCACGATCTCCAGCAGATGGTGGCTCCCGCTGTCCGGGAGTTCGTTGTACCCCTCGGCTTCCAGGCGCCGGGCGGCTTCCTGGCTGTTCAGTCCCATGGGGTGACAACGTTCCGCCAAGCCGGATTCCTCCAGTCGGGTGGTCATGTGTGCGGCTCCTTGTGGCAAGCGGTGGTGCGGAGCAAACGTCATGTTGATTGCGATGATTGCATAATTTTCCAAATTTGCAAATCCATTTCTTGCAAATCCGGAAAATTTCGTATAGGGTCTTTTTCACCAGCAACCTTCTGACGGCAAGGGGCAACGACCATGGACAGAATGTATCAGTTCCTGATTTTTGTTGGATTTTTGCTGATCATCGAGGGGATCCTGCATGTCCTGGAGTTTCATGCCTGGGCCGGCATGGCGGTTCTGCTCACCGGGGTGATCGTGGCCGTGGTCTTTCCGGAACCGGAATACCATGTCCACGGTAGGGGGGGGATGTGGCGTTAGTGGTTCAATTGGGTCGAATGGACTGGTAAATTGTCACGGCATACAGCCCGGCACGGGTGGAAAGCGTAGCGTTTCGGGATGCGTTCGCCATTCGTGCCGGGCTGGAATCGACCAATGCGGAGTGCAAGACAGCCCAAGGATTGGACAAGTTTGGGTACGGGGTCTGTCGCGTGACGTTTTCGGGGGACTCGGATCATTCGCACGCAAAATGGCATTATACATCCTTAATTATGTCAATATTTGACAACAGGGGAGGATGTGGTCTGCGGGCTGATTTGATTACTTCAATACAAATACGAACCCTTTTTGATGATATTATTGGAAGTTGGCCGACATTCCCCAGCGACGCCATGCCATCAAAGGACGCGACAGTTTCGCATTCTCTGATGTCCGGCGCACTATCGCCGAAGCCATTCTGTCGGAAGATTTTGCACGGGTTTTCCCTGTACCACAGAATTCTGTGCGAAAATGACTGACATCAGCATTGCTCAACTTGGCTGCGTAATCCAAAACAACCAAAAAACGGTGAAACCTCAGCAATGCTATTCTTCCTTGTATTTTTTTAAATCGTACGCGCACAACAACCTATTATAATCTGAAGATGCTTTATCTTTGAATTTCAATAAGTAATCTTTCATATCATCGAGTGAAAGATTGTCCTTCATAACTCCCCATAGTATCGCATTGTTTTTGTAGGAGGTAGATATGTTCGTATCGGAAACAATGTCTTCGATATTCTTATGAGTGTTTTGAGCTGCTGGTTTCATTGATTTTACACTTCTGTCTATGTTACTGATTTGGTTCTCTGAGAGTTGTTTGAACTTTTTAATGCCGGAGTTGATTTTGTAAAAGGCGAATATCGGGAAATATTTATTTTTGTTTATTGTTAGCTTATCGATTAAAGAAAGCCTTTGTTTGTTATCTTCTTCTATGATATCGAAGTAGCTGCTAATAATTTCTTTTGCTGTCTGAAATTCATACTTAATAGTTTTAGATGACCCGATTACCAATACTTTATCACAATTCTTTAAATTATTCAAGTCTTCTGTGATGCTTACTTTTATATCCCCGCCTGAGTAGATGTCTTTGACAATTTCCCGCACCTTTCTAATGTCCATTGCTGAAATTGGAAGGTGTAGATTTGATATTGCATTGTACAAAATATTAAAACTATCAGTTTTTAGTTGATTTATTTTTATGATTCTTTCGTTGATGTTTATAACGTACTCAGTGATCATTGTATTCGTAGATCCGCTTTCATATTCAACCAATAGAAAATTGCTTTTTATTCTTTCAGCAATATCAGATTTGTAATCAACATAGGAAAAGATTGTGTTAAGTATCTTCCTGATATTTTTGTCTTCTATGCTATAGCCTATGAATATTATTGGGTTGTGTATAAAAAGGGAAAGCAACTGTGCTCTGATTAACTCATATTCTTTGTCAAATTTTTTATAATCATCCTCAGTGAGGATTATATTCCCAATATTGGAAACGCATCCATGAATTTTGTATACGGACCCATAAGGGTTGCTCAAAAGTATATCGTTACCAATCAAAGGGGAAAACTCAAAAAAATCCTCAATAAATTGATCGTAGTTCGTGGTTATGATTGATGCTATGTTTTTTCTAATCTTTTTGAAACAATCAATCTCCGATTTCACTTCCTCTCTTATAGAGTAGTTTTCGAATAATTCGGAAATAAAAATCTTAAATCTGCTGTAGCTTTTATTGTCTTTCATAAATGAATAAAACTTGTCGTTCACTGACTTGAACTTTCCGTTTCTATCGTTTTCTGCAACTTCGTTAAACTTTTTCTCTAAATCAGTTCCTATTTTTTCGTAATTAATACTACCATTGTTAAAGTATTTGGATTTCAAATCCAAGAAATACTCTTCACTGTCACTGACTTCATTGGCAATGGACATTAACAACTCTTCCCATCTAAAGGATTTTTCTAAATAGCGCAAACTTATTCCAGTACCCAAAAACAATACTGGATGATTTCTGTAACGCTGTATAAAGTCTTGAATTTCCATATGTCTCTACGCTCTATAAATCTTTCTTTGTAAGTCGAAGTACTCATCTCTGATTTTGTATCCCACAAGGGCATCCTCAGCCAAACGCGCAATGCCCATGCCGTGACAAACCACATCAATTTCTGCATGATAGCCATGTCCTGGTCTGGATCTACGCTGCCAAGCTGGCCGACATTCCCCGGCGACGCCATGCCATCAAAGGACGCGACAGTTTCGTATTCTCTGATGTCCGGCGCACTATCGCCGAAGCCATTCTGTCGGAAGATTTTGCACGGGTTTTCACTGTACCACAGAATCCTGTGCGAAAATGGCTGACATCAGCATTGCTCAACTTGGCCGCGTAATCCAAAACAACCAAAAAACGGTAAAACCTCATGTTTTGATCTGTCATGGATCATCTCTTAGTATAGCCTGCGCCATGGGGGGTGTCAACATGCGTCGGCAGCCGTTCCATTCCATGTCGCTCCCCCCCCACGCCCGTTCAAGGGATCTCTTCCTGAAAATGGGGATGATGCTTCCACCACTCCGGAAGCGTGCTGAAGAAAATGTATCTCCCGTCGGACCCTGCCACTCTGAAACCATGCTGTCTTGCCAGGGTGGAGAGGGTTTTTGCCGCATACAGGCTGATATGCCCGTTGCGGGGGGCCGCGTACCACCAGGTCAGTGGCTGGTTGGCCATGATGTAGCCATCGGACAGTGCCGTCGTGAACAGGATGATCCCCTGGGGCGTGAGCATTTTTTTGATGTCGATGATGACATCATGGATCTTCGGGACATGCTCGAACACCTCGAAAGCGGTGATCAGATCGAATTTTCCGACGGGTTTCTCCTGATGATCCATGTACGGGTCATACGAGACGGATTGCCAATGGGCGCCTTGGAGTAGCGTGGTCAGCGCGCCATTGCCCCCGCCATAATCCAAATGTTTGATTTTTTGCGACGAATCCCCGACATATTCCAGCAGCAAGTGGGCCATGTAGAGGGGCCGGGCTTCTTTGTAATCATTATCTATGTATTCATAATTTTCATTATATAAATATTCTTTGAATGCAACATGATCCCATGACGTCAAGGGGTGGGCAAAACAGAAGCCGCATCTGTCGCATAAATAATAATCTATGATAATACCAGACGGTTCTCGGAACACCTCCTGGCAGGTTCGGTTGAAATCGACCCGATCGTGGGGATGGCAGCTCCCCGCGCAAATGGGGCAGGCCGATGGTTTTTTATTATTTGTTATTTTTTTTATTTCCAAGCCTGGATCGAAAAAGAATTTTTTGTTTTTATTAATAATTCTTATAAATATCATTAATTTATGGTAGTGCTCGGATATGGTCGGCTGTCGATGCAGGGCGCTCCGCAAGGCATCCTCGGTGCGCCGGGTTACCGCGTCCTCCACGACCCGATCCCGACCCTGCAAAAGCTGCGTCAGATTGACATAGGCATTCACGAAATCAGGCCGGATGGCCAACGCGCGCCTGAGCAGGGCCTCGCCCTCGTCCAGCTGGCCCAGATCGAGCAACACGGCACCCGCGTTGGTCAGGAGTTCCGCATCGTCCGGCCAGAACCCCAGCGCCTCCTGGAATACCCGTATGGCCTCGGCGTGCCGCCCCTGTCCATGCAGGGCAATGCCCAAGGCACTCCAGGTCAATGAGTCCTCCGGAAAACGGGCGATTCGCTCCCGCGCCGCAGCTTCCAGCTCCGCAAGCCGGCCCTGCTGAAACAATGAGGTCATCTCATCCGCCGCAATCAAAACCCGATACTCCCCTTTTGTTGCTGCCCGGTGGGCGCCTCTTCCATGGCGCAAGCACGACGGCTTGGTAAAACCCGCGCCTTCATGTTAACATGACCAACATGGCGCTACAAATCCTCCCACCGGCCCGGCACCCCATGATCGAAACCTCCCATCGCGAAAAATATCAGGCCCTGCAAACGGCACTGCGCAATTGTAAAAATGCCCTGGTCGCCTTTTCCGGCGGGGTGGACAGCACCCTGCTCGTGGCGGCGGTGCAGGAGTCCGGCATCCCCTATCTGGCGGTCACCGCCACCTCACCCACCATGCCGACACAAGACCTGGACGATGTCCGCGCCACCGTGGCGCGGCTCAAACTCGACCACCGCTTCATCGAAAGCGGGGAGATCGACGATCCCGGCTTCGTCCGCAACGGGCCGGATCGCTGTTTCTTCTGCAAGAGCGACCTCTTCCGCCGCCTCGCCCACCTGGCCCGCGACGAAGGGTATTTTCACATTCTCGACGGCTCCAATCGTGACGATCTCGACGATTACCGGCCTGGCTTCCAGGCCAAGAAGCAATTCCAGGTGGAAAGCCCGCTGCTGGAGGCCGACCTCGACAAGAACGACATCCGCCTGCTCTCCAGGGAGTTGGGCCTCGACACCTGGGACAAACCCGCCTCCCCCTGCCTCTCTTCCCGCATCGCCTACGGCGAGCCGATCCACATCGACTCCCTGCGCATGGTGGAACAGGCCGAAACCTGGCTGAAGGGGCAAGGCTTCGCCACGGTGCGCGTCCGCAAGCAGGGGGATTGCGCCCGCATCGAACTGACCGAACACGAACTCCCCCGCCTCCTGGAGACGACGTTGCGCCGTCAGGCCGCCGCTGCGCTGCGCGCGATCGGCTTCACCTTCGTCACCCTCGACCTGGAGGGATTCCAGAGCGGCAAGCTCAATCGCGTCCATATCGAAAAAATTTTCCCCTCACCCTCTTGACTCCCGGCAACCCGTGCATACATTAGCACTCAATCGAGGCGAGTGCCAAAGCGGGGCATGGCCCCGTTGTTCTTTATCACTGGTAAACTTTTTTGTTCTGGAGATCAGGAAGATGGTGAAAACAAAATTGCGTCCCCTGCATGATCGTGTCGTGGTCAAACGGACCGAGGAAGAAAAGAAAACCGCCGGCGGGATCATCATCCCGGACACGGCCAAGGAAAAGCCCATCCAGGGCGAGGTGCTGGCCGTGGGCAACGGAGCCATCCTGGAGAACGGCACGGTGCGTAAAATGGATGTCAAGGTGGGCGATATCGTTCTCTTCGCCAAGTACGCCGGCACGGAAGTCAAGCTGGATGGCGAGGAACTCCTCATCATGCGCGAAACGGATATCATGGGCGTCATCAAGTAAGCCCTGACCCATTCCATCGGAATTCATTCAAATAAGGTGACGAAACATGGCGGCTAAAGAAGTCAAATTCGGTGAAACCGCGCGCGGCAAGATGCTTGCCGGCGTCAACGTGCTGGCGAACGCGGTCAAGGTGACCCTCGGTCCCAAGGGTCGCAACGTGGTGCTGGACAAATCCTGGGGCGCCCCGCGGGTGACCAAGGACGGCGTGAGCGTGGCCAAGGAGATCGAACTGGAAGACAAGTTCGAGAACATGGGCGCCCAAATGCTGAAGGAAGTGGCCTCCAAGACCTCCGACGAGGCGGGTGACGGCACCACCACCGCCACCGTGCTGGCCCAGAGCATCATCCGCGAGGGGATGAAGGCGGTCGCCGCCGGCATGAACCCCATGGACCTCAAGCGGGGCATCGACGCAGCCGTGGAAGCGGTGGTCGCCTCCCTCAAGAAGGCCTCCAAGGAGGTCACCACCTCCGAGGAAGTGGCGCAGGTGGGCACCATCTCCTCCAACAACGACGCCGAAGTCGGCAAGATGATCGCCCAGGCCATGGACAAGGTCGGCAAGCAGGGCGTCATCACCGTGGAGGAGAACAAGGCCCTGGAAACCACCCTGGACGTGGTGGAAGGGATGCAGTTCGATCGTGGCTATCTCTCCCCCTATTTCGTGACCAACGCCGAAAAGATGCAGACCGAGATGGACGGTCCCTTCATCCTTTTGGTGGAAAAGAAGGTCAGTAACCTGCAGCAGATCCTGCCGGTGCTCGAGGCGGTGGTGCAATCCTCCCGGCCCCTGCTGATCGTGGCCGAGGATGTCGAGGGCGAGGCCCTGGCCACCCTGGTGGTCAACAAGCTGCGTGGCGGTCTCAAGGTGTGCGCGGTCAAGGCCCCCGGCTTCGGCGATCGCCGCAAGGCCATGCTGGAGGACATCGCCATCCTCACCGGCGGCACGGTCGCCTCCGAGGACGTGGGCGTGAAGCTGGAGAACGTCACCATCGATATGCTGGGAACCGCCAAGTCGGTGATCGTCACCAAGGACGACACCACCATCATCGATGGCAGCGGCGCCCAACAGCACATCAAGGCCCGCGTCAAGCAGATCCAGGCCCAGATGGACGAAACCACCTCCGACTACGACAAGGAGAAGCTGCAAGAGCGCCTGGCCAAGCTGGCTGGCGGTGTCGCGGTCATCAAGGTCGGTGGCGCCACGGAAGTGGAAGTCAAGGAGCGCAAGGATCGGGTCGAGGATGCCCTGCATGCCACCCGCGCCGCTGTGGAAGAGGGGATCGTCCCTGGTGGCGGCGTGGCCCTGCTGCGCGCCCGCTCGGCCCTCGACAAACTGAAGGTCGGCAACGACGACCAGAAAGTTGGTGTCAGCATCGTGCGTCGCTCGCTTGAGGAGCCGGTGCGCATCATCGCCGAGAACGCCGGCGCGGAAGGGTCGGTCGTGGTCAGCAAGATCCTGGAGAAGAATACCGCCGGTTATGGCTTCGACGCCTCCAAGGACGAGTACACCGATCTGGTGTCCCGTGGCGTCATCGATCCCACCAAGGTGACCCGGCATGCCCTGCAGGCGGCCGCTTCCGTGGCGGGTCTGATGATCACCACCGAGGCCATGGTGGCCGAACTGCCCAAGAAGGAGTCCGCTCCCCCGATGCCGGGTGGCGGCGGCATGGGCGGCATGGGCGACATGGGGATGTAATTTTCTTCCCCTTTTCGTGAAAAAAACGATCACCCCCGGTTGCTTTGCGGCCGGGGGTGATTTACTTTGTGGGCTTGGTCATCAATCCGGATCGGCAATAAGGGAGGCGGCATGGAGATCTTCAACCTGATTGTGGTGGGATTCGTGGTGTGGGTGTTCGTCAAGGCCGCCATGGCCGGGATGCGGCAAGATCACACGGATCGTTATTTTCAGGAAAACAAGAAAAAGACCGGCATCAATTTTCGCAATTTCTTCGGCATCCCCAACGCCAATTTCAAGTGATGGACGCGGGGCGGCTGATTTACGCCGCGAGCGAGTCGGCGGCGGATCTTTATTATGCCACGCGGTTCTTCGCGCCGGATCCTTTTTTGTATCTGGAGGAGCCGGGCAGGGGGGTGACCCACATGGCGACCTCCGCGCTGGAGGTGGATCGCGCCCGGCGCACGGCGCGTTGCGATCGGGTACACGACTGGGCGGAGATTCGCGGGCGTTGGCAGGTCGCCCATCCGGAGGAGCAACCCACGCTGGAGGATCTGGCGGCTTTTTTCGTGGTGGAGCAAGGGATCGCGCGTTTGCGGGTGCCGGGGGATTTTCCCCTGCTGATGGCGGATCGGCTGCGCGCCGCCGGGTTGGTGGTGATC
The DNA here is from genome assembly GCA_002753185.1 of Magnetococcales bacterium WMHbin3. Classification (GTDB taxonomy): domain Bacteria; phylum Pseudomonadota; class Magnetococcia; order Magnetococcales; family Magnetaquicoccaceae; genus Magnetaquiglobus. Next base: position 20,682 of record PDZX01000031.1, read on the forward strand.
CCGGAGGCGGAGCCGTTCTGGCCGGAGCGGGCCTTCAAGACCCCGGAGGAGGTGGAGGCCATCGAGGCTGCCCTGGAAGTGACGGCACGGGGCATGGAGGCTGGCATCGGCATGATCCGTGCTGCGCGCATCGGCGATGGGGATGGCGCGTTGTGGCTGGACGGGGAACCGCTGACCAGCGAACGGGTGCGCGGCGAGATTCATGCCTGTCTGGTGCGTCTGGGGGCGGCCCCGCATCACACCATCGTCTCTGGAGGGGCGCAGGGGGCGGATCCCCACGAGGTGGGCAGCGGGCCTTTGTTCGCCCGGCAACCCATCATTCTGGACATTTTCCCTCGCATGGAGGGGAGCGGTTATTGGGGGGACATGACCCGCACGGTCTGTCGGGGCGAGGCCCCCGATCGGGTGCGGCGGGCCTGGGAGGCGGTACGGGCGGCTCAGGAGGTCGCCTTCGGGCGTGTTCGTGATGGCGTGTCGGGCCGGGAGGTGCATGAGGCGGTCACCGACAGTCTGACGCAGGCCGGATTTCCCACCGGAACCCATCCGGAGACCGGTCGTCAGGAGGGGTTCTTTCATGGCACGGGTCACGGCCTGGGCCTGGAGATCCACGAGTCGCCGCGCATCGGCGGCAAGGATCAGACCTTGTTGGCCGGTCATGTGGTGACCGTGGAGCCGGGGGTCTACTATCCGGACATGGGAGGGGTGCGTCTGGAGGATGTGGTGGTGGTGGAGCCGGATGGCTGCCGCAACCTGACGCGCTATCCGAAATTTCTCGAAATCTGAATGACGACCAGATTTGGGTGCATGATTTTGAATTCCGTTATTAATAAACTGTTAGGGGTCCAGGGGGATTATCCCCCTGGTGGGATCCAAGGGCGAAGCCCTTGGTGGGATCCAAGGGCGAAGCCCTTGGTGGGATCCAAGGGCGAAGCCCTTGGGACTTTGACTGTCAGCGCGCTCTTCTCAAGAAGCTTTTTTCGCGCGCCTTTTGCGCGAAAAAAGCGCCGCGCGTCGCCTTCGCTGGTTCTCTTTTCGTTTCCGCTTTTTGGAAACGAAAAGAGAACCAGCATAATGCTCCAGCCCGTCGGGCAATACACAGACCCTCTTCCTTGGTTTTTCGCAAAAAGCGCGAAAAACCAAGGAAGAGGGTCTGCCAAGGCGCACTCGTACAAACCGAGTGATTTGAGGCGCGCTGCGCTTTTTTTCGCGCAAAAGGCGCGCGAAAAAAAGCTTTTGATAAAGCGCGCTGGAAACCAAGGGCTTTGCCCTTGGATCCCACCAAGGGCTTTGCCCTTGGATCCCACCAAGTGCTTTGCCCTTGGATCCCACCAGGGGGATAATCCCCCTGGACCCCTAATAATTTAAAATTTCGAGTGGGAGCCGGGCGTGTCCGTTCACTTGGTGCTGGCCCACGGCTGGGGCTTCGGGTCGGGAGTCTGGCGTCCCATGCTGCGCCACCTGCCCGGAGTCACCTTCCATGCCGTGAACCTGGGCTATTTTGGACCCGGCGATACCACCTTGCCGACACAACACCCCTTCGTGGCCATCGGCCACTCCCTGGGCGTTGCCTGGCTGCTGCGCCACCTGACCGGCAACCAGAGCCAATGCCGGGGGCTGGTGAGCATCAACGGATTCGGCCGCTTCTCCAGGTCTCCGGAGTTTCCGGCTGGGGTGAGGCGGCGCATCCTCGATCGCATGCGCGAACAACTTCAAGTCGATCCCCGCGCGGTTCTCACTGCTTTTCAACAACAAGCCGGCCTTGCCACGCCCACGGCGCTGCCCACCAACCCCAACCTGACCGCCCTGACCGAAGGGCTGACCTGGCTTGGCGAATGGGACGAACAAGCCACCTTGCAGCACTGGCCACACCCCATGATGGCCATCGCCAGCCGGGATGACCGCATCGTCACCCCGGCCATGACCGAGGCAACCTTTGCCCCGGAGCGGATCCATTGGCTTGCGGAGGGTGGCCATCTTTTGCCGCTCACCCAACCGGAAACCGTGGCCAGCCTGGTGAGAACCCTGCTGCCATGATCCGCCGCCATCAGGTGACCGCCACCTTCGGCGCGGCGGCGCAACGCTACTTTCAGTACGCCAGGGTGCAACGCCACGCCGCGCTGTACCTGGCCGACTCCCTGAACCGGCTCGCTCTGCCCCGGCAAGCCAACGTGCTGGAATTGGGCTGCGGAACCGGCCTGCTGAGCAACCTGCTGCTCCGTCACCGCCCGGAAGGAGCGTTCCTCCTGACCGATGCCTCCCTCCCCATGCTCCTGGAGGCGCGCCGCCACCTGCCGGGCCAGGCGCGCTTCGCGGTCATGGACGCCGAATCCCCGGCCGTCAACGACACCTATGACCTGATCGCCTCCAACCTGACCTGGCAGTGGTTCGACTCCCCCCTGCGCAGCTTCTCTCGCTGGATGGCATTATTGAAACCAGGAGGATGGCTGGCAGTGACCACTCTGGGGGAAAAAACCTTTCAGGAGTGGGCTGCAGCCTGCATTGAGGAGCGCCTGCCCAGCGGCATCCTCACCCATCCGACCCGTCGGGAGTGGGAATCCCTGCCGGTGGCGGTGAGCGAGGAACTCCTGTCCATCGCCCACCCCTCGGCGCTGACCTTTCTGCGGGAGTTGCACGCGGTGGGCGCCGATCACCCGGCCACGGGCTATCGTCCGTTGCCGGGGGGAACCCTGCGTACTCTCCTGCGCCGCCATCAGGAGGGATTCACCATCAGCTATCATCTGTACTATATTTTCTGGCAAAACTCTCCGGGGTGAGGAGTTGGCCATGCTCCCCGCGAAACGCCGGGTCGGCCAGCCGCGCAAACAGGGAAACAACGCTTTCGGGGCGGGGGAGCCGGGAAGCGTCCTCGCCGGGGAAGACCCTGGCGCGCAAGGGAGTGGCCATGGGACCGGGATCCACGGCGTGCATGCGTACCGGACCGGAGGCGATCTCGGCGGCCCAGGTGCGGGTCATGTGGAGGAGGGCCGCCTTGGAGGCCCCATAGGCGCCGCGAAACGGGGCAACCGCCACCCCCTCCTCGCACACCACCTGGATCACCACCCCGGCATTGCTGAAACGCAAAAGGGGCAACAACTCGCGGGTGAGAAAAAACGGGGCATCGAGATTGACCCGGAAGACCGCCTGCCACTCCGCCGGACAGTGGGCGTCCATGGGGGTGCGGGGGCCGGTGATGGCCGCGTTGTTGACCAGGAGATCCAGCCGCCCGAACCGCTCGAAGAGCGCTTTCGCCACCTCCGGAACCCGCTGCAGGCCGGTCTCCAGATCGAGGGGAATCAGGCCCGCCTTGCCCCCGGCCTGACGGATGAGGTCGTCGGTGGCCTCCAGCCTTTTCTGGTCGCGGCCCAGCAGAAAGAGATGCGCCCCCTGCCGGGCAAAGGCGACGGCCAGGGCGCGGCCCAATCCGGATCCGGCCCCGGTGATCAGTATGACGCGATTTTCCAGTGACATGACAACTCCTGCTTTGGTGGATGAGAGGTAACGGTGACAGGATATCACGAAACCCCCGCGAAAATCCCCGTGCTGTTTCTCATGGGTCCCACCGCGTGCGGCAAGAGCGCCCTGGCCCTGCGTCTGGCCGTGGACTTTCCGGTGGAGATCGTCAACGCGGACTCGGTGCAGATCTATCGGGGCATGGAGATCGGCACGGCCAAACCCACGCCACAAGAACGCGCGCTGGTGCCCCATCACCTGCTGGATGTCACCGATCCGGACCAGCCCTGGTCGGCGGATCGCTACCGGGAGGCGGCCTGGGAGACCATCCACGCCTGCCACGCACGCGGGATCGTGCCACTGTTCGTGGGCGGGAGTGGACTTTACCTGCGCGCCGTGGAACAGGGTCTGGTGGTCACGCCGCCGGTGGCCGAGGAGGTGCTGACCGCGATCCGGGAGCAGGCGGCGCGCCACGGCTGGCCGTATCTGCACCAGGAGCTGGTCCGCGTGGACCCGGAAACGGCGGCCCGCGTCACGCCCGGAGACGGTCAGCGCATTCTGCGCGCCCTGGGGGTGCATGCGGCCACCGGCGTCCCGCTGGGCGAATGGCGCCGCCATCAGCCGCCGCCGCCGCCGTTCGCGGTGCTGAAACTGGCCATCGACACGCCCCGCGCCATCCTCTACCCGCGCATCGACGCCCGCTTCGACCGCATGGTGGAAAATGGTCTGCCGCAAGAGGCGCGAACGCTATTGGAAAAAAATTATGACCGGGAGCTGCCAGCCATGAAGGCGGTGGGCTATCGTCAGATTTTTCCGTATCTGGAGGGGAAACGCACCTTGCAGGAGGCCATGGCGGACGCTCGCCTCGCCAGCCGCCACTACGCCAAGCGTCAGGAGACCTGGCTGAAACGGGAGGACAACCTCCTGCGGCTGACGGGCGAGGACCCGTTGCCGGAGGCCGTCGCCCATGTTGGCCGGTTCTTGGCTTGCCGTTTGCCGGGAAGGGGCTATACTGTGCTGCGGGATTAACATCGGGTCGTTGTCGAGGAGTCTTGCATGCCGACGGAAGAGGCGTTGCGCGCGTTGCTGGTACAGACCATTCCCCGCATGGAACACCGGGAGCGCGGGGAACGCCTGGTGGTCGAACTGGAGCGGCTGGTGACCAGTGCCGGCCCGGAACCGGTCGCCACCCGCTTCTACTCCCTGCCGCGTCCCCATCCCGGCACCTTTCTGGGCAAGGGGAACCTGGAAGCCCTGGCCGCCGCAGTGAAGGAGGAGGAGTGCAATCTGGTGGTCTTCAACCACACTCTTTCTCCGGTTCAGCAGCGCAATCTGGAAAAGGCCCTGGCGGCCAAGGTTTCGGACCGGACCGGAGTGATTCTGGAAATTTTCTCGGCGCGCGCCCAGACCCGCGAGGGCCGTCTGCAAGTGGAGCTGGCGGCCTTGTTGTATCAGCAGACCCGGCTGGTGCGCACCTGGAGCCATCTGGAGCGCCAAAAGGGGGGCGTCGGGCTGCGGGGCGGACCTGGCGAGACCCAGATCGAGATCGACCGCCGCCTGATCCGCGAGCGGATCCGCAAACTGGAGAGATCCCTGGAGACGGTCAAGCGGACCCGGAAGCTTCAGCGCCGGGCGCGTCAGGAGGTGCCGTTCTTCAGCGCGGCCCTGGTGGGTTACACCAATGCCGGCAAGTCCACCCTGTTCAATCGCCTGACCGGGGCGAGCGTGCTGGCCGAGGATCAGTTGTTCGCAACACTGGACCCCACCTTGCGCCGCATCGAGCTGCCCACCGGGGATCGCATCATTCTGAGCGACACCGTAGGGTTCATCCGGGACCTGCCGCACCAACTGGTGGCCGCCTTTCGCGCCACCCTGGAGGAGACCCTGGAGGCCGATCTGCTGGTGCATGTGGTGGATCTTTCGGATCCGGAGTGGGAGGAGCAGGAGGGGTCGGTCATGGAGACCCTGCGGGAGTTGGATGCCGACGGCAAGCCCATGCTGACCCTCTACAACAAGGCCGACCTCCTCGCCCCCGACGCCGGACGCCTGGAGCGGGTGCAGGGCAGGGAGGATGCCTTGATTCTTTCGGCGGTTTCCGGGAGCGGCATCGATGCGTTACTGTCTGCCCTGGGCCGGGCGGCGCGCAAATCCGCCCGCGTGATCCATCTGTGTCTGCCGGTTACGGATGGCGCCCTGCTGGCCCGTTTGTCCCAGGAGGGTCAGGTGCTGGAGCGCCGCGACGAGGATGCGGCCATCCATCTGACCGTCTCCCTCACCCCCATCGCCCATGGCCGCCTGGAGCCATTGCTGCGCGATTATCTGTTGGCAAGACCCGCGCAGCGTTGATTTTTGTTTTTCATTGAAAAATCGCCTGCAACGAATCGGCCTTGAAGAGTCTTCTGGCCCACAGATCGATGTCATCCGGTTTGGCGGCAGTCACCTTGTTCCGCACCGGCTTTGGCACCAATCCGAAACGCTCTTGAAGCAGCTTGAGGAGCAATTTGGCCTGGCCTTGTTGCTTGCCTATCTTTTTGCCGATCTCTTTGCCTCGTTTTTCACCGATTTCCTGTCCGATACGCTCCACGCTCGAAATGTACGGCATCTTTTGGCTCTCCTCGAAGGCATTGATTTCATTTAATAATTGCATATCGAGTTCTTTCGGCAAATGCAGCACCCAGTCGATGAAGCGAAACAGGTCGATCACCTGCTGGCGTTCGAAACCGCTCTGGTAGAGGCTGCGGATCAGGTGTCGTTTGACATCCAGGCGGTCATCCATCCGGTTGCGGGTCCGCTTGGCGTGCAGATGGGCCAAGGTCACGACCGCGAACGGATTGGTGGAGTGGATCAAGTCGGCTTCGGCAAAGTCCGTCAACTTGACGGCCGTGAACCGATAGCTCTGGCATGTCCCCCACAGTTCATAACGGAACTCCTCCGGCTTCCATTGGGCGCTTTCGTCCGCCAGGATGGCCAGTCCCACCACCGGTTTCTGGTGGAGGTCGAAGGCCCGGTACTGGTAAACATACATGCCCCTGGCAAAGTTCGTCTTGCGGTCGCCTTGGATCTCGATGTGAATCAGCACCCAGCACGCATCGCCCGTGCGTCTCCACACTTTCACCAATTTGTCCATGCGCCGGTCGCCACTTTCGGCCTCGCGGGTGATGCGGGCCAGTTCCGTATCGAGAAATTCATGCCTGCGCGTCCAGTCGATGTCATTATGCGCCATCGGCAGGAAAAAAGCCAGAAATTCGCGGAAGTAGCCCTCCACGATCTCCTTCCAGGGGACATCGAACTGATCGTTGCGGCGTTTTTTCGAGCTTTGCCTCGTTGCCATCCTGTCCTCCCAGTCTTGCATGGCTGAGATATATTAACATTATAGTGTATTCTGTTAGATAGTTTGTTTTGGACGTGGTTGGGGTTGAGCATCAGTTCTCATTGATGCCGTTTTGCCGTCGCACCGTTCAAATAATTCGTTTCTCCATTCGATGTTGTTTAACTCATTGTATTTTTCTGTAATTTCCGTACCATCGAAAAATCTCTTTCCTTGCATAATTATACCAATTTTTTTTCCGTTTCCGATTCTATATAAGCCGCAAAGCTGAGGAGGGGCTGAGGAATATGTATCCGATCCCTTTGAAAGAGCGTCTGAAAAAGCAGAGAAAATTGCTCTTGAGGTTCCCGATGCATCTGATTTTCGCCACTTATTGAGATATTCTTCTACACTATTTTTGCCTGTACCAAGACAAAGCATGTATTCTGATGATTTAAATTTTTTTGTCTCGTCTATTGTGAAAGAAATACTACCATTTTTATAGCATTTATAATGGTATAAAATAAAATTACATTCAAGCTTCAGCCTGCCGTCCTGTCTTACGACAATCACAATATCAGAATTATTGAAGTGAGTCTTTGGATAATTGATTAATTCGGTGGCAATCAATAATTTTATTTTATCACCTAAAGAACCAATTTTAAAATCTAATAATTTATTTTGTATTCTTTCTATTATTTTATGTATGCACGATACTGAAAATACGGAGTCTCCAGTATAGCTAGCAATTATTGGATGGATAGGCGAGGTGAATAATTTGCTTCCACAATTCCATTGCGTACAATTCCCCCAGGAAATTCTGCTGTCTGATGCAATGTATACAGATGCTGGGGATCTTTGATCTACACCAACCCAAACTATCAAGCTTGTCATCTGTTGACGTCCGCAAGGAAACAGTGTATACGAAGAAGTAAATTTACATCTTTGCAAGTCCCTAGCCCTCCACCAACTTTTTTGGGGGGTAGCTAACAGAGCTTTCCACCCCAGAAATGGGGTGGAAATGGGGTCTGTTGCCTTATTATTTATAATTTTTCCTAATTTTTAATTGGCTTGAAAAATCTAATAGAATTTTCTATGAATATTTTTAATTCAAATTCAGTCCTGTGTGGTTGTATCCTTTGCGCCGGTCACTCCACGGGAACGCTTTCCAGATAGAGCGTGTCCCAACTGAAATCCTGGTCATGGGGCCACGCTACATGACCGGATACGGCCCGCGCGCGACGAAAGTAGGCGGGATCGCGCAGTTCACGGAAAATGCCCTTGTCCAGATAAGGCGCAACGTCGAACCGCCTGCGTTCTCCATTGGTAAAATCCAACAGCAGGGATGCGTTCTCCGCCGGTTCCACGGCCACGACTTTCGGGTTCGGCATGGGAGCCTCACTTTAACGGGTCTATGGGAAACACCCGGTTTCCCTCCATGGCCAGTTTCCAGTCGGCCATCAATTCGTCACGATGCAGCTCGATCCATGCCTGGACAAGGCGAATCTTCTGCCGGGGCAGTTCTCCCGTCAGCATTTCCCCATCCTCTATGCCAAAGACACCGTTCATGTCGCCATACCCCGCATGGATATGGGGAGTATGATGTTGCCTGTCGTCAAAAAAGTACATGCGGATTATCAGTCCGTAGAACATCGAAATAACAGGCATGTCATGCAACTCCTCTTGGATGCCAACCATGCATTCACTGCCAGGATAAAGGAAAGGTGGAAGGAACGCAAGTCCATGCCAGCCCACCCCATGGCAATCGCATTTGAACTTTGCTTGACATAAGGAAAAAGCTTGCCTGGAGGATCGTGGCTGATTCACTCCGATGCTTTTGAAGTGCGATTGCCCTGGCCGCGCGCGGGCCGTGTTCGGCCATGTGTCGTGGCCCCATGACCAGGATTGCGGTTGGGACACGCTCTATCCGGAAAGTGTTCCCGTGGCGTGACCGGTGTGGGCGATGTCATTCCCGATCGCCGGATGCGGTCTCATTTGAGGAGGTCGGGCGGGGCGCATCCTTTCCGGAATGTGTCCAATACCGCCATCAGGTGTTGCTTGCCGATGGGCTTGGTCAGATGCAGGTCGAACCCGGCGTCGCGGATCCGGGCGCTCTCCTCGGACAGGGCATGGGCCGTCAAGGCCAGAATGGGTAGCGCCGGTCGTCCATCCGCCGCCTCCCGGTCGCGAATCGCCCGGACAGCCGCGTAACCATCCATGACGGGCATTTGCAGGTCCATCAACACCAGATCGAACCGGCGCCGGAAAACCGTTTCCACCGCTTCGGCCCCGTTGCACACGATCGTCAGGCGATGGAGGGAATGCAGGAAAAACGCCTGGATCATCATGCGGATCTCCTCGGTGTCCTCGGCCAGCAGAATCTCCAGTCCCTCCCGGCAAAGGGGCGCAACCACACGGGGCGGGACGACCGCCTCCTGCGCTTCCGTCGGTTTTTCATCGGGCGGGTCGCATGGCGGCAGCGGCACGACTATGGTAAATACACTCCCCTGGCCCGGTGTGCTGGTCAGGGCAATTTCCCCTCCCATCAGATCGACCAGCCGTCGGCAGATGGTCAATCCCAACCCCGTGCCGCCGTGCCTGCGGGTGATGGAGGCATCGCCCTGCTGAAACGGCTGGAAGATCTCCCGATGCCGATCTTCGGGAATGCCGGGTCCGGTGTCGGCGATCCACAGCGTCGTTCGACCGCTTGCGGCCTGCTGTTCCACGCCCAAGGTCACGCTCCCCTGGTTCGTGAACTTGATGGCATTGCCGGTCAGATTCACCAGCACCTGACGCAACCGGTTGGGATCCCCGATCACCTGCGGCGCAAGCGTGGCGCCCACCCGCTCCTTCTGCAGGGCGATCCCCTTGTTGCCGGCCATGAAAGCGAACAATTCCAGCACCTCGTCGATCAACCGGTCGAGGGAAAACGGAATCCGCTCCAGGGTGAGCTGATTGGCCTCGATCTTGGACAGATCGAGAATTTCGTTGATCAGTTTCAGCAGCATGTTGCCCGACCGCGCCATGGTGTGGACGTAGCGGCTCTGGGTATTCGTCATGCGGGTTTCCCGCAGCAGATCGCACATGCCCAGGATGGTGCTCATCGGGGTGCGGATCTCGTGGCTCATGTTGGCCAGGAATTCGCTCTTGGCGCGATTGGCCATCTCGGCTTCGTGACGCGCACGATTGAGTTCCAGTTCGTGACGCTTGCGCTCCGTGATGTCGCGGCAAACGCCGATCAATCCCAGTGGCCGGTTCCGGTCGTCGTAAAACGGGGTTTTGATGGTGTCGTAATAAATCGCTTCCCCGCTGTCGGACACCACGGCCTCCTCGAGGGAAACGCTGCCGCCTTCCTCGAGCATCTTCATGTCCGATGCGAAATAGGCTGTCGCCTCATCGGGCGGGAAGAGATCATGGCAGTTCTTGCCCAGCATCTCCTGTTCCGCCTGGCCGGAGCGTTTTTCGAACGCCCTGTTGCAACCGATGAAGCGCAGGTTGTTGTCCTTGATGAAGATCAGGTCCGGGATCGTATCGATCAGGGAGCGCATCATGGCATGTTCCCGCGCCAGTTGCGTCTCGTAGTGCTTGCGGGCGTCGATATCGATGATCTGAAAGATGAAATAGCAAGGCGTGCCCTTGGGGTTCCGGATCAGGGAGAGGCTGAGCAGAATCCATATGTCGCGTCCATCCTGATGGATGAAGCGTTTTTCCAGTTGGCGGCGTCCCGGCTCGCCGGCCAGCAGGGCGCGCGCGGCACCCTCGATCCGCTCCAGGTCGTCCGGATGGGTGATCTCCTGGTAGGTGCGTCCGAGCATTTCCCACGGCTTGTAGCCGGTCAATTCGCACAACGTCGGGTTGACCTTGAGCCAATACCCGTCGATGGCCACCAGGGCCATGCCGTGGGCGGCGGTCTCGAAGGCGTTGCGAAAATGGACCTCGGTCAGGGAAAGGAGCGCCTGGGTGCTGAAGGTCGCATCGTTCGGATCCAAGGTGGCCGGCAGCGGTGGAAATTGCCACTGGATCTGCCCGGCCTGCTCCTGTTTCAGGCGGACATTCTCCTCCTCCAGCCTTTGGTTTTCCTGCTCAAGCCGCTGGATCCGGTCCAGGAGGGGTTCCAATTCCGGAATGTGTCGCGCATCGGTTCGTTCTTGTCCGGTTTGCTCCAGATTACGGGCGATATACAGAAAAAGATTGGCGCTTAAAGGAATATAATGGGACTCCCAGATTTCCCCCCCGCGAGCGCGCCTGCACCGGGCTGGCTCTCCCCGCGTCAGGGCATCATCCGCCTTGCAGTGGGCGCAGCGGGTTCCCGCCTTGGGGGCGCCATGCCGCTCGAAGTGGCCCATCTCCTCTGCGGAAACGTTTGTCCCCTTGGCCAGGGCGAACCAGCAGTAACAGGGAGGATGCACCCCAAGATTCCGGGCAGCCGCATTGACCTCCAGAACCATCCGATCCTGGCGCACCAGCATGGCCGGGTCGTCAAAGGCATTCAGGATGGCACCGCGGGCGATTCCGCTCACCCCCTGCTCCTGCCAGTTGAAGGACGGTTTCATCATGGATGCGACTCTGTGGATGATTTGGCATTCAAGGTGGACAAAAAAAAATTATACGATTTTGCGTGCCATGTAAAGCCCCCAGTTTCGACCGGGGCACAGGATGCACGCGGTGTCTCTTGCCAGTCCCCCGCTCCCTATGTATCCTGATTTTTTTTAACCGCACCCATCCAGGAGGCCCCCATGAGCCAATCCCCCACGCGCATCATCCCCATCCAGCAGGAGACCGAGGAAACCCCTACCCTCTCCCCCGCCGAGGAGTGGAACGAAGACCGCAAGAATCTCGACCGGCTCAGCCGCGCCGGAGAGTGGAGCGAAGCCCTGAAAATCTTGAAACGGCTCTCCACCAAACATAAGAATCATCAAATCTACTCCGCTCTCGCCCAGCGCATCTGGGTCGGCCTGAAAACCGATGCCCCGGCCATCGAGGTGGTGCAGGGACTCTTTCACCTGCTCAACACCCTGGGTCCCCGCCACGAACTGGCCCCGGACATCTGCGCCCTGGCCCACCTCATCGCCAAACACCGCACCCCCGATCACCCCGATCGCGACCTGGCCATCGGACAGTCTCAGCAGATGTTCTCCGTGGTCTGCGACACCCTCAATGTCATCGGCGACGACGCCTTCCGCATCTGGGTGGCCGCCAACCAACTCGATCAGCCCGATTTCTATACCTCCAAGGTCCTCAAGGGCCTGGAAATCATGGTCGGCGACGCGTGGTGGATCGATCACGAGGCCCTGCAACGGGGGCTGGAGAACTCCCAGACAGCCTCTTGATTTTATTCAGCACTAATAAGTATTTTTTATTACTTATTATACTATCATGCTGGATAAATATAAATAATGTTTACGCAGATGAGGCAGAAACCAGTAAATTAAGATATACCGTACGGTTCGTGGGACTCGATGAACATGCGGATCTGGCCGAACTGGTAAAAGAAATCTCCGTGGGGGTCAAGCGGCAGGGCGACCCGATCGGCAGCCGTTTCCTGCTGGCCCGCCGTGGCGGCACGGACCAGAAGAGTTTTCTGGATGCCCTGAAGGCCAAGGGCTACTTCGACGCCACCGTACACGTGGAGATCACCGGCGAGGAGACGCCCCATGAACTCGTCTTCCACATCGCCCCGCATACCCGCTACCTGCTGGCCCCTCCCACCCTGATCATCGCGCCGGCGGCGGAGCGCTTCACCCCGCCCACATGGGAAAAACGGAAACTGGCCGAAGGCGATCCCGCCGAGAGCGAACGGATCCTCAAGGCGGAGGAGATCCTGCGGCAGTCCGCCCTGGAACAGGGATACCCCTTCGCCAAAACGGGCAAACGCCGGGTGCGTCTGGACCGGGAGCGCCATCTGGCCCTGGTGGAGCTGCGTCTGGATCCCGGCCCCTGGGTGGCACTGGGCGAGGTGCGGATCAAGGGCAACGAGAAGGTGGAGGAGGCGTTCCTGCAACGCCGCATCCCCTGGTCCGCCGGCACGCCCTATCACCCGAAGCGGCTGGAGGAGCTGCGCAAGGCCATGACCACCACCGGCCTGTTCAGCGTGGCGCGGGTCGGGTTGGCCGAACGGGCCGACGCGGCGGGACGCTGGCCCGTGGAGCTGGAGGTGACCGAACGCAAGCACCGTACCTGGCGGGCGGGCGCGGCGTTCAGCACGGATCGGGGGGTGGTTATGAACGGCGGCTGGGAACACCGCAACCTGGGCAACGCCGGGCAACGGCTGCGCGCCGAGGCCACCGTGGGCATGGCCAACGTGAGTCTGCTCGGCGGCTACGACATCCCCGATTTCGGAAGGCGCGGCCAGCGGTTGCGCTTTTCCGGCAAGCTCGACCAGGCCACGGAGCAGGCCTACGAGAACGTCTCCATGGAACTGGGCGCCGGGGTGAGCCGGCCCATCTTCGAGCCGGGCGGGGAGGTCTCCCTCACCCTCAATTACCGGCTCTCCAATGTGCTGGAACGGAGCACCGACATCCGCAAATCGTACAGTTACGCCTCCCTGCCCCTGGGGCTGACCCTGGATCGGAGCAACGATCCCCTGGACGCCACGCAAGGATGGCGCTTCTCTTCGGAACTCGCACCGATGTTGACCGCCACCGGCCAGGGCGTCACCATGGTGCGCTGGAACAACCGGGGAAGCCTTTATCACACCCCGGAGGGCCTGCCCCGGCTGGTGCTGGCGGGACGGGCGGAACTGGATTCCATGCATGGCGCCGAGCGGGACGCCATTCCGGCGGACAACCGCCTCTATGCCGGGGGGGGCAGCTCCCTGCGCGGGTACGGGCAGCAGTTGGCCAGCCCGCTGGATCCCACCGGCAAGCCTTTGGGGGGGCGTTCCCTGGTGGCCTTCGGCACCGAGGCGCGCTATCGGCTCAACGACTCCTTCGGTGTGGTGGGTTTTCTCGACGCGGGCAGCGCGCTGCTCGCCGAGTGGCCCTGGCAGGGGTTGCATCTGCTGTACGGCGCGGGGCTGGGCGTCCGCTACATGACGGCCATCGGACCCTTGCGTCTGGACGTGGCGGCCCCCTTGAGCCGGCGTGAGGGGATCGATGCCGCGTATCAGCTCTACATGAGCATCGGCCAGGCCTTTTGACCCCCATGGAAACCCCTCCCTCACCGCCGCCCCCAACGCCAGTGCCGCCCCGCAAGCGGCGCTGGGGTCGTGGCCTGGCGTGGCTGACGGCGGGATTTTTTTTGCCGCTGTTGCTGTTGGCGCTCGCCCTCTCCCTGGAGGGCGTGCGCCGGCTGGCCTTCGCAGAATTGGAAAAGACGCTGATCCGCATGGAGAGTCCACTGCGGGTGCGCGGGCTGGAATGGGAGTGGCCCCTCGTCGTGCGGGTGGCCGAACTGTCTTGGCGGGACTCCGGGGGGGTCTGGCTGGAGGTCGGGCAGGGGGTCGTGTCCCTCTCCTGGCGCGAGCTGACGCGGGGCCGCGTCGTCATCCCCGAACTGAGCGCCGGACGGATCGCCATGATGCGTGCGCCGGAAGCCTCTTCCGACACGCAGCCGGTCGCCATTCCCCCGTTCGTCCTGGAGCGCGTTCGGGTGGAGCGCCTGGATCTGGGCCGGCATGGCGCGTGGCGCATCGGTGGGGATCTCTCCAGGGAAGCGGACGGGGTGTTGGCCGTTCGGGCCGACTTGGCCCGTCTGGACAGGGAGGGGACCTCGGCCAGGGTGAGCGCCGCCCTGACCCCGGCAAGCCAACGGTTGCGCCTGGAGGTCGATTGGCAAGATGACAGCGGTCTGTTGGCCGAATTGTCGGAAAACCCCCGTCTGGCAGGGGTCGGGATCACCTTGCGGGGGGATGGCCCAGTGACGGAATGGACCGGCCAGGCCACGCTCCAGGGGCCGGAGATCCCCGCTTCCCGCATCGACCTGACCCTGAACGGGGCGCGACTTGCGCAAGGGGCGCTTCAAGCCACGCTTGCCGGGGATTGGCCCGCGCCGCCACCGTTCGCCGGGGAGGCGCGGGTAAAGGCCGTGTTGAGCGGTTCGTTGTCCGCGCCCGAAGCCCGTCTCACCCTGGAAAGCCGGGAGTTGGCCATGGAGGGCCACCGTCTGACCGGGGTGCGGCTTGGGGCCGCGTTGCTCCAGGCATCGGATGGCACCTGGCCCGCTGGGATCCGCGTGCAAGGGGATCTGCAAGCCGAGTCGTTGACCCTCGATCCCGCCCCGGAGGGGTGGTCCGCCTGGCAGCCCAAGGTGGCATTCAGCGCCCGTCTCGCGGATGCCGAAACCCTCCTGGTGGAGTCGTTGACCCTGGAGAACGGTCGTGAGGCCATCCTTGCCGCCAGGGGGGAACTGCATCCCGCCACCCGGACCGGGCGTTTCCAGGCGACTGGAGAGATCCCCCGCCTGGCCGTCTTCTCCCGCTGGTTGCCCTGGCCGGTGCGAGGCACGGCGGATTGGCGTCTGGAAGGGGAGGTGGCGGCCCCGCCCGCACTGACTTTCACCGCCGCGCTCGAGGGACACGGCATCGAGGGTCTGCCCCCGGAGGCGGCGCCCCTGGGCCGGGAGCCGGTGGTGCGGATGCGGGGCGTCCTGCATCCCGACAGATTGGCGGCCTCTCTGGTGGAGGTGACCGGCAAGGAGGCGACCTTGCGTGGCGATCTGGATCTGGACTGGCTGCGGGAGACCTTGCGTACCCGCGCCTCCCTGAAATGGCCAAAACCGTCGATCGAGGTCGATCTGGAGGCCACGAGCGCCGCCCTTGCCAAGGCGCCTGCCGGAACCCTGGCGCTGGCGGCGCGCCATCCCACCGGACGGCTGACCGCCAGCAGCCGTTACCGGATTACCGATTTCCGTCAGCTGTTTCTGGAGGATCTGCAACTGCAAGGACCGCGCGTCCAATTGGCCGGAAACCTGTCCGCCGACTGGCGCGACGGGCGGATTCAGGGCCGCCTGACCGGCGCGAGCGAGGATCTGGCGGCCTTGAAACCCTGGCATGGCCTGGATCTGCGCGGCCGGGCGGAAGGGGAGTTGACCCTGGAGACCCCCACGGGCGGCAAGCCGCAAGGCCGGTTGATCGCCAAGGGGGGCGATCTGGTCGGGGGGTTCGGTCGCATCGGCAAGGCGCGCCTCGATGCGCGCGCCGGTCTGCCCCTGGAGCGCTCCCCTCTGGAGGCGCGGCTGACGCTCGACAAGTGGCAACACCCGCAAGCCCGTTTCGGCACCCTGGTGGCCTCCGTGAACGGCCCATTGTCCCGTCTGGCGTGGACGTTGGACGGCAAGGGCGAGGCGGGCTGGCCCCTCGCCGTGAGCGCCTCCGGGCACTATTCCCCGCAGGCGCGGGGCGCGCGCCTGGAGTTGGCCTCCCTGACCGGCGCCCTCGCCAAGGAGAAGTTGCGCCTGCAAAAACCGTTCGTCATCCTGCTCGCCGACGACCTGGCCCAGGTGGATCCCATGGAGTTGACTCTGGGGGAGGTGGCGCTCCGCGCCAGTCTGACCAGCCGGGGACGGCAGGTGGACGGTCAACTGAGCGGGCGCGGGGACCTGGCGATCCTGCAACGGCTGGGACTGCCCCCCATGCGCGGGGCCACCCGTCTGGATGTCAGCGTTCAGGGCGCGGCGGCCCATCCGGATGTCACGTTCTCCCTTGCGCTCAAGAAGGGGCAGCCCCTGGCCCCCACCCTCAAGCATCTGCCGCCGGTGGATCTCACCCTGACCGGGATCCTGCGCGAAGGGCGCGGTTTGCGTGTCGATCTGGTGTCGCAGGGGCTGACCCAGGGCAGGATGATCGGCCATGCCGAATGGCCGCTGCGATTCGGTGTGCGCCCGTGGGTATTGGATCAGGTCGGGGGGGAACCGATCCAGGCGGCCCTGAAGGGGCAGGCCCGGCTGTCGGACGTGGGGAAATGGTTGCATTGGGAAGAAAATCAGCGCCTGGAAGGGGTGGTGGCCATGGATTGGCGCGCTGGCGGCACCCCGGAGCGGCCTCTCATCGAAGGCGGGATGACCCTGGAAAAAGGGTTGTTCGAGCAGGCCGACGCCGGGACCATGCTGCACGACATCCGCATGCGGCTCAAAGGGGAGGGCGAGACCCTGGTGCTGGAGTCGCTGACCGCCACCGACGGGGAGAAGGGCCATCTGGGGGCCACGGGTCGCCTGACCCTCGATTGGGAGCGCCGGTTGCCCTTCGTGCTGGATCTGGAGATGAATCGCGCGGTCCTGGTGCGGCGGGACGACGCCCTGGCGGTGGCGACCGGCGATGCGCGCGTCGAGGGGACGTTCGAGCAGGTCCGGGTGAGCGGGGATCTGCTGGTCGATCGGGCGGAGTTCAACATCCCCGCCGCCGGACGCGGCGACATCACCCTGGTGGAGACCGACGACTCCGCCGCGCCCCCCGCCGCACCGGCCAGCGAGACGCTCTCCCCGGCCAGGAGCGCCCTGGATCTGACCTTGCACATGCCGGCCCGTGCCTTCATTCGCGGGCGTGGCCTGGAGTCGGAGTGGCAGGGGGATCTGCGTGTCACCGGCACGCTGAGCGAACCCCTGGTGGCGGGCCGGTTGCAGGTCAAGCGGGGTCAGTTGGATCTGTTGGACCGGCGTTTCGTGCTGAACACCGGGGTGGTGAGTTTCGACGGCAATTGGCCGCCGATTCCCATCATCGAGATGGAGGCATCGGTGCAGCGGGCCGCGCTGTTGACCCGCATCGGCCTGCAGGGGGTGGCGACCCAGCCCAGGGTCATCCTGACCAGCGAGCCGGTGCTTTCGGAAGAGGAGATTCTCTCCCAGTTGCTGTTCGACCGGGCCACCGACAGCATCACCCCTGGCCAGGCATTGAAGCTGGCCATGACCTTGAAGAATCTCCAGGGCGGCGGATCGGGGATCATCGGCAGCGTGAAGCGTGAGCTGGGCATCGACCGCCTGGACGTGGGCGGCACCTCCGTGGAGACCGGTACGGTGAGCGCCGGCAAATACCTCACCGACGAGATCTATCTGGAGGTGGAAAAGGGGCTGAAGGCCGATTCCGGTCGCGTCAACGTCGAGGTGGAGATGACCCCCAACCTCTTCCTCAAGACCGGGGTGGACGCCAAATCCAACGCCGACGTGGGCGTGCAGTGGAAGAAGGATTACTGACGCATGCGGCCCAGAAACGCCAGCAACGCCTCTTCCGGCATGGGGCGCGCATACAGATAGCCCTGAATCTGGTCGCAATCGTAGCGCCGCAGGACCTCCAACTGTTCGCTGGTCTCCACCCCCTCCGCGATCACGGACAAACCCAGACTGTGGGCCAGGCCGATCACCGCGCGAATGATGGCCGTGTCCTCGGTGTCGGAGGCGCAGTTGCGCACGAACGACTGATCGATCTTCAACGTGTCGATGGGAAAACGCTTCAGGTACTTCAAAGAGGAGAAACCGGTGCCGAAATCGTCGATGGCCAGTTCCACCCCAACGTCGGAGAGCGCACTCAGCTTGGCCAGGGTCTCTTCCGCGTCCCCCATGGCGATGCTCTCGGTGAGTTCCAGTTCCAGCAGCGCCGGGTCCATCCCGGTGGCGCGCAACGTCCCGGTGACCTGCTCGATGAAATCGGGCTGCCCGAACTGAATCCCGGACAGATTCACCGCCACCCGGAAGCGGGGATGGCCGGCGGCAAACCACGCCATCGCCCGTTGACAGGCCGTCCTCAAGACCCACAACCCCATGGGCACGATCAGGCCGGTCTCCTCGGCCAGAGGAATGAACTCCCCCGGCGAGACCATCCCGGCTCCGGGACGGTTCCAGCGCATCAACACCTCGACCCCGGACAGTTCGCCGGTCGCCAGGCGCATCTGCGGCTGGTAGTGGAGCAAAAACTCCCCCCGCTCCAGGGCATTGCGCAGGCTGGTCTCCAGCAGCACCCGCGCCATGGCGCGCGCGTTCATTTCGTTGCGGAAGAACTGGAAATTGTTGCGTCCCTTCTCCTTGGCATGGTAGAGGGCGGCGTCCACGTTCTTCATCAGGGTCGTGACATCCTCTCCGTCCAACGGAAAGACCCCGATGCCGATGCTGGCGCCCACGAACAGCTCCACGTCGTACAGGACCAGCGGCGCGCGCAGGGCGTCCAGCAGGGTCTGGGAGAGCTGGGTCACCGAGCGGGTATCCTCTTCGCTGCCGGTCAGCATGATGCCGAATTCGTCTCCTCCCAGCCGGCTCACGCTCCCCTGTCCGCCCAGGACCAGCCCGATGCGGCGGCTCGCCTCCACGATCAGGGCGTCGCCCACGTCATGGCCCATGGTCTCGTTGATCATTTTGAAGCGGTCCAGATCCAACTGCAACACCCATACCTGGCCCTCCCCGGCACGGGCCTCGTCCAGGGCGAAGCCGAGCCGCTCGTGGAAGACATGACGGTTGGGCAGGCCGGTCAGAATGTCGTGGGCCGAGACATAGAGCAGATTCTCCTCGGACTCGCGCAGCGCCGTCAGATCGGAAAAGACGCTGATGTAATGCGCGACCCGGCCGGTCGGATCGACCATGGCGGAGATGTTGGCCCACTGGGGATAGATCGTCCCGTCCTTGCGCCGGTTGAAAAACTCCCCCTGCCACTGGCCGGTGGCGCGCAGGGTCTGCCAGAACTTGGCGTAGAACTCCGGGGGGTGCCGCCCGGATTTGAGGATGTTCATGCTGCGGCCCATGACCTCGTCGGGCGCAAAGCCGGTGATGCGGGTGAAGGCCGGGTTGACCGACTGGATCACCGCCCGTTCGTCCGTCACCGCGATCCCCTCGCTGGTGTTGTCGAAGACCCGCGCCGCCAGGGAGAGCCGCCGTTCCGCCTCGATGGTCTTGAGCAGGTAGAAGACCCGGTTGCGCAGAATGGCCCAATGGATCGGCTTGGTGATGAAATCGGCGGCTCCGATCTCGTAGGCCAGGTCCACCGATTCGTCGTCGTTGAGGCCGGTGATCATCAACACCGGGATGTGGCGGGCGTCCGCTCTGGACTTCAGGCGGCGGCAGGCCTCGAATCCGTCCATGACCGGCATCTTGGCGTCCATCAGGACCACGTCCGGCAGTCCCAGGTCCAGGGCCTCGATGGCTGCCAGTCCATTCACATAGCCGATCGCCACGTAACCCAGCTTTTCCAGGAAGCGGCACAGCATGATCCGGGTGACCGGGTCGTCATCGACAACGAAAAAGATGGGTTTTTTGGCCAATTCCATGGCGATTTGGGGCCTCGCTACAGGTCGATCAATTCGGCGGTATGGGTCGCGTCGTCGTAGATCATGACCGAGGCGCGCTGTCGAAAGCCGTGCGAGGTGCCGGGATTGAGCACCAGGGTCCCGCCTTCCAGGCGGTTGACCGGTTTGTGGGTATGGCCGCTGATCACCGTCCGGTATTTGCCGGAATGGATCATCGCGTACAGGAACGGGGCATAGGTGCCGTGATAGAGCGCAATGGACCCCTGACCGCACGGGGCCGCCAGCTCGAGGAAATCCCCGTCCAATCGTCCGCCGATCTTCGTGGCGGCCTTGAGCAGGCCGATCTTTTCCCCGTCGTTGTTGCCGAAGACCGCCGACACCTCGAATCCCTCCATGGCCAGCAGCATGGGTGGGGAGACGATGTCCCCCGCATGCCAGATGCGGCGCACCCCCCGGTCGCGGAACAGCTCCAGCGCCCGTTCCAGGTTTTCCAGATGGTCGTGAGAATCGGAGATCAGGCCTGTTTGCATGGCAACGCTCCCTTACCGGTTACAATCCGTCAAATTTAAAATAGCAGACCCGGAACCGTCGGAGTATGCAAAAAAAGTGCGAGGCGGAATTTCCCCCCACTTTTACCGGGGGGAGCGGGCCTCTGGTGAAAAAAAGGGATTGCGGGATGGCAGGGACTCCATGATGCGCAACATGCTGGTCAGCCGGGCAGGGGAGACCTCGCCGGACGCGGCGGCGGCGCGCAGGGCGCAACCGGGTTCCAGTTGATGGCGGCAGTCGGAGAAGCGGCAGGCGCCCAGCAACGGCGCCATGTCGCGAAAGAGCATGGGCAGGGACTCGCGTTCCACCCCGTGCAGGCCGAATTCGCGCACCCCCGGCGAGTCGATGATCGCGCCGCCCCGTGGCAGGGGATACATGCGCGCCGTGGTGGTGGCGTGACGCCCCTGGCCGGTGCCGGGATGGACCTCGGCGGTTCTCACCATGCCCTCCGGGATCCACAGGCCGATCAGCGACGATTTGCCCACCCCGGACTCGCCCACGAAGATCGAGGCCAGGTTGGTCAAGGCTCCTTCCAGCGCCTCCAGGCCCTCGCGTCGGATCGCCGAGGCGCGCAGCACCGGATAGCCCATGCGCTCGTAAGGGGCCAGCACCTCCGCCTCGCCGCGCGGGTCGGTGGCCAGGTCGGCCTTGTTGATCACCAGCATGGCCTCGATTTCCGCCTTGCGCGCTGCGGCCAGATAGCGGTCCAGCAGACCGGGGTTGAGCGTGCCGCTCGCCCCCACCACCACGATGCGGTCCACGTTGGCCGCCACGGTCAGCAGACGCCGGTGGGGACCGGGTCGCTGCAACTGGCTCCGGCGCGGCAACACCGCCACGATCACCCCTTGATTGTGTTCGCCGGCCTGCCGCCAGACCACCCGGTCCCCGCAAACCGGTTCCACCTCCAGGGTCTCCCGCACGGCGCAACGGACGCATGCGCCGTTCTCCGGCATCACCTCCACGTTCAGGCCGAAATGAGCCACCACGCTGCCGTTCTCCTCTGGCCCCAGATCGCCCGGTTCGGCGACGCGCTTTGTCCGAGCCGTCCTGACCCGTTCCAACTGGCGCAGGGTGAGTGCTTGTCCCTCTCTTTTTCTTGGCATGCGGATACGATTCCTGTTAAAAACAGACCATGCGGTCTCCCTCGATTGCCAACAAGGCTGACAACTTTTCAGGTCACAGTCAAATGAAACCCGATCCCCATGCCGAATTGTTGCGTTCCGTGCTGTATGTCCCCGGCTCCAATCCCAAGACCCTGGCCAAGGCCCCCATTTTGGGCGCCGACGCCTTGATCCTCGATCTGGAGGACTCCGTGGCTCCAGAGGCCAAGGAGAACGCCCGCGTCAATGTCCTGGAAACCCTGCAAAAAACCTCTGCATCCAACGCCTTCCAGCGGGTGGTGCGCATCAATGGCATGGGGAGCGACCTGTGGCGGGAGGATCTGCGGGTGGTTCTGCCCGGCGGGCCGGACGCCATCGCCATCTCCAAGACCGAATCCGTCGCCGAGCTGGAGCAGCTGGCCATGGAGTCTGGCGACACGGTGCCCGTGTGGGCCATGATCGAATCCCCACTGGGAGTGTTCAATGCCCTGGAGATTGCCCGGCATCCGCTGGTCTCCGCCCTGGTGATGGGGACCTCGGACCTCGCGCGCGCCTTGCACCTGCCGCCCCAGCCGGACCGGATCGGCCTGCGGCATGCCCTGGGGCAGACCATCCTGGCCGCCCGCGCCGCGCAGATCGCGGTGCTGGACGGGGTCTTTCTGAACATCCGGGATCCCGACGGGTTTCTGGCCGAATGCCAGGATGGGGCGCGGCTTGGGTTCGACGGCAAGACCGTCATTCACCCCGCGCAGATCGAACCGGCCAACCTGGTGTTCCTCCCTGGCGAGCAGGAGGTGGAACGGGCGCGGCGCATTCTCGACGCCTGGCAGGCGGCCCGCGGGCGGGGCGAGGAGATCTGCCTCCTGGATGGCCGTCTGGTGGAACGGTTGCACGCCGACCAGGCGGCGCGCCTGCTGGCCAAGTGGGAACTGGCCCACCAGGAGCGCGCGTGATGCTCGACGGATTCATCCGCATTCCGGGGCCGGATTTCCTGGTTTATTTCATGGTCCTGGAGGTGGTGTTGTGCCTGGCGGCCTGGTGGGTGACCAGGATGGATCCCAGTTGGGCCGTCCCACCGCCCGCGCTGGAGCGGATGGATGCCGATACCCTGGCCATGCTGGCCGGAGGGGACGCGGGGGTGGTGCGGGCGAGTCTGTTCCGTTTGTGGCGGGGCAACCGGCTGGCGATCGCGGGAGGCGCCGCCGCACCGGTGGCAGGGGAGGCGTTGACCGGCCTGGACCAGGCGCTGCTGGAAGGGGTGAACGGCGTGCTGCCCACCCGACCCGAGGAGCTGGATCGGCTGGCCTGGACGGTGCGGTCGCATCTGGCGCCCATCCGAGAGCGATTGGTGGCGGCGCGGCTGTTGTTCGACCCGGTTGAGCGGCGGCGGCGGGGCCTGCTGGCGGCCTGGACCGCGCTGCCCTTGTGGGGGATCGGCGGGAGCAAATTCCTGTTGGGGTTGTGGCATCACCGGCCAGTGGTGCTGCTGGCTTTGCTGATGATCCTGGGGCAGTTGGCCCTGATCGGGATCATTCGCGGCATGGGCGAACGCACCGCCCTGGGGCGCAAGTTTCTCAGGCAGGGCCGGGCGCGGCTGAGCTGGCTGCGGAAGCCGCAGCCATCGTGGGAACGGGAGGGAACCGACCCGGCATTGGGGGTGGCGTTGTTCGGCTGGGCATTTCTGACGGCTTTTCCAGGGGCGCACGAGACGTTCGAGCCGTTGCGGCCCAAAACCGCCATGAGTTCGACGGACGGGAGCGGGGGATCGTCCGATGGCGGCGACAGCGGCGGGGATGGCGGCGGT